>JBBIGR010000018.1:0-83560 GCA_037447435.1 Fibrobacteria bacterium
ATGCGTTTGCCCGATCGGCATAGGCAATTATTTGATGTGCTATCCGGCGTTTCATTTTCTTAAAAAAAAACGACCCGACTGTTCGCTGCACCTCATCGCACTCCGCCATAGCATCGGAACCCTGGCACATGGCGACCCGCTATGGAGCAGCATCGAGACCTTTGATCCGGATAAAATTAAAAAAGACGTTAAAAAGGGACTTGAAATCGTTTTGCGCCTCAGGGCAATGCATTGCGATGCCAGTTTATGTTTTTTTCCTTCAAATACCTGGCAGTATTTTGCCTTACCGTTTTTATCGGGAATTTCTAAGCGGTTTGCGTTCAACTACGATAAAAAACGTCTTTCCAGTTTGTCTTTTTTATGCACCGATCCTCTTCGAGTAAACCCAAACCTGCATGATATCGATCAGAATATAAAGCTTGTTGAATTGTTTCTTAATGAGAAATACGACGAGGTTCGAAAGATTTTTCCCAAACAGTTCGACGATGCGGACCTTGCCTGGGCAGAGGACTATTGCCGCTCACGCACGCCTCATAAAAAAAGGATCGCCGTACATCCGGGTTCCAGCGTCGAGCACGGCATGGACGTAAAGCGATGGCCCGCAAAGCGATTTGGAGAATTATGCGATAAAATTTGCAAAAAATTATCTGCGGAAGCGTTTGTCCTGGGTTCCCCCGATGAGGACGGACTGAAACGGGAAATGGCTCTTTCGATGAAAGAGAACGTGCATATTGTTGAATCCGTTTCAATCAAAAAGACCGCAGCTCTATTGACACAATGTTCACTTGCGCTTTGCAATGATTCAGGGATTATGCATATGGCGGCATGTTTGGATATTCCTACTGCGGGTATTTTTGGTCCAACGGATGAAAAACGAAACGGACCGTATGGTGAAAAAAATATTATAATTCGGAATCCCATGAAGGGTTTTCCGCTTTGGACTGCTGCAAACGTAGGGGACCGCACCGTCGGGTTCGGCCTGGATCCGAGGGCGAGTCTCAACAGCTTGACGGTAGATATTGCCTGGCAACAAATCGAAAACTGGCTTGAAAAAATTGTATAAGGAATCCATTGCGAAGTTGTTGCATAGGAATGTAGAATTTAAAGATACGGATTCCTTACGCATGTTTAATTGAGGGAGGATGCAATGCTTCGAAACGTGTTTGCCGGCTTGATTATGATTGGTCTTTTTCATGCTATCTATGCTTTACCCGCTTTTTCCATTAGGCCGGATTCCGGTGTGGTTTTATGCTGGCAAAAGAAAACAAATTCGTGGGTTGCGGTAAAGGACAGCACGGTAATAGACCTTGGAGACTCGGTTTATCTCGATGATAAATACAGTGCAAAGATGCAGATGGGATCCGGTGCATCGATGCTTGTTCGAGGCGAACTGAGAATGACCATTGCAGGGTCAGATTCACAAGTGATAATACGCTTGGACCAAGGGTCCCTGTTTTTTAAAAGAAAAGCGGGGGCAGCGCTTCCCGATGTTCTTTTTTCATTGCGCGGTTGCAACTTTTCTCCCGTAGGGACTGCGGCAGGCATAAAATATACAAAACAGGGTGAACCGACGGTCGCGGTTTTGGAAGGGTCAATTAAATGCGAGAATGCTAAAGGTCAGGCTATTGTTGTCGGCCCCGGCAATTCGGGTACATGGGAGGCTGCAAGCTCTTCGTTTAAGCAAGCGGCACTGCCTGCCGAAGTTATTGCCTTTCTGGAAAAATGGTCCGGCTCAAACCTAGATCAACCGCAAACCGCGGTTACGGTTCCGGCAGAGACCCCTGTCGCATCGGAAAACAAGACGGTCCCGCAAGGTGTCACCCCGACAGGTACGTTCTCGTCCGTTGCCGGGGAACAAAAGAAAAATCAAAGTGAAAACACCGTGCCTGCCAACGAAATCAAGGCTGCGGATGCGAAAAAATCTGAACCGCAAACGCCGACAAATGGTACTCCATCGGTTTCTCCGGCACCGGCTGCTGCTGCGGCGGCACAATCCGCTTCACCCGAGCCAAAAAAGGAAGTTGCTAAAACTGAAAAGACGGCTGATGTCCCCAAAGGGGCCCAATCTAATGCAGCTCCCGGTGTACGATGGGAAATATCCGCAGGGAGCGTGACCGTAGAAGGTAAGCAATGGACACGTATCGCGGTGTCGCCCGATATCCCAATTTGGAAATTCGGCATTTGTCTGGACCTGGAAATGTTCATAGATCCTGATGGAAGATTTTCGGACAAAGGATGGAAATTTGATAATGACAACACTCTTGCATCGATTTTCAGAAAAATCCGTTATGTCCGATTCGGATATGAAAATGAACCCGTATTTATTAAATTCGGCGGATTGTCGAGTGTTTCGCTCGGATACGGCTTTGTGGTAGACCGTTTTACAAATATGCTTCATTATCCCGATGAAAAACTTCTCGGTCTTCAATTTTACCTTAATAACATTTCGCCGCTCGGCATTACACTGCAGACCATGGTGGCGGATTTTAACGATTTTAAAAACGACGGCGGCGTTGTTGCTGGAAGACTTGCGGTATGTCCCCTTAAAATCACCGGTATACCTTTGCTTGCCGATTTGTCGATCGGTGCCACATACGGTGTTGATTTAAATGAATATGCCCCTGCACGGACATGGGATTATTCCCTTACCGGTCCTGCCTCGGACCGCGACATGGACGGCATTGTGGACAGCGGATTTGTCCGGCAATTGTTTCGGGATGCGGGATCACAATTATCTCGGCCGGGCCGCGATAGCCTCATTGCAAAAGGTGAATATGATACGGTTATAGAAAATAAAGATGCCTGGGCCCAACGGGCCACATCAAAGTACGCGATACTTGGTGCCGACATAGGGCTCCCTCTGATTAAAGGCGAAGTGTTCGGATTGGACGTTTACGGGCAGGCCGCAGTTGTTGCAGATACGGTCATGTTCAAGGCCGAACGTACGGGATGGGGCTTTGGCTTGCCGGGTGTTGCTTTACGGATAGGACCATTTTCAGCGCGGGTCGAATATCGCCATATCAGAGGCAGTTTTGTTCCCGGCTATTTTGGGCCTTATTATTTCGACGAAAGAATTCATAGAGATCCCATTGAAACAAAATCCCAAGAAATCCGGCTCAAGTATCCTTCGGAAAATACCCTGGACGGTGTTTTCGGGACCATGGGATTCAATATTGTCAATGTTCTCATTCTCGACGGCACATATCAATACCTTGTAGGGAAAAATAATGCTCAGGACCAACGACTTGAGGCGAATTTGGGCATTGGCGATGCAATTTTGAAACGTATCCCTAAAATCACCAAGGCGGAAGTATATTTTTCGAAAACCGACATCGGTTCAACCGATATGCATGTTCCGGGGCCTACCGTCACCTATGATGGTTTCTTCGAAGAAACCCCAAGCATGTATTACGGATACCGAGTCGGGATTGGAATAACCCAAGGAGCGTCGATTATTCTTGATACACGGTATGGTTATATGTGGCAGGGAAACCAGCTTGTTCCAAACAACAACCTTATCCTGCAAACAGCCGTCACGTTTTAATTGAAGGATTTCGTTGCGATACGATTGAAATACAGGCACACGAAAAAGGTACAAGCTATTTTTAATTTATGAAAGAAAATTTTGAATCGTATTCCCGGTCTCCAATGACAAATCGGGTAGAGCGCACTATTTCCGGGCGATCGGACAAGCCTGCTGCAATAAATCTACGAATTCCAAAAAAGGGAAGAATACGTATTATTCTGTTTCTGGTCGTATGTGCTATCGCATGCAAATTCCTACTCCATAAAGATACTCGTCATAGGATCATTGCAAAATCGGCCATAGCGAAAACGCAATCGGGTGACCGTAGTTCCGTGCAAATCAATTCTGTTGCCCTGGATTCCATCAATCAGGTGCAAGAGCATACGCCTTTGCAAGCCGAAGACAATGCTGCGCCGTCAACTCCGCAAAAAGGACATTCTCAAAAAGAACAAAGTATTCCCAAAGAAAATACCGGTTTTTTCGGGGGGTTGAAATTGTTTGCCAAACCGGAAATCCCCAAATCGGGTTTTACACTATCGGATCTTTCGGCTTTATTAAAAAAGCATCCGGTCAAACAGGGAACAATACGCGACAGTATTGATTCTGAAAATAAGCGATATGTGGTCCATTATAGCCTCGATACCTGCGTTCAGCATACGGCCGAGACTCTTATGAGGCAATATCATCCGAAATACGGAGCACTTATTGCGCTAAACAGCAAAACCGGCCGAGTACTTGCTTCGGTGTCGTATACCCGGGATGGCGAGCCGCAAATCGGCACTAATTTGTTTGTCAAGAGCATCTTTCCGGCGGCATCCGTTTTTAAAACAGTTACCGCAGCGGCAGCAATAGAAAAAGGCGGACTTACGACCGAGTCCCAATTGCAACTGGCTGGCAGAAAATACACGTTGTATAAATTTCAGTTAAAACAGGATCTTCCCGCATCGCAACCCGTATCATTTGAACAGGCATATGCATTTTCCATGAACCCTGTTTTTGCACGAATCGGGTTATATGTTGTCGGAGCAGCGGGGATAAAGGAATACATAGGTAAATTCGGGTTCAATAGCCCTATTCCCTGTGAAATAGAAAACGATATAAACCACGCAGACGTTTCTACGAGCGATTCGCAAATGACAATTGCCGAAATTTCGTCCGGTTTCAACCAGAAAACAAGGATGTCGCCTTTGTTCGGGGCAATGCTGGCGGCATCGGTTTGTGAAAACGGCAAAATGCCTTTGCCGACTTTCGTGGACAGTGTCACTTGCGGAGATTCGTGCACGCTCTATCGATGTGAGCCGCATACCTGGCGAACGCCGATGAAACAATCCACCGCATCGAGTCTGAAAACGATGATGTCGCGGGTCGCACGATTGGGAACGGCCCGCACCGCGTTCCGCTATATTCATCATTCGCAGTATTTTGACGAAATAGATTACGGCGGAAAAACAGGCACGGTCGACGAAGACGTACTTGGCAAAATAGATTGGTTTGTAGGGTTTGCCGAAAATCCGGCCGACTCGCGTCAGCACATTGCCGTTGGTGTCGTCACTGTTCATGACCAATTTTGGACCGTTCATTCGAGTTTTGTTGCTGCCGAAATATTCAGGAAATATATCCGCCAGGAGCAAATGGCCCAGAAAGCTGAAAAAAAAGAACAGGCGGCAACCGCCGGGATCAAACCAATCGGATGAGGGGTATATGGCCAATTTAGAAAAAACGAGATCGGCATTTATTGCGTTGGTTGGACGCCCTAACAGCGGTAAATCCACATTGGTAAATACCGTTATAGGCGAAGAGTTGGCTCTCGTGTCAACCTTGCCCCAAACAACCCGGAAAAGCTTTAAAGGCATTTACACTGAAGGTTCCTTGCAAATCGTATTTGTCGATACGCCGGGGATTCATCGGGGTAAACATGCATTCAACGAACGCATGATCGACGAAAGCGTTCGCGCCCTCGCGCAAGACGCGGCGGACGTCGTTTGCTATTTGGTCGATTTAAGCAGGCCATACGGCGATGAGGAAGATGTGGTTGCCACTATCGTGCGACGGGCCGCGCTTCCAACGGTCATCGTTTTTACGAAAAGGGATATTTGCGACGACGTAGAGGATATGATAAACCTGTTTTTTCTGCGCAATGAAAAGCTGGCGCCGTTACCGTACTGTGTCATAAATGCCAAAGACCCGTCGGCAAAGCCCGCGTTTTTGTCACTTGTCGACCCGTTCATTCCCGAAGGTCCCATGCATTTCAGCGCCGACGACATGACCGATGAGAACCTTCGCTTTTTCGCTGCGGAATACATTCGCAAGCAGGTCATTTATAATACGCAAGATGAGGTCCCGCATGCGGTTTTTGTGGAAGTGACCGCGTACAGAGAAAGTGAAAAAAGGCATCATATCGAGGCGACAATCCATGTCGAAACCGACGGGCAAAAAGGCATTGTCATCGGCAAAAAGGGAAGTCTTATCACCAAGATACAAAAGAGGGCATCGGAAGACCTTGCCAAATTAACCGGCATGCCTGCATCAATAATTTGCCATGTTAAAGTGACGTCCGGGTGGCGAGACAACGACTCATTTCTCACGAAGCATGGCTATAATTCACGATAATGATTGGCGGCGATAACCGTACAAGTGTATTTTTTAAAAACGTATGTTCATCCCGATAGAAATCAACTCTTTTGCCCTTATAGGGAACAATACTATTCCTGCAATCATTTTCCGGGAATGCGGAGGGAAACGCACGTTCGTCGTACCGGTAGATGCTTATGAAGCAAGTGCCATCGCATTAGCAACCCTTACCAAAGGTACTGCCGGTGCAATCGAAAATCATAGCGCTTCAATTCTGATACGGCAACTTGGAGCAACACTCGAAAAAACAGTGTTTTTTGCCTGTGAAGGACAAAAAATTAAGGCTGGATTACACCTTTTGCAACAAAAAAAAACGATCGTTGTTCATTGCAAACCCAGCGACGCAATACTCTGCGCTTTGTTGCTTGGGGCGCCGATGCTTGCTAAAGAAGATGTTGCGTTCCAGGATGACAGTGAGGACGGCGGTACTGTATGCAAAAAAATGGTCCTGTCTGAAGGTGAAAAAATTCGTCAAACAATTTATAATACCGACACTACCGAGTTCGGAAGATTTTATCCGGAGTAAATTTATGCACTATACCAAGGTTTTAATCATAACTGTTTTATGCCTTGCATGTTTTGGCGCGTCGTCATCGTTACTTGATGACCCGCAGTATGTTTATAAAAAAGCTGTTGAGCAAGTCAGGCTTTCCCATTTTGATTCGGTATCCATCATTGTGAAAGCCTTCCTTAAAAACCACGGGAACGATAATGCCGCTGAGCAGCTTGTCCCCTTGCTCATAGAATCAAGTGCCCGGCAAAACGATTACGGCTTAGTACGTCGGCTCTTCGCGATTTATTCCAAAAAATACGGGTCGTCGGTATTTTTACCGCGATTATGGTATTACGAAGGTGTCGCTCTTGTTAAGGAACGGGATTATACCGCAGCGTTGGTTGCTTTTTCTCATGCGGAAAACGGCGGCGTCGCATCAGGGGTCGACAGTCAAATTATCGTCGCTGTCCAGCATATCGGCGACAAAGTGTTGGCTGCCGACGAAATCGACGCTCTTTCAACACGCGGCGAACTCAATGCAAAAATCATTGAAGTGCTGCAGTTTTACGAAATTTCCAAACTGTTCGAATCGGGGCAGTTGCTTCGTGCAAAACAAAAAGCGGAACTTTTCTTAAAGCGGTATAACAAATCCGGCTATTCGTCTCCCGTAAAGGATATAATCTCTAAAATAAATGAAGGCCAAAAAGGATTGGTCCAAATCGGGCTTTTGGCGCCATTGTCGGGATATGATGCTGAAATAGGAAAACAGGTGTTGCAGGGAGCCCAAATTGCCATCGACCAATACACGTCGTCGACCGGAGCAAAGGTAAAACTTATTATTTGTGATACCCGGGGAAACGGCATAGAAACCGCCAAGAAAACCAAGGAATTGGTCTTGGAACATCATGTGCCGATAATGCTCGGACCGGTACTGAGCCAGGATGCCATCGTTGCCGCGTCCATGGTCATGGATAAAGACGTTGTCATGTTGTCGCCAACAGCCAATGACGACGGGATTGCTTCCCTTGGACCCAATATATTTCAAATGAATGCGACACTCGGTTCTTTAGGAGCAAAAATCGCCCGATATGCTATGGAAAATTGCAATATTCGGGATTTTGCCATCATTGCGCCCGCTTCGGAATATGCGGAGGCCTTGTCAAAAGGGTTTCGCCAGGAAGTTGAAAAAAGCGGACGGGAGATTGTCGATGAACAGGTTTACGAAGAAGGAACAAAAGATTTTAAAAAGCAATACGATAATTTACAAGCAAAGTTGATACAGCGGAAGGCTCAACGGACTGCGGTTGAAAAAAGTTTGACCGGTGATGCAGCGCTGCCGTCACAACAAAAATCCGAAATAAAAGTTCCGGCGGATTCGAGTTATGAAATAGGCGGTCTGTTCGTACCTGCAGAAGCCGAGGACGTTGTTATGATTGCGCCGCAAGCTGCATTTCATCGTTTCAAAACGCAATTGCTCGGTTCCATCGGGTGGCATAATCCCAAAACTCTTGCCGATGGAAAAGAGTATGTCAACAATGCCCTGATTTCGACAAATCTGCCCTTGTCTTCAAATCAAGTGAAAGAATGGCTGGATTTTAAGGCTGCCTATAAGGCGCGGTTCGCTGCAGAACCCGATCGTGCGGCCGCACTGGGATACGACGGCGCCAGCCTCATTACCAAATGTCTTAAAGAACTCGGTTCGTCGCCGACGCCCGCGCAACTTTCTGCGGCATTATCGAAAATAAAGGGCTATAGCGGTGCGTCGGGAATGATTTCTTTGGACCAGGGCCAACGGATCAATTCCGAGGCAACTATTTTGAAAATCAAAGACAAACAGTTCATCAGGGTACAATGATTTTCTTCTACTTTGTAAAAGAAGCGCTTCGAGGATTCTACCAGGCCAAACTTATGACCTTTGTTGCGGTTGTCACCATCGGACTCACCTTGTTTTTTTTAGGCTGCGTCATGGTAGGCTATTTGAATATAAAACAGTGGCTGCAAAGCGCGGCAGAAAGGGTAGAGGCCGTCGCGTATATCGACGAACCTGTGGCGGCCGATTCGCTTGCCCTTGCCGAATGTGTCTCGGATATCCGTTCGACGCAGGGAGTGGTCAAGACTGTCGTAGTTGACAAAAAGGAGGCTTGGGCGCGTTTTAAGTCCCTATACGGGACTGCGATGCTCGAAGCGGTCGAAGATAACCCCTTTCCGGTTTCGGTCGAACTGACACTCGATAAGAATACGCAGACGACCGATCGGGTGCAAACGCTCAAAAAAGAACTGTTGTCGGTTCGGGGCATCGAGGAGGTACAGGTTTCGCAAGCGTGGGTCGCGATGGTTCAAAAATTCAGGAATTACTTCCTCGCTGCTACCATTTGCATCGGGTTGGTTTTGATCGTCACATTGCATTTCATGATTGCCAATACCATCAAGCTGACCATTTACGGACGCAAAGAACTGTTACGCAACATGCATTACGTTGGGGCAACGTCTGCCTACATAAAAATGCCGTTTATCCTTGAAGGTATCCTTCAAGGTCTTGTCGGGGGCGCTTTGGCCGTGATTGCGCTTTTTATCGTCAAGATTTCTCTTTCGCATGTTCCCGTTTTCTGGGGACATTGGTCTCTATTTTTCTTTCTTTTTCCCATAGGGGCAATGTTCGGGTGCATAGGAAGCATGAGTGCGGTGCGCAAATTTTTGGTTGCTTAGCGGTCATTGTCCTGGTCCTTTGCTGCCAATTTTCCCTGTTTGCAAAAAATATCAAACAGGCTCCCAAAGAGGCGTCTTCAGAACTCGAACGGAACATAGAAGAAAAAAACGCGGTACTGGATTCCATAAAAATGGAATTGGAAAAAGGCCGTGAAAAACTTCAGCAGTTGCAAACGCAGGAAGGGACCGTCATAACCCAGCTTTCCCTTTTGGAAACCAATATTTCGACATCGGAATTGTACTTGAGGGAAATGTCGGTCAAGATCGATTCCACTGCGCGGACCATCGGCCTTTTATCGGCGCAGCTTTCTTTGGCCGAGCATGATTTACTCCTTCGTAAAGAAATAATGAAGCGGCGGCTGCGTGCCTTGTATAAGTCGGGTGAATTGACTTTGCCCGATATTGTTTTAAGTTCGAATTCCATGTCCGACGTGTTGCACAAAGTACGATATTTTAATGAATTGAATCTGTACGACCGACGATTGATCGCTTCTATCGATTCGAGCAAACAATCCATCGAAACCAAGAAAACCGTTTTGGAAAAACATCAACGTAAACTTGCCAATTTTAAACGCGACAAGGAAACGGAGTTCAACGCATTACTTGATGAACAGCAGAAGCATAAAAAAATACTCGGCGACGTGCGCGACCAAAAAAACGCTTATATGAAGATGGTTAGGGAATTGGAAACTGCCCAAAAAGAGCTGCAAAACATCGTGGCAATGCTCGAGAAAAATAAGCATAAAAAGGTTCCGGCAAAGACGGAAAAAAGCGTGAATGCAACCTTTGAAAAAGAGAAAGGGCATTTGCCCTGGCCCGTAAAAGGCAAAATCGTCATGGAGTTCGGCAGAGTCGTTCATTCGGTTTATAAGACCGTGACTATGAATACGGGCATTGACATTGCCTGCGCCAAAGGCGACAAGGCCAGATGCGTTGCCGCCGGAAAGGTTGCTTATATCGGTTGGATGCGCGGTCTCGGGAAACTGGTAATTATTGATCATGGCGGTTATTATTCGACATATGCGCGCCTGGAAGACGCGCTTGTTGCCAAGGACGACAATGTTGAAGCAGGTTCGGTTATTGGGCTTGTCGGAGAAATAAATTCGATGGAAGAGCCAAAGCTTCATTTTGAACTGAGAAAATCTACAGAGGCCATAGATCCGGTTGCCTGGCTGGAAGACGGAAAAAGGTGAAATAAAACGTCCCAGAATCACCTATGTTATCTATTATTTTATATTGGATAAGGCATATAAAATCCTCTTTAAAGTGCATTCCTGAAAACCGGGCTAAAACAATTCGTGAATAAAAAGTCTATTGTCTGGAAAAATCTTATTGCCGCCGATAGAGTAAAGGAAATGCTGTCACCGGCATTTGCCGGTGACACGCTTGGCCACGCGTATTTGTTTTGCGGCGAAGACGGAGTCGGGAAATTTGCCGCTGCATTGGATTTGGCCCTTGCCCTGTTATGTACTCACGAAGGCGCAGAGATACCTTGCTTGCAATGTAGTGCTTGCTTGAAAGTTTTGCGAAACAATCACCCGGATTTTCACGTAATAGTTCCAGTATCCATGGAGAAAGAACACAAATCGTCGGACGGAAGCCTCAGTAAAACGGGGTGGGATTATTTATCGTCTACGATTGCTGGAAAAATTGAATCGCCCTATATGCCGCTTTCGTATTCGGGAGTGCCGACTATTCCGGTTGAATGGATTAAAGAAGTTACTCATGCGATTCAGCGCGGTGCAGTTTCGGGTTTACGCAACGTGACGATAATGAGCGGTATCGATATCATGAACAAGGAATCCGCAAATGCCATGCTTAAAACATTGGAGGAGCCTCCTCCGAATACGTTTGTTTTCTTGACAACGAATAGGCCGGAGGCGGTGTTGCCCACGATTGCATCACGGTGTCAAATTTTACGTTTCGGACATGTGCCTGCGAACGATATAAAAATCGCTCTTGCCGGATCGATCGGGGACGGTATATCTGAAGCGAATGTGCGTCGGGCCGTTCAATATGCGGCAGGCTCCCTGGGGCGAGCACTTTTGCTTGCTGCGACGGATCTTGATGAAAGTATTTCACTTGTCAAACACTTTTGGGGCATGTGCCTTCAGGGCAATATGGGAGAGTTGGCAATACGCATTGATGATTTGGCAAAACATAATGATTATGAGGCACATAAAAGCTTTTTTACGTCGATGATGTATTTGATACGAAACAGTTTTTTGCAGAAGAGCGGATGTTCTGAAAACTATATTGATGCAAGTGATATTCTTGATGATCCCAGGGGAATTTTCGAAAATCCCCAAAATAGTGAAAAACTTTCGGCTGCCTGCGCATCGGCATTGTCGGGCGTTGCGGCGTATGGGAACATCGCAATTATTCTTGTAAACTTTGTAATGACTATAACGGAGATTTGTAATGGGCAACAACAGTAAACTGGTCGAGGTCGTGTTTAAAGGCGAAAGAAGGGCGATTTATCGCAACCGCGCGGAGTTGTCCATCGACGAGGGCAACTGGGTCGTGGTGGAAGCCGACCGGGGCGAAGACCTCGGGCGCGTGTCTTTGGTCGGATCTCTCGTCAAGCTCAAACGAGGTAAAGGCGATGCCAAGGGTATTGTGCGCAAAGCCCAGGAAAAAGACATGGACATGCACAAAGCGAATTTACAAAAAGAAGAAGATGCCTACAAGGTTTGCAGGGAAAAGATCAAGCATTACAATCTTGATATGAAGCTCGTTGAAGTAGAAATGCAATTTGACGGCAGTAAAATAACGTTTTATTTTACTGCCGCGCAACGCGTTGATTTCAGGGAACTTGTCAAAGATTTGGCGTCGGTATATCGAACCCGCATCGAATTGCGGCAGATCGGCGTGCGCGATGAGGCGAAACGCGTGAGCGGTTTCGGGGTTTGCGGTCGAAAACAATGTTGCAGCGCATTTTTGAATGAATTCGAGCAGATCACCACGCAGATGGCTAAAGACCAGCAGATTTCTCTGAACCCCTCAAAGATTTCAGGGAACTGCGGCAGGCTTTTATGTTGTTTGCGTTACGAGGAAGAAATGTATCAGACGACATTTAAAGAGTTTCCGCCGATTGAAAGTACGTTGATCATTAAAGGCAAAGACGGCAAGGATAAACAAGGTATATTATCTTTCATCAATATATTCAAGAACGTCGGCCAGGTTCGCTTTACAGATGGAACAGACGAGTGGCTAAGTCCCGAAGAGTTGGCGAAAGGAACCGTGAAGCATGAGAAGCAATAACGTGGCTGGAGCAAAACAGGAGACTTTCCTCGTTTCGCAGGCGTTACCCTATGCAAATGGAGACATACATCTGGGCCACCTGGTTGAGGCTGTTCAAACGGATGTCTATGTTCGGTTCCAACGGCTTTGCAAAAACAAGGTGGTATACGTTTGCGCAGATGATACGCACGGCACCGCCATTCAAATAAATGCGATGAAACGGGGAATCAGCCCGCAACAAATGGTATCGGAGATTTGGAAACGCCATGTTGACGATTATAAAGGATTCAATATCGGTTTCGATATTTATTATACGACCGATTCGCCCGAAAATAAATACTATGCCGAACGTATTTATAAATGCTTGAAAGAAAAGGGCCTGATTGAGGAAAAGGAAATTTTTCAGTATTTTTGCGAACACGACGGCCGCTTTTTACCCGATCGCTTCATTAAAGGAACATGTCCCAAATGCGGAACGCAGGACCAATATGGAGACGTATGCGAGGCGTGCGGATCAACGTATGATCCGACCGATCTTAAGAGCCCGGCATGCATTACCTGCGGTAATGCCCCGGTTTTGCGTCCATCCACCCATTTATATGTGCAACTTGCTAAATGCGAGCAGTTCCTGCGTGATTACGTCCTTTCAACCGATGTCCTGGTTGAGGAAATCAGGAATTTTGTAAAGACGTGGATAGAAAACGGGCTTAAGGAGTGGTGTATTTCCCGGGATAGCCCGTATTTTGGTTTCGAAATTCCCGACATGCCGGGCAAATATTTCTACGTTTGGCTTGATGCGCCGATCGGATATCTCTCGTCAACAAAAAAATGGTGCGACGATAACGGCGAGAATGTCGACACATACTGGTCGGCGGATTCTTCGACTAAGCTTGTTCATTTTATCGGCAAAGATATCGTGTATTTTCATGCGCTCTTTTGGCCTGTCATGCTTAAAAGCGCTAATTTTAAGTTGCCTTGGAAAATTTTCGTACACGGCTATTTGTCGGTTGGCGGAGAGAAAATGTCGAAGAGCAGGGGAACCTTCATCTTAGCGCGTGACTTTTTAGACAAGGTGAATCATCCGCAAGCCGCGGAGTACCTCCGGTTTTATTTCAGCGCGAAATTATCGGGCAATGCATTGGACCTTGATCTCAATGCAGAAGAATTCGTCACCAGGGTCAATACCACATTGGCAAACAATATCGGCAATTTTCATCATCGCACCGTAGTATTTTGCGAACGGTATTTCGAGAATAAAATTCCCGATGCTCCGTGGGACGAGGCGATCGCACAGGCGGTTGTCGAAGAAGAAGAAGTCATTTTCGATGCTTACGGAAGGACCGATTATAAAACCGTTATCGAGAGAATCCAGGCGCTCGGCACATTGGGAAATAAATATTATCAGGACAATAAACCGTGGGAACTTTACAAAACAGATAGAGCCGCTGCCGCCGCAATCATGGTAACGTGCTTGAACCTGATACGGTCGATCATGGTTTTTGTCAAACCGATTCTGCCGAATATCGCTTTAAAGGCGGAAACATTGTTCGGCGCACCATTTTCCTGGGACGATTTCGGGTTTTCTTTACGAAACGGGAATCTCGGACCTGTCGAAAAGCTGGTCCAACAACTCGAAATGGAACAAGTGTTTTTTTTGATTGGGAACACCGGCAATGCACCGCTTGAAACCGTTGCGGCTCCCGTGTTACCCCAAAAACAATCTGGAGAAGAAGGTGTCGACATATCGGTTTTCAAGTCATTGGATTTGCGGGTTGGTACGATTAAACAGGCCGAGCGAATCGAAAAATCGCAAAAACTTGTCAAGGTACAAGTCGATTGCGGAGAAGATAAGCTCCGCCAGGTTATTGCCGGTATCGCGCAGTCTTATACAGCAGAATCGCTCATTGGAAAACAGGTGGTGGTCATTGCGAATTTGAAAAGCGCCACAGTCATGGGAAACCGTTCCGATGGTATGCTTTTGGCAGCCAAAGACGGAGAAAAACTCATTCTCGTCAAGCCTGAAGATGCAGTTCAACCCGGAGCAAAAGTAGCCTAGAACAGGTAAAGCAATGCAGGGAACTATGCGTCAGGCAAAGGAAACCATTGTCGTTCGAGACCTCAACGAGACCGCGGCTCAAGACCTGGCCGCAGCGCTTGGCGTCTCTTTGGTTGTCGCGCGTATTCTCGTTGCCCGAGGGCTCAATACTTTTGACGAATGCAAACAGTTTTTCCGTCCCGACATTTCGCAATTTTCCGATCCTTTTTTATTTGCCGACATGGGCAAGGCTTGCGAAAGAATCTTTTGCGCCATCCGGGACAAAGAAAACATCGTCGTGTACGGTGACTATGATGTCGACGGCGTCACTTCCACGGCCCTTGTTATTCGGCTATTGCGTCATTTTGGCGCAAAATGCGATTTTTATCTTCCCAACAGATTGACAGAAGGATACGGGCTTTCGGCCGACGGCATTTCGGCAATTGCCCAAAAAGGGGCTACGCTCGTAATTACGGTCGATTGCGGCATAACCGCAAATGACGAAATCGCGTTGGCATATGATCAAGGTATGGACGTTATCGTTACCGATCATCATGAACCCAAGGATCCTCTACCGAACGCATATGCGATTTTAAATCCCAAAGTTAAAAATTCGGGATATCCTGATAATTCGCTTGCCGGTGTCGGCGTCGCATTGAAACTAGCCCAGGGTCTTGTAAAACGTATGGGCGGAGACGATGTGTTATGGTCTATGTTTTTGGACCTCGCGGCTTTGGGAACTGCCGCAGATATTGTTCCAATGCGCGGTGAAAACAGAGTAATCGTAAGTCTCGGATTTGCCATGCTGCAAAATACTCGAAACACCGGACTTATGGCATTGCTCGCAGCACAAGGATGCCTGGGCAAAAACCTGTCGACCAGTGACGTTGTGTTTAAAATTGCTCCGTGCATAAATGCAACGGGTCGTCTCGGCGATTCCAGGCGAGGCGTCGAATTGTTGCTTACCGATACTGTTCAAGTTGCAGAGCGGATAGCAAACGAATTAAAAGGCGCAAATATCGAACGTCGCGCACTTGACGCTGCAATTCAGCAAGAGGCTTTTGCCTGGGTGGAAACACATTGCGATCAGGCTAATGATTATGCGATAATCGCCGGAAATACGAATTGGCATTGCGGTGTCGTCGGCATTGTCGCCTCAAAAGTTGTTGAGAAATACCATAGACCCTCGATTTTGTTTTCTATTGGTGAAAACGGTATCGCCCGCGGATCCGGAAGAAGCATTCCCGGTTTTCATTTGCACGAAGCGCTTACTGAATGTCAAGATTTGCTTGAGGGTTTCGGCGGGCATGCGGCAGCGGCCGGAATGAGTATTAAACAGGAAAACATCGAAGCGTTCAGGACACGCTTTAACGAGATTGCTCGAAAGAGGCTTGCGCCCGACGATTTAATACCTAAAATCACCGCCGACGTTGAAGTGCAGATGGCCGACATCACACCTAAATTGTATTCCATCATAAAGCAAATGGAGCCGTTTGGACCGGGTAATTCGCGTCCGGTTATGGTTTGCCGGGACTTGCAAAACAAATTTAGCCCGAAAATAGTCGGCAAAAACCATCTCAAACTTGCAGTCCAACAATCGGGAAATCCGTTGTTTATGGACGCGGTAGCGTTTAATTTCGGAAATCGCATTAAGGAATTTGTCAATGTACAAGGATATACGCTTGCGTTTACCCTAGACGAAAACGAATGGAACGGAAAAAAGAGCCTTCAGCTTAAGATACGGGGAGTAGAAGCATGAAAATGTGGGACGGTCGTTTTTCAAAACCCTCGGCAAAACTTATGGAGCAATTCAACAATTCGCTTCCTGTGGACAAAGCGCTTATAGAAGAAGATGTTTCGGGAAGCATGGCCTGGGCAGCGGCGTTGAAAAAAGCAAAAGTGCTGTCCGGAAAAGAATATACTGCAATTGTAAAGGGATTAAAGAAAATCCAAGCGGACTTTGCAAAGGGAACGATTCGGTTTCTTTCGTCGGACGAAGATATTCACATGGCCGTTGAACGGCTGCTTGTTGAAAAAATCGGCAAAGCAGGTGAAAAACTTCACACCGGTCGCTCGCGAAACGATCAGGTCGTTACCGATACCCGTCTATATACGATGCGTCGAATGGCAGTAATCAGAACAAAAATTCTTTGCATACAAAAGGCATTATTGGCGAGAGCCCAAAACGATATAAAGGTTATTTCGCCTGCATTTACACATTTACAACAGGCGCAACCGATATTGCTTTCGCATTTTTGGCTTTCTCTATTATTTGCGTTGGAACGGGAAAAAAAACGGTTTTCAAATGCAACGGATACTGCGGATATTATGCCGCTGGGCAGCGGCGCTATTGCAGGTACCGGGTTTGCCATAGATAGAAATTATCTTGCGGAAGAGCTCGGATTTAGCGAAGTATCTGAAAATAGTATAGACGGCGTTTCGTCGCGCGATTTTATTCTCGAGGCACTTTCCGCCTGTTGCTCTACGGGAATTTTGCTGTCACGATATGCCGAAGACCTTATAATTTGGTCATCGAAAGAATTTGGTTTTATCGAGCTTGATGATGCCTGGTCTACCGGATCAAGCATGATGCCGCAAAAAAAGAATCCTGATTCACTTGAACTTATTCGCGGCAAAACCGGACGGTTTATTGGAAATTATACGCGTTTTGCAACAACGCTTAAAGGCGTTGGGCTGGCATATTATAAAGATTTACAGGAAGATAAAGAGCCCCTTATCGACAGTTTTGACCAGCTGGAACTAGTTTGTGAAGTTTTTGCCAATGTAATTGCAACGCTTAGCGTAAAAGCGGAGAACATTTCAAGAGACCTTGACCCGCTTTTATTAGCGACCGATGTTGCGGATTATCTTGTTGAAAAAGGAATGCCTTTTCGAGCAGCGCACAAAGTTGTTGGGAAAATTGTAGGGCATTGTGTTGAAAAAAAGTTGGATTTATCTGAGCTTTCGGTGCCAGATCTTAAGGCATTTTCAGATTTGTTTGAAAAGGATGTTTTGAAAGTTTTCAAATGGGAAAGCGCGATTGCTCATAGAAATGTTCAAGGCGGTACCGGATTAAATAGTGTGAAGAATCAAATTGAAAAAACGAAAATATTGATAAAAGAATAGTATGTGAAGGCAAAAAAATATTTTAAATATTCGTTGCCTGCTCATGGAAAAAGCCAGTCTTATATGTTTCCAGGAGCAGGCATAAAAGTATAGAAACTCGAACTTTATTTTTTTATTCCAGCCTTTAAGTCTTCAACTTCTTTTTTTAACGAAACTATCATTTCTTTTTGGGTTTCAATTTGTTTCTGTTGTTCCTTCATTGCCTCTATAAGTACTGCCGTGAGTTTATCGTAAGAAAGCGATTTATAACCCTCTTTGTCGGTATTCACTACCTCGGGTACAATTTTTTCCACATCTTGAGCAATAAGACCTATTTGTTTGCTATCAGAGAAGTTTTTTTGCGGCCATCTTTTCCTGTCCCAATTGTAATAAACGCCCTGAAGTTTTGACACTTTTGCAAGGGACGAATCGATGGGGGTTATGTCGGTTTTGTAACGGCGGTCGGAAGTTACGGCTACATTCGTACCGCGAATATTTCCTGTTACATCAAGCGGATAGCCAGGAGCATTATTCCCAATACCTACGTTGCCGCCGCCATTAAAATATGTGTCACCACCTCGATTATTATTTGCACAGATGCTAACTCTTTTAATATCGTTGTCATATAACGCGAAAAAACCGTCATTTTCACTTGAACCTGTTGCACCAAGCCATGCGATTTTTTGATATGCTGCAGCACCAGCTTGTTTGGTATAAATGTCAAACGTCGAAGTATTTACACCGTCATTACCATAAATTGATAATTTTGAACTTGGTGTAACAGTCCCTATTCCAACATTGCCATTACCGGTTATTCTTGCCCATTCCTGATTGTTCGTATTTTGAAAGCAAAGACTACCTTGTCCCCGGTTACAAAGGACAAGATTTGAATCGGGGATTCTAGGATATAATCGCCTTCCTATTGCAACATCACCATTAACATCCAATAATTCAACAGGATTATTAGTTCCAATTCCAAAAGAACCACCAGGAGAGATGCGTGCCTTTTCAATGCCATTAATTCCAAGGGCAAGACTATAAAGACCGCCATTGGTGCTAATCATTCCATAGGGGTTTGTTGAGTTGGATGCGGAAAAATAGATGCCTCTACCGGCATCAGCGGATAAACCAAAATTTGCAAGATTGGATCCTGTTGCTCCTTCAACATCAATTTTTCCGTTTGCCGTCAGTGTTGCTACATTTAAATTGGAATTTCTATTTACATCTGTTCCTGTTATCGAACTATCTGCAATCTTTGCACTTGTAATGCTACCGTCTGCAATCGTGATATTTATTGCAGCAACTTTCGTATCAACATAGGATTTTGTAGCCCTTGTCGAAAGCGTGTCGGTCAATCCGGTGACATTGGAAATTGCATGGCTGTGATCGCTTCTTGCCACAGTTACAGCAGTTCCGTTGCCACCATACGAAACCTTAAGCTTCACAGTTCCAGTCGTTCCGCCTCCTGCAAGGCCTGAATCCGGTGTTACGCCTGTAATTGTCCCACCGCCTGCAGCTCCGATTTTAGTGAGTACCCAGGAAGAGTCTTTGGTTTTGGCCATTTGCATTTGCAATGAAGCCACATCGTTTGAATTTGCCTTTACTTTTAAGGAGTCCGTCAGTCCTATAACAGAGCCAACACTAGGAGCGGCCGGAGAAGGCAGATTAACAAGCAAGCTGCCGTCGCCGGAAAACTTGGTTGCCGAAACAGTTCCGCTTATATCAACCCCACCGGTTTTTGTTTTGACTATTTCGCCGTCTTGCGGGGTAAAAATGAACATATGGCCGTTGGCTTGGTCGCCGGTCCAACCGACTTTGCCCGTTTTTGCGGTGCCGGTCGTATCGTAAAACTGCACTGCCGATTTTGATTGAGCGAAAAGAAATGTAAAGAAAAATCCCAATAAAAAAACCACTTTGAAGAACATAAGACCTCCGGTTACATGATGTATTTGCGAATGGGTAAAATACTAATTACCGATACTATTTCCAAATAGCTTTCCAAAGGAAAAAATATATGTTAAAACGGAAGTCAAGAGGTATATTGATTGGCAAGGAGAAGAAGGCATGGAATTTCCCCTCCCAGCGCAGAGAAGGGGAAAAAAGAAGCCCGATAATCAGCGTAAATACGGTTTCAAAAACTTTCCTGTTTCGGATTTCGGGTTTTTGGCGATTTCTTCCGGGGTGCCTGTCGCGATGATGAGACCGCCTTTATCGCCGCCTTCGGGACCGAGATCAATAATCCAGTCGGCACATTTAATGACATCAAGATTATGCTCGATCACGAGAACCGTGTTCCCCTTGTCAACAAGCTCCGCAACAACGTCCATGAGCATGAGGATGTCTTCGAAGTGAAGTCCCGTCGTTGGTTCGTCGAGTATATAAATGGTTTGACCGGTGGACCGCTTTGCAAGTTCGGTCGCAAGTTTTATTCTCTGCGCTTCGCCGCCGGAAAGCGTGGTCGCTTGTTGGCCGAGGTGAATGTAACCCAAACCGACACGGGACAATACCTCGAGTTTCGTCTTGATAGCCGGAATCTTATCGAAGAAAACCAAAGCCTCGTCGACAGTCATGTCGAGTACGTCGGCGATGGACTTCCCTTTGAATGTGATTTCCAAGGTTTCACGATTATAGCGCTTTCCACGACAGGTTTCGCATTCGACATAAACATCGGGCAGAAAATGCATTTCTATCTTTAAAACGCCGTCGCCCTCGCACGATTCGCATCTGCCGCCCTTGACATTAAAACTGAAACGGCCGGGATTATAACCGCGGATTTTACTTTCGGGCAGCATGGTGAATAACGTCCGGATATGGTCGAACGTTTTCGTATACGTCGCAGGGTTCGAGCGGGGGGTCCGCCCGATGGGCGATTGGTCTATGTCAATGACTTTGTCTAGATGTTGAAGTCCTTTGATCTGTTTTACGGAAAGTCCCTGGATTTTTGCGCCGTTCAGCTTCCGGGCGAGGGTCGGATACAATGTCTGATTAATCAATGTGCTTTTTCCGGATCCGGAAACGCCGGTCACGCAAATCAATAAACCGAGCGGAAACTGCGCTTCGATGTTCTTTAGATTGTTGCCGTTTGCGCCGATGACTTCGAGAAATTTGCCTGTCTGTTTCCGCCGTTTTGCAGGGAGGGGAATTTCCTTTTTACCGCTCAGATATAATCCGGTCGTGGAAGCGGGATTTGCCATCACTTCTTTCGGTGTGCCGATTGCGACCAGTTTTCCGCCGTGAATGCCGGCGCCGGGTCCGATATCGATGAGGCAATCGGCGGCGAGCATAGTGTCTTTGTCGTGTTCGATGACGACAACCGTATTGCCGAGATCTCGAAGCGAGACAAGGGTGTCGAGCAATTTGGAATTGTCGCGCGGATGCAATCCGATGCTCGGTTCGTCTAATATGTAAATTACCCCCGTGAGCCGGGATCCGATTTGCGTCGCAAGCCGTATCCGCTGCGCTTCTCCGCCGGACAAGGTCGCCGACATGCGGTCGAGCGATAAATAAGAAAGCCCTACATTGACAAGAAAAGAAAGCCGTTCGTGGATTTCCTTGAGTATTTGTTTGGCGATTTGTTCCTGCCGCTTTGCGAGCGTTAGGTTCGCGAAAAATGCTTTGAGCCCTTCAATAGATAAATGAGATAATTCGGCGATATTCTTCCCCGAGATATAAATGGCGAGGCTCTGTTTTTTTAGGCGGGTTCCCTTGCAGCCTGGACAGGAACGCTGCGTCATGTATGCCTCGATCCATCGTCTGATTTCCTCTGAATTGGATTCCTTATACCGCCTGAGCAGGTTGGGAATTACGCCTTCAAAATGCTTTTTGAACTGCCCGAAACCTTCTCCTGTGCGGTTTTCCCATTTCATGAGGATTTTTTCATTGCCGGCGCCATGCAGTAATATGGTTTTCTGCTTTTCGGTCAGGGATTTATATGGCTTGTCTATCGGAATGGAAAAATGTTTGCATACCGCAAGCATCATTTGATGATTCCAGCCCCCCATAGTCGTTGCGCCGTTCCAGGGAACGATCGCACCGTCGAGAAGCGATAGCGATTGGTCGGGCGCAACAAGGTCTTCATCGATTTCCATGAGATAGCCGAGACCGTTACAGTCTTCGCAGGCACCGAACGGATTGTTGAAGGAAAACATCCGCGGCGACAATTCGTCGTAGCTAATGCCGCAATGCGGGCAGGCTAAAAGCTCGGAGAAAACAATAGGCTGTTTATCGATGACATCAACGATGATAGTGCCGTTTGTCGAGAGTTTGAGGGCCGTTTCAATCGAGTCGACGAGCCGCCCTTTGACACTTGCCGTATTAACGAGGCGGTCGACAACGACCTCGATTGAATGTTTTTTATTTTTGTCAAGAGGTATCTGTTCGTCGAGCGTGTATGTGTTACCGTCGACGCGAACGCGAACGAACCCGTCTTTTTGGAGTTTGTCGAAAAGGTCCTTGTATTCTCCTTTACGCCCGGAAATAACAGGAGATAGTATTTGGAATTTAGTGTTTGCCGATAGCGCCATGATTTGGTCCGTAATTTCCTGTACTGTTTGGCGGGTGATCGGTCTATTGCATTTATAGCATGTCGGATCGCCTATTCTTGCAAAAAGCAACCGCATATAATCATGGATTTCGGTGATGGTTCCCACGGTAGAACGAGGGTTATGGCCCGTGGTTTTCTGTTCGATTGAAATAGCGGGAGACAAACCTTCGATGGAGTCGACATCCGGTTTTTCCATGAGACCGAGGAATTGACGCGCATAGGCGGATAATGATTCGACATACCGCCGCTGGCCTTCGGAATATAAGGTGTCAAACGCGAGCGAGGACTTTCCTGAGCCCGAAAGGCCGGTAATGACAGTAAGGCTTCCCCGTGGAATGGTAACGTCAATGTTTTTAAGGTTGTGTTCGCGGGCGCCTTTAATGACTATGTCTTTTTGATTCATGATAAATTCTCTTTAAAAGTGGTAGATGAAATAACGAGCACGCATAAAACGGTTTGAAACCAAATTACGCTTAAACGAATGTCAAAATTACTACCTGCGGGTGAAAAACGGAAAAAACTAATTACGACTGCATTTCCTGCTGCTTATCCTGATCAACGGCATGATATGCATCGTAGGCATCCTGAACCGCTTCGGTTAGTTTTACCCGATTGAACGGCTTGAAAAGGCAAGGGTAACGCGACGTTTTGTAGATCTTGACAAGAGTATGCTTTGGATTGTAACCGAAACCGGTCATGAGCAATACCTGGGATGGAATGGCTTTGTCTTTGAGCTTGCCGATAAATTCGTATCCGTCCATTTCGGGCATGGCAATATCGGTGATCACCAGAAAAAACTTTTCCGTCTCAAGGTACGCGAAGGCTTCTTTGGTGGTAGACGCAAGAGTTGTTTCCCATCCCAGGCTTCCCAAATAGATTTTAAGGAAGTCTAGGACGTCTTCTTCATCGTCGAGGATGAGAATGCGCTTATTAGGTTCTTTTTGCGATAAGTCCATGAACTTTATCTATCAATTCTTGTTTGCCGAAAGGCTTGGTGATATATGCATCGGCTTTCATCACGTGCAGGCCGACCATTTCGTCGAATCCTTGTGTTTTTGCCGTTAAAATCGCAATAGGTATATCGGCGAATTCCTTGTCGCTTCGAATCAGTTTGAAAACTTCCCATCCGTTAAGCTTGGGCATAGACAGGTCGAGAAGAACCAGGTCGGGCTTGTATTGTTTTACCGTGTCGTAGGCCGCGCAGGGATCCAAGACGGTTTGGACCTCGTAATTCTGTGTTTCAAGCACGAGCTTTACCAACTCGGCGATGTCCATTTCGTCTTCTACAACGATGATTTTCTTTTTCATAAGGACTATGCCCCTATTTTCTCAAGTATTCGAAAAACGCCCAGCTCCAATATCGCAAGCTTACGACAAACGCACATACCGCGGCGCAAAAACGGATGCCCATTGGAATTATTGCAGGAACGTGAATATTGATATCGTTCAGTATTGAATCTCCGAGGGCCGTGATCGCTATAATCAGGGAGGTAACGTATAATAACCGATAATACGGCTTGATTTTCAGAGCTTCGCCGATTCGGCGGCTCAGATAAGCGATAATGATCATGATAACCACGACCGATGCGTCGAAAACAATGAGGCTGTGCATTGTTGCCATGGTTTATTTCCTGACTTTCCTCATGGTAAAGAAAAGGTTCAGCGAACTGATTGCGGAAACGGCGGCGCAAAGGATAATAAGAACAAACTGTACGAGCCCCGCGGTATCGGGGTGGCGATTGAAAGAAACGAGAATACTCCCTGCATAGCACAATGCAAGAAGTATGGCGATAATAAATCCGCTGCGAGGCGACTTCTGCCCGATTTTCTTCATGTAAAACGACGAAATAACAAACATGAGAAAATTAAGGCAAATCACCGCCAGGATATATCCTGCAAGGAGGATACGCGCCGGTTCCAACAGAAGCGTCGGGTGCATTTATTTTTTTCCGAAAACGTTTACAAATGCGTCCTGAGGCGTATGATGTGAAATGCCGCTCATGATCCCCTCACGGCCAGAAAATTTTGCGTCCACTTCAATGCCTTTGGGTCCAATCTTAAAGAGCCGGATGTCTTTTTGATGATCGCTTCCGCGCATTTTAAGAATTAGGAACGCCTTTTGTATTGTACTGTCTATTTCAACATACCGCAAGAGAAAATATGAATCGACGATAAACGGGATTTTGCTCGTGACGCGATCCATTTGGCCCATGAGGCTGTCGTTCTCTCGCAATAAGATACTCGTGACATTTTCACGCTTGAGAGCATTAATGAATTTCCGTTCGATGTCTCGAAGATGAAATTCGTCGAGCGACAAGGATTCGAAATGCGTGACGCTGTCGACGACGACGCGTTTGATTTTCATTTTTTCTATAATATTAATGAAAGTGCCGTCGACATTTTCGAATTCTTTAAGCGTTGTTTCGGGGTCGGAAAAAACCACCTTGAGTTTTCCTTGCGCTTCGAGTTTCTTAAGGTCCCACCCGAATTGCATTGCATCATGATAATACTGCTGCGGGAATTCTTCAAAGGTAATGATAAGGCCCGGCTCGTCGAATTGCGTTATTCCATTATAAATAAACTGCATGGCCATGGTTGTTTTGCCTGTGCCGGGTGCGCCTTCGAGTAAATTTGCGGATCCGGGCAAAAGGCCGCCGAAAATCATTTCGTCGAGGCCTTTGATTCCGAATGGTGCTCGCTTTTCCTTCATGGTCGTGCTCCTTTGGTCAGGAGAAAAGGTGGACGATGATTGCTTTTTGAATATGGAGCCTGTTTTCTGCTTCATCGAGTGCTATCGACCGGGCCGAATCCAAAACATCGCTGGTGATTTCTTCGCCGCGGTGGGCAGGCAAACAATGTGAAACCAGGCAATCGCGAGGCGCTTTGGCCAGCAAAGCCTGGTTCACTTGAAATTGCTTGAATTTTTTTATCCGTACAGCCGTTTCCTGCTCCTGACCCATACTGGTCCAGACATCGGTGTAAAGAACCGAGGCGTCGGCAACCGCGTCGTTGACATTTGTTGCAAGGGCAATCGAGGCGCCGGTTTGTTGGGCGATTTTCCTGCATTGAAAAACGATGTCCGGTTTGGGTTGATATCCTTTTGGGCCAACGGCGGTAAACCGGTATCCCAGTTTTGCGCATAATACCATAATCGACTGGCAGACATTGTTACCGTCGCCGACAAATACGACGTGCGCTTTTTTCGGGGCGTCTAAACGTTCGTACATTGTCAAGCCAAGGGCCAGTGCCTGGCAGGGATGAAACGTATCGGACAAGGCGTTAATGACAGGTATTGAACTATGCGCAGCTAATTCGGTGACGGTTTTGTGTGAAAACGTGCGCGCAATAATCAGATGCACCCAGCGTTCAAGATTCATTGCGACATCCTTGACGCTTTCCCGTTTTCCCATCTGACCCATATCGGATCCCATATAGATGGCGTGGCCGCCCAGTTCGTTTATTGCGGTTTCGAATGTAATGCGGGTGCGAAGCGAAGGCTTCTCGAAAATCAAAACCCCGGTCTTTTCGGCAAAGGCTTTAGGGTCTTTTTTCAAACGTTTTTGCTTCAGTGCTTTTGCGTTGCGAATGAGATGCTTGACTTCGTCGGGCGAATAATCGAGCAGCGTCAACAGATCTTTCTTTGATTGACCGCGCGGATTATCGGTATACGAAGGATAAATTCCGTTAGTTGATTTTGTAGATTTCATCCTGCACTTGTCCGGATCGTGTTGGTTTGCTTCATCGTTTGCGGCTCGATAAGATCATAAAAGAACGCGCAATACGCTGCGGTTTTAAATCTTAATATAGGTACTTTGCTCAAAACAGATGAATAAAATAATTATTGAACATCAAAGCCTTGCAAGTTAAATCAATTTATTCTGGAAATTGAAAAAGAATTATTCTTGCTTCTTTTGTGGTAAATCTCACATATTAAACTACAGGAGAGAAGAGTATTGTTTAAAATATCTCCCTATTTTATAGGGAGGCAATGCTTTTTAAGGGTGCGAAATGCAAAATAACATCGCTGTCGTGCCACGTTTCACTTAATGTCAGGAGGCTTCAGGTGGAAATTACAGAGGTTCGGATCACCTTGCGAAATGAAGAGAAGCTCAAGGCGTTTGCAAGCATCACTTTTGATGATTGTTTTGTCGTTCGAGGACTTAAAGTGATTAACGGGTCGCAGGGATATTTCGTATCCATGCCCTCGAGAAAACGCAAGGATGGAAGCTATCAGGATGTTGCGCATCCGATAAATAATGAGATGAGAAAAAAAATTGAAGACAAAGTATTAGACGCGTTCGAAGCTGAATTGAATAAAGCCGGTGCAAATCCTGGAATTATTAAAGCCGCACCAGGTGAAGAGGAAGATTTCGATTTGGAGGAAGAAGCTTCAAAATCAAGCAATGCCTAAGGTTGGCTACTGAGCGGACCGCGATATGAAGGGCGTTTTCCCCGTTATGCAAAGGGCTTTGCGTGCTCTTCTGCCACGGGATGATTTACTTGAAAATAGCCCTTTAATATTTATTCTGCTATAAAGTTTCCCAAACGCCATCCCAAATATTATTTTTAAAAAATTTGCTATTCGCATACAGGGGCGTCGACAAGTGGCAAGTCACGAGGTTTTGGTCCTCGCATTCGGTGGTTCGAATCCATCCGCCCCTGCCATTCATAGCAAAACGTTTGGATGGTTCGAACTAAAAGTGGTTCGAAACCGCAGATTCGCCGAGGGGCGAATCCTTCCGAAATAAGAATAAATCGTTACGGTTGGGCCGGAGGCCAATCCATCCGCCCCTGCCATTTTAAAAGGAAATTATTTTTCAGGAGGTATAGAGTGGATATCATCAAATTGACTGCCCGGCAAAGAACTGGTTCCGGGAAATCGTATACGCGTAAAGCTCGCGTTGCCGGTTGGGTTCCTGCAATCTATTACGGCCATAACATGCAGCCAAAAAACATTGAGATTAGCGGTGCGGAATTTACGACTCTGGTCCGTCAGAAAAAAACCCGTCATCTTTTCGAATTGCAAGGTTTGAGCGAAGACAGCGGCGAAGCTGTTGCAATTATAAAAGAAATACAGAGAGACATTATCGACAGGAAAAAATTTTTACATGTTGATTTTCAGCATGTCGCAATGGATGAAAAAGTGACTGTGCAAGTTCTGATCGAGCTTGTCGGGCTTCCTCCTATCGGTGTCAAAGAATCGGCTGGCGTTCTGCAGCATTCGGCGAAAACCATTAAAATTGAATGCTTGCCGGCAAATATTCCGGAAAAAATAAATGTCGATGTTTCCAAGCTCGACATTGGAGATTCCATTCATATTCGCGATATTACGGTGGAGAATGCGATCATTAAAGATTCTCCGGACGAAGTCATTGCCGTTGTCATTATGCCGACTTCGGAAGAAGTTAAAGCTCCTGAAGCCGCTGCTGCAACCGCCGAAGGCGCTGCCGCTCCTGCTGCGGGTGCCGCTGCTGCTGCTGCAGATGGTGCCAAAACTGCTGAACCTGCTAAAGCTGGTGATGCAAAAGACGCAAAAGCCGGTGCAAAAGACAAGGACGCTAAAAAGAAATAATTCAATGAGAGTTTAAAGCCGCGATGTCTTTTTTATCTAATATATTCGCGGTATTTCGCAGGCAAACGCAAAAAACCAATGCCGATTATGTTATAGTCGGCATTGGTAATGTTGGAAGCAAATACGAAAATACCCGCCATAATATCGGGTTTATGGTTGCAGATCAATGTCTGGCAAATGCGACCAATATACAAAAAGTAGCAATTCCGTCGGCGCAATGTGCTGTCGGCTTTTTTTCAGGGAAAAATGTTGCTTTTGTAAAACCAACAACGTTTGTCAATAAATCGGGCGACGCGGTCGCTGCCGCACTGAAAACATTGGGTTTGCCCGTTGGCCGCTGTTTGATTGTCGTAGATGATTATAATCTTTCCTTGGGAAGCATGCGCTTTCGCCAGGGCGGCTCCGACGGAGGGCATAACGGCCTAAAGTCGATTATCGAGGCGATTGGCCAGGATTTTCCTCGTTTACGAATCGGTATCGGCCCTCGACCTAAGGATATGAGCACCATAGATTTTGTCTTGGGAAAATTTACGGAGCAGGAAGAAAAAATCGTTCTGAATGTTTCTAAGAAGGCGTTGAACGGAATAGAAATTTTTGTAAATAATACTGTTGAAAAAGCAACTGCGGTTTTCAATAGTCCGGATAAAAGTATTTTGAAATAATGTTCTTGTCTCGCAGGGTTTTTCCTGCACTATCTTACATCCTGCTTCATCATAGCACATTGAACGCGGTGCACAGATGAAGCCTTTGACCAAAGGAGGTTCGCGTTGAAACGACCGTACGAGTCTATCGTCATATTTGACGGCACTCTTTCTGACGACACCATTATCGGTGAAAGCAAAAAGATTGAAGAGTTCCTTGCTAAAAACGCCGCTTTTGAATCGACAGTCGTGTGGGGAAAACGTCACATGGCTTACATCATTAAAAAGAAAAAATCAGGCGTTTATCACCTCTTTAATTATTCCGGCGAAGGTGATGTTGCCGGTAAATTGGAAAAATTCCTCAAACTGAACGAGACTGTTTTGCGGCATCTCACAGTTGTAAGAGAAGACCGACCGGCAAAGGCGGATGTTGTTGTGCCATCATCTGAGGAGCGTGCATAATGTATAAAAAAGCAAGAATGAAAAAAGTATGTTGGTTTGACCAGAATTCAATTGAACCGGATTATAAAGATCAGAGAATGATGGAAAGTTTCATTACCGAACGGGGAAAAATTGTTCCGCGCCGGTTGTCGGGCGTTTGTGCAAAGCATCAAAAGGCGCTTTCCGTTGCCATTAAGCGTGCACGTTATTTGGCGATGATCCCGTTTGTGGCGGAAAACATCAGATAATCCGCCCCTGTCATTTACTAAAGCAAGAAAAAGAGGAGCATTCTGCTATGGAAGTGGTATTAAAGAAAGATCATGAAAAGTTGGGAAAGGCCATGGAAGTCGTCACGGTGAAAGACGGCTACGCACGGAATTTCCTCATTCCCCAGGGAATCGCCGTCATAGCGACCGAGGGAAATAAAAAGGCCGTTGCGGAATCGCGGAAGCTTTCCGACAAACGAGAAGAGAAAAAACTCAAGCAGGCAAGGGTGCAGGCAAAGCAAATCGAAAAAGTGCCTTGCACCATTAAAGTTAAAGTGGGCGAAGAAGACAAACTTTTCGGTTCGGTCACCACGCAGGAAATCGCGGACTTCTTGACTAAAGAAGGCTTTGCGGTTGAAAAGCGCGACATCGAACTTGAAGAGCCCATCAAACAGCTTGGGGTATACACCGTTTCGGTAAAGCTTTACAAAGATGAATACGCGAAATTAAAAGTTTGGGTCGTTAAAGACGAGGCCGCATAAGCGGCTTTGGCTTCTGTAATCTCTACAGAGAGGTTTTGAATGAAATTGCAAGGATGTTACGTTGCGATAGTGACGCCGTTTACAGCGGACGGGCAAATCGACGAAACCGGCTTGCGGTCGAATATCGAATTCCTGATAGAGCGGGGAATCGCAGGGGTTGTTCCTTGTGGGACAACCGGCGAATCGGCCACGCTTTCCTGGGACGAACATAACCGCGTTGTCGATATCGCACTCGATCAGGTAAAAGGCCGGATACAGGTTATTGCCGGCGCGGGTTCCAATAATACTCGTGAGTCAATTGAAGCGGCAAAGCACGCTAAAAAAGTGGGTGCGCAGGCCATTCTTTGCATTACGCCGTATTATAACAAGCCGACACAGGAAGGTTTGTATCAACATTATAAGCTTATTGCAACAACGGTCGATATTCCTATTGTGCTTTACAATGTTCCCGGCCGTACCGGCGTCAATATGCTCCCGCAAACCATAGAACGGCTTTGCGAATTTAAATCGATCGTCGCTGTCAAGGAAGCAAGCGGCAATGTGTTGCAAATATCGGAAATCCACAAGCGATGCGGCGATCGTCTCACCGTATTGTCGGGCGACGATGCATTGACATTGCCGATTCTTTGTTGCGGCGGCAAAGGCGTTATTTCCGTTGTCGGCAATATTTGGCCGGAGAAAATGGTTGCGCTTATCAATGCATTCGAACAGGGTGATTTGAAAACGGCTTTGGAGCATCACGAAGCGCTGATGCCTGTTTCAAATGCGATGTTCATCGAGACAAATCCCGGCCCGGTTAAAGCGGCGATGAATCATATGGGTTTGGCTGCGGGCTCATTACGGTTGCCGTTGTGGGCTATGGAAAGCGGCAATCGGACGAAATTGCTTGCAGTACTTGCGGAAAGCGGAATAAACAAACTCTCATAAAATGGGCATACTGCCGTTCAACCGGCAGTATGCCTTCCAATCCTTTGGAAGACGGGCCAATGGTTGGAATTTTGGAATGCCGTAATGGAAAACCGCTATGACTACAGATATTATTATTACCGGCAGTTGCGGTAAAATGGGAAAAGAAATCGCCGCTTGCGTTTTATCTGATGCGCAATGCCGTCTCGTCGGGTGTATCGAATATAAAGGTCATCCCTCAATCGGAAAAGATTACGGTGAAATTATTGGCCAGGGCGCTTTGGGTGTTTTGGTTACGGATTCGCTTACCGCCGCTGCGGTTGATTCGAGCGTAATAATTGATTTTACCGCTCCGTCGGCAACAATGTCGTTTCTCGACGCGATTGATAAAAAGAAAGCTCGCATTGTCGTGGGCACCACCGGAATCGATGCGACCGGCGTTGATAGAATAAAAAAATCGTCACAGGGAATGCCGATCGTATACAGCCCGAACATGAGTCTCGGCGTTAATTTACTTTTCATTCTTACCGAGCTTGTTTCGAAACGGCTCGGCGAAACATTCGACATAGAAATTGTCGAAGCGCATCATCGCTTGAAAAAAGACGCGCCAAGCGGCACTGCGGTGAAACTCGGTGAAATTGCCGCTTCTGCCATAAACATGTCCTATGACGAGGCGATTAAAAACGGCAGACAAGGTATGGTCGGCGCACGCACCAATAAAGAAATCGGAATGCATGCGGTGCGCGGTGGCGATATTGTCGGCGACCACACCGTTTTGTTTGCAGGTTTGGGCGAACGATTGGAGCTACGTCATATGGCTCATAGTAGAAGCACGTTTGCGCGCGGAGCAGTCACTGCGGCAAAATGGCTTTCATCGCAAAAGTCGGGTCTCTATTCCATGCGGGATGTTTTAGGCTTGTAAAAACCATTATATCAAATATTATAGCTATTTAAAAAGTGTGGTGTTTTAAAGATAAAATAAAAGCCCATCCAGTCCGAAATCGTACTATGAGGAGCTTTTCATGATCAAACGCATAACCGACTGGAAATATTTGCTTGGTATTGCATTTTTTGCATTTGGTATTTCTTATGCAAGCCAGGATTCCACAAAGATTTCGACCACAACAACCAAATCCGTAAATTCTCCCGCACCTGAAAAAAATGACAAACCTATCGCAAAACCGGCAGTAAACGCTAAGAAAAGCAATTCCAAAGAAGAAATTATCGATGAAGAAGATTTTCTGTTACCGGAAAAAGGTGAATCCGCACCTCAAAAAACTCCCGCAACAGCAACTCCGGCTCCTTTAAAAAAAGACACTTCGGCAACCAACGCTGCTGCACCTCTCGATACTAACAAACAAAAATCCGATTCTGCCGGCGTAGCGGCGCAACAAAAAGCTACGGAAACTCCGGCCGCATCGACGGTAAAAACAGAAACAGCACCTGTTGTTAAGCAAGCGGTCCCGATCAAAATTGAAGATGTCCGACCAATAAATTTTGCGAGAAACCTCAAGGATTACAAGTCTCCCAAACTTGCCATGATATTGTCTCTCTGTATTCCCGGATTGGGACAGGTTTACATAGGTAAAACCTCGAATTATGTAAAAGCCGGGCTTTATGTGCTTGCCGAAGGTGCAATCATCGGGCTCAGTGCCTATTATAACCATAGAGGCGATACCAAAATCGCCCAGGCAAAAGCGATTGCAAATGGGAATTATGACCCGAAGCTAATGCAACAATACTATGATGATTTAAAGGCCTTTTTTGCAAGCCCCGATCATGGGAATATGACGGATTCGGCTGCTAAAGACAAAATGAATGAGATTTACTTTGATTCGGCATTGATAAACTTTCAAAATGCCTATAAAAGCGGTCCGTCTCAGGATTATTACAATACCATTGGTACAAAAGCTTTTGTTCAGGGATGGAAAGATTGCGAGCCAACGCTCTATGCAATTGAGAATGCTGGCTCCGGCGGTCAAATTACTGGTTCCGGTCAATATAATTATCAGGTAGCAACTAGCGACACAACCACTATGGGTGGATCCGGATCGTATCTTATCAATTTAGTAGATAAAACTACCAATCAGCCAATTTCCGATGAAACCTTTTACGGTCATTCGGCAAAAGCCGATCAGTACAATTCTATAATCAGCGACGCTAATAATCACGATTATAAATATGCGACCAATATATTGTTCGTCATTTTGATCAACCATATCGTTTCCTCGATCGATGCCTTGATAAGTGCAAAAGTTTATAACGACGAATTGTTGGGCAAACAATCGTTTCTTGAAAAAATCAGCATAGAACCTGCCTCAACGCTGAGTTTTTCCACCGTGACCCCGGGTATCGCATTAAAGGTAAGGTTTTAATGCTTCGCAACCTTCTTTTTGCGACCGTGTTGTCTGTTGCGGCTTTTTCCGCACATTCACAGGTCGTTGTTCAGGAATTGGGTGTCTCGACCGATACGATAAATGTATTTAAAAAAAGTTCCGAGCCCGAGAAATCCGGGCTTTTAGCCATGGTCGGCTCTATAGTACTTCCCGGTCTTGGTCAGCAATATCTCGAACAAAACAATAGAGCTTTAGCCTATTACTCGGTGGAAGCTCTTTTTATTTTCGGTGCTTTTTTCTGCAATCATTATTCAAATCAAATTTTGAATGATGCAAAAGTTTTTGCATGGGACCATGCAAACGTTATTGGGGGAGCAGGCGCTAACAATCAGTTTTGGGCCGATGTCGGTATTTACGACGAATCGGATGGTCTTAATCAATCGATTTCGCGGGGGCACAATAAATACATGGAATTGGCCTATCGCAATCAGGACAAGGATTATTTGACGGAAAATCTTCAATGGCGATGGGACGACACGGAGAACCGGAAAAAATACAGCGCGTTACTTGATAAATCGAAAGCCTATAATGTTGCTTCCTCCTTTTTTCTGGGCGCAATGGTTTTAGACCGTTTGGTTTCATTCATCGATGCGCGTGTGTCGGCCCAGAAAGCGGCGACATCGGTTGTTTCCTCGGTTCATATTGTCCCGCAATATGATCCTTTTCACGGTTCTTCTGGCGCAAGTCTTCACGCAGAATTCTGAACCACTATGCCGCTATGCCTATCCTGTAAAAATCTGCATGTTTCGTTTTATCAGGACGAAGGCGTTGGTCGTGCGGTAAGCGGGCTTTCGTTCGATGTCATGCAAACCAAATCACTCGGTATTGTCGGCGAGTCGGGATGCGGGAAAAGTGTGACCGCTTTATCGCTGATGCGACTGGTTCCCCAACCGCCCGGTCGCATTACGCAAGGCGAAATAGAATTCGAAGGCAAAAATATCCTTGCGCTTTCCAAAAAAGAAATGCACGCCTTGCGCGGCAATAAAATGTCGATGATTTTTCAAGACCCCATGACGTCTCTCAACCCGGTCTACACCTGCGGGCACCAGATCGCGGAAAGCGTTTCGTTTCATCAAAACGCAACCCCAAAGCAAGCCAATGACCGGGCACTTGAAATGCTGGACAAAGTCGGCATTCCCCGGCCCGCGGATGTTGCGAAAAGTTATCCGCATCAATTGTCGGGCGGCATGCGCCAGCGTGTCATGATAGCAATGGCATTGGCATGTACGCCTGCATTGCTCATTGCCGACGAGCCCACTACGGCGCTTGACGTTACGGTTCAGGCAAAGATCCTTGATTTGCTATTGTCGTTGCAGCAGGCAATGAATATGAGCATGATCATGATTACCCATGACCTTGGTGTCGTGGCCGATATCGCCCATGATGTGCTGGTCATGTATGCGGGTGAGGCAATGGAATATGCTTCAACGCAATCGCTTTTTTCCTCGCCTTTGCATCCGTACACCCAAGGTCTTTTAGCCACAATTCCCGATATAGACAAAAAGGAATCAAGACTCAAAGTGATTCCGGGCGAAGTGCCTTCGCCGCTTTCGATACCGAAAGGTTGCCCGTTTCATCCCCGTTGCGACAGAAAAATGCCTCGATGCGAGATTGAACATCCCGGATACTATGAGGTGCAACATTCTCATTTCGTACGGTGTTTTTTATATGCCTAATAACCAAATGCCGCATAACGATCATAGTATCGAAATCGATAACCTCAGGGTCCATTTTCCGATTCTTAAGGGAATTTTCGGAACAATCGTCGGGCATGTTAAGGCTGTCGACGGGGTATCGTTTTGCGTGCGACGCGGCGAGGTTTTTGCAATTGTCGGTGAATCGGGATGCGGTAAAACTACCATTGCCCATGCTCTTATGGGGTTGGTCAAAAAAACAGATGGGTTCATAAAACTGGCGATCGGGCCATTTAAAGAAAAAGGCATTGATTGGGATTCGTCGAGTAAAAAAGATTGCGCACTTATGCGGCGAAGCATTCAAATGATTTTTCAAGATCCTTTTTCGTCGTTAAACCCCCGAATGACCGTTCGCACCCTTATTGAGGAACCTTTGATTATTCACGGGCTCGGCAATGCAAAAAAACGGCACGAGCGAGTTTTAGACTTGCTTGACAATGTAGGGCTTTCGAAGGATTTCATCAATAGATATCCGCATGAATTTTCCGGGGGCCAACGTCAGAGAATCGGTATCGCACGCGCACTTGCAGTATCACCGGAAATCGTTATTGCCGATGAACCGGTTAGCGCTTTGGACGTTTCGATTCGAGCACAAATCATTAATTTATTACAAGAGCTGCGGGAACGTTTTAATCAAACGCTTGTTATTATTTCCCATGATTTGGCTGTTGTGCGGCATATGGCTAACCGCATCGCAGTCATGTATCAGGGCCGCATAATGGAAATGGGTACCGAAGCGCAGATTTTTACCAACCCGACGCATCCGTATACGAAGGCGCTATTGTCAAGTATTCCCATCGTTGGTAAAGGCAGAAAACGGAAACTCGCTCCACTTGCCGACGAGAGACCCGTGATGGAATCAATAACGGGTTGCCCATTTTATCCCCGATGCGGTTCGGGTACCGGCGATTGCCTCAGCAATGATATTGTACTCACCGATATCGGCGATAACCACTTGGTTGCCTGCATTCATAATTCATGAACTGCATACTTCTTTTCTCAACCGATTTTATCGGAGAAAAAAGCGTCGCAATTACGGATAAAAGATTAGATCATATCAGGCAAGTTCATAAAGCATCGAGCGGAGATTCCTTGCGAGTTGGAATCCTGAATGGAAAGCTCGGAATCGGGATAATCCGTTCTCTGGATGGAACTTCCTGCGTCATGGATGTTGATTTGATGGAAAAACCGCCCGTTGCGATGCCGCTGACGTTGGTTTTGGCCTTACCCAGACCCAAAGTTTTCCGGAGAGTATTGGAATGCATCACTGCAATGGGGGTCAAAAAGATTTATGTCATAGAAACCTGGCGCGTGGAAAAAGGATATTGGGACAGTCCTTTTTTAAAAGATGAAGAAATTCGATCTCATTGCATCGCCGGATTGGAACAGGCACGCGATACAGTCATGCCAAGCATAGAATTTAAAAAAAAATTTAAGCCTTTTGCCGAAGACGATATTCCCGAAATAATTAAAAATACGCAAGCGCTTGTCGCGCATCCAGGCTCGCAGTCCCCATGCCCGTCTGGGATTTTAGGCCCGATAACCCTTGCTATCGGACCGGAAGGCGGATTTATCCCTTTTGAAGTTGAATTATTAAAAAAGCAAGGATTCAAAGCAGTCAACTTCGGAAGCCGCATATTGCGTGTGGAGCATGTTATACCCGCAATTTTAGGCAAATTGTTTTAGATCGGAGCGCCTGGTACCAACTATTTTTTATAGCATGAATACACTACCAAACCGAAACGATCCGTGCTATTGCGGCAGCGGGAAAAAATATAAGAAATGTCACATGCTTTCCGATGCGGTCGCGCCAGCGCAACCATCACCTGGCCGGCCCCATTATATCAAAACTGCCCGTGAAATAGAGGGTATGCGTAAAGCAGGTGCATTCAACGGCGAACTGATGGATTATATGCGCCAATTTGTCAAGGAAGGCGTTTCGACCGGCGAATTGGACCGTATTGCACACGACTATACTATTAAGAACAAGGCAATACCAGCCTGCCTCAATTACAAAGGCTATCCTAAGTCCATTTGCACCTCCATAAACAATGTCGTTTGCCATGGCATTCCCAGCGACACGGAAGTCCTTAAAAACGGGGATATAGTCAATGTTGATTTAACGTCGATTGTCGACGGCTTTTTCGGCGATTCGTCGGAGACTTTTATAATAGGAACTGGTTCGCCAGAGGCTATACATCTTGTAACCGTTACCGCCCGTGCTCTGCAACTCGGAATCGAAGCCTGCTTAGCGGGAAATCATTTACGCGCCATTGCCCAGGCCATTGAGCCGTTCGTCACTTCGAAAGGGTGTTCGGTTGTTCATCAGTACACCGGCCATGGGATCGGTACGAATTTTCATGAGTTTTTCAGCGTTTATCACCATATCGCAAGAGACTGCGACGACGTTATTTTGCAACCCGGAATGACCCTGACCGTTGAGCCGATGATAAATCTGGGCCATTGGGATGTGATTACCGATAAAAAGGATAAATGGACCGTTCGCACGAAAGACGGTTCTCTTTCCGCTCAATTCGAACACACGATACTAATCACGGAAAACGAACCGCAAATTCTTACGCTGACCCCTTCTGAAAAAGCGACTCGTGCCGTTTTGCCCGGACTAGCCAAGGGCAATATATGAAAAATCAACGGCTGTACGACACCGATGTGCCTCCTCCGAGCGAACGGGTCGTCTTGGCTGGTATTCGTCTTGGGAACCAGGATGAAGCCTTGTTCGAAATCGATATGAAAGAAATGGAAATGCTATGTGCAACCGCCGGGGCCACCATTATCGAAACCGTAGTTCAGAATAGGCCGTCTCCGGTATCATCGACCTACATCGGCAGCGGAAAACTGGCCGAAATCAGCGGGATTATGCGGGAAAAACAGTGCAAAACAGTCATCATCGATGCCCAACTTTCGGCGGCTCAGGTACGGAACATTGAAAAAGTAATCGAAGGCAAGGTTATAGACCGCAGCCAATTGATTCTTGATATTTTTGCGAAGCATGCCCGAACCAATGAGGCAAAAATTCAAGTCGAGCTTGCACAGATGAAAGCATTGTACCCCAGGTTGACGCATGCTTGGACGCATTTTTCGCAACAGGTCGGCGGCATAGGCACCAAAGGTCCGGGCGAAAAACAGCTTGAGGTTGACAGAAGGATAATACAGAAAAAGATAAGCGACTTGAAAGACAAACTGAAAAAGGTTGAAAAAGCGCGCGAAACTCAAAGAAAATCGCGGGATGGTGCCTTTAAAGTAACCCTTGTCGGATATACCAATGTCGGAAAGTCGTCGCTGCTTAACAAATTGTCAAACGCTGACGTGCTCGTGGAAAACAAGCTTTTTGCAACCCTTGATACTGCCACGCGCAGGACCTTTATTCAGGGTATCGGCGAAATTGTTATATCCGATACCGTGGGATTTTTGCGAAAACTGCCGCATGATTTGGTCGCTTCTTTCAAGGGAACCTTGGAGGTCGTATCGCAGGCGGATCTGCTGATTATTGTCATGGACGCATCGTGCACATGGTCAAAGCATCAATTGCAAACGGTAAAAGAAGTACTGACCGATCTTAAGGCGGATACAATTCCCCACATCATGGTTTTCAACAAAATCGACCGGGTTCCGAATCCTGTCGAGCGTAAACGACTGAGCGTTCAATTTCCGGATGCCTTGTTTGTCTCCGCTTTTTCCGATTCGGACATGCGCACGGTTAAAGAACGTATTGCCGAAATTGTGAAAAATTACAAAAACGAGGCAGCCATGTCGGCAATAATCGCGAAAAAGACAAAGGAACTTTCGGCAGGTCCGGACGATTCCCAAGGATTGCCTTGGGAGAATGAGTAGGCTTCGCATAATCCTTTCCTATCACGGAAAGCTCCTATGAAAAAAGCGGTTTCCTTTCTTAAACCCGAACATCTTGCGCCGATAAGAAGCCTTTCTTTACGCGCAAAAAGCATTGTCGAAGGTACTATCGCGGGCTTGCATAAAAGCCCCTATCACGGTTTCTCGGCCGAATTCCTCGAATACCGTTCGTATCAAAGCGGAGAAGACTCCAGAAAAATAGATTGGCGGAAGTTTGCCAAAACGGGCAAATCGGTTGTCAGGCTCTTTGAAGACGAAACAAATTTATTTGCCACGGTATTAATTGACAAAAGCGGGTCAATGGGATTTTCGCAAGGCTCGGAAATGAGTAAATTCGAATATGCGAGGACGTTGGCAGCATCGCTGTGCTGGATACTTATTCGACAGCGCGACGCAGTAGGACTCTGCGCCTTTGACAGCGATCAATCGTTATATTTGCCTCCAAAATCCACCAATGCGCAATTGAATGCCATTTTAACGAGTCTCAATGCCATGGAAAGCGGTAAAGAAACCAGGTGCGGTACTTGTTTGGAACGTATGGCAAGGGGTATGTCTCGAAGAGGAATGTGCATCGTCATATCAGATTTTTTCGATGATCCTAAGGAAATAATCCGTGGTTTGCGGCATCTGCGTTTTAAGAAACAGGACGTTTTAGCAGTATGGCTTTTGGACCCTGCAGAGGCGGTCTTTGCCCCAGGGGAATCCTGTGAAATGATAGATATGGAAACGGAAACGATCGTTAAGCTTGACAAAAGAACGGCTCAAGAATATTTTGCGGTTTCCATGGCCTCCCATCGGAAGGCTATAGAAACCGCATGCACCGATTTGCATATTTCCATGGAAACCATTGTGACCGATGAACCGTTTGCAAAAGCGTTGATACGTATTCTGCAAAAACGAAAGCGATTGCTTTGAGGGCCATCACTTTTTTGCATCCGCATTTTGTTTGGGCTCTTACGGCATGCCTGGTACCAATCGTTATTCATTTTTTGCAACGACATTCCAAAAAGCGTTTTCAATTTTCTACAATGCGCTTTTTTCCGGCAGGAGCAATGCGAACAAGCAAAATACGTTCAATAAAAAAGATCCTTTTATTATTAACTCGATGTGCAATTCTTGCCATTATCGTCTTTTTGTTTGCCGTTCCCTATAACAGGGAAAACCTTTTTTCCAAAATAGCCGATCCTTCAACCGAACTATATGCCTATATCGATCCGACTATCAGTATGGAATACATTGACAACGGTGTCAGTTTACGGCAAAAAGCTTTTGCTGTTATGGACAGCTTGAATAAATATTGTTCCCAATTTGAAAAAAAATATCTGTTCGATGACATGCGCAACGAATTTGAACCTTTACAATCAGTCATAGGCAAACCTCACGGATCGTCACGCCACGGCGCGAGCAACGTAGAGGAAATGATGAATGTCTTTGAATCAAAGAAGCAAGGCACGAACGCGATTCGATATCTGGTTGTGTTATCCGATTTTCAAAAAAAAGAAAGCATGTTTTTTGATTCTTTATTCAGAGTTCGACAGGAAAACCCAGTGGCCCTGGTTTCCGTTGCGCCGGCAAACCCCTGGAACTACGGGCTTCGCAACGTTTGCATGAAAACCGGCGATGATGCAACCGTCGAAATGCAAGTATCCTGCTTTGGAAAAAGTCTTAAACAGGGGGCTGTAAACGCTTTTGTAAATGGGATGCGAGTCGGGCATTCGGATATCACGATGGAACCCGACAAAACAAACGATGCAAAAATAAGCATAAAACGAAATCAAGAAGCCTTAACCGGAACGGTGCGGCTTGAAAACAAGGATCCGTTTCCCCTTGATAACATTGCGTATTTTGCGAAAGGCGTGTCCCGAAGTTCCCGTGTACTGATTGTAGGCGATCCTCAAAGGTCATTTCCATTACGGGCGGCTTTTAATGCAATGGGCACCAAACAATGGGCAGTGCATAACAAAAAAGAAACAGAAGTTTCTTATGGCGACATCGATTCCGTCGATGTGGTCGTATTGGCCGATATCCACGCTGTTTCCCAACCCCTGACCATGCTTTTGCATGGGAAGGCGTTTGGTCCAAAAGCAATTTTGTTTTCTCCGGTCATAGATAGCGCCTATTCTTTTATCAATGCTTCAGTTCTTCCTGTTCATTTGAAAAAACCTCCCGCCATTTGTCTTGACGAGAAAACTCATCCGATTGTTTTCCCGGATACGTTATCCACTTTGTTTAAAGGGTTTGGTGCGCTTAAGGACCTCGATGCAGAAATAAGGGGCTATCTATTTCCATTGCCGGGGGAAGCTCTTGCGACATTGGACAACGGCAAAGCCCTCGTCTCGGGCCTTATCGATTCGGTTGGAAATTCCTGGGTTTTATTCGGTACTTCGCTCTGCTTGCAGCCGCAAGGCGACGGATATATGAATAATCTAGTCGAAACAGGATTGTACGTGGCGATACTCGACCGCATGGCCCGTTTTGCGATCGCCTCCTTACGTATCGAAAATAAAAACCTTATTGCTGGAATACCTTTTGTAAACCCATATTTCGGGGATAAGGGTGGAGCAAAGGTATATGATTATCAAAACAATCTGATCGACACTTGGCAGCGTCAAAAAATGGTTCTGATACGAGACCAAGGGTGTTACAAAATAATGCCGTTGAAACAATCGCCGTATTGGGTTTGCACGGAAATCGATACTGCAGAACTTGATTTCGGCTATCGGAAACCGTCTATAGCAAATAGTAATAAGGCAATCGTTCGCTATATGAATTCGAAGGAGTTTATCGATTTTTCCACGAGCAAAAAAGACGCTAATTCCTTACTTTGGCTATGGGTTACCTTGGGGCTTTTATTATTGGCTGAAGTGTTTCTTTGGGAAAAAAGACCGTTTTAACAACTAGATAAAAATTATTTGTATATGTTGCATAGATTTAATCACTGCTGCAACTATCCAATTACGGAACAACGGAATAACAGATACATTAAAATAAAACCTATATTTTCCATTTTATTTGGGGTATAATAAAAGAATAGTATCCCGGGAGGAATAATGAAAATCGACATCCACACAAATGGAGATTACCAGGTATTAAAAATTGAGGAAGATCTTCAGGTTATTTCGGATCTTTCGGAACTTAAATTCCTCGTGGAGGGATATCTGAAACGCGGAAGGCTTTATGTTGCAGTCGGATTTACAACTGCGTCCTATATTTACAGCGGGGCATTGGCGGTACTCATCGATTGCTATAAAAAAATAGTCAAAGAAGGCGGTGATTTGTGTATTATAGAACCAAATACTGAAATGCAGGGAATTTTTAATATTTTAAATATTGATAAAATTTTGCACATTTATCCGTCAGAAGACCAACTACCGGTAATAGCTGCGCCGAAACCGATAAAGCTGTCATCAGAATAAATTTATGCCGAAAGAATATAGCATTATTCGAAATTTGGCTGATTACGGTTTTTTCCACTAAGCAGAAGACCGCAATTTTGGCAAAGACCCTTGTTGCAACATTTGCCATACTTTGTCACGTATATTTTTTCCGATTTCATAGGCCAAAAGTATTTTTGAAGGACACCGACTACAGTCGACCGGGATAGATAATTTTAACCAGATGAAAGAATTGATTGATGGAAAAGCAATCCTATAAGGAAATGTTGGCATCTCGCATTCCTATAATTTTTGACGGCGCAATGGGTACGCAAATATTGTTAAGAGGCGTTTCAAAAAATGACTTTCAGGGGCATGACGGATGCAATGAAATCCTTAATAAAAGTCGGCCTGATGTGATTATGGACATTCACAAAGCGTATTTGTTTGCCGGTGCGAATGCGATTGAGACGAATACCTTCGGCGCGAATAGGATAAAACTTGCAGAATACGGCTTGGAAAATTCAGTAAATGAACTTAATATCCAGGCAGCATCCGTTGCCCGCAAAGCAATTGCCGAGGCTTCTTGCTCGCAGCCGTGTTTTGTTTGCGGGAGCATGGGGCCAACGGGAATTTTATTGTCTTCGCCGGCTCATCGAGGAACCCATGATTTTAAGGAAATCGCGAATGTTTTTGAAGGGCAGGCAAAAGCGCTCGCTACTGGAGGAGTTGATATTTTACTTTTAGAAACCTCTCAAGACTTGCTTGAAGTCCGCGCCGCAATAACGGGAATAAAGACTGCTTTACAATCCTTACATGTATCCATTCCATTGCAAGTGCAAATAACGCTTGATGCAAGCGGGCGCATGTTGCTCGGTTCGGATTTACCCGCATTTTTAGGCGCAGTAACGACGCTTGGATGCGATTGCATCGGTTTCAATTGCAGTACAGGTCCAAAAGAAATGCAAAAATGGACCGAAGACTTGCTGGATAAAACCAGCATTCCGGTTGCAATGCTGCCGAATGCGGGAATGCCTAAAAACGTTGATGGAAAAGCAGTGTACGATATGGAACCTGCGGATTTTGCCGCCGTGCTGGAGCCGCTTGTTTGTGAAAAAGGGCTTTCGGTCGTCGGCGGATGCTGCGGAACCGGTCCCGAACATATCCGACAATTGAGCATAAAATTAGCCGGAAAAAAAGCCGCAATACGGCCCATCCGTAAAACTATGTTTTTGTCAACCGGCATTTCCGGCTTGGATTTGGAGAAAATTGCCAGGCCCGTCATCATCGGCGAACGACTTAATACCCAGGGGTCGAAAAAAACAAAGGAATTGGTTTTGGGAAAAAATTGGGAGGAAATGAACCACCTTGCCCAGGAACAAATTGCCAAGGGAAGCCACATTCTTGATATTTGCGTTGCCGTAACGGAGCGTGACGATGAAAGCCAATCAATGGCCGAATTGGTGTCGTTTTTGTCGGAAAGGGTATCGGTTCCGCTTTGCATCGATTCCACGGAGCCGTCGGTTTTTGAAACAGCTTTGAGGGCTTGTCCCGGTTCGGTTCTCATCAATTCGATCAACCTTGAACAGGGCGGAAAAAAAGCGCGGACCATTTTGCCGTATGCAAATGAATTCGGCTGTCCCGTAATCGCATTGACTATTGACGACGAAGGAATGGCAAAGTCCGTTGCTAAAAAAATGGAAATCACAAAGCGAATCGTCGATTTAGCTTGTGGAGAATTCGGTTTGCCCGAGCATTTTGTGTATATCGATCCGCTGACTTTTACTTTGGCAACAGGCGACAGGGAAAGCGCGGATGCGGCGAAGCATAGTTTGGAAGCGCTCTTTAGGATCAAGGAAGAATTTCCGGGTATTCGTACCGCCATGGGTGTAAGTAACGTGTCGTACGGATTAAAACCGGCTTCGAGGAGGATACTAAACAATCTTATGCTGCATCATGCCGTTGAAGCGGGGCTTGACGCGGCGATATTTAATCCTTTGCATTTAGATACGGTCGATGCCTATGACCCAATATTACGAACTTTGGCAGAAGATCTATTATTTAATCGCAACAACACCGCATTGACAAAGTTTATTACTGCTTTTGACGAATCAAAACCGTGCGGATCTTCCAAGTCGATAATTTCCGGCGCAACGAAAATATCACCATCCCTCATGCTGCACAATAATGTCGTCAATCGCGATAAACGCGACCTGAAAATCAACGTTGAGACCCTTTTGAAGGAAATGAACCCCCAAGCAATCCTTAATGAAATTTTGCTTCCTGCCATGGCTCTTGTTGGAGACAAAATGAACAAAGGGGAAATGATATTACCCTTTGTTTTGCAAGCTGCGGAAGTCATGAAAGAAGCGATTGCTGTGCTTGAACCGTATTTGGCGGGACAGAACAGCACCGTCCGCGGGAAAATCGTGTTGGCAACGGTTTACGGCGATGTCCATGACATAGGAAAAAACCTGGTTGCTTCGATTTTAAAGAACCAAGGATATGACATCGTCGATTGCGGCAAACAAGTCCCATTGGAAACAATCGTTCAGACAATCAAAAAAGAAAATCCTGATGCCGTAGGGCTATCGGCTCTGCTTGTTGCGACAAGCAAGGAAATGGGCCGGTTGGTCGCGGAGCTTGATAAACAGAATATTGATGTGCCCGTTCTTATCGGCGGCGCTGCAGTGAACAATGATTTTGCTGCACGGATAGAAAAAATCGACGACGCTCATTCCTATAAACCGGGAGTGTTTTTTGCCAAAGATGCGTTCGAGGCAATAAAGGTATTGGATTCGCTAAAAGCAAAAAAAGAGCGTGACCGAAACCAAACCGCTAAAAGCCCCGTCGCAGAGCCCCGGCTGGATGATTTGGAGGCGTTTCCTATAGACAGAGCTGAAATAATTACTCCGCAATTTTACGGTACGAGTCAGGTTCTGCGGTGGGAAACATCCGCGCTTTTGGAAAGCATTGATACCAACAGATTGTTTAAAGGCCATTTCGGCGGCGGCAAGCTTGATGATAAAGTTTTTAGCGAAAGTGTTGAGAACGATTTCATGCCTGTTTTCAATCTGCTCAAAAAGGAGATACTATCGGAAAACCTTGTCGATGCTTCCGGATTGTACGGGATATTTCCGGTATTTACACATGACTTAAAACTTGTAATTCTTGATTGTAATGATTTTCACACGGAATTGGCGGAATTCTCGATGCCTCGTGTGGAAAGAAAGAACAACCGGTCTGTTGCCGACTATTTCAGGGATGACGGCGACGTAGTCGGGATGCAAATAGTTACCATCGGGAAAGAAATAAGCAACCGATGTGAACGCTATTTTACGGAACAGGACAAGTACAGCATGGGCTTTTATTTAAATGCGATTGCGAATTATTTGACAGAGCTTCTTGCCAACAAGGTAACGACAGAAATAAAACGGGCTCTTTTTATTCAAGGCGACAGAGGCAGGCGTTATAGCTTCGGATATCCCGGCATGCCTGGTGTCGAAGATCATACGAAATTATTTGATTTGTTGGGAGTGGAAGAACGCCTGGGTATAACTCTAACCTCCGCTTTTCAAATGGTTCCCGAACATTCCACTGCTGCAATTTTTGTTCATCACCCTAAAGCCGAGTATATGTGAGTACCTGTTTGGAAAAATAACGTTTTTGTTAGGATGGGGCACGCTTCGTCTCTACTTTGTAATTCTACCTTATATTTTGTAAAGATCCAAGATCCTCAAGATGGTCATAAAATGTCGGCTCTTCCAGGGCAGGAGTTTCCCCACTCATTAGCACACCACGCTAGTTAATCGATTAAATAGAATTAGTTGACTATATCTCGTCTTTCAGGTAGAATAAGAAAGCCTGTTTATAATTCTTTATACTATTGGATTGTTGGATTTTAAAGTTGTGAATATGTGATTATGATCACGGTCTGGATTGTTTAATGGGTGTATAGTTAAGAAGAGTAAGACCAAAAATAAGGGCTATTGTTTGGATTGGCACTATTGCACGTAGGAGCGCTTCATGAAGAATATAAAAAACATTTTTATTTTAGCTGCTGGTTTTTTGGCAGTAATGACTTTACATACCAATACTTTTTGTGCGACAATTACATGGATTTCGTCGAGCGGGGGTAAATGGAACAATACAGCAAATTGGAGCCCGACCGTAATACCTTCCTCGGCAGATACAGCGCTTTTCAGCACGTCTTCCGGCGCCTGCACGCTTGACGTGTACATGTCAGTTAATTCGATACAGTTTACAAATTCGTATTCCGGTAATTTTTATTTCAATCACAATAAATTAACGATTTCAGGTATGGCGGATTTTCGCAATGGATCGGGCCATATAATTTCTGCAGGAAATGATACTTTGGAATTAACTGGCAATATGCCGAAAACGATTTTTCCGACATCCAACCACGATACATTGCCGAATCTTCTTTTGACTCCTGCAAGCATATCAACAGCTATAGGGGGCAGCAACGATACGCTTTTTGTTTCGTCGTTGCGTTTTGCGACAAACGGAGATTTTACCATGACTGCCAACCAAGGAGTATGTGTGAGAGGAGACATTATCCTCAATGCAGGCAATTTATATGCATTACCGGGAAATTTGGATGTTTTGGGAAATGTTGTAATTCAAGGTGGTACTTTAACTGCGCCTGCATCAACCATGCATGTCTGTGGTTCATGGAGCCACACTACAGGGGCGTTTGTTCACTCTTCAGGCACGGTTGTGTTCAATGCTGGTGCAATCGGCGGTGGTACAATTACCGAAAGCGCGCCATTTTCGAACGTGAATTTTAATAGCCCGGGAAATAAGACTTGGACCGTCACGAGTGCACCAATCAAACTTATTGGTGCTTTGATTATGAATAACGGAACATTAAACCTTGGGACAGGAATGATTGACAGTGCAGCAAGCTTGAATTGCGGAGGTGGAACACTTGATTTTAATTCATCGACACTGCGTCTTCCAACGCCGTCGATTGATTTTAGTTCCATTGGTAATATTATACCTGGAAACGGCAAATTGGAATTAGTGGGAATGTCAAGCATAAATTTTAAGCCAAAACCCAACTTGCTTTTTCCTGAGATAGTGCAGAATTTTGGCGGAACAACAATGCTTAATGGTACGCTTTCGGCGAAAGGAATTACTGTAAAGAACGGAACCTTTAGCTTTAATAACACGCATTCCGGGGATAATATCGGGTTTTTAACCGGTACAGGCGGTACTGTAGATTTTAACAATGACTCAATTAACGTAAGTGACACTGTAAATTTATTTTACGTAAATAGCACAATGAGCGGATTTGGCATATTAAAATTTGTCAATAACTTACCGGCAAATTACGTTCCACCGCATTTCTGGCCTAATCCGATTCTTATAAAATCGGGCACCGGGACAACCACGGTTAGGCAAAACAATATAAAAGGACAGAAGCTGAGAATCGAATCGGGTATTTTCTCATTGGGGGCTTTAACGGCAGGCGTTAACGATTCCCTGGATACGCTGGAAACGGCCGGCGGCGGCATGGATTTTGGGAATTGCACTCTATCGGTCAGGTTTTCGAACGTCGACTTGTCTCCTCTTACGACATTGACTCCGGGAACGGGCGCACTTAAATTTACAAGCTCGTCGCTACAGTCGTTTTGGCCGTCAATATCATACGTCAACCCAATTGTCAAGCATTCGGGAACGGGCGCACTTAAATTGATGAACGCGCTTACGGCAAACGGGTTTGAGCAACCGCAAGGTGCGTATCAGTTTAATTTGAACGGAAATAACGTAACGATTGTTAATAACGGAAACTTCTTCGTCAACAGTTATTCGGGCCCCAATATGATTTCCGGGCTTGCGGGACGCACCATTTCCGTGGCCGGCAATGTGACCGTTACCGGTCTGCCGCCGAGTACCACGGTCGATATGAGTGCCGGTTCAACATGGACACTCAACGCAGGAGGACAGGTCCTGTTTGATTGTGTCAATTTTGATCATTGCGATGCGATCGGCAGCCCGGGCGTGGCAACCAACTCCGCGAACAACGGCGGCAACATTAACTGGACGTTTGTCAAGCAATGGATCTCTGGCGGCACTCACAATTGGGGAGACGCCCCCAACTGGAGCCCGACGGGCGTACCGACTGCGACGGATTCCGTAGTGTTGTCGAGCAGTTGGGATTGCATTCTGTCGATGCCAAACGTAACCGTCAAGGCCATTTCGTTCCCCGGATACACCGGTATCTTCAGTTTCCTAACGGACACCTTGTGTGTGACAGGCAGGGCCGATTTTGGGGGCGCCGCAAATGTAGCTTCGGGGACCGGCGCACTTAAGCTTGTAGGGAACGGTCCGCAGGTATTCACTCCGTCATACCAGAGTTTTTTGTGGACAATCGTGAAAGAAGGAACAGGGGTTTGCAGTTTAAGCACCGCCCTAAAAGCGCATAATCTCTACGTTAAATCAGGTGCTATAAAACTGGCTGGCGGCGGTCCGGCAGATTCTCTCGTCGACGAAACCAATATAAGCGGCGGAACGCTTGATCTTGGAGGTAAGAGAGTTTTCACAAAGTCACTGATGACTACCGGAGGAACGCTCCTGGCGACAAGCGATACGCTGACCATTGCCGGCTCGGCAAATTTCACGGGGCTCACTCCCTTTAACCCAACGCAAGGAACCATCGTCATTAAGGCAATGCCGCCGTTTGCCTCATCGGTGACATCCGGGAGCACGACGTTCAACAATTTAGTCCTGTGGACCGATGGGGCGGACGGGTATCTTGACACAATCAAAATGATGTCCGGTATCCTCGCGGTCAACAACGATCTCGTTTTCAGAAGGACTAAAACGGTATCAACTCCGGGAAAGTCTGTGTGGCGATTCGATATCAACAATACGGGTGTCTCAATAACGGGAAATGTCTTTACCGAAGAAACACCTGGAGTAAACCCGATATCATCAAATCCGAGTCTGTTCATGGGTTCCAACAACTGGACGTTTGAGAAATATGCGATATTGCCCATCGGTAATGGGGATTCGAAATCGGCGAGTTTGGTTTTTTCCGGCGCTCCCGGAACCGTTCAAAATTTCTTCGCAGGGATAACGAATCCTTTGGATTCTCTTGGAACGGTTACTCACGCTTCAAACGATACTCTAAAGCTTTTAAGCCCTTTACCCTGTCAATCGTTTACCCAAACAGCCGGAACATTTGATTTTAATGGATTCAATTTGGCCGTCACCAATAATTTGAACATTTCAAGCGGCACTTATTCATCCTTGAAAAATTTGGATAGCCGGACCATTACTGTTGGGGGTACCGCCAGTTTTAACGGCCAACCCGGAAACTTGATTAATTTGAGTCCGCTTTCCTCATGGTACATTTATTTGAATGGCGGTTCGCTCAATGCGTCGTATGCGCAAATTGGCAATGCGTACGCATATGGGGCAATGGGTGGAAACGGGTATGCAACAAATAGTAGGAAAACAGCATACACCATGGGATGGAAAATCCCGGGAATGACACTAACCTGGAACGGCTCCGTAAATACAAATTTCAGAACAGCAGGTAACTGGTCGCCTGCATATGCTCCCTCGGATAGTGATGATGTCATATTTAATTCCGGTTCAGTAAATTGCATACTCGATACCAGCATAGGGGTGAATAACATTACTTTCGCACCCGGATATTCTGGGACATTTGATTTTAGAAATTTTACCCTCACCGTTTCCGGTAATGCAGACTTCAGTAATGTCGGTGGAATAGGTAATTCGGGAGGAACTTTAAAATTTTATAGCTCAATAAACGGAAAGAAATATTTCATTCCAAGAGCAGGGATTCTATTTCCTAATATTTACCAGTCGGGTGTCGGCGGGGGCGGCGATACCGTCGTCGTTATGGCCAATCCTCTTAAAGCAGGCAGATTTTATAAACAGTATGGAACCTGGGATTGGGGAAATTTCGGCGCAAAGCATAGCGTACAAAGCCTTATAAACGATATGTCGGGCGAAATTGATTTTGGAAATTGTACTCTGCAAGTATATGATTCTTTAAAAATTACAAGTACGGTAAAACACAATTTCGGGTCTGCAATAGAATTGTTGAAATCCTCCGGAGATCAAAGAATTGAAGTTTGGAATATGGATACTTTGCCCGGAATAATCCACAATGCAACGGGAAATATCTTGTTGGGCAACAATCTTCGTTGTCAATCATTTTCCAATAACCTTGGTACGATAGCCTCGAACGGGTTTAATATTTCCACGGTAAACGATTGCATCTTCGCGGGTGGCAATTCCCTATTGCAGGATTTATCGGGACGCCGTTTTTACTGCGGCGGTAACATGACATTTTTGGGAAAATCCAACGATAGCATAGTTGTAAACGCAACAACCGTAAGCTGTACTCTCACGGTTTTGGGAACCCTGCAGGCAAATTTTGCGAAAATCGGCAGGTCTATCGTTATTGGCACTAAAGGATATGCGGCAAACTGCATGAATCTGGGTAACGATTCGAATTGGCTGTTTCTTCCGAGGGGTTTAAAACTATGGAAAGGTGATGGGGCAGATCAAAACTGGTCTACGGTAAGCAATTGGATACCTCCGACTTTGCCCGCCGGTAACGACAGCGTCGTGTTCAATAATACGACTTCAAAAAACTGTTTCCTCGATACTTCGGCCACCGTTAAAAAATTGACTTTTGCAACAGGGTATTCCGGAATGTTCGGGTTTGGATCGTCGACGCTCGCGTTGTCGGGAAATGCGGATTTCGGTAATTGCATGAATGTGGATCCCGGAAGCGGCACGCTGTTGTTTTCCGGCAGCGAACCAGCGGTTTTAACTCCGCCTCCCATGGCTCAGTTACCCTCAATCGTACGGGGAAGCGGTATGGGAACTTTGACAATAAATAAAAATCCTCTGAATGCACAATCAATCAACGTTTCTGCCGGGGTTTTCTTTTTCGGCAGCGGCCTGTCTCATTCGGTCGGGTCGATACAGGGACTCGGCGGTTCGACCATTGATTTTGGAACAAATACGACTGTCGCGGTAAAAGGAGACGTCAATTTGTCGGGAATGAACATCGTTTCAGACCAAAGCGATACCCTCCAATTTGCAGGGTATCTTGGGCAAGTGTATACCGCTCCGTCAATGGCGACAAATTATACCATGGTAATCGAAAAGAACGACACGCTGACCCTTGGATCGCCGAATTTGCAAGTAAATGATTTGGTGTTGTATGCCGGAACACTGAAACTCGGGAATTCGCATTCGCACACCGTGAATAATCTCATAGGATACGGCGGTGTACTTGACTTTGGATCATCGACACTGTCGGTACGCGGCAATGCGGATTTTTCGGGGCTCCAGGATGTTGTCGCAGGAAGTGGAATATTGTTATTGAACAGCGCTACGGTGAATCAAACCTTAATACCCCAATTTCCCGATACGTTGCCGTTTGTACGCCACCCGGGACCAATGGCGCTTGAAATTACCAATAATCCGCTTACCTGCACTTCTTTCCTGCAAAACGGAGGACAGCTTTTTATAAACGGATTCGATATCACGACGGTTTCGGATTTTACAATTTCAAATGCAACAGTCACGACGATGTCGGGACTTGCAAACCGAACCCTTTCCGTGGGCGGAAATGCAAATTTAAGCGGAACTCCGGGAAGTCCGATCATTCTTTTTCCTGAATCGCCTTGGAAGCTTTCTGTGCAAAAAGCAACTACCATTGTCGATGCAGTGATAGGAAAATGCGATGCGTCGGCATGTGGTTTCTGGCCGGTCCTTGCTTCATGCATCGATTCAGGATATAATCAGAAATTTGACTTTGTTAAGCCGCAGGCCGTAATCATACGACCGGTCTCCGGGAGTTTGCGTAACAGTCTTCCGTACATTACGGGTACCGCAACGGATTCGGTTTCGGGAATTGCAACGGTTCAAGTATCGCTGATGCGTTCGGATAATCAGTTCTACAACGGTAATTCATGGGGCGCTCTGTCTTGGCTTAATGCGTCGGGAACAACCGCTTGGTCGTATCCGTTACCCTCCGGTTGTTTGGCAGACGGCGTATATACGATCCAGGCACGAGCGATCGACAGTGCATCGAATATGATGGCGCCGGTCACGGCATCTTTTACCATAAAAACCACCACGCCGCCGAATCCTGCCATTGCTATTGTCAATAATACGGGATTTACAAAAGATTCCGTTGTGACGCTGGCATTATCGGTTACCGGCGCAGACAGCATGCAAATTTCCTTGAATACCCTGGTGCCTGGACCATGGGAACCGTATGCACCACAAAAAACAGGTTTTGTCATCAGTGCGCAAGGGGAAGGCAAGAAAAAGATTTCAGCCGTTTATAAGGATATTGCAGGAAACTCGACCGTTGCAGTATCGGATAGCATCGTATATGATGTCTCGCCGCCAACAAACGCAAAGATATCAATTGTCGATAATAACGGTTTTACGGGAAGCCCCACACCGTTGATCATGGTGTCTGTACAAGGTGCCGACAGTATGCAATTTGCCGTGGGTAGCAATGCGTTTACCACATGGGAACCCTATGCAACCAATAAGACCTCTTTACTCATTAACGGCGGCGGAGACGGTCAGAAAATTGTGTTTGCCCGGTTTAAAGATAAGGCAGGCAATTTCAGTGTCATCGTATCGGATACGACACAATACGATTCTCGTCTTCCTGCTGTCACTTCTGTTACCGTTCTTGACAGTAATGGGTTTATTAATTATAAAAAGCCAAAAATACAAATTGCCGCAGTCAATGCCGACAGCATGAGAATTGCATTGACACAAGATACTGCGGGTGCGTTATGGAAAAAAATTGCCGCAATAGACAGCATCGACATTTCACAGGGAACGCAAGGAGCAAAAACAATATGGGTGCAGGTAAAGACCGTCGCCGAAGCTAAGTCCACATGGTTGTCGGATTCGACGGTTTACGATACTACGCCGCCACCGGCACCGGCAAACCTACTCATGACATTTGTCGATATGTCGACGGTTAGGGTTTCGTGGGCCGCCTTGCCTGCAGGCCCGTTCGACAGTATCATGGTTTGCACGGCACTTGATGGTCCGATACTTTCGAGAGTTGCCGGGGCATGGGGAAGTGAAATATCGGCGCACAACACTGTCGACACCCTGGCACAAGTTCCGGTAAATGGAGCGACCATGTCGGTGGGCGTTGCGGTCAAAAACGTCTTCGGATCATGGTCTTCAATTACGTCGCGTTCGATGGTACTCAATGATACCGTTCCCCCTATAAATAACACGCATATCGCTCTTGCCAGTGTCGGTGATACGGCGATATCCATCGGGGTAAAACCAGATTCGATGCAAAAAGATGTCAAGACGATTCAAATTGGCGTGTATAATCCGACTGGGGCGGCAGTGCTTGCGATTAAATCGTTTACTTTTAAGGACACAACTATATTGGTCAATAATACCAAAGTAGTTGGGACGTGGAAAGTCTCTTCGGCATGTGCCGATGCCGCAGGAAATGTATCCGCATTTCGAACGGATACGGTATTGGTTGCTGAAATCAAACCGTTGACACCGGTTACCACAATTGTCAAAAGCCAAACAAAATTTGCGGGGTCGGCGGCGCATTATTCGTTAGGAACGGCATCGATAAGAGATTCTTTAGTCACCTATACCGTTGTTGTCAAATCACTGAACGACGCGGTCATTGTAAAAAAAATAACCCAAACAGGAAATCAAGTCGACTTGTTTCCTCTTTCAGACGGCACGTATGAAGTTTCCGCGTTCGCCACTTCGATTATCGGTAAAGACAGCATCGGAATAAAAGACACGTTTACCATTACCGGTGCGACAACACATTCGTTTCCTAAAACTATCGATACCACCGGCGTAACATGGCAAATGGTTTCAGTCCCGACTAAAACGATAACGGTATCGCCGTCGTCGGCACTTGGCTCTTTGTATCATTGGGATGAATCGCGGCAGGAACGGGATATTTACGGCTATTATCATCAGGTATCCGAGATTGGCCAATTGCAACAAGGGTGCGGCTATTGGCGAAAAGCAACCGATACGGCAACTATAAATGTTCCGCGCGCCAATGTTCTGGACTCGATCGTCGACATAACTATCTACAAAGGAACCTACGGCTGGAACCAGATCGCATCGCCCTTTTCTTATCCTGTCGCGTGGCCGGCGCAGGGAATGCTGTGGAAATGGAATGAGTCGACAAAGGATTTTGAAGAATCATCCAACGTTCTTGAACCATGGCAAGGATATTGGGTAATGGCGGATTCGTCCATGGTTGTTCATTTGGCAAATAAGCCCGCCTTTTCCGCAGGTACGTTAGCAAAGCGAACGGTCGCCAAATATGTGGACAACAAAAACTGGCAGGTCAGAATGTCGTATAACGGGAATTGGAATTGTGATGCCCAGAACGCTTTCGGATTCAACCAATTAGCCTCGGACGGATACGATGTGAATGATGCGGCAAAGCCGCCGCGGATGTCGGATTACCGGTATGTGTTTTTCTCTCATCCCGAATGGAAGCGCGGCTATAGCGAGTTTGCCAGAGACCTTAGGAAAACCCTGAAGCCGGTCGAAACGTATACTATTGGAATAACGCCGGGAAACGGAAAATGCGGCGGAGAAATCAACTTTGACGGATTAGAAAACATTTCGAAGGACATACAGGTTTTTATTGCCGATGAGAAGGACATCGTGCAAATTGAAGCCGGCAAACCTTATTCCCTTCCTAAAGCAGACTCTGTTTTATATAAAACCATGTTTGTCACAACGGATAAGAATTTTTTAAAGAATTTTCCGCGTTCGTTCAATTTCGGCGTGCCGTATCCAAACCCTACTCGGCGTTTTGCTAACATTAAATATACGCTGCCGTATCATTTGGGGAAAAACGGGGTGCTTCCGAAGGAACAATATATGGTAAACATTGCATTGTATGATTTGTTGGGCAGACAGGTTCGGCAACTTGTGTATTCGAACAAAGAACCGGGAAATTATTTAACCTGGTGGGATGGAAAAAACAATGCCGGCAATTTCGTTGCGACCGGAATGTATTTCTGCCGGCTGACCGCAGGAGAATTTTCGTCGATAAAAAGATTGACCGTTGTACGATAAAAATAAGTGGAAATATTGCTTGGTGGCGAAAAGAGACATTGATTGCCGGTAAACAAACAAGATCGAGGGACGTATGCAAATGGGAAATATTGTAAAAAAAAGTATTGTCATGATCGGCATTTTAAGTGGTGCGGTTTTTTCTCAGGGAGATGACAATACGCAAAAAGCGTTTATCAAAACAATGGTCGGTACTGTCGAGGTGAGTTCCGCCGCCTCGGCGAAATGGCGGCCGGCCAGAGCCGGAATGATGGTGAAAATGGGGTGGAATATTCGTACCTACATTGAATCGAGCGCAGATATCGAAATCGAGACCGGAACAATATTACGCATCGGGGAAAACAGCGTCGTTACTCTGGCTAAATTGATAAAAGATAAAGAAGCTGGGGTTACTAGTTCAAATGTCAAGGTCGGGACAGGAAAAATATGGGCAAATGTAAAAAAACTCACCAATACGAAATCCGAGTTCGAATTTGAAACGCCGACGGCGGTCGCTTCAATTCGAGGAACAAAGCTCGGTTTATCGGTTGATAAGGGCGGTACTCAGCTGGACGTGTATGAGGGGCTTGTCATGGTACGGCCACGAGGCGGAGCGGGTCGTGAGGTAGGCGTGTCGACAAGGAACCGGGCAATTATCGGTGATGCGGGGCATGCGATACAGCTCATACAATTTACGGAGAAGGATACCGTAAAAGGGCAAAAAGCGATGAAAGATCCTTTTGCCGTCGATACGGCAAAAGGAAAAAACGACAAAACCGTTGATACGACGCAGACAAATAAAAACGGCAAAACTGCCGATACAACAGGATTGAATAAACATGATAAGGCAATCGACTCAACCGGCCGTTCGAGTGTGGATTCCGCGACGCAAAAAGCATTGGTTTTGGATATACTCCAACCGCAGGCAAACACTGTTTCGAAGGAAAGCCAATATTTGATTAAAGGTAAAACAGTAACGGGCGCAAGCGTGGAAATAGGCGGCAAAGATGTCGTTGTGGACAAACAGGGGATGTTTTCCCTTTTAACGGACCTCGCGCTGGGAAAGAACTCGTTTTCGGTTGTGGCAAAACTGGGGGCTGCTTCTAAAAGCAATGACTGCCAGGTGGAATACCATCCGCAGCTGAGCATGAATGTCACGAGTATCGTAGACAATATGGAAGTTACCGCGTCGGACATCGTCGTTGATGTTGAAGTAAATGAAGGCGCGAAATTTTCGGTGAATGGAAAGGAAGGGCAAACGAAAGTAACTTTGACGCCAGGTAAAAATACCGTTTCGGTAAAAGCATATGACCAATGGAATACGTCTATTGAAAAGTCTTTTACCATTACTTATACTAAATCTTCGGTTTTTTCTTTGAAAGTCGCTTTGCCGAAAGACCAATCGTCCGTATCTGCCCCGATGATTCCCGTAAGCGGCAGTACCACTCCCGGAGCTAAAGTAACGATAAACGGTTCCCCCGTTGTCGTGACGGCCTCGGGATTTTTCAATTACACTCTGCCAATTCCCGATGAAGCACAAGAATATACCGTTAAAATAGTGTCGCGCCTCGGAGACGACGAGGCAAGTGAAGAACGGGGTGTTTTTTATAGCCCGCCAAAGCCGCCGATAACGCTGTTGGTTATTTCGCCCGTTGATGGTCAAATAATAAAACAAAATCTCATTCATATCACCGGAAAAACCGCGGCACGCGCAAAAGTAAATGTCAATAACAGATCGGTTTCGGTAAGTTCGGGCGGTAGTTTTGCTTTTGATATTCCGGTAACGGAAAAAGACATCGGTGATTATTCCCTGGATGTAACGGCTACCGATGATTCTGTCGATTTAGTAAAACTTGTAAATGTTAAAATCGATGTTTCGTCTCCGCAGATAAACACATCGGTGCCCATTTTATCGCCGATTCCTTTGCTGGAAGGGTTTCCTGCGACAAAGAACAAAAGAATGAATGTTATGGTGACCGACAAAACGCCGGAGGACCAATTGAATCTTGTCATTATCAACAACGGTGCCCGGGAAGAAATGTCGTTTAATTCCGGTGACCAGCAGTATTTCAATCTGGAAGATGGGAAAAATGTCTATACTATAAAAGCGTACGACTTGGCTAAAAACCAATCGGACCGGGTTATTTCCGGCACAATTTATTATTTACCCGGGCCATTATCAATTGACGTTATCGAACCTTCAAGTACCAGTATGACGGTCGATGATTTGCCCCCAATGCCGAAAATGATTTCTGGAAAAGAATATGTTTCGCAAATGACGTTGCGGGTAGAAGTGGATGACGGTATTCACAATGTTCCGGAATCGATCAAATTCGTGAGGATCGAAGGACCGAGTTTTTCTAAACAGTTGATTGATAAAGGGAATTATGTGTACGAAGCCAACAACATCCAGCTTGTTCGCGGTGTGAATTCATTTCAAATCGTCGCTCAAGACATTGCCGATAATATTGTACGAAAGCCGTATACGGTGACGATAAAATAGGAGAAAGTTGAAAACCGCCCTCGTGGTTTGTGAGGGCCATTTTCTTTTAGGTTTTTTGGTTGACATAGCAATTTTGTAAGTGGTCGTTCACCATACCGATAGCTTGCATAAACGAATAGCAAATTATTGAGCCCACAAAATTGAATCCTCGCTTTTTCAAGTCTTTGCTCATTGCATCGGAAATATTTGTTGAGCAGGGAACTTGCTTCATGAAAAGATACGGTTTTTCCGGGGCCAATGTTTTATACCCGGTATATTTCCAAATATACTCATTGAAACTACCGAATTCCTCCTGGACCGCTATGAATTTTTGAGCGTTTTTTACGGCAGAGGTGATTTTAAGCTTGTTCCGGATTATCCCTGTATCGGACATGAGCCGTGCAATGTCGGTTTGGCCGAACGTACTGATCTTATGATAGTCCCAATTGACAAATGCTTTTCTGAAATTTTCGCGGCGTTTTAAGATGGTGATCCAGCTGAGACCTGCCTGAAACCCCTCCAGAATGAGCATTTCGAAAAGTTTGGTGTCGTCGTGAACCGCAACGCCCCATTCATGGTCGTGGTAATCGCAATAGAGCTGATCGCTGCCCGCCCAGGGGCATCGGGTCTTTGGCGAAGGGGAAAGGGATTTAATCATGGTTTAAAATATGCGGTTTACCGATATTACGTCAATAAAAAAATGCGGACCGCAATCTTACTAATGGTTTTGAGAAACTGGTTCCAAATAAGAATTGACAGAATTCGCATTGAGAGGTTATTTTATTTTCATGAAATATTCAATATCTCAAACAAACGTTTATGATGTTCTGGCAAGCGAAAAGCTCACCGTTAAAATCCTCCGCCTCGGCGCGGAATTATTCAGCGTGAAGGTGCTCCATCCGACGCATGGAGAAATCGGGCTTCTTTTGAATGATGACGAAATTGAACCGGACCATTCTTGGTGGAACAGTCATGCGCCATTTTTATTTCCCATTGTTGGCGGCTTGGTCAATAAAACGTCGCATTGCCGCGACGGTAAAACTATAAAGCTGGAAGGCCACGGATTTGCCCGGAAAACCGTTTTTTCGGTAATTGATAAAGGGCAAAGCGATAAAAGCGTCTGGATAGAATATGAAATCGACAATACCGCCGTTTCGAATGCAGCATACCCGTGGCAATTTGAGTTTAGGGTCCGTTACGAACTTTCGGACAATGGGTTGAATGTCGCCATAAAGGTAAAAAACAACGATGAAACAACCATGTGGTATCAATGCGGATGGCATCCGGGTTTCAAGGCGCCGTTTATTTACGGTAAAGGAAATAAAGCCGATGTGAATCTGATACTGCCAAAGGGCAAAGCAATCATATATGAATGCGACAGGGAATCGTTTTTAACCGGCAAAAAAAAAGAAATCGAGTTGGGCGGCGTGTTTCCGTTTACGGAAGAAGGTCTTGATTACACGTATGTGTTCGATATGCACGACATCCCGGACAAGACCGTAAAACTTTTCGACCCAAATTCGGGAATTACGATACATCTTTCCTTTAATGACTTCCCGCATTTGGGCATATGGTCAAATGCGAATGGCCCCTTTATTTGTCTTGAGCCCTGGCAGGGATGCGACGATTTCGCGAATCCGACATTATTCGAAGACAAGTTCGGCATTGCATCGCTTGAAGCGGGGCAACAAGACCAGAGGGAAATCAATCTTTCACTGTTTTGGTGAATGTCGGGAGCCTGGCTATGGAAGAATTTCTTTCGGATTTCCCAAAATTGCAATGTCCTTTCATCCGGCAGACCTTCAAAGTCGATCATAATCAATTTGAAAGCCAAGGGCGCAAAGCGGGGTTGCGGTTACCCGAAGTTTACCTCGTTGTAAATAAAGTCAATCCGGGGTACGAATGGGTCTTTGACGATCCCGATACGTTTGCCGTGGAAAAACTAAACGGAACCAATATCAAATTGAAAACAAAGAATGGGCGTTTGATCGCGTTGCAGAACAGGAAAACAGTCATTGATCCTTTGCAAATAATCGGCGGCAGGAATTTTCTCATAGAAGGGATTTTCCGATCCATAGGCAAGGGCTATGTAAAACCGGACGGCGAACAGGCAGGTGAATTGATAGGCCCCAAAATATTGGGAAATCCTTATAAATTGGAATTCCATGAATGGTATCCGTTTGAAAAGTCGTTAAAGGATTTACGATACAATTCTTTTCAGGAACATGATCGAACCTTTAACAATTGGAGCCTTTGGTTTAAAGACCGACTGTATTCACGGTATTATCAAAAAATCGCCTTGAAAAAAGGAATCGAAGACAAAATCTTTGCCGAAGGGGTCATTTTTTACAATTTGAAACGAAAGGCTGAAAATCGGATTTGGATGGCAAAGCTACGCAGGGATATGTTCGACTGGTACTATGAGGGGATTCAAATTTACGAATATGAAAGTACCGGAAAACAAGATGCGGAAGACCAGGCAAAATTCGATTGATAATTAGCGAGTGTGTTTTGCAAAAATCGCATCGGCAATATGCAGATCTTCTTGAGTCGTGATTTTAAAGTTGAGCGGATCTCCCCAGGCAATTCCTACCGGAATATCCAACGCTTCCATAAGCATTGCCTCGTCTGTCGGCGGCCGGTTCATGGTTGCGGCATGCGAAAAAGCCTTTTTTAGCGCTTCACGTTTGAACATTTGCGGGGTTTGGACACGGATGATTTTACTTCGGTCCAAGGTTTCACCCGCGCGGTCCCCTTTGAAATACCGAATCGTATCGATCTCAGGAACAGCGGCAATCACCGCATCGTAATCCTGCGAAGCGGATATGATCTTGTCGATAAGCTCGATTGTCATAAAAGGCCTTGCACAATCATGAATCATGACCCAGTCTGCCAGCGATGAATTGGTTCCGTTTTGTACCGATTGCCAGCGTTCTTTGCCCCCAATAACAACTTCAAAAGGCCTGCCGCCGGTATGTGCCGCGCAAAGTGCAGTTGTTTCGTCCAGCATTGCCGAGGGAGCAACGATGATGATCTTGTCGATTCGGGGATGCTTTGCAAATTGCAATACCGAATGAAGGAAGAGCGGTTTCCCGCCGAGAGACACAAACCCTTTCGGTATGGGTGCGCCAAGGCGGGATCCACTTCCTGCTGCGACGATAATCGCGTCGATAGTCATAACAATGCTCATTTCTTTTTACGATCCACAATGCCGGAAACTTTCATGGGTAAACCGAAAATCCTGATAAAGCCCCGCGCGTCTTTTTGGTCGTAAAAGTCCGTATCGGTAAAGGACGCGAGGTCATCGAGGTATAAGGACTTCGGAGACGAGGCGCCTGCCGGATAAATTGCGCCTTTGTAAAGTTTTAGTTTGACCGTTCCAGTAACATTTTTCTGCGTTTCGTTGACGAATGCATCGAGCGATTCGCGGAGTTTGGAAAACCATTGTCCGTTATACACGAGCTCGGCATATTTAAGGCCGACCATTTCTTTGTAATGAAGCGTGTCTTTATCCAAAACCAGGCGTTCGAGTTCCCGGTGAGCCGCATACAAAATGGAACCGCCCGGAGTTTCGTAAACCCCGCGAGATTTGATGCCCACCAACCTGTTTTCGACCATGTCCACATGGCCGACGCCGTGAATTGCACCGATACGATTGAGCTCTTCTAAAAGCGCCAAAGGATCGAGCTGTTTGCCATTTACGGACACCGGGATGCCTTTTGAAAAACCAACGCTTACGTATTGATGTTTTGCAGGTGCCTTTTCAATAGTACTTGATAATGTATAGACATTGTCCGGCGGCTCATTTGCAGGATTTTCAAGGACGCCGCCTTCATGGCTTATGTGCCAAATGTTGCGGTCTTCGGAGTAAATCCGTTTCTTGGATTGACTGACAGGAATATTCCGTTCGGCAGCATAGGCCAGGCAGTCTTCACGGGAATGAAGCGTCCATTTTGGGTCTTTCCATGGGGAAATAATTTCAAGCGTTGGGTCCAAGGCCATAACGGTAAGCTCGAAACGGACTTGGTCGTTACCCTTTCCTGTTGCTCCATGCGCAACGGCCTGAGCTTTTTCCTTATGCGCAACCTCTACGGCGCGTTTGGCAATGATGGGTCTTGCAAAACTCGTTCCCAACAAATAACTTCCTTCGTAAACAGCGTGAGCTTTGAGAGTGGGGAATATATAATCGGTAACGAATTCCTCACGCAAATCTTCCAAGTAATATTTGGATGCACCGGTTTTGATCGCCTTCTCTTTAAGTCCGCTGGTTTCCTCGGCTTGACCGACATCGGCGCACATGGCAATGACTTCGCAATTATAATTCTCTTTGAGCCAGTGGATCATGATTGATGTGTCGAGACCGCCCGAATACAAAAGAACGACTTTTTTCATGGCAGGAATCCTTGTTTATAGGTGAAAGAAATAATTATCTGTATAGCTCTAAAACAGCGGGTTTGTTTTTATTGTCTCTGGTATCGACCGCAAAATAAATGCCGGTGGCAGGTACCAAAATCGAAACGGTTGATTTTTGAGCTAAAGCAATCGGGTGTAAATCGATTTGTTTACCGAAGCAATCGAAAAACGATATTTGCGATATTGCCGTATTGTTTTGGAGTATCAACGTATTGTGTTTGCCCGTACGGATCCATGAGGCTGGATGCTCGATAAGTGATCGTGATGACAATTGGATTTTTGATGCCACTTTTCCCGAATCGCAGTTGATGATTGCGCCGAGAAAGGAATTTATAACCGATACTGCCGTATCGAACTGCGGTACGGTCACGGCAATGCCGTGTGAAGCACCGGGGAAAACCTTGATCCGTGAAAAAACGCTTTGGCCTATCGCACGTTGATTAATTGAAATGCTGCCGTATACCTTGAAAATTCCAGGAATGTTAAATACCCATCCGGCATTAGAAGGAACGATCGGGTCCGATGATTCATGGATGCTGACAATTGGAAGGTTTCCTGCAGCAAGCCATGCGGTATCGCCGATTGCGCCCCAACAGTTGATAACGCCTCTAAAATGGGAAGAATATCCCGGCGAACCGCTGCTGCCTTCCAATGATCCGAGTTGAGTGGTATCGACATTAGCCATTATTTCGTTTTGATCCATATATGCTGCCTGTATCGCTATAAATGCGCCGGCGGAAGTGCCGCCGCAAAAAATAAGGGCAGTGTCGATGTGAAAAGAATCGGCGCGGCTTCGGAAAAAACGGATTGCCGCTTTTAAATCCTGGACCGCCCGATAATTTGCTTTTTGGAGTTCTGCGCCGCTGTATACCGCATCGGCATTGCTGAGCCGGTATGTAATCGAGGCGGTCGCGTAGCCGCGTGAGGCGAATTCATGGCATAGTCGAACAATGGCCGGCTCGGTTTTTACACCGGAAACAAAACTGCCGCCATGGGCGAGAATAAGCAAGGGCCGTTTATGCGACGTATCTCGTTTTGCCTGATAAAAATCAAAAAACAAGGTGTCGGAGTCGCCGTTGACATCTATGTTTTTGCCGTAGACGATGTTGCGGACCGTATCGAATGTCGAGTAAACCGGCAGCATATGGGTCTGGGAACAGATATCCTGGGCGACCGACACGGTAAATAAACAAAAGAGAATCGAAGCTAAAACAAGACGGGCACGGAGAATAAATTTCAGCATGATTGCAATGCATCCTCGAAGATAGTCAAAGCGGTGTCGACATCCGCTTTTTCGGCAATGAGGGGCGGCATAAAGCGGATAGTATTATGTTCGGCCTTGATAAGGAGCAATCCTTTTTCTTTGCAGAGAGGAATAAGAGGTTTTGGGTCTATGGAAAGTTCCACACCGATTAATAACCCTTTTCCTCGGACCTCGACCATGACGGGATACGAATCTTTGAGTTCGTTTAACTTTTCCTGGGTATAATTTCCGATGGTTTGCACGTGAGAGAGAAATGCCGGTTCGGAAACAATGGATAATAATTCATGCCCCAGCGCGCACGCCAAGGGGTTACCGCCGAAGGTCGTACCATGGTTACCGGGGGAGATCGCTTCCGCTATATGCTGTTTGCAAAGCACTGCGCCTAAAGGTAATCCGCCGCCCAGAGGCTTTGCCGCGGCAAGTATATCGGGTTCGATCCCAAAATGTTCGTAACACCATAATTTGCCGGTTCGGGCAACACCGCATTGTATTTCGTCGAAAACAAGCGCTATGCCATGCGTCGTTGCATAGTCCTTGAGAAATTGCAAGAACCGGGGCGTGCAAGGGTTAACACCGCCTTCGCCTTGCACCGGTTCGACGATAATTGCGCAAAAATCGTTTTTGTCAAGAACTTCCTGCGCACCGGCAATGTCGTTCAAATCGGCGTAATGAAAACCGGCAAGCATGGGCCCGAATCCGTCTTGAAACTGTTGCTGCGCTGTCGCGGAAAGGGCGCCGTAGGTCCGTCCGTGAAATCCCTTGTAAAAAGAAAGGATATGGAATTTATCTTTTGAAACTTTAGAGCACCATTTTCGCGAAAATTTTATTGCTCCTTCAATAGCCTCTGTGCCGCTATTGCATAGAAAAACGCTGTCGCAAAAGCTTTTTTCGACCAAAAGTTTTGCCAAATCGATTTGAGGTTGTGAAAAATATAAATTGGACAAATGCAAAAGCCTGTCCCCCTGGTCTTTGAGAACGGAAACCAGCCGGGGATGACTGTGCCCGAGCGCGGATACGGCAATGCCGGAACCGAAATCCAAATAACGTTTTCCCTCTGAGTCGATAAGGTACATTCCCTCGCCGCGCACCATGGGCGAACCCGTTCGAGCAAAGGTCGGGACAAAATAATCGTTGGCATTTTTAAGGCTCATGTAATACTCCGTTATTATTTGCAAATAATGGTGCCTGTTGCGGTTTCTGCCGACAATTCGTTTTTTAACGTTTCGCTGCCGTACCACCCGCAAATGTGAACTTGTTTAATACCGTTTTCTACCGACTCCCTCGCGCCGCGAACTTTGGGAATCATGCCACCCTTGATACGCTGGGTTGCGATATGGTCTTCTATATCGGACGTTTTCATGTGACGGCACACTTTCCCGTCGATCAATACGCCCGGCACATCCGAGACAAAAACCAGATCATCGGCACAGAGTGCTTTTGCAATTTCGCTTGCCGCAAGGTCTGCGTTGACATTGTATATGTTGCCGTCGTTATCGCGGGAAATAGGAGACACGACGGGGATGATGCCGTTTTCCTTGCAAATAGTAATAATTGTTTTATCGACGGTTGCGATTTTGCCGACGAATCCGATATCTTGTCCGTTAATAGTCATGCGTGATGCGCTGAGAAAATTTACATCGACCCCGCTTATCCCGATGGCTTTAACCCCGGCGGACAGAAGCGCATTGGTGATCCGTTTGTTGACGTCACCGGAAAGCACCATTTGTACGACGCTTACCGTGTCCGCATCGGTGACGCGCATTCCTTCAATGAATTTATATTCTTTTTTCTGTAAATCGAGTTGTCGGGCGATGTCTTTGCCGCCGCCGTGAATGATGATGGGGAAATGATGTTTTGCAATTGCTGCAACGCTTTTCCCAAAGTCCTTGAAAAATCCCGTTGAGTCTAAAGTCGATCCGCCGACTTTAATACAGACAATGCCCATTGCTTAAAATCCTTTTATAAAAGTGATGCGGTTTCTTCAAAACCAAACATGATATTCATATTCTGGACGGCCTGACCGCTTGCGCCTTTGACAAGATTGTCTATTGTGCAAACTGCAATAACCGGTTGTCCGTTTGTCCCGCCGGTAAATGTCATATCGCAAAAATTGGTCCGGGCCACTTCGCTAATACTCGGTAAATCGTTTGGTTCTCTGATCCGAATGAAAGGCTCGTTTGCGTAGGCTTTTCTTACAATTTCCAAACATTCGGGGCCTGCTTTGTTTGTCGAAATATAAATGGTAGAAAGTATGCCTCTGTTTGTAGGCAATAAATGCGGTGAAAACGTTATAGTTATCGGTTTACCGCCGGCGAGAGCGAATTCCTGCTCGATTTCGGCGATGTGCCGATGGCTATGACCAATAGAATATGCCGAAAAATCTTCATGAACTTCAGCAAAATGCGAAGTCAATTTAAGCGATCGCCCTGCGCCTGAAACCCCGGATTTAGAATCGGCAATTATACTTGCAATCTGCGTTGTTTTATCTTTAAAAAGCGGCAAAAGCGGCAGCATGATGCTTGATGAATAACAACCCGGATTTGCGATGATTTTCGCTTTTGCGATAGCGGCCCGGTAATGTTCGCATAGGCCGAATACTGCTTGTTTTAGGAGCTCGGGACAGGGGTGTTCGGTTTTATACCACTTGGCATATTCCTGAGGATCTCGTATCCTGAAATCGGCACTAAGGTCTACCACGGAAACCCCTTTATTGATAAAAGGGATTAAAAGAGCCGCAGAGGCTGCATGCGGAAGGCAGGAAAATACGCAGTCGATATTTTGATCGATGGTTGTTTCGGGAGCGATTAACGAAAGATCGCAAATCCGTTTTAGCTCGGGGAAAACATCGCTAATCTTTTGATTTGCATACGACTGGGAAGAAACAAACCCTATGGTAACCATCGGATGGTTTTTAAGGATTTTAACAAGCTCTACTCCGGTATACCCGGTCGCGCCGAGAATTCCTACGCTTATTTTTTTTGGCATATGATTCCTTTAATAAAAGAGTGCCTTGTTAAAATAATTTATCTGAGACGACAAAGTAACAAGGAAAGGAAACGGGCTTTTAATCTGAAGAAAGTTAAAAGCCCGGAAAAATCCAGAGGTTTTTTATCTGCCGAGAAGAATTGGTTGTGGCTTTAGCCAGTTTACCGTAATTGGGCCTGTTCCAAGATCGCCAAACGCGCCTATTCCGCATCCCCAAAGACTACCGTCTTCTTTGAGCATTAAGGTATGCGCTTGTCCTACGGCGATGCTTTGCACGCCAGAATCCACCTTAACCGGTGTATAATAAATATTAGTGTCTCCTGTACCAAGTTCGCCGCCATCATTTATTCCAAACCCCCAAACCGTACTGTCGGCTTTTAGTATAAAACTATAGTCGCAGCCGGCCGATACCTCTTTTACACCAGCCAGTACCTGTGTCGGAGTTAATTTAGTTACATCGGTATTATCTCCCAGTTCTCCATTGCTATTTAAGCCAGAAGCCCACAGAGAGCCATTTGTCTGGACAATAAGGCTGTGGTCCCACCCACCGGCAATACCTTTGACGTCAGTCATAATTTGAATCGGGATATACCGGTCATTGATTGTTCCATCACCGACCTGGCCGGTCGCATTATATCCGAATGTCCATAAAGTTCCGTCGGTTTTCACTACGAGGTTATGCCAGGATTGTCCTTTTGCCAATGTTTTTACATTCGACATTATCAGTTCCGGCAATAAATGGCTGACAGTCGTATTGTCACCAAGTTCACCTATTTCATTATCGCCACAACCCCAAAGGGTGCCGTCTGTTTTCAACATAAGACTGAATTCGCCCCCTGCTCTCATGGATTGCACGTTGGACATTACTTGGACCGGAGTGTAACGATCGGTTGTTGTGCCGTCGCCTAACTGGCCATATAAATTTTCCCCGCAAGCCCATAATGTACCATCTATCTTTAAAAAAAGTGAATGTGAAATTCCTGAAGACATTGCCTTAACTCCGGACATAATATGAACCGGATTTGTCCGGTTTTGTGTTGTGCCGTCGCCGAGTTGGCCGTATTCATTTGATCCCAAAGCCCAAAGGGCATTATCGGAAGTCAGAAAGAAAGTGGATACGTCACCAGCGGCTATGCTGGAAATTGAAGTGAAATGGATTGTATTGATATTAAATAAATCGATGCTTTTATTACCAATAAATTTTATATACAACGAATGCTTACCAATTACTTTAGGGAAATTACAGAGGACATCTGCCCATGTCTGCCATCCGCCGGTTTGGGGAACAGCGCATGAGGCCAAAAGCGGGGAATTCGCGCTGTCGAGCCGAAGCTCTATTGAGCCGCCGTTACTGCCGGTTGCAATCCGGGCGCAAAACACTGTTGCGCCGCCGATCCCGAAATTAACATTGTAGAAAACGAGGGCGTCCTGGTCTTGAATTCCGCTAACGTCAAGCCCTCCTTCAGAACAGGGCTCCGTGACAATTCCCGACATGGTACTAAATGATGCTGCGGGAATAGTGGCGAAAGCATCGAAACTGTCGTTGCAAACGGCAATCTTCGCTGTTCCGATCATTGTTTGCGCCGAAGCGTTAATGGTGAAGGGGCCACCAATGGTATTAAATGCGGTAAATAGACCATTGGTATCAATGGTGCCACCACTGCTTGCTGACCAAACGAAATTCGGCTGCTGCAAAAGCGAATTTCCGAACTGGTCGGAATCTGCAATAGCAACGAATTGTTGTTGCGCATTTATGAGAATTCGCTGATAATCGGGTTTTATTGCTATCCCTCTTGCCCTTTGCTGTACTTGTAAGATGAGAGTATCGGCAATGCTGAGTCCTCCTTTATCTGTGATAACGACATGAAGGGGATAGGTTCCTGCTTTTGCAAAAGAGATTGTGGTTGTCTTGGCCGCGTTGGTTGCATTTATGCCGAATTGAACAGGCGTAACCGGTGTGCCGAGTACATCCCATGTATAGGTGAGATTCGATTCGCCGGCATCATCCGTACCAAGTACGCTAATGACAGTGGAAGTGGTTACAACAGGGTTTGATGTTGCAAAAGCCGGTTTTGCAATTTTCGGGGGAGTATTAACTGTGGTAACATTGACGGTAACGCATGAGCTAATAGTTTTTTTTGGAGGTTCTATTCCCCGAAGTGGTCTTTCATAGTTGAATCCGCGATCTGAAACTTTGACAACGAAAACATAGGTTCCTGCAATCGGAATTGTAGCTGATATTGTTTTTGAGACATTTGATCCGTTTTTTCCAAAAGTAACCGGGCCGGGGCCAGATATTTTTTTCCAGGCATATTTTAAATTCTGTTCGCCGCCGTCATCCGCAGCACTTACACTGAGCGTAGTTGTCGCTCCGGCATTAATAGTGGCAGGCATTGCTATCGGTGTTGAAATGGTTGGAGCAGCGTTGAAGTAAATGCAATCGAAACGAGCAAATTCACCTGGAGGTGAATAAGTTCCTTGAAATGAAATAGTCCATCCTTTTTTAATAGTAACTCCTAAAAGTGTCCGGGATACTAGGTTGCAAACCGCCGGGACAGTGCTGCAAGACCCCTGTCGACTTGATTTCCAGAAGTCAACTCTGGCTCCATTTACAAAGACGGAAAACTCGCTGTTCCCGTCTTTTTCATCGAAATACCAGACTTTAATGTCGTATGAGCCATCGGGACCGCTGAACGCCCACTGGGCAGTGCCCGTGGCGTCTTTGTCTACTTTAATACATTTTCCGTCGGAAGCGAAAACCGAATTTTCCTTTGAGTAATTTGTGAGAGCCATTGTTTCGGCTTGAGTAAAAATTTGCGATCTTGCATCAAAAATTAAGAATAGCAGCAAGATAATGAGCCAGTTTTGATTTTTATTGAATAGTATCATATTCATTTGATGGCCTTTTAAAAAAAATTGGTATCAATCATTATAGACTATTCCTTAATATATATATTTTCGCTTTATATCTACAAATTCGGCAAAAAACCTGTAAAACTGAAGAGAAAAGTATCCTAAACAAAAAGAATTAAAGAAAATCCAGATTCTGCCGATGAACTAACTAGAGGGTAGTAGGTTTAAAAATGATTTGACCAAAAAGCGCAAATTAATAGTGAAGTGCTTGGTAGGTTTGCCGATAAACAATAATAGGTGAAGTCCTAAACACCCGCAGGAACAAGGATGAATAAACCTGCAATGCCTCAATCCCAACAAGGACGTTGGTTATGAGAATCAATCACAATATTTCGGCAATGATTACACAAAGCTCGCTGTATCAAGTGGGCCAATCGATGCAGAAGTCATTGCAGAAACTGTCAACAGGACTCCGTATAAACTCCGCAGCAGATGATGCTGCAGGACTTGGCGTGTCCGAAAATCTCAGAACTCAAGTTACCGGATTGCAGCAGGCAATGAGAAATACTCAAGACGCTATTTCAGTTTTAAATATTGCAGATGGCGCATTGAACGAACAAACCAGTATTCTCCAACGTATGCGTGAACTAACGGTGCAAGCAAAAAACGATACGTATACTAGTACCGAACGAGCTTACATGGGTCAAGAATTCGACTCGCTTTTTCATGAACTCGATAGAATTGCTGCATCGACCAATTATAACAAAATGCAGATTTTTGCAACCCCATTTATCAGTTCGAACGGTGGCAACACGGTTTATCCAGCCGACAATTTGAACGGGTCTCCGCATGAGTTGAGTGATGAACGTACTCTCTTTACTGATCCGAATAACAATGTGTTCGGAGCAAATGATTATGCCAGTTCCAACCATTTCAATTTTCTGGTTGGAGCAAATTATAATGCACAGGATGCTGCGGCTGCGAATAATGCAAGCGCTTCATGGAATCCCGGTGCCGGTGATATGATAACCATGCAATTCGGGCAAATGGATACCAATGCATTATTCACACCTGCACCCGATTCGGCCGGACCAGCTACTGGCATACTCGAAACGCTCACTGCTGCGGGCAATAATCCGTTTGGCTGGGATACTACACAATCACCCGACCAAGACATTTCTATGGTAATTGCATCTCACACAGCATCTATTCAAGATAAGCTAAACTTGATTCTGAATTTGATTGACGGTGACCCAGTGGATCCAGAAATTGAAGCGGGTTTTTTTCAATTCGGCGCTGGTCCGGGAACCAATATTACGGGTTTGAGACGTGTAAACCAGATGCGGGCGAGCATCGGGGCCATGACAAACAGGCTTGAGCACGCAGTTAATAACGATCAAAACCAAATCACTAATCAACAATCCGCCGAATCTCAGATTCGAGATGTTGATTTTGCCAAAGAAACTGCAACATTCACGAGGAATCAGATTTTAACCCAATCGGCAACGGCAATGTTGTCGCAAGCTAATTCTGTTCCGCAAAGCGTGCTTCAGTTACTGAAATAATTGAAGGTCACCACGATTTGCGGGGACCTTATTTCCATCCTTCCAGAGTGTGGGTTCTTTCAAACTTTTATTATCATATGCGATCAACTATATTTTTCGAATGATTTTCGATATTGCTTCGTTTAAAATTAAAGTTCTAGGCAAGCCTCGCAAGATTTTTGATTTTCCCGAATCGTTTTACAAAAAATTCCATCAATATCTATGCTCTAATTCAAGAAGCCCCTGCATTGATTTTACACTTGTTGTTATTCCCTTCGAATCATTTTCGCTGCCGTCAAAAAGCCTCGAGAAACGCCAGCAGCACCTTTACAATGAAAATAAGGAAAAATTCATTATAAAATCTCCCGGCGCAATAGCAAGTGTCAATATGGCTTCAAAAACTATTTCCCTGGGCTTTAAAGGGAAAGTCACGAATAGAAGAAAAAATCTGATACTCATGGGGTTTGTTCGGCTTGCCGTTTCAATATGCGCAGTGCTCAAAGGCGGGCTGCCATTTCATTCCTCGGTTATTGCCTTTAACAAATATGGAATTGCTTTTTCCGGTCCTTCGGGTGCCGGCAAAACGACTATAGCGAAACTTCTTGCTGCTCCGGGGCAATTGTTAAACGATGAATTCAATGTCATCCTTCCTTTGGGAAAAAATGGATATCGAATTCATTCGACACCTTTTACTCAATTTAAAACGTTAAAAAGTTGCAATAAAAAAAATCTTATTCTCCATACTATATTTTTTCTTGAAAAAAGCATGGCGAATTCAATAGAAAACCTGGCTTTTAAAAACAAGTATATATCACTGTTGGGACAAACATATATTTTTCCCCTGTCGGACTTTTTTGGGAAAAAAATACTTGACAATGCTGAAAAAATATGCGGCAACGTTTCTTGCAAACGGCTGCATTTTAAAAACGATGAAACTGTCCGGTCCTTCATTTATGACTTTGCAAAGGACTTACTGTGACCTACGAGATTACCTCCGATTTGTCGATAAAGGAAATTGCAGAAGAGCTGTTTGTTTACAACAGGAAAAACTCGACCATATATTCGTTCAACGGAAGCGGTGTTTTTATTTGGAAATTGGTTGCCCAGCATTTGCCGTTCGATGAAATCAGCAAGCGCTTATGCGGTGAATTCGATGTCACTGTTTCTGAGGCAGAGGCGGACGTTGCAGACTTTGTGAAAAACCTTCTTGAAAACGGTCTTATCACATTACTCCAGAAATAACGATATGGCTTCAGAAACAATAGCATTAAAGTTGGATCGTATCTCGCGCAAGGGATATCCTACAAACGCAAGCATTGAAGTGACCGCCCGATGTAATGCGCATTGCGGTTATTGCTATTTGCAGGATTGTTCGTTTGAAGATCCGTCGATAGAGCAGTTATGCCTAGCTGTAAGAAAGCTTTCGGACAGCGGCATGTTTCATTTGCATGTCACTGGAGGAGAACCGTTTTTACGACCGGACATTCTTACACTCCTTTCTTTTGCATTCGACCTTGGCATTTTTCATTGCACTCTTTTTACGAATGGAACCCTTTTAAACGACGAACATCGAAATTTTATTGTGCGGAACAGAGATTTTTTTCGTCATATACAAATGTCGATTTTTTCCCATAATCCTTCGGTAAACGACGCTTATTTAGGAGTTCCAGGCGCTTTTAACGAGATACTTAAAAATGCCCTTTTCTTGAAAAATAACGGAATCAGGATATCTCTCGCCATGAGCATTTTAGATTTTAACGTTGACACATTTGAGGAATCCCGAAGGTTTTTCAGCGATAGGGGATTAACGCTACTTATTGCCAATTTTAAAACAATCGCCGGCCCCGTAATCGAAAAACATGTTGCAACCTCAACCACGAATTCTTTTTTCAAACGTTATTTTCAAAACTTGGACGCTGATATTTTGGGCAGATTAAAAATACAGATGAAAGAAGCATTGAAAATCCCTCCGCAAAATGATGTTGAGCTTTGTCACGGCCGCTGGAACACTGTCTATATTAATACCAAAGGTGATATCGCACCGTGCATTTCCTTCAGAAACTTCAAGCTCGGAAATATCTACGAAGAAAGATCGGTTCATGACATTTTACTAGCGGCTCCGGACTATCATTCTATTTGCGCTTTACATAAAAACGATATGAAAAAATGCGCCGCTTGCAAATTTTTCAATTTTTGCACTATTTGTCTTGGCTCGATTCATACTGAAAAAAAATCATTTCATGATGTCGATGAACAAATGTGCAATTTTGCTCATGCGCTTTTTGATATTCTTGATTAATCTTTTATGAAATCTGAGGTGGTACGCTCTTTTTTCTTCGAAGGCCAAAGCAGGTTGTGTACTGTCTATGGAAATTCCATGGAACCGTTTTTGTCCTTCGGAGAACAGGTTACGATCGTTCCTTGGGGCGGTAAGCTTAAGAAGGGGCATTGTTATGCTTTTATTACCGGGAGCAAACTGACCATTCATCGGTTTATTGCTATGACGGGTAAAAAGCAAGCGCTATTTGCAGGGGACAACTGTCTGTTTTTAGATATTGTTGCAATATCGGATGTTATTGGAGAATATTCTTCTTGCCAAAGCCGCGGATTTCTAATTATAATTAACCTGATAAATTGTTTGTTTTTTGTTTTTATGATGCGTTCAGGTAAAACCTTAAGGTTTCATAAAACACGAAGGCGGATTATTAGGTTTATAATAAGATTTGCAAGAGAGAGGCGATTGAAATGAAAAAAAAATATGAAAAGCCTGTTTTAATAGTTGAAGTCATGGCCCTAGACATGCTTCAAATGTCTTGCACGCATCACGGCGGTTTGCCGACAAAATTATCCGGTGTCAACGGAGTCTCGTGCCAATGTTGCGGCACCGGGCTTTACTATTCCGGCTCAACCGGATAGGTTAATTTTCTTTGTTACCTATGCGAACGCCGTTTTTTTCGGATAAGCTTTAGTGGAATGTTTGCAAAAGGTAATTCCAAAGCCAGCCGCCGCAACCAAACGGGCATTGATTCGTAGATGTTTCTGCTCGCCGTAAAAGCCAAAAATCGCGCATAATATGATGGCTTTTGTAAAGGAACATTCTCGGCTCTGACTTTTGAATAATGCAATAAAAACATATTAAAAAACTGCCGTATGCCCGTATGCGTTGCCAAATTCCAAAACCGATTCCATGAAAACCCTTCCTGACTACTGAGAACTTCTATTTCTTGCCAAACCGTTGTTCGTATTTCGAACGGTATATGCACTAATTGGTGGCATAAAAAAATAATCAGACTGTCTTCGGGGCTTGGAAGGTGTAAAAACCTTTTTTGCACAACCGATCTTGAAAATAACGCCTCTGTCGGAAGGTGGAACCGTTCTGGATAATTAAGAAGAGTGTGGATTTCGACGAACGCGGTCGCTTCGAGGCAAGGCAGGAAGAAAGAAAATTCGAACGGCCAGTAATTCGGTTTTGTCCGCACTCCCGTTACATTTTTAAAATACTCGATGACCTGCGGCATATCGGATTCTAAAACAAGGATGTCGATGTCGCACATTTTCCTGTCTGAAAAATGTCCTGCGCAGCCGGAAACGATGAGGTAGGCGCCTTTGATGGGCATGTAGTTGATTTGCAAATTGACAAAATGGTCGTGCAAAAGGCGCAGGGCTTCTGTAAAAAAAAATTGCCGAAAGACCCATTCTTTATTCGGTTGCGCCATTAGGGCTTTCTCGAAGTTCCGGTTTCACCGCGAATGATCCGATAGGTTTGTGAAACCGATATTCTGAATTTCTTGGCGAGCTTTGTTCCCGAAACACCGGAATGATAGAGATGAAGGATTTCGACGTTTCTGGTTTGGTACTTATCGGGAACAGGGATTATGCCGTATTTTGAACGGAGTTGAAAGACTGCTTGACGAGTTATACCGAACAGCTTTCCGATCGCGTCATCGGTTTTATATTTTGTTTGTAATTTAACAAGCTGTTGCTTACTGATACGTGCCATGGTACCGTTACCTCTTTTCAGAAACGGATGTAAGGCAGTTGTTTTTTTATTGAAAATGAATATAGGTTATGGCAAATGTATGGCAAAAAAAATGCCCGTATGTTTTTGTTGGGATGCAATTGATTAGGCTTTTTTTACAATATCATTCAGCGTCCTGGTCAGCGATTCGAGGGAAAACGGCTTTTGGATAAAGCCGGCTATACCCGGGAGCCGGATAAATGCGGCGGTTTCGCCGACAGCGAAACCTGTTGCAAAAATTCCCTGGACCGAGGGGTTGATTTTGCGCATTTCAAGAAAACAAGTTCGTCCATCCATGCGGGGCATGTTCATATCTATTATCGCACAATCTATTTCCCGGAAATGATCTTTATACCATGCGGTGGCAGCCATGGGATCATTGAAAACGGTCGAAATATATCCTTCGCTGTCAAGATATTCTTTGACAAAATCGCAAATCATGGTTTCGTCGTCGATGACGAGAACATGGAGTCGTTTGGTTGGAGTTTCCATTTTCGGGGCTTCTTGCGCCAAAAGTGGTTTTTCCGTGCTCATCGGCAAGTATAAAATCATTGTTGAACCGTTGCCGGATACCGAAATTGCCTCAATGAAACCATGATGACGTTGCATTGTCCCGAAAACGCTTGCCAACCCTAGTCCCGTTCCCTTTCCCGCTTCCTTAGTAGTAAAAAAGGGTTCGAAAAGATGTGAACGCGTATTTTCGTCCATTCCTATGCCCGTATCGCCGACTTTGATTGCAAGGTAAACTCCTGTGGGCAAGGTGTAGCCGGAGGTTAATCGATAATTGTCTTTAATAATTATTTCGTCGGTAGAAAAGGACAATGTCCCGCCGTTTTGCATTGCATCGCGCGCATTGACCGCAAGGTTAAGCAAGGCGCTTTGCAATAACACCTGATCGCCTGATACTATTGGATTCGGGGCAAGCAGGTTTTTGATTATGGCTATTTTTTTATCGAGGCTGTGGGAAAGCAGTGCCTCCACATCGTCGATCAGTGTATGGATATTGAGTGGTTTGATTTCGAAATTGCCCTGGCGGGAAAAAGCGAGAAGCTTACGGACCAAATCGGCCGCCCGTTCACCCGCCTTTAAAATCGACGAAACCTGTTCTTCGAGTTTGTTGTTGACAAATGATTTATCTTTTAAATGATTGTCTTTTTGAATCAAATATGCAAAGCCCATAATAACGGATAGTATGTTGTTGAAATCATGCGCCATTCCGCCGGCTAAAAACCCGATGGATTCCATCTTTTGCGCTTGTCTATATTGTTCCTGCAGTAGTTTTTGTTCGCTAATGTCGATCAGGCACATACGAAGCGCAGCGACATTACTGTGATTAACCACCTGATCGCATCGCAGCAAAATCCAGAGCGTTTTTCCGTCTTTTCGAATGATCCGGTATTCCCGAACATTAAGATTTTCGCCGGCAAGAATTTTTAAGAGATCGGTTTGCGCCCGAAATCTGTCATCGGCATGCACAATCTCAAGAATCGAACGCTTTTTTAGTATATCTTCCTGGAAAAAACCGGTTAATTCGCGCCCCGCTTGGTTAATAAAGGAAATTTTAAGATCACTGTCGACCTCGCAGATAACAACAGGCAACATGTCGGCAGTTTCAAAAAACCTTGCCTCGCTTTCACGCTTTTCTTCATTAATTTTATCAATTGCTTTTCGATATCCTTCGTGAATGACTACGACAAAGGTGGAAGCAATGATCAAACACAAAAAAAATGAAACGGAAACATCGGTCAACCGTTGCGTGCCCGTCGCATATTCCATGAAGATTTTTGGGTTTATGTATTCAATAGCAATGAGTGCTATGACAGTTGCGATGTACATGCAAAATGTCAGTAATCGGCCAATGCCTTTTGAAAAAATAAGAGATACAAACGGACACACCAAAAAATAAAAAGACACGCCGCCTCTGCTGCCCGCATTAAAAAACCATTCTATAGACAAGACGATAATAAGAATGATGGTAGAGGGATATACGAGAAGCGCATACGATACGCCGTTGCGTGCCAGAATCCAAAGAGTGGCAAAAACAAGTCCGATTATAAGTGTGGTACATTGAACCGGAACATCGAGACTGTTGAAAACGTTCGAAATAAAAGCCGTACAACCCGCAAGAGAACTAAGGAACATCACGCAAATAAAAAGTCGCTGTTCCAAAGAATTATTTATGCTGCCCGGCCCCCCAACCACCATGAGGATTTTATCGGCCCAGGAGCGTCTATTTGAGATTTTATCACTTTTAATGAATTTGTCCATTATTTAAAGTATAGCGGTATTGCAATAGTACGTCAATATGAATGATGGCAAAAAATGAAAGATTGCAATAACAGGAAAAAACATCGCATTAATTACACGATTTCATTCCCGGTAAATATAAGAACGGCTACACCGTTTTATTACTTATATCCCATTGCATTAAATAATGAGGAATGATAAAATGATGACTGAGTATTTTCAGGTAGTACACCGGCGTAAAAATTATTTTAAATTTGAAAATCCGGAGTTTTCGGGGGTTAATTAATCGTACGCTCAACATGAGGATTTTTAATGAAGCCGATAAAGGTTCTTTTGATTGATGATGAAAAATTAATACGCAGCACCACTGCAATGCTGTTGAAATTAGAGAATATCGATACGGTCACAGCGAGCGACGGAAATGAAGGAATAGCCTTAGCGCAAAAGGAAGACCCCGATATAGTATTGCTGGACATTACAATGCCCGCAGAAGATGGGTGGCAGGTGCTTGATAGAATAAAGTCTATACCGGAAATTGCCCATATCCCCGTCGTCCTTTTTACGGCGGATGAATCGTTGATTTCGCGTGAGAAAGTTCAACAGCGCGGAGCTTCTGCAATTTGCGGCAAGCCGTTCCATCCCTCACAGTTGATACGAATCATTCAGGACCTCGGCTATGACAAATCAAGATTATAAAACTCCTCCCGTAACCGCGTTTAAGCGGTAGATTAAAGGATACTGTGTGTTTGATAAATCGGAAGCAATAGAGCTTTTTTGCATTACGGAACAGGAATACGATGAAATGCTTCGTGAATATGTCGCGCAGACACGGACTGAAATTGCAACTATAGAACGAGCCATCGTTCAAAAAGATTTTAAAACGGCTGCAGAGATTGTGCATTCGGTAAAGGGTATTTCGGGAAATTTGAGGGTCCAACCGGCATTCGAATATTCAAAATCCATTGAAAATGAAATTAAATCCGAAGCATCGGCTTTTGCGCTGAAACATCTTTGCATTTTGAAGGATTTTATCGCCGGCCTCGCAACGGATCTTTCCATCTGACGCGACCGAGATATTTAGTAAGGGATCGTAGTTTGAAACCCACGGGCATATACCGTAAGTTGATTAGGTTTTTCATGGTTGTACTGGCTGTGGCCATGGCATTGTTTTGCTGCATTGGCGCCGGTATGGGCATATCCAACAGTCATCGACGATTCGAGCAGGCAAGGAAACACTTGGAAGCGACACTGCTTGATAAAGGGATGACGCTTATTGCCAATAACAGCGTTGCATTGCGCGGTGCGGTCGAAGACAACGCCTTTTTGGCAATTCGCGAAATTGTTGCCACCACCGTTGCACGGAGTAGCGACGTGGTGTATGGCATATTTATGGATGATAATTTGCAGCCCTGGGCAATGGTGACGCCCGAAAACCCCGTCGGCACGGTACAAGGACAAAGAGAATTGCATGATTCGGTGAGCATCTGGGCGCACTCGGTGAAAATTCCAAGTTATCGGTTTGAAAAATCAAAGGGCTCTCCTTTTGACATAATAGAAATTGCGGCGCCGGTTATCAATGCCGACGGATTGCGTCTCGGCGTTATACGCTATGGGATTTCTACGGGAAATATGCGAAAGGCAATTGCGGAAGAAAGAAAACAATCGCTAGTGTCGGGAATTGTTTCCGTGATATTGTATGTCATTGTCGTTGGCTTTGTTTTTGTGGCCGGTGTTTTGGCTGCAAGGAAATGGGCAAATGGAATTACAAAACCGATTGAACATTTGGCATCGAGCGTTAATGCAATCACCGCAGGAAACTATTCCCAGACCGTTGCTGTTGAGTCGGATGACGAAATCGGCTTGTTGGCGGCCAATTTTGAAGCAATGAGGTTAAAAATTAAGGAGTATACCGAGAATTTGGAAAGTATGGTTGCCCACAGAACGCAGCAACTTGAGGCTGCACATAAGGAAATAGTTGAAAAAGCCCATAGGGCTGGAATGGCCGATATTGCCATCGGGACGCTGCACAACGTGGGAAATATCCTCAATAGTGTAAAAGCAAGCGCAGACAACATCGAAGATATCCAATGCAAATCGCCGATGTTCGATTTTGTTAAAGCGAGCAGGTTACTAAGGGAAAACTCCGAGGACGTCGAGTCGTTTATCCGAAATGATCCTCGGGGAAAAAAACTCATGCAGTATTTCTTGAAACTTGAAGAGCCCTTTTTGGAATCGTATAAATTGATTGATCAGAACTTGCGTCGATTGTCGGATAAAATCGCCGCCATCAATGACGTTATTTCCGCACAACAGAACTATGCGGGTGTCGGCGGTCTTTCCGAAAAAGTCAATATCAAAGACGTGATCGAGGATGCGCTGCTTATGCAGTCGGATTCCAACGGCAATCCCGGGTTTACGATAAACCGCGATTTCGGATCGATTAGCGAGGTTTATGCCCAAAAAAACAAACTTATGCATGTTATTGTCAATGTGATAAAAAACGCTAAAGAATCAATGAGTGAAATTCCGTTCGATAAAAAAACGATAACCTTTTCAACGACCGTGAAAGATTCGTTCCTGTATATAAAAATATCCGATACCGGCTCTGGAATTAAAAAGGAAAACATCACCAAGATATTTTCTCATGGCTTTACAACAAAAAAAAACGGCCATGGATTCGGTTTGCACAGCAGCGCCAACTATATGAAAGAAATGGGAGGGGAAATGTGGGCCGAAAGTGACGGCGCCGGTTGCGGCGCTCATATGATAGTAAAGATTCCCGTTCAAAATTCCTGATTGGCAAAGCGTGAATGGAAGACAGCTGGGGGCGATGAAAGGTGCTACACATGGCTGAAAAAAAAGGCCGCATATTGATTGTCGACGATAATATTGAAATCCATGAAGATTTTAAAAAAATTCTTATACCGGTTTCCTCGAACAAAGATTCCGAAACATTAGCGCTTGAGGCCGACCTGTTCGGTCCTGCGGCCGTTAATCCGGATGATAATACGGACGTTCCCGTATATGATATTGACGATGCGTATCAGGGTGAAGAAGCTCTTGCAAAAGTTGAAAAAGCCTCCGAAGACAATAGGCCTTACGGTTTGGTTTTTATGGACATACGAATGCCGCCAGGTATTGATGGTATTGAGACTATCAATAGAATATGGAAAAAATATCCGCAAACCGAGATTGTTATTTGTACGGCTTATTCCGATTATTCCTGGGATCAAATTCTTAAAAAGTTCGGCAGCAACGACCATTTATTGTTTGTCAAAAAGCCTTTCGACAGCGTTATGGTCAAGCAGATAGCGCTTACCCTGACAACCAAATGGCTGCTTGATAAAAAAAACAGAGACCATTTAAGAACGTTGGAATCCGAAGTCGAGAAGCGGACGGTTGAATTGCGTTCGATGATGGTGCATTTGTCGGAACTAAAGGATATCGCAGAGGCGGCAACCCGCGCAAAAAGCGAATTTTTAGCAAACATGTCGCATGAAATCAGGACCCCGATGAACGCTGTCATCGGGTTTGGCGAATTGTTGAAAGAAACGCATCTTTCGTCTCAACAAAAAGATTATGTCGACACGATATGCGAAAGCGGCGGTCTGTTGATCGCACTGATCAACGACATCCTTGATATTTCTAAAATAGAATCTAAAAAAGTGGAACTGGAAGAAATTGATTTTAACCTCGAATACCTTATCGGCAGCATTTTAAAAATATTGCGCCAGAGGGTCGGATCTAAACCGGTCGATTTGAACCTGTTGTATCCTGAAGATATTCAACGCGACTTCAAAGGCGACCCGACGCGTATACGCCAGATTTTCATGAACATAACCGGAAATGCGATCAAATTTACCGATAAAGGCGATGTAACCATACGTGTTGAGGTGGAGTCTTTCAATAGCAATCCGATAGATCCCAAATCGGTTATCAGATTGTTTGTCCGCGATACCGGAATCGGAATACCGAAAGAAAAGCAGGCGGATATTTTTGAAGCATTTTCCCAAGTAGACAGTTCCACGACGCGTAAATACGGCGGAACAGGTCTTGGTTTGGCAATCGCTCGATCGCTCGTGTCTATGATGGGCGGAACGATTGAAGTTCGTTCTGAAGTCGACAGAGGTTCCGAGTTCATATTTACCGTATGTCTACGCCACGGAAAACCGACAATCGAGAAAGAAATAAAACTCGTTGATTTGGAAAGTTGTAAAGGAAAGAATGTCCTCATTGTGGATGACAATAGACAATCGCGGGAAATTCTCAACAATTATTGCAATTTGATACAAATGAATGTTGTCTGCTGTACAGACTCCGCGTATGGAGCATTGGAATGGCTCAAGAATGAGGCGAATAACGTTGATTTAGTATTGTCGGACATTATGATGCCGGTCATGGACGGGAATGACTTGGCAAAGGAAATAAGGCGCCTCGATAGACACAAAACCACAAAGCTTGTTGCCTTGACATCTGACGCCGTACCGGGCATTGCGGAACAGTCGAGCGCAGCCGGATTTGACGCCTTCATATCTAAACCGTTTACGAAAAAAGAACTGTTCGAAATCATTCGGACCGTTTTTGGAGACTCAAGGAAAGAAAAAGACCAGATTGTGACGCGTCACCTTGCCCAAGAAGTACTCATCAAAGGCATCGAGGTCCTTGTTGCAGAAGACAATACCCTCAATCAAAAGCTCATGGGGATTTTGTTGAAACAACTTGGCTGTGTCTATGAAATGGTAGGCAATGGTACCGAAGCGATTGCGAAGCTCAATGAAAAGAAATTTGATCTTATTCTGATGGATATCCAAATGCCGGTTATGGACGGGCTTGAGGCAACGAATCAAATTAGGAAAAATCTAAAGTTGGAAACGCCGATTATAGCCTTGACTGCCCGTGTTTTAAAAGAAGATGAAGACCAATGTAAGGCTGTTGGTATGAACGACTTTTTATCGAAGCCGATTAATCCCAATAAATTGAAAGAAATAATTTATAAATGGGCGCAAAAGTAGGTGAGTGCATTTGCGTAAATCTATAAATCTATTTTGCCTGCTATTTTTTTCCGCGATGTTTTTTGCCGTTAAGGCAGAAGTGCTCTACGTTTTTTTTCCTACGGTGATTCGGTCCGGGGCTATGCAAAAAAAATTGCAGGACGCCGGTCCTGGAATTTCGATAACCGTATTTGGGCGTTATAAAGATTTTGAATCAATGTGCCAATCAAATCCGCCAGATGCGATTTTAGCAACAACCGAAATGCTTAAACAAATTTCCGGCTTTTCGGTTAAGATGGAAGGCTTGAATAATGATAAGCCCGATGAACAATATGTGCTTTTGTCGGTTGATCAACCTATAAATCCAAAAGAATTGTCTAGCGCAACAATATCGGTTATAGAAATCGGCGGAAAACGTATGATGGAAGAGCTGTTTTCCAAATTTTTTAAATTAATTCCCCAAATAAAAAGGGTAACCAAAGTCGAAGATCTGTTGCCGACCTTGACATTGAATATGGCTCAGGGAATACTAATACCGGAACTATATGCCCAACATTTCAGGAAAATATCGAATCTCAATTTGATTACAAATCAATTGCCGCCGATGCGGACAACCATTGTAGCCTTAGCCGTGCGGGCAAACTCCGCGGCTCCTATGACTATTAAAACAATTAAGTCTTTAAAAAAAGAAACGAACGCGATCTTCCGCGTGACAAGCTGGAAATGAAAGGTATAACCTTTGAAATGAAAATTTCAAATTTTCGAAAAATTATATTACTGTGCGTTGCAATTTTTGATTTGTGCATTCCCGCTGTTGCGCAAGATCAACTACTCATAATGCGGATGACCGGTAAAGACTTCGACGAAGTGATTCGGGGTATGGTCGATGAATTCGAGGGTGCTTGTACGGTTACCGAAATGATTGTCACCGATAGAACAAAACCTTTTGACATAAATCGGATGATGACCAAAAAAAAACCAAAGCTTGTGGTTCTTTTAGACAATAAATCAATTCGTCTCTATAAGGAATATCAGAACTCGCTAAACGATTCCTCTATAGCGGTTCCCTCGGTGTCCTTAATGGGGGTGCTTGTCAATAAAGCCATTTCAAAATTGAAAAACGCAACCGGAATATGCTATGAAATTCCTATTGTAACCAGTGTGATAAATTTGCAGGCGGTATTGTCACACCCGATAAAAACCGTTGGGGTTGTTCACCGAGATTTTATGACCGATTTTATTGCTGAAAATCGTGACTATTGCAAAAAGGAAAAAATTGAGATCGCTTCAGTCGTCATCAACGGCAAGGACAAAGACATCGGAGCCCAAATTGAGGGGGCACTGTCTGTTTTGAAAACGGAAAAAAACATGAATGCGTTATGGCTGCCCAATGATAATATTTTATTAAAACCCGAGCTGATTCGCGACATTTGGATTCCATTTATACGTAATAACAATATCCCGGTAATTGTCGGCGTCGACGTACTCGTGGATCCGCGATTGGATTGCGGAACCTTTGCGGTATTGCCTGATAATGTTGCCTTGGGCGCACAAGCTGCACAAATGATAATGAAAATCAAATCCAATAATTGGGTAGTTGGCGCCATGAAGGTTGAACCGCCCGTTTCGATTTATAAAGTGATTAATTTAAAGCAAGCAAAAGAAAAATTGGGGCATCGCGCGTTTCTGTGGGTAGCCCCAACAGGTTGTGTTTAGAGTCATA
>JBBIGR010000019.1:0-45458 GCA_037447435.1 Fibrobacteria bacterium
TATCGATACCAAGATCGAAGATCTGAAGAAACAGTTACAGCAAATTAATAAGTAAATCGAATCGGCATAAGATAGCAGAATTTGTCTGGAGGCAGTGAGAGGACGTAGATTTAGAAGGGACATCCTTTATAATGACTGGAATACTCTTAGGGGGTCGTATGAAATTTGTTGTGACCATGCTTTGTATGCTTGCGGTTTTTTCGCTTAATGCCGCTGGCGCATCAAAGAAAATTGTTGTTCCAAAAGATATAAAATCAATTCAAAAAGCTCTTGACGAAGCAGATGAAGGCGACACCGTTTTCGTGCAAAGCGGTACGTATCATGAAAATATAGTCATGAAAGATAATGTTGCTCTTGTGGGAGAAAACGTTGAGAAAACCGTACTCAAAGGGAACGGAACCAAACCTGTTGTCGAAGGCGCAAATTATGCGATAATTAAAAATGTAACAATAGAAAGCGGGTCGGTCGGCATCATTTGCAAAAACACCAACCCGATCATAGAACATACCATCATTCGCGATAATCGTACCGGTATACATTGCCTTATTTCGCTTCCCGAAATCCGGAATAATCTCATTTACGGGAACAAATGGACCGGCCTGTACTGCGAACTGATTACAAATGCGCAACGCACATCGATCGATCACAACTTTATTGCGGAAAACGGCTATTGCGGCATCATGCTCGCGAACAAAAGCGAGGTGTTGATTCAAAACACGATATTTTATAAAAACAGTCAATATGGGATCTTTGTCAATGAGGATTCAAAGCGTTCCCGCATTGTGTACAACGATATTTACAATAATAGAAGCCCATACAATATGTATGCGGTTATCAATGAAACCAATATTTCAAAAGACCCCGGTTTCAAGGCATACGGCCGATTATCATTTTCCTTCGATATGTTCGGGGGGCAAGGATATATCCTTTCGGGGCTTGGGAAATCCGGATCAGATATAGGACCAATGTCCGATGCCGCAACCTCCCGGCTGCGTATCGACTCCGACAACGACGGTATTCCGGACGATAAAGACCAATGTCCGGATATTCCTGAGGATTTGGACGGATTTCAAGATGCCGACGGATGTCCGGATTTTGATAACGACAACGACGGTATTTATGATTCTCAGGACAAATGCCCAAATGACCCTGAAGATTTTGATGGATTTCAAGACGAAGACGGCTGTTCCGACCCGGATAATGACGGCGATGGTATTCCCGATAAAGTGGATAAATGTCCGAATATACCGGAAGATAAAGATGGGTATCAAGACGATGACGGATGTCCCGACGGCGGCGGCCCGGCAACGCCGGTAACACCGACGGGATCGACTCCTGCACAAAAATCATCGGTTGCGCCTGTAAAGGAATCGGCGGTATCGAAACCCGCATCAAAACCTATGGAAATTAAACAACCAGTCGTTGCTCCTGCGCCGGAATCTAAAAAAGAGGGCAACAAGGCAAGCAGCGGTCCTGAAAAAAAATAAAGGCATTGTTTATTGAGGAAATGCTTTACAAAATGGACGGCAAAAACACTTATAATCCGTAAGTGTTTTTGCCGTCCATTATTATAATTCCTTCAAAGAATTCCTGGGAATTTCCCATGCATTTAAACGGCCTTGGCCCTTTTCCTATGCCAAGGAAATAGCCGACTTCGTAGGCTGTTCCTCCTTTGGGCACTTCTTGTTCGTCGACTCGGACCGCCGTAGTATCGACTTTGCAGTTTTTCCAATATGAAGGCGCGTTTCGATTGGGAGAAGGGATATAGACCAGTCCTTTTGTCCGGCCCCAGAGAAATTGGAAAAGCAAACGGCTTTCAATACTTGCCCAGAATGAGGGACAACTAATTTCTTTAAAGCGCATCATCCGGGGAGTGAAGGCTTCGCGAAGAGAACCCGAGGAAAAATCTATTTTATGTTTTGTCCAGAAATCATTCACGATATGAATTGCCGAAAGATATTGGTCTTCCATTATGACGTCTTTTTCGGCAACAATCTTGTCAAATACAATAAATCCGTCTTCGCCCCAGGTAACCACTCGCAAATCGCGGCGTAACAGTTTCTCGCCGGCGGCATTGAAATATAAAATTCTACCCATGGTATCGAAACCGTCTTTTTGAGACCGGTCGTTATGAAATACCACTTCCCATTGTTTGATATGGTCTCGCGTTTGCGGGATACCAAGCATGGCAGCTCGGTGTTGCACGACAAGCTCCGGGTAGGAATGGACATTGAGACCGATCATCGGATGATTGCCGAGCGCTTTCCAGGCAACACTTCTGGTCATGCGGACATTACGGCGATAGCAAACCTCAACATAGGGATATATGTGGCGAGTGTCGACCGCATTTTCAATTTGCCCGGTACTGTAGAATCTGAATTCCTCCGGGAAAGGTAAAACGGCAAGCAAACTTAATTCGAATCCGACTTGGCTTTGGTAAAACAACTCCCAACCCTCATGAGACGGTTCAAAGCCAAAAACCCACGGGCCGGTTTCATTTTGTTTTGTCAGCAGCGTGGTATCGATCCACGACAATAGTTTCCCCGTTATCGAAAGGGCTCGCGGGTCGTTGTTCCATAGACCCCATGCAAGCGCAAACGGACGGGGTAGAAAATATGGAATATCTTGGCCGCCCGGCGCATAAATCATTCCCGAAGGAAGGCAGAACCTGAGCAATAAATCGAACGTTTTTTGGTGATTTTTTCTTCTAAAGCAATCGGGGATTTCCTTGCCGTGATAGGAGTATGCAGCCATTGCAAGTACTACCCACATTCCATAACAGAGAATTTCCGGGTGGAAAAACCCGTGATTTTCGGCCGTCATATCGGGAAAAAGCGTTTGGGTTGTTGCAAAATGGGAAACCGATTTTTCCAAGTAGGCAGAATGGTCGGTTTTATCGGAAAATGAAGATGCTATATTAAGGGCCCAGATCGATAAAGACCGTTCCCATTGCTTTTGATGTGCATGTCCCTCGCAAAAATTTATTGCCCACGCTAGGCAGAGGGTATCGATGGCGTTTTCTTCAATTTTAGTATCGATATCGCAACCACTCGGAGGGCGTACGCCGATAAACCGGTCGGCTTCATATGCGAGGACTTCTTTAACCCGATCGATAATGGGTTGATGCAACACATCTTTGGCAAGTCGGCATACCAGACCCAATAGAGCTGCCCATAAACTGCTGCGCCAGTTTTCCCCCCATCGTTTTCTTTCCAAAAAAGACTCTACGTCGCGGGATCCGGTCAAATGTGTGTCGCAAGCCCAGGCGACACCTTTGTTGAGCATTGATACGAGTTTCTCAAAGGAGATAAGGGGCTCCAAGAGGCCGGATTCGTTTCTGTAAATATACCCGGCAAGAATGCATAATGTTTGCAAATGCGGCCTGATAACATATTCGATAACCGGCGAGGAAGAGGCGACCGACCGCATATTAAACGATTCCGGGTCAATGGTTCCGAACATGCCGCATCGGTCATCCAGATCATGCCACGATTCATTGTAATAATCCAGGCCGCGCAGCAGTAATAAAAAAATGGTATGCGGTTCGAGTTTTTCTTCAAAATGGAGGGTCATTATTGTGGTTTCTTATAATAGTTTGTCAATAGGACGACCCATGGAATAAACGGAGATTTCTCCACTCGCAGCTTCGTCTTCACATTTTTTTGCAAATTCCCGCGCCGTATTTGAATCATATAATACTAAAAACCCATCACCGTAAAAATACGGACGCCTGTCGCCCTGGAGCCAGGAAATATGTTTATCCACTTCATCGCGTAAAAACGCGTTATTGGGGCCGCTATAGCCGATTCCGATGTACGCCATATACAAGAAAAAATAAGTAATTGCAGGAATGGCAAACATGGTTTTTACTGGCAAATTACAAATTGTTGCAACATGGCAAGTACCAAGATTGAAGCTGAAAGAAGTTTTTAACGGAATGCGTGTGTTTCAAACGCGGATTCGGTACCGAATACCGGAATTTTTTTTTCGTGCCCGTTCGACAGAATGAATTCGTCAACGACTGGAGAAGGGTCCAAAATTGCCGAAATACGGCCGACAGCCTTCAAGTCATTATGAAAACCAATGATAGCGGCAAATCCGTCTTCATCAATTTCCGTTACCTCTGCCAGCCTGATGGCAATTGCTTTGGATTCCAGGCTGTAGAACTTTCGTAAGTCGGCCGATAATTTTGCAAGATTTTTTTTAGTTGCCATTCCGCTAATATCTATGAGAGAAAAACGCGTTTTGGGAAAAAGAAAAATATCTAAAAAGTTATCCGCAACGCCTGGATTTGAAATTTTGTCGTCGCTTGGTTCTATAAGTTCTTTTTCGATGTTTTTTTTATGTGGAAATTGACCGGAATCCAACATTTTCTTCAAAATATTTTCAACGGTTTTAACAGGAATTTTTAATGTATGTGCTATCATGTGCGCATTAATATTCTTTTTTGCAAATGAATAAATCCGATGATACATTTCCGATGAAAGTGGGGATGATTTATTAGACATATGCTTTTGACCCGAGCGTTTATTATTTTTATAGAATGGGGCTGTAGCTCAGCTGGGAGAGCGCGACGTTCGCAATGTCGAGGCCAAGGGTTCGATCCCCTTCAGCTCCACCATTTTTCCCGTTTAAAACCCCGAAATTACCTTCGTCCTAATGATACATTAATTGGAAACGTTAGGCCAGCTGAAATTTTAAATATAACAGGCCCGGCTCCGACTTTTACTTTGGCTTCCATAGTTCCAAGCAATTTTCCAATGGGAAAATCACTGCCAACAAGAAAGTCAAAACCAAGTCCCGGATCGCTCGTGGAAGTATGCGAATGTACGCGAGAATCATCGACCCTTTCAAAGTCGGTAAATTCATTATCCATCAGAAAGACAAATCCGCCGCCGCCGAATGGACGGAAGGCCGAATTTATAGGCAGATAGAAACGCAAATCGCCGTTTAGGGAAAATTCATTAAAATAAATTTGGCTGTAATATTGATGGCCGTCATTGAGCCAAATAATATCACGGGAAGGATCCGCGGCATGCGAATATTCAAAGCTTGGGTAGAGATGAAAAATAGAAGTGATTTTAAAATCCGAATGAATGCCAACGCCAAAACCAGGATCATACCATTGGGGTGCTAAAAAGCTGAAACGAAACCCGATACCGTCGAATGAAGGTGATGCTTGCATGGAGTATCGGGCAAATGCGCTCTGGGAGATCAAAATACAGAGCGCAAGTGTGAACAGAATTTTTTTCATTGTGCCAATTTATTCAAGATAAATCAAAGAAAACTCAGGCAATTTTCTTATCTACTTTGAGTCCGAAAATCGGCTCGCTCTTTTTTAAAATCACATCACGGGTAATAAGGCATTCTTTAATGTCTTCACGGTCGGGAATTTCAAACATAATTGAAATGAGAACGTTTTCCAAAACGCTGCGAAGGCCACGGGCGCCGGTTTTCTTGGCAATTGCAATTTTGACGACTTCCCTCAGGGCATCCTGGGCAAAAGTAAGCCGAACCCCTTCCATGCTGAACAATTTTTGAAATTGCTTAATCAGGGAATTTTTCGGTTGAGTCAAAATTGTAAGCAACGCATCCTCATCTAATTCGTCAAGTCCACATACGACAGGTACACGACCAACGATTTCAGGAATCATTCCGTATTTAATAAGGTCGTCCGGCTCAACCTTACGGAGGCTGTCCCCAATGCGAAGGGCTTTTTTCTTTCGTAATTCAGCGTTGAATCCCATCCTGCTTTGGCCGACGCGCGATTCGATAATGTCCTCAAGCCCGACAAATGCGCCGCCACAAATAAACAGAATATCTCGAGTGTTGATTGGAATAAGCGTTTGTTCAGGGTGCTTTCTGCCGCCCTTGGGGGGTACATTCGCAATGGTGCCTTCCAATATCTTCAGCATTGCCTGTTGCACACCTTCGCCTGAAACGTCACGAGTAATCGAGGGATTGGGAGATTTGCGGGCGATTTTGTCGAATTCATCGATGTAAATAATGCCTTTTTCTGCTTTCGCAACTTCATAGTTTGCTGTTTGCAAAAGCCGAACGAGCATGTTTTCGACATCTTCACCAACGTAACCGGCTTCGGTGTATACGGTGGCGTCCACTATGGTAAAAGGAACCTTTAATAATTTTGCAAGAGTTTGCGCAATAAGCGTTTTGCCGGTTCCGGTAGGACCAATCAGCATTATATTGCTTTTTTCAATTTCAACGCCGTCGTCATCCGATTGATTCCTCGACAAAACCCGTTTGAAATGATTATATGCGGCAACGCAGACGCTTTTTTTTACGGAATCTTGACCAATGACGTATTGGTCGATATATGCTTTTATTTCGCTTGGCGTTGGAAGCGAATCCATGCCCATATCAGTAGTAGTCTTGGTGCGGTCTTCACGCAGGATTTCATTGCACATTTCAACGCATTCGTCGCAAATATGCACCGAAGGGCCGGTGATGAGCTTGGCAACCGCGTCGGCGGTTTTTCCGCAGAAGCTGCATTTTATGCCTGGAAACTTCGGTTTAGTGGTCATACGCCCGGCTCCTGACACGTGTTACTTTTCCCTCTTGACAAGAATTTCGTCTATGATTCCATAGTTTTTAGCTTCGGTTGCATCCATATAAAAATTGCGGTCCGTATCTTTCTTAATGACGTCGATGGACTGATTGGTGTGCTTTATGAGAATGTTGTTCAACGATTCTTTAATGCGCATGATTTCCTTTGCATGGATCGCTATATCGGCGGCTTGGCCGCCTGCACCGCCGGCGGGCTGATGAAGCATGATGCGGGAGTGCGGCAGCGCATACCGTTTCCCTTTCGTTCCGGCAGCCAAAAGTATCGCAGCCATGCTTGCGGCTTGTCCGATACAAATCGTACATACGTTCGGCTTAATATACTGAATAGTATCGTAAATTGCCAGGCCGGCCGAAACTATGCCTCCGGGCGAATTTATATAAATCGTAATGTCTTTATCGGCATCTTCGTATTCAAGGAAAATGAGCTGAGCCATCACCAAATTTGCCGTGATTTCATCTATTTCCGAAGCTAAAAAAATGATACGTTCTTTTAATAGACGCGAATAAATATCGTACGAACGTTCGCCGCGTCCGGTTTGTTCGACAACCATTGGGACAAGCGACATAGGTTTTGCCTTTCGTTATTTCATTATTTTGTCATAAACGCAGACATCAATCAAGATACTTTTTTTCGTACCCCGATGTCTCAATAAACAGGAATATTTTAAGAACGAAACATGTTCTTAGTATTACGCTTTTTGTTCCTCAACGTCTTCAACCGGTTTATACTCACCGATTAGAAAGTCGAGAGTCTTTTGCTCGCGTATATCCGAACGAATACGATTTGTCGTACCGTTCGACCTCATGGTCTGTTTGACCTGCTCAAAAGGCTGCCCATAATATGCGGCAAGCTGCTCGATCTGTTTATCCACTTCTGCTTGAGTTGCCTTGATTTTTTCTTTTGTCGCGATATAATCTATGATCTTATAGCGCTTGATGTTTTTCTCGGCTGTTTCCTTGTATTTCTCTGCAACTTCTTCGTGTGTTAATTGCGGTTCGCCGGGACGTTTGTATCGTGCCAATTCTTCCATCATGTGATCGATATAACTGTCTATGCGTGCCTGAGGAATGTCGAATTGGTTTTTATCGATGAGCTTCTCGATCGCTTTGTTGTAGGCTTCGTTTTTAGCTCTGTCGAGTTCCTTTTGCTCGATGTCTTTGCGAACCTGCGCACGAAGAGCGTCTTCGTTTGCAAAGTCGCCGAGTTTCTTGAGGAATTCTTCCGTCAGTGTCGGGACCGTTTTTTCCTTCACTGCGGTTATCTTTACCGAAAAGAAAGCCTCTTTACCCGCGAGTTCCTTGGTCGCAAAGTCCTTGGGGAACTTTACGTCGACGTCGACGGTTTCGCCGGAACTGTGCCCTATAAGTCCTTTATCGAATTCCTTTATTTCTCCGTTGCCAAGTTCAATGGGATGTTGCGGATTCGAAAAATCCTTGCGTTCGGCCCCATCGATAACGACCTTCGCATATTCTATTGTAACGCTGTCGCCTTTTTTCGCAGGCCGCAACACATCGGCGAAGGTCGCACTGCGTTCACAGATTTCCTCAATTGCCTTGTCCACTTCGCTGTCTTTGATTTTCTTTGGCGATGCCTCGATGCCAAGGCTGCTATAATTCTTGATTTCGACTTCCGGGTCGATTTGAATTTCAATGGTAAAGCTTACCGGTTCGCCTTCTTTGGCTTTCAAATTCGACAAGGCACCCTTTGCAATCGGCGTCACATTGTGTTCTTTGCATGCGCTTTCGAACGATTGCTCGATAAGGTCCTCGACGGCTGCGCTGAAAATCGACGCGCCGAACCTGCTTTTAACCATTGCAAGAGGAGTTTTACCCTGCCTGAAACCGGGAAGAGATATTTCCCGTTTGTATTCGGAAAGTTTTTTGTTAAAAGCGGTATCTACGTCTTCCTTCGGAATTTCGATCTCGATGATACGTAGCCATGATTTCGGTGAAGATATTGTCGACTTCAAAAAGGTTCCTCCTCAGACAAGCGTGCGTTTTAAAATGCGAGAAGAGGGAGTCGAACCCACACAGGTTTCCCCACAAGATCCTAAGTCTTGCGCGTCTGCCAGTTCCGCCATTCTCGCGGTAATATGAAGCCAATAAAAATAACTGAGGTCACCCCCTTGGTACAAGGGGAATGTCCTTATCTGGAAGTATTGAATGAAAAACGTAACCAAATACGGTGCTGGGAAAGGTCTATCTTCGTATCGGTTATCAGAGGCTGGCTAAATTGATAATTATATAAATAATCAAGGGTAACCGAGCCTGTTATACGCCATGAAACGAGCGTATTAACGCGATAATCAGGACGAACGGTATGTTCCTGTATTATAGTGGTAATAGGTAAACGGACTATGACTTCTCCTTCTGCCGTTACCCACCGTCCAAGTCTAATTGTTGCGTCAATTGATGTTTCCGGCCCATATGACACAAGAGGGGCATTGTTTAAAATCTGAATAATTTTAAAATTGGCTTTGTAATTGTTCAGCAAGGTATCGAGAGCCGCCGAATCGAGCAAAGATTTTATCCGGGTTTCATCTGTTTTTATTCCAAGAGTATCTTGGGTAATGTCTTGGTTTTGATCCCATGCGTTTCTTTGGGAATAGCCAAAACCGATTTTAAATTTTGTGGTAAAATCTTCGGACGTTATTGCATCCATATTTGCTCCAAGTCCCAGGTCGATACTAAGCGGAGAAAAAGAAGGTTTCAATCTTCGCGATTTGGAAACGGTGTCTATTTCCGAAATAGAGGAGTCGGGTCGTGTTATAATGAACAAATGCTTCTGAGATGATTCCTCGAATCTGTCGTATACGGGGAAAAAGCTCGTTTCAAATTGCATTCGTCCATAGGGGCCGAGCCAATGCATAAAACGCCAAACATATAAAGAATATATCCTGAAGTCGTCGGAAGTATTATTGATTTCTGTAATGTTAAGACCCGAAAAATTCAATTCTTCGTCGAAAAAGAATTTCGTATCCCATTCGCCTTTGCCTTTTGTATGATTGACCCTCAGATTGGTAAGAAAAACGATTGCGGAATTATTGGTGTCGTTGCTCGTATTGAAGAGAAAGCTGCCTCCGCAATCAAGCCCGTATTTCCAGTCGGAGGTGATTTTTCTCGAAGCTTCGGACGTTGTTGTGACACCGCCGCTCAGAATTTTGCCCGATACTGAATCCTGGACAATAGTAAAATGCACCAATTCGCCGGGCAAAAGCCTTGCAGTAACATAACTGTTTACCGTGTTGTAATTGAGGCCCACACCGAAAATCTTATACAGACCCGGTTTCACGATCCAGGTTTTGATCCGTTCGCCTTGCGAAGGGTCGCGGCCATAGGTCCGACCATACGGTTCGAATTCGTCGATACGCGCCATTTCATACGAACCGCGGAACGGGATGTTGCTTTCATTGACAATGTCGATCGCCAGACCTGCCCAGGTCGGATACAACGGGATTACTTTTCCTTCGTCAATGGATACCCATTTGGTAATGCGTTGATTCGCCGAACCGTTGCCGAGCATGACGCTGTAGGTACCGGGAATAAGGAAAAACTTTTTTCCCGGTTTTCCCGAAACGATCACTTTCCCGGTCGAGTCGGCTATCGAAACGTCTGGTTCCGCAGCAGGGTCGGAAAGTCTTGGAACGAAAACCGCACCCTTGCCGAGCGGAATCGGGGTTTCGTCTTCGTCAAGTTGCTGCGATACCGGCGGCGCGTCCCAGGTTTTAGCCGCCTCGCTGTACCATTCGGGTGCGAACGGCGACATCGCCGGTGCGCGATGGGAAGCCGTGTCGCGCCGGACGCTAGAGCTTACATCACCGGTAATTTCCTGTCCGGGCAATTGCGGCGGCAGTTCGGCGAAGGCATTGCTAAAAAGCAATGCCGCAACGGAAGCGACAATGACAAAGACCGCATCACGGCGAATAGGAATCGATTTCAATCGGTTTTTCATACAATTTCCCGGCAAAGCCGCTATTTCGGCGGCTGCGTCTTGTTTTCTTCCTTCGAAAAAACAACATCCAAGTCTTTGGCAACTTGGCCCATAATGAACTCGATAATGGTCGACATTTCCCGTACGACGTTATCGGGACTGTATTCGAAAACACGTTTTCTGTTGTCAAACACCCGAGAATACACGACGGAACCGTCCGCGGCACGCGACATCGTGAAGCGAATTGCTATATGGGCAAACCATAACTGGTCACTGTCGTATTCTTCAATTGCCTCAATAAGGCCTGAAAGTTCGAAATCCGGCTTTTGCCCTTCGTCGTATCGACGAACGATGGAGCTGACCAGATTAATTGAAGATAGATGCTTAATGATCAGGTCGGTAACCATACGGCTGGGCTTGACTGCCCAGAGCCGGTAAAAGTAATACCGCAATTCGAAGGGACTCTGACGATATACGATCGATTGCCGGCTGTAGGCATCTTCAATGTCAAGTTCTTTTACCCGGACGGTGAAGGGATATGGTGTTTTTTGCAGCCGGTTTTCCGGCGGAGCAGGGACATAATTTAGCACATAATATTGTTTAATGGGGACAGTCCCGCACGATAGAATAAAGCAGATAAGGCAGGCTGCAGTTATGGATACGACGCAACGCAATGGTTTGCGCATGTTATTTGTCCCTTTCTTTCTGCGGATCGCCTTTTAAAATGAGGGAGGGATTTTCCGACAAAACGGAAATAAGTTGATTGGCGTTTTCAAGGGCTTCACGCAAATTTTGCATGGAAACCGAAACGTCTTCCCTGCTTTGCCGCACCATTAAGAGCAAAGTTTCCGATAATGTTTTTATTGAAATTGCCGTGGAGTCGGCACGGGCGATAATGCGGCCGACTTGATCGTTACCTAAACTTTTACTGAGTGAAGCGGATGTGACGTGAATGTCGGAAGCAATGCTGTCTATTTTATGGATTATCTTTTTCGATGATTGGGCCATTTCTTTGAAATCGGGCCCTACTTCCGAAAAGTTTGCAAAAAACGTGCGAGCGTCGGTGGTAATGACCGTTAGATTTTCCAAAACCTTTTTTATCGAAGCGTCGCTTTGCGGTGCGGTAATGTCGTTAAGCTGGTTTAATAAAAGCTCGACTTTACTTACAATAACATCCACCTTTCCGGTCAGGGTCGCCATGACCGAAACGCGGGTCGGGATTTCGGAATGGTCGGCCAAAAGCGGCGAATTATTGCTGCCGCCCAAAATATCGAGAAAATTGAGGCCGGTTATTCCCATTGCCCACGTCTGGGCATACATGTCTTTTTTCATGGGGAATTTATTTTGGATTTTCAACACGACCTTGATTCGTGAGAGATCGCGTTCGTCCCAGGCGATTGCCGCGACTTTGCCTATGGGGACGCCGTGATATTTGACCGGAGAGCCTTGCTCGAGGCCCGACATGGATTCTCCGCTAAAATAGGCGTAATACGTTTTTTCCTTTGTTGTAAAGCGCAGTCCGAGCGGAATCGTAATGAGCAAGAATAGCGCCACCAGGCCGCACACTATGAAAACGCCGAGGCGCGCCCGCTGTGATTGGGAAATAGTACTCATTGCCTGGTCTCCATATCGAAGAGTGCGGATGCATTCATGCCGCTTACGGTCGAGACGCGGAAAATCCGCTGGAAAAAATCGTTCATGGGGCCGCTTTGCGCATTTTCGGCACCCGAAAGTTTGCCTTCATACAATACGCTGCCGGAATATAAAAATACAACATTGTCGGCAATGAGTTTTATCGAAGCGAGTTCATGCGTTACGACCACGATGGTAATCGACAATTGTTTCCGTAATGTTAAGAGCAAATCATCAAGGCCTGCGGCGGTCACGGGGTCAAGCCCTGCCGACGGCTCGTCGCAAAATAAAAGGGGCGGATCAAGCGCCAGCGCGCGGGCCAATGCCGCACGTTTGCGCATACCGCCCGACAATTCCTGCGGCAACATGTCTTTTGCGTGAAGCATCCCGACCTGCGACAATTTGAATTCAACGATTTCTTCTATTATCTTTGCGTCAAGAATCGTGTGCATTTCAAGCGGCAAGCCGACATTCTGGGCAACCGTGATGGAACCGAGCAAAGCACCGTTTTGGAACAAAATCCCCACTTTTTTCAGCAAATCCATGCTTTGCGGGGAATCAAGTTCGCCAAGGGTTTGACCGAAAAGCGAAACGCTTCCCGAAACAGGGGACAAAAGCCCGACCATTGTTTTAAGCAACGTCGTTTTCCCGCAACCCGACGGTCCGAGAATCACCCTGATTTCGGCGGGGTCGACGTTTAAACTGACGTTGTCAAGTACTAAACGGTCCGCATAGCGTACGCAAACGTCGTGTACCGATAAAATGGGCGAAGTGGTTGTGTTCATGATTTAAAGTATACTACACTCGATTCGCGCTGTGCAATACCTTATGCTGCAATTCTAAAAGACAAAAGAGAAAACTGCGTCGGCGCAGATGATGATGAAGATCCCGTTCACGACGCTTAAAGTAGTTTCTTTCCCTACCGCTTCGGCGCCGCCGTGTACCCTGAATCCGTGGAAAGAACCTATCCAGACGATAAGCCATGAAAAAACCATGGATTTGACCACGTTTGCAAGTACGTCGTGAACATAAATACTCTTGATGATTTCACCAATCATAAGGTTTATGGATATGTCAAGGTATAACACGGCTACCAGAAATCCCGCTAAAACCCCGACCAGCGAAGCGATCAGCGAAAGTATCGGCATTGTAATCGACAATGCGAAAAGCTTGGGTACCGCGACGAATTGCAATGGATTGATGCCCATTGTCCGAAGCGCGTCAATTTCCTCGCCAACGACCATGGTGGCGATTTCCGCGGTAATTGCACTGCCGCTTCTCCCGGTAAGGATTATTGCGGCAAGTAATGGCCCCAGTTCCTTGATCATTGAAATGGTGATCATGGGGGCAAGAAAAATACCGGCTCCGAATTTTTCCAATTGTAAAGCTGCTTGGAGGGCAAGGACCATACCGATTAAAAACGAAAGCAGCGCAACAATGCCAAATGCTTTGTACCCCATTAAAAACATCTGTTGTTCGAAAACGCCTTTTCTAAAGTCCCTGCGTTTAAAAAGGCCTAAAGAAGCCCAATATAAAAGTTCGGCAAGCATAGAAATGCCTAGTTCGGCTTTTTGTTTGCCCCCCATCAGCGCGGTACCGGTTCTGGCAAAAAGGCTTTCTTTTTTTTGGGGACCGATAAGTTTTCTTTCGCCGATTCGAATGTTTTCGAGGGTGTTTTTTAGTTGGGGGGAAATGTTCTTTAAAACAAGCTTTTTACCGATGTCAAAACGTTGCTTTCCTAAAAAAAGCAAAAGCGCTGTTCCGGCTGAATCAAGGGAAACGGTTTTAGAAAAGTCCAAACAGGGGAATTCGGAAGGATTCATTTTCAAAAAAGGCAAAGCCTCTTTTTCAATCCAACCTTTGGTAACATGACTGGGCATTTCAAAGCATGTATTCATAATATAGCTTTCTTTGCCAGTGTACCCTCATTTCGCAGCAAAGTCAATACTACGGGGATGGCTGCGGTAATAAAAGTCTTTTTCAAAAGGGTTTCGGCACAAGACCTTTACGAAAGGGCAGTATTTTAAGTCAAGTAAAACTGCCCGTGATGGCCGTTTAGTACATTGCTGTATGGGAACAATAAAAATATTGTATCTGTATGAAATATAATTAGTTATGAAATCGGTTGGTTAAAAAAAATGGCTTCACATCGTGAAAATAGTACAAGAATGTTATTGCGTTTTTTCCCCTTTTCCCCTATATTTGATACAATTCTACTATGCAAAATAACCCACTAAATAAATCGTAATCAGACAACAAGTCCCAACTTAACTGAAAGGACAAGTCAAGTCTATGCAGTTACCTAAGTCCAGACGGCGCCAGAAACTGCGTGAAAAGAAATGCCAGTATCCGGGATGCGGAAAAATCTTTTTTGGTATCCACATTTCAAAATATTGCCCGGAACACAGGCAAGACCGGTATCGGATCCGTAAACGGACTAAGCCAGAAGATGTCAATATCAAGAATCAGACGTTCAAGCATAATTACACCGAAGTAATTACGATGGTGCTTAATTGCGCTCTTGAAGGATGCGATCATCAATTTGAAGTAAAGATCTATCCGCGTCAGTATATTTACCCCAAATACTGTCCCGAACATCGTAATGAGTATAAAAGAATACGTCATTTGCGGCAAATCGGCAGGGAAGATCTTATCGAACAAATGATCAAGGAAAGCGAAACAATGGAGATTGAACCGAACGTACTCCATGATGACGAGGAGGATGGACCCGAAGTAATGGAAGATGTCGCCTAATCCATAGGCTCTATTCCGCTTTTTTCACTGATTTAAACAGGGTTTCTAAACTGGAACCCTGTTTTTTTTTATGCTTCATCTCTTGCATCATTTCTTAATTATTTTAATGCCTCTTTAAAAACCCTTTCTTTTAAAAAACAAATCCGCATCAATGCCAATAAGGGAGTCATGTCTAAATTTCTTTCAGGTTTAAATCCAAGCCAGCAAAAGGTCGTTTCCCATAATTATGGTCCGTTGCTTGTACTCGCAGGTGCGGGAAGCGGAAAAACTAAAGTGCTTACAAACCGCATCGCTCGTCTGGTACACGACAAAATTTGCAAACCCTCACAAATCCTTGCAGTCACTTTTACCAATAAAGCCAGTGCAGAAATGCAGGAGCGGATAGCCAAAATGGCTACTCGTTGTGCCGCTAAATCCATGACGGTTTGTACATTTCATAGCCTTGGGGCAAAAATTTTGCGCGAATACGGTACTGCCATCGGCATCTCAAAGAATTTTACCATTCTCGACGAGCATCAACGCAATGCAATGATTAAAGAAGTGGTCAGAAATGCGGGAAGCGTTAAACTTGTTGAAAAGCACGAGGAATTCGGGTGGGCCATAAGCATGGCAAAAAATACGTCGGCCGATCCCGATCAATATGAAATAGACAATCCTGCAACACCTCGTTTTAAGCGTATTTACGACGCGTATCGTTTACAATCAATTAAGCGCCAAACAATAGATTTTGACGATTTGCTTCTTTTACCGCTGCAGCTTTTTGAAAACCACGCCGATGTTTTGCAGAAATTCCGGGACAAATTTTCTTTTATTTCCATAGACGAATTTCAAGACACCAACAGCGTTCAGTTAAAGATAGCCAAGCTCATTGCCAGCCCACATAATAATATCATGGCCGTGGGAGACGACGACCAGGGCATTTATTCATGGCGGGGAGCGGACATAGAAAACATCATTTCTTTCCCTTCGTTTTTCCCAAACACCACGACCGTTATCCTTGATACAAATTATCGTTCGACAAGGTCAATCGTCGAGGCCGCATTGGCCGTGGTGGGAAGAAACCGCAAACGAACAATAAAAAAAATCAACGCCGCAGCGGGGGAGGGCGAACTCATTACTCTGTATAAAGGAGAAGATGAGCTTGGCGAAGCGGAATGGATTGCACAAACCATAAAAGACAATGTCGCGAGCAACCGGTTTACGTATAAAGGTCATTGCCTTCTGTTTCGCGCCAATGCCATGATCCGGCGATTTGAGGAAGAGTTACGCCGCGCGAAAATTCCGTATAAGGTTTTCGGGGCGATGAGCTTTTTCGATTCCAAGGAAATTAAGGATATTCTGGCCTATTTGCGTTTTTTCGCAAACCAAGCCGACGAAATCAGTTTGCAAAGAATACTTAAAGTTCCCGACAGAGGCATCGCGCCATCGACCCTCGAACGATTGGAAGAGCTTGCGGGACTTCGGCGAATCGGGCTTTTTGAAGCCATGAAACACCATTTGGACGTCGATATGCAGGATATACAACACGTCCATTGCCAGGAAGTCTGCGATTTTGTCATAAAATATTCCAATTTGTTTGCAACCGGAAAACTTACCGAAACCATGCGCGCCATACTTTCCGAATGCGATTACCTCCATTTGCTCGAACGCGCCAGCAAAACCGAAGACGGCGCAACCATGCGGCGCGAAAACGTCGAGGATCTTTTACGGGGTCTGGAGCAATACGAAGTGAAAAATGCCAAAACAACGCCGACCCTTGTTGATTTTTTACAGGAGTTATCTCTTGTTAAGAACGACGAAGCCGAAGAAGAGGCAAAAGAATACGGCGTGCGTCTCATGACAATGCATAAGGCAAAGGGCCTGGAATTCGACGCGGTATTCATGGGTAATATGGACGACACGGTCATGCCGTCGCCAAAAACCGTGGCGGAAGGCCATATAGAAGAGGAGCGCAGGTTGTTTTACGTGGGAATGACCCGAGCCAAGAAACACCTGTATATCACTTATCCGGGAAACAAGGAGTTCCGGAAAAAAATAATCCCCGTGACGCCGACAAGATTTATAAATGAGATTCCAAAGGAATTTCTTGATGCGGAATTTACGGAGTTGCAGGAAACGCAAAAGCAGGAATTCATGGACAATTTCTTTACAGAAATGCAAAAACGTCTCGCGGCACAAACAAATATTCCAAAGGAACTGTAAAAAAAGCGCTCCGTATCGCTACGGCGCGCTTTAAATCGGAAACAACCGATGGGCCCTCTCCTCAAACCGCACTGGATGTTTCCTGGTAAACAGAATCTTCTTACAAATAGTATACCACTTTTTTTCCTGGACGTCAAATAAATACATAAAGTAAAACGCTAAAAGCAAGGATTTTGTTCCGGAATGTATTTTTTATTGTAGTACAAAACCGCGGGAAAATAATTTTAAAAGCGTTATAACCCAGGTGTAATCAAAGTGTAATCAAATAAATAAAATCGGAGGAAAAATACGTATGGATATTATATGCAGTCCGATTGAAATTCGCGTGCTGGGGGCGCTGGTTGAAAAAGAATTAACCACACCCGAATATTATCCGCTTTCGCTCAATAGCCTTGTTGCCGCATGCAATCAGAAATCAAATAGGGATCCCGTAATGGAATGTACGGAAGACGATGTCGTATTGGCGATAGAATCGCTTCGGGGTAAAAATCTTGCTTGGCAATTAAATACCGCAGGTGGAAGAGTAGCAAAATTCGAGCATAACCTTCCGGCCCGGCTTAAAATTCTCGTCGCCGACCAACTGACGGAACAGGAAAACAACTCCGACGCCGAGTCGGTAAGCCCAAAGAACACGGAATTTAATTTGCTGAAACGGGAGATTGCGGTTTTGTGCGTGCTTATGCTGCGAGGGCCACTTACCATTGGAGAAATCCGCGGTTGCACCGGTCGCATGTATGAGTTTAAGGACCTTTCCGAAGTCGAGGAGTCGCTGCAAAAACTGGGTTCCGTTTCGGGAGGCGGTTTCGTTGTTAAGCTAGATCGGGAACCGGGAAGAAAAGAAAGCAGGTACCATCATTGCTTTTGCGGAATACCGCAACAAAAAAAACCCGCATTTGAAACCGCTGTTCCTTCGCAAGCTCTAATCGCCGCACCGGGCACCAGTGCCGATAGAATTCTGAAATTGGAGCAAACGGTCGCCGAATTGAAAGAAGCTTTAACAAGCGTTAAAAAAGACCTGGAAGATTTCAAGAAGAAGTTTGAATGAAAAAAGGGGAAGACTTTTAAAGTCTTACCCCAAACGCCGCTTTTCAGTGGTTACTTGGCGAGAGTAAGTCTTTGCGTCGAAGTCCCGTTTTTCGAAAAAATCTTTGCAATTGCAACACCGTCCAACAACTTTCCGCGTAATGCAAAAACGTTCAAGGTAAGCGACGGGGCGGCCTGTTGATTGATATTTATCATAGTACGGCCGGTAACATCGTACAGAACGCAACCGGAAATTCCGGGAGCGAAAAATTTGATTTCACAGGGAGTGATGACCGTTTTTGTCTGAGAAGCGGCATTTTTTACTAGAGGAGAAGTTGAAACGACGGTCGGCTGCGCAAAACATTGCCAGTCCCAAATAGAATAACCGAAAATTGTCGTGCGGGAAAATGCACGGATGCGGATTTGTTTCGCAGTTGTTTGGGTAAAATTGATCACCCTGTTTTCATCGCTGACACCGTCCGTGACTTCTGCGACCGTTGTCCAGGGCGCGTCGGTCGCCAAAAGCGCAATAGTGTCTGGGAAAGCGGGTCGGAAAAATTCGCAACCTGGATTACGTAATGAATCGCACCTGCTGTTTCCCATTTGATAACCATACTTGCTATCGTTTGCGCAGTGCCAAGGTCCACATAAATCCACCCGGAATCCCTGTTCGCATCGAAATTCCAATTTGTCGCCCAACGAGTCCCGGGATCGCCGTCATTGGCAAGAGATGCGGGCATGCCTCTGGAGCCTCCTCCGACACCTGCCGTATCCCAGCTATTTGCAACAGCAGGTTTTCCCAAAATAAGATTTGTTTGAGCAAAAGCCGAATTTCCAAGAAAAAGAACTGATCCCATCATGAGGAAAAAAACGTAAAAATATTTTCCAATTATCACAAGGCCCCCCTTATATAAAGTTACAATACTATGGTTTTAAACGGTAATCGATAGTATGAATATAGGCTTTTCCGGGGAATTTTGCAAGAATAGAGATGAGAATTTGGATGTCGGCGGCGATATCCTTGTCGAAATAAGCATAAGCCGAGATGTTCAGTATTAAATGTTTTGCAAAAGTCAATGTAAGCGTGTTTTCCCGTTTCATATGGGGTTGGCGCCAAAAGTTTTCTTGGCTCGTAAGGGGAAAAGTGCAAAAATAGCTAAAATCTCGCATAAATCATTACAGACGACGGATGTAATGATCGGCATTTTTCGGATTTTATTCCAAAAGGCCAAATCTATTCAAACAAATCACCGCTTCTCCGGCTTCGCGAGAACGAACAAGGTCGATGTCGAATTCCAAAACCCAGTCATTTGTTTCTTCTTCGTCTATAAGCATCTGTTGCAAATGCCAGGTTTTAATTTCAGGCATTTGCTTTATATACGTATGCCGAACATTGCGGGCCTCAGGGTCAAGGCGGATGCCTTTATGGTCAACACGATACGTTTCGTAGTTGGTGAGAAGCTGCTCCGACGTCCATGCAGGTTGGCCTTTTTTTTCCGAAATGCTTTCGAGTGCCAGATCATAATCGTTTTTATTGAGTGCCGAAATGAAGGCGAAAACTTTACTTCGTATCAGGCCGGTAAATTTCTTCGCGTCGCGCGTGATATCGCGCGCAGCTTCCTCGGCTCCCGGAGGTCGAACTTCCTTCGTTTCGCCCGCCAAATAATCCGGATTCCGCATTTTTTCCCACTCGTCCAGGAGGCTGGAATCGACCTGCCGTATCATGACGCTCAAATATGCTTCCATCTCGTCAATGACTTCGTTTTTCGCTTCGCTGGGGACGGTTTGCGAAAGCACCTTGAAAACGCCGTTGATATGCCGCAAAAGCAGGCCCTCAGCGCGGTGCAAATCGTAGCTGCGGATATAATCGGCAAAGGAACTATAGGTTTCGAACATCTCAAGCACTATCGATTTTGGCCGAATGTTTTCCTGGCCAACCCAAGGGTGGCGGTCGGAAAAATCGTTGAATGTCGAATAGATGAATTCGCTGTACGGCTTCGGATAATCAAGTTTATCAAGTTCTTCGATGCGCTCGTCGAAGGGAATGCCTTCCATTTTCATTTCATTCATTTTCTGCGTCTTGATCCGGTCGAGTTGCTTTCGTAGGATAATGTCGGGGTTTTCGAGTATGGACTCTATAAGGGCAAGAAGATGGAACGGGTATTGTGGAAGCTGCGCGTCGAGAAGCGGTATGGTTTCCAAAAGATACAAAGACAATGTCTGATCCATCGAAAAATCGTCCTGCAACGAAAGATTGACCCGAAGTTTGGCGCCACTTTCTGCGGGTGTAATGAACTCCACTATATGCCGATTGACAAGCGAGCGAAAAAGCTGCCACGCGCGGTTCGTATGGTAAAGCTTTTGCTTCGGCGAATCATGGCAGGAAGCAATGAGCGTCCGCATCGCGGTGCAACCGTCGGAATTGCGGCTTAAAACATTGAGCAACATTCCGTGCGTAACCTGGAAACGGGAAATAAGAGGCTCGGGTTTGGCAATTATCAGACGTTCGAACGTGTCTTTGTCCCAATTAACGAAGTTTTTTTCCGGCGGTTTTTTCTTTACGATTTTCTTGCCGGTTTGCGCCTGTTTTTGCTTTATCTGCGCGTTCTCTATGATATGTTCGGGCGCCTGCGCAACGACCCAGCCGCACGTATCGAAACCCCTTCTCCCTGCGCGGCCGCTGATTTGATGAAAATCGCGCGCGCTTAAAAAAGCGGTTTTTTGCCCATCGTATTTGCAAAGACGCGTGAGCAGCACCGTGCGAATGGGCACGTTGACGCCGACGCCCAACGTATCGGTGCCGCATATGATTTTTAGCAACCCTTTTTGCGCTAATTGCTCAACAAGAACCCTGTATTTGGGAAGCAAACCCGCATGATGAATGCCGATGCCGTGCCGCAGCCAGCGTTTAATATCCGGACCATAGGGGCTTGAGAATTTGAATCCCGTAATGGCTTGTGCGATCGCGTCTTTTTCTTCCCGTGAACAGACATTAATACTGGTGAAATTCTGCGCGTTTTGCGCTGCCTCAAGCTGGGTAAAATGCACGACATACACGGGGCTTTTGCCTTCATTGACAAGGTTTTCCACCGTGAGGGGAAGCAAGGTGTCGCTATAGGAAAAAACAAGCGGTACCGGCCGATCGACCGAGGTCACACTCACTGTGGGCTTGGAATTAAGACGAGTAAGCTCTTTTTCAAAGAACAGAGTATCGCCCAATGTGGCCGACATCAAAAGAAAACGGGTTTGCGGAAGCGTCAGCAGCGGTACCTGCCAGGCGACTCCCCGTTCCCGGTCGGCGTAATAATGGAACTCGTCCATGACCACGTCGCTCACGTCGGCGAGCGGACCTTCCCGAAGCGCAATGTTCGATAATATTTCCGCGGTGCAGCAAAGAATCGGCGCATCGCGGTTTACCGATGCGTCTCCCGTGCAAAGGCCAACATTGTTGGGCCCGAATTCTCTGCAAAGCGAAAGCCATTTTTCATTGACCAGCGCTTTTATCGGGCAGGTATACACCGAGCGTTTGCCCTGAGCAAGGGACTTGAAATGGAGCGCCATCGCAACAAGCGATTTTCCCGATCCGGTGGGCGTATTGAGGATGACGTTTTTTTCCTCGAATAATTCAAGGATCGCGTTTTCCTGTGCCTCGTACAGAGTAAGATTCCGTTCCCCGACATACGCGAGAAATCTGTTGAATAATTCGTTGTTGTCGGGTCGATTGCATCGGACAATATGGTCGAACAGGGTGGTTTTCATGCAACTAAAATACTATAGCGGAAAGAAAAGAATAGCCTTAGAAATTTCCTTCCCCTCGCCGCTTGCGGTGAGGGGAAGGAATAAACTATCCGAAACGGTGCCAAAGAACTTTTTTAACTCAGCTTCTTATTCCACTTGTCAATATCATCCTTCATTTCCTTAAGCAATTCCGATGCATCGCCTTCGATTTCGATAGTATCGATACGGTCCCCTTGCGCAATGCTGTTGACGACGTCCTGGTCGGCCGAAGAAACAACTTCGCCGAAAATCGTGTGATGATCGTCGAGCCACGGCGTGGGCAAATGGGTGATGAAAAACTGGGAACCGTTGGTTCCGGGGCCGGAGTTTGCCATTGATAATTTTCCAGGCAGATCATGCCGTAGTTCCTTGACAAATTCATCTTTGAATTTGTAGCCCGGACCGCCGGTGCCGTTTCCCTTGGGGCATCCGCCCTGAATCATGAATTCCTCAATGACCCGATGGAACTTGAGATTATTATAAAAGCCGTGCTGCGAAAGATTGACGAAGTTTGCCACGGTCAAAGGAGTTTTGTCTGCAAAAAGTTTCAAATGAATGTCGCCTTTTTCGGTTTTAATGGTAGCGGTAAGTTCTGCGGCTTTCTGTTTTCCCATTTTTGTGTAAGTCCTTTAGGTTAAAATTAAAAGTACGAATAAAAATAAATTACTTTACGACAAATGTCTCGGAGCCAAGCACTTTGTCGGCTTTATCGACTACGTCGACACGCCACGTTCCGGGAGCGACGGTTTTATAACTCCACAAACGGCCCGAAGCATAGCGTAAACGAAGCGGAACTTCGAGGACTTTCTCATTGCCGTTGTACCAGATATGTTTAAACGGGAATGGAGCGTGCTGAATCGAGAGTTTTGTCCAGCAGAATATTTTTCGTTGATCGGGCCCGAACGTTTTTGATTCGCCGATCGGAGCGTGGTCTTTTATTCCGGTCGCAAAGACTATGCTTTCTACTTTGCAAACGTTGTCCGGAGCGGCGGCATCGCTGTCTTGGGTTGCCGCAGTGGGAGCAACCGCAGGTGCTTTGGACACGGTTTTTGCTGAGTCTTTTTGCGCAAAAGATGCCGCACTGCAAAACAATACTATAGCCAACCCTATACGAAAATTCATAAAACCTCCTATGGTTTTTTAGCACCTATATCTGAATTATACACTCTTTACCTCGGTACTCTAGTCTACGCTTTTTACGTAGAAAATCTATAAAATAAACTTATCCCATTCTTGGCATGGGATTGGTGACTTTGAGGAATAATAATTTTCTCATATTTTCCTTATAATTTCCCTTATTTTTTTTCAAACTCAAAATTTGAGACATCATAAGCTTCAGATCTCGATGGCATTTATCGAAAACTTCATTATAAATTTCCATGTCTTTCGAATAGGTCATGTCGACGCCGATAAACGCGTTATTGATTTCGATTTTTTCAAGCCCTTCATAGGAATTCGTGCCGAAAAGCTGATGGTAATTTCTTGCAAGGGAATCTTTAAACGACGATATGATATTGTTTTTCATGGTCAGCTTTTCAGTTTTTGTCAATATACTGTCGTTGTACACGACCGAAAGCCGGTCGTACAATACCCGCATCAACCGATAATACGTCGTGTTGTCTTGTGCCGTATTACAGGCGGTTTTATATGCTGCTGAAGTGTCGCCAAAAGTCGAGCGAATAAACCACAAGGCTCCTTCATTTCCAATAAACGAGGCGAGTTCTTCGTTAAAATCAACCTGGTTTTTCACGTATATCGTACCGTGGGTAAGCTCGTGGATGATCAGGTTGGCCATACGATACGTTGAAAACCGCTCCATGAAAGAATACACCGGATCGGAAAAAAAACCAAGCGAACTGTACGCGTCGACGCGGCCCAAATACACGTCATAGCCTTTCGCTTTCAGCCTGCTGCCTTCGGCAAGAGCATCTTTTTTGTCAAAATACCCGCGTAGCGGCCAGCAGCCCATGAGCGGGTAACACCACGTATACGGTGTAAAATCTACTTGTCCGTACGCACAGACGATGTCTATCAAATAGGATTTTTGTATGGAAACGAAAGTCGAGTAATTATTGCTCGGTTTGAGACCGATGGAATCGGTCGCGAAACGTTTGATGTTGTTGATAAGTGAAAAATATTGTTTCAATGAATCCGGGGTTTCTTTTTTGTTTTGCAGTTTTTTAATAGGAACGGAATGCGTGGTATATTTGAGTACGTATCCGCCTTGCTTAAGTATATAACAATCGCTTAATAAACCGATTAAACAAACAAAAGAAAAACAAAGTAATTTTTTAAACATCGTGACCATTATTGTTATAGCCGAGAATATTTCTATTTAGTTGCCAAAACGCCAAAGGCGTCCGGTTTTGGAATAACCTTATTAAATCCGGCTTCATATAAGCGTCGAATCACTCCTTTTGTCGTGCTGGCACCGCTTTTTGTATTCGGATCGCCTATATAATGAAAAGCTTTTCCGTTTTTTACCAATACCCTGTGCATTTGCCGGTAAAAATCGAGTGAATACAAATCGCCGGCAAGGTTTACTGCCGGCGGATCGTGCATGATGCAATTAAAAATCCCTGAATCGAATTCACAGATTATTTCCGAGCAATCGCAAATTATTTTGTCTATACTAAGATTATTGAATAAATCCTTAGACCATGGGTTTAATCGGGCCATTTCCTGAGCAACCGGGTCATATTCTATTGTTTTAACCGAAGCGGTTTTACTTGCCATAATGGAGGTATAGCCAAGACCGGTCGCAGTATCCAATAGTAATCCCCGGATGGGAAGCAATGCTTCGATCATGAGTTTTGCCGCTTGTATGGGCAATATGTTTTTAATGCGATGCATGGGAAAGCCGGCTGTAATCATGGCAGGTGCCGATTCGGTCGGAAACAAGCTAAACGACCTGCCGGTTTTCTCGGAATAGCCTTTAATAGGTTTTAATTTGTTGTTTTCAATAATAAAGCAATTATCTTTATTTATGTTTATTTCGCTTAAAATATCCCATGAAAAACGATACGTATCCGAAAATTCGACAGTGTCTTCCGAAAGCGTAACCTCGACTGCCGTAACACCGCAGTCTATTGAGGACAAAGCTTTGGTTTGGCGGTTTTTTTTTGCTTCAAAAAGCGGGGCTGTTTGAAAATGAGATACTACCGGTAGCTTGGGACTGTTTTGAAAAGTGCTCATAGGTAATTGAAAAAATATATTTGGAACGATAATCCTATATATTATTATCATATCAGGGTTTTTATTACGTGCAATAAATAAAAGCGGAATCTCATGTGAAAAATCATGGTTTTTTGTTGTTTTTCATAGCAGGTCTTTTGCTGTGCTCGGGCTGCGGAAGAAATACCGAAAGCATTTTGCTAAAAGGAAATTGCGACTACGCGCCCGGATTCGATTCGACGATGCTATCGGTTATGTCAAGTACGCATTGGAAACCGATCGAATTGCCCTGCGCATTTCCCCTCCGCGATGCCGCATTGCAGAACAAAAAATTTATTACGGTGCGGTGGAAAATTCCCGAAGCCGCGGTGGCTATTTGCCAAAAGAACGGTTTTGTCGGGCTACAGGTATGCCGAAGCAGTGAAAGGGCTTTATATTATGTCAATTCGACGCCGGCATGTTCCGTCGGCACGCTTCGCCAATTCATCGCCGGAGAGGACAATCAGGGGATTTGTTACGCACCGCTGGCGGCTTTTGTAAAGGATTCGCCGAATTATTTGTACGGCGTTTTCGGGCCATTGCAAATAAAAACGTATCACGGAATCAGACTCGTTTGCTCCTTAGGGCCCATTAAGGAAATCGTCGGCTTTTATTATAGGGAAAGAGTTATTTCAAGTTTCCTTATCGGTTTTTTTCTCATGATCGCTTTGTATTGTACGGTACTGGGGATATTGCGCTCCAAAGACAGTTACAATTTTTATTTCGGGCTGCTTACGTTTTCCTTTGTCTTTTTTATGTGTGCCAACACGTCTGTCAAGGATGTATTGTTTTTCCATAATCCCATTCTGGAATCAAAGGTCGACTTGATTTCGGGTATCGGCGGAACGGTATTTCTGCTTTTATTCATGACCCGTTTTGTTTTTCCCAAACATATGATCATTGCCGTGTATTCTTCGGCGTTTTTGGGTGCACTGGCGCTATTGGCACTCATTTCCCAAGAAGCGTTGATGGATATTGCCCGTTCAATATGGTATGTTTCCCTTGTTGTCATGTCGATTTATTTCTGTACGATACTTGCGTCGCAGGCATTCCACAAAGGTGCAGGCGTAAAAATTATTTTCATTGCCCTTATGGTTGTCATTGCCGCAAGCGTTCACGATTATCTGTCGTTTTACGGCAGGTTGCCTTTTTTCTTTTCCCTGCCGTACGCATTCAGCCTGTTTATTGTTGCCATGACTTTCGTTTTGGCTCGGCAATTCGTTTCGACCCATAATTCCATGGAACTACTCAACGAGAAACTGGAACAACGCGTCGAAGAAAGAACTGCGGAGCTCAGCCAAATAAATAAACAAAAAGATAAAATAATCAGTATTATCGCGCACGATCTGAACAATCCGATCACCGCAATCAACGTCACTTCTTCACTTATGGAAATCAGCGCAAAGAACCGCGAGTACAAGTCGCTTATGGAATATACCGGACTCATACGGCAAGCCTGTTTGCAAGCCATGAATACCATGCAGGATGTTTTACGACAGGCCCGCAGCAGAGAAACCAACCCTCCCGCATTGCTTGAAAAGGCCGACAGGATTGCTTTCGTCGCCCCATCCTGTAAAATGCTGCAGTTACGCGCCAAAGAAAAAGGCGTGGACCTAGTGTACGACGATCAGGCGCCGCCCGTATATGTTCTTATCAATAAAACCGGGTTCACAAGGGTCGTCGACAATTTACTGTCAAATGCGATTAAATTTACGCCAAAACACGGGCGGATAATCGTCACTATACGGAAAACATCCAATCTGGCCGTTTTGCAGATTCAAGACAATGGCATCGGAATCCCCGACGATATTAAAGCGACGGTTTGGGACCGCTTTACAACTGCCGGCAGATCGGGCACGGACCATGAATCGTCTACCGGACTGGGTTTGTCTATAGTAAAGGAAATCGTCGAGCAAAACAACGGGAAAATCTGGTTCGAAAGCCAAAAGGACAAAGGGTCGAAATTCGTCGTCGAAATTCCTCTTGCGTAAATTCCTCTTGCGGTCTTATGTTAAATAAGTTTGAATAACAACCAGAACATTACTCCGATAATTGTATGGAAGGCATTTTAGCCTCTATTTCAAAAAGAGCATTACGAAATTGCCGTTCAAGCTCAGGAATATATAAAGCGATCGAATCATTATCGCCAGATTTGGCTGCATTTTCAATAGACGCCGAAACGTTGCTCAATAAAAGGAGGCCAACATTTGAGGTCGTCCCTTTTATGCTATGCGCAAGATAGCGGACAGTATCAAAATCATGCTCAAGAAAGCTTTGTTTAAGTTGCTGGATTTCTTTTGGAGAATTATCAATGAAAATCTCGATAATTTTACGAGCCAAAATGTCATCTTTCATTACTCTACCAATAAAATCATCATAGTCAAAGACAATTGAGCTGTTGCATTGTGTATACCCTAAATCACAAGTCTTTTGCATAATTAAAGCTCCATTTCCAGGCCGAAACATGTTTCCATATTCCGGCCTGGAAAAAAATGTTAGAATTCTTTTAATACTTCATCATTAAAAGGAATGATATCTTCGGGATTAACCTTTTTCGTTGAAGTTGTTTTTGCTAATGTGTTTTTTCCACGATTCTCGATTTTGCCGTGAGCAACAAGGCTGGGCCTATTATGCTGGACTTTTTCTGATTTAATTGCAAGACTGGAACCTGTATTTGGATGCCGAACCTGAATGATACTCTTTTTTTGCGTCGATTGCGATAAGGCGAATTGAGCAATCATTCCTTGCAATTCTTCGGCCTGTGAACTCATTTCTTCTGCCGCGCTCGCGGATTCCTCGCTATTTGCCGCGTTCTGTTGTGTCACTTTGTCCATTTGGGCTACGGCGGTATTGACTTGGTCTATACCCTGGCTTTGTTCCTGCGATGCAGCGGCGATTTCGGCAATAAGATCATTTACTTTTTTTGCACTGCCTGCAATGGAATCGAAGGACTTGGATACTTCGACCGAAATCTTGACGCCTTCCTCTGCGTTTTTGACAGATTCGGTTATCATGTCCGCGGTGTTTTTAGCGGCTTGGGAACTTCTCTGCGCAAGATTACGGACCTCCTCGGCAACTACGGCAAAACCGCGGCCAGCTTCACCGGCTCGGGCAGCCTCCACTGCGGCATTGAGAGCAAGCAAATTGGTTTGTATGGCGATTTCGTCTATGGTTTTTACTATTTTAGCAGTCTGGTCGCTCGATTCTTTGATCTTGTTGATAGATTGACTCATACGATTCATGGCTTCGGTGCCCACTGCGGCGTTTTCATTTGCTTCACCTGCAAGATTCTTGGCCTGGTTCGCGTTTTCGGCGTTTTGCTTTGTCATTGACGACATTTCCTCAAGTGAACTAGAAACTTCTTCAAGCGAACTTGCCTGCTCATTTGCTCCCTGGGCGAGGCTCTGTGACCCTGCCGAAATCTGCTGGCTGCCCGAGCTGACCTGTTCGGTTGCCTCGGCAACCTGGGTCAAGGCCTGATCAAGATTGTCGACAGCAGTATTGATTGCAGATTTGATTTTAGCCAAGTCTCCTTTGTAATCTCCCATCACCCGGGCAGTCATATCGCGTGCAGCAACTTTTTCAAGCGTGGCTTGTGCTTCGTTTATGGGATTAATGACCGCATCGAGAGTCATATTAAATCCGTCGACCATATTTTTATATGTTCCTTGAAATTTATTTGTATTACCTCGGGTTGAAAGTTGTCCTTCAGAGGCTGCCTTGGCAAGCATGAGCGTTTCGCCAGATACTGCTTCGAGACTTGATTTAAGTTTTTCAACAGCTTTGCCGGATTCTTTAAATTTAGCAATCATCTGATTAAATGTTTTACCGAGAATGCCTATTTCATCTTCGGATTTTACCGAAATTTCCTGTGTTTTTATTTCAACGGATTTTGAAAGATCGCCGATTGACGAAGCAGTAAGAACATCGGTAAGATTTGCAAGGTCTTCTTCAGCAAGTTTTTTTGCGGTTGACATTGCTAAATTTACCGGTCGTGTTATTGACAAGGTAAGGAAAATGCCGATAATCATGGCAAGTACAATTCCCAATATTATTGAAACGATCATTTGAAAGGTTGCAGAGTTAGCTGTTTTTGTGTTGTTATCGGATGTCTTCTTAGCAGCGTCAACATTTTCAGATAACATAGTATCAACCAAGGAACGCAAATCAGATACTATTTTATATGCATCCCCATCCATGTAGGCATAAACAGCTGCGGGCTTGTTTGTATTTCTTAATTGCAGAATTTTATCCGATGCAGTATGCCAAGCAATGACTTTTTCTTTAAGTTCAATATATCGCTGTTTGTCGTGTTCGTCAATAAGTGTGCTTTCATAATGTTTAACACCTTTATCAATAGACTCAAAATGTTCCTGGACTCGAGATAGTTTTGCTTCGATAAATTTTGGGTCGTTGCTACGCAACATAGCTTCAAAATCTACCCTCATTCTTTGAAGAGGCACTGCGATATTATTCAAATCAACAAGCGGAACTGTACATTTTTCATACAAAAAGGTATCCTTATCGTCAATTTTCTTCATGTTCATTATTCCAAGAAACCCAACTATCCCCGCGATAATTGCTACAATAAGGAACCCCCCGATAAGTTTTGGGCCAATTTTGATTTTATTGAGCATGCGATCCTCCTTTAAAGGTGTGTGGATAAAAACATTTCATTACAGTCTCGGTTTTTCGATATCGTCGATAAATTTCTCTACATCGAATTCCTCAGGTAAAAAACTATCCGAATCCTGGGAGAAGTTTTTCTGCAAAACAGTAGGTCCGTAAATTTCCGCATCGATTATATCGATCATGCCGTCGGTCTTTTCTGAGTTGGAAATAATGGCGCGGTGATACAGTTCTATTGTTTTGCATGATTGACAATAAGTTACCATGATAGTGTTTTGAGCGTCGTTGACGCCTTTTTTTTCGGCGTCGGAAGTGTGATCGTCCCAGAAACTATACGTGGTATGCATTTTAAAATTATGGTACGAATAAAGGATTGTGTATCCGTTGCAATTGAGCCATTCGCTAACCTTGGGAAAATCTTTAAGAAACGATATATGGTCGGGGTAAGTGGTGAGTTCATGCCTATTCATGGATGGTCCTTTCTATCGATACAGGAACCGTTTCCTGCTCAATGAGGTCTATTGTAAAGGTAGTACCTAATTCCAAACACGAATCGACGCGTATGGTTCCACCATGTTCCCGAACGATTTCCTTGACCGTATGCAAACCTATGCCATTTCCGCCGTCTTTGGTGGAAAAACCATTGTCGAATATTTTGGAAATAATACTTTTGTCAATTCCTACGCCCGAATCGGACACGGACAGCCGTATTACTTTTATATTGTTTTTTTCTGTACGGGAACATGCTATTGTCAACTTCCCTCCGCTGGGCATGGCTTGTGCGGCATTTATGCCGAGGTTGAGCAACGCTTGCTGAATGCGTTCCGCATTGATTTTGCTCCAAACGGGGACATTATCGGTTTTTGTTTGTATAGTGACATTTTCTGCAACAACGTCCCGCAGAATTTCTGCGGTCCGGTCCGTTATGCTGTTCATTTCCGTGACTTTGAAAGGATCGGGTTCCGTGCATTTTGAAGCAGCAAGGGCGTTGGAGCATAGTTCGGCAGCCCTATTGGTAGTACGTAAGATTTTAGTGAGATACGTTCGAACCGGATGGTTTTGTTCCAAGCCTTCAAGCGCCATGTCTGCATAACCTTGAGTGCCGGCAAGAACATTATTCATATCATGTACGAGCTGGCGTGTATGAAGCCCCACTTTGGCAAGTGTTTCCAAACGTTTTTGTTCAAGAATGCAGTTATTATCTTCGGTAAAAATCATCTCTACCCGTTTTTCAATTTCATCCGGCTCAAAGGGTTTGTCGATGAAGTCCCTGCAACCTTTTCGCATCATTCGTACCACAAGCGCTTTTTCTCCATAGCCGGTAATAATGAGGAAGGGCAACTCAAGGAACCTGGTTTTTAGGGCATCAATGAGGTCTTCACCCGTAAGCCCCGGCATCTGAATATCACAGATCAAAAGATCAAAGGGTTGGTTGTTAATCTTCGAACGTTCTATTTCCTGTAATGCTGAATATCCGTTGTCAACGGTAACTGCGTCGTGCCCTATCATCCGTAGAGCAAGGGAGATGCAGAACCGGATCTGTTCTTCATCATCCGCGATGAGAATTCTTTTTTTATTCATGGATATTTTGCTTTATGTTAGGAAAATGATTTTGTTCGGTCACGGTTATTTGATACGCAATGGATGTGCCAAAAATCAAAGAATGCCGTAATGCATTGATAAATAGAGAAATGATAAGGCCAGGCCGTGTTTTGTTTTTCAACGAAAGGGTGCAGTTGTTTCTGCACATAGTTAAGACAAGAATGTGTAATTATTTGATTTATGGACAGGTACCGCGGATTGTAAATAAAAGCAATGCAGAGGTTTCTTCAGGGGTTCATAGAAATATCAATTGTTGAAAGGATGGTGATGGATTAAAAGTAAAAGACCTGCATTATAGCGCGTTTTTATAGGGACAATTTCTTTAGCCGATATCCCAATGATTGACGGGTAATCCCGAGAAGTCTGCACGCTATACTCTGGTTTCCATTGGAACGTTGCATTGCTTCTATTACAAGAAGATCGTCTATTTGATCCAGGGTGGGTAATTTTTCCGGAAATACAACACGAAATTGTTCTTGGGTTTCTTGCGGCATTGCCGATGATTTGTTATTCCCAAAGCCGATATGGTCTTTAAAAGATGTAAGAGAAAGGATGTGATCATCATGTTGAGTTATGGCGTCACGAATCATTCCTTCGAGTTCCCTTACATTGCCCGGGAAATGCCAGGTTGAAAGAAGGGTTATCAATTCCTGCGGAATCGTGGGCCGTATTTTGTTTTGTTCCAAAGATGCCGCATCTATAAAAGTGGATACCAAGAGAGCAAGGTCGTCTTTTCGTTCCCGTAGGGGAGGCAAATGAATAGTATGTGTACGAAGGCGATAGAAAAGATCTTTTCTCATTTTGTCGGTAGAAAGAAGTTGTTCAATGTCCCGGCATGTTGCGGTAATAATCCTGGCAGTGCATTTTTTCGGTGTATCGCATCCGACCGGATAAAATTCACTTTGCTGAATAAGACGCAAGAGCTTGACCTGGGATTGAGCATTCAGATCGCCTATTTCATCTAGAAAGAGCGTCCCGCCTGCGGCGGATTCAATAAGGCCCTGTCGGGACGAATCCGCACCCGTAAAGGCACCTTTACAGTGGCCGAACAATGTGTCGGAAAACATGGCATCGTCGAGGCCGGCCACATTAACAGCAACGAATTTGCCGCCAAGGCCGCTGCAATTATGAATCGCCGTTGCAATAAGCTCTTTCCCTGTTCCGGTTTCACCGGTAACCAATACTGGATGTGGGGTCGGTGCTACAGCTTCTATGTATTTAAAAATGGTAAACATTTTTTCATTGCACGAAAGAATCGGTTTGAAAACATCCGGTTTTTTCAAAGTGTCTGAAAGCATTCTTTCCGTTAGCGCCTCGTATTCACGGCCCATGGTTCTCATTTTTATTGCATTCGCAACGCTGGTAAGAAGGCGTTCGGGTTCCAAAGGCTTTACAATGTAGTCAAATGCTCCGGCTTTCATGCATTCGACAGCGGTATTTACCTCGTTGACGCCGGTAGCCATAATAACGCAAACATCCGGGGCTTTTTCTTTTATTTGCTTTAGAACATCCACACCCGACATTTCTTTCATCATGATATCCAGAATAACGACATCGCAATAACTGCTCGAAATACAGTCGAGAGCCTCACGGCAATTTTGAAATGTCTGAACATAAACATGCCCGGCAGCCTGCAGGGTCATTTTCATTAAATCAAGAATAACCGTTTCATCATCAACCAGAATGATTGATTGAGTATTTAAATTAAAAGAAGAATTGTTTTGCATACGTTATTTCCTATCGAAAAGCAAAGTTACCGTGGTTCCCTTGCCGGGCTGTGAGTCGAAAAGCATTTCTCCATGATGTTCCTTTACAATGCCCATAGAAACCGAGAGCCCAAGTCCTGTTCCGCCGGTTTCACGTTTTGTCGTGAAAAAGGGATCTACGATTTTATTCAAATCTTCTGCTTTTATTCCGCACCCATTGTCCGTCACCACGATTGCCGCTTTTTGACCGCGGTCTTTACAAGTCAGTTTAATATATTGTTGTTGATCGGTCAAGGCATCACAGGCGTTTTGTACAAGGTTGATTATTACCTGCTCCAACCGTTGAAGGTTTCCCAGTATAAAAATGGCGGAGGGTGAATATTCTATGGAAAAGTTTTTTGTGCGTTTTTTAACGAGAGTCAATAAAATCGTTATTGAAGATTTGACGACATTATTAATATCGATCAGACGCATTTCCAGTGAGTCCTGGCGCGCATAGTTCTTGAGGTCCGATACAATGCGTTTGATTTTTTTAGATCCGTCTTCGATGCCATCCATGAGCTTCCCGATATTCTGCATGAATTCGGGGAGAGGAATACTGCCGATGGTCATTTCAGCCTGTTTGTCTTTGCAGCTTTCAATACAGGGTGCAAGGCTGTCCCAAGCTTTACGTAAAAGAGGAGTGCTCAGCGAAATGTAATTGTTCGGGTTATTTATTTCATGGGCAATGCCGCTCACTAAAAGACCAAGGCTCGCCATTTTATCGGCTTGAACAAGCTGTTGTTGTTGGCGAAGGTTTTCCTCCTGCGCATTTTTGAAACCGGTGATGTCGGAAGCAAGCCCAGCAACACGAACGACGTTTCCTTCGTTATTATGGATGAGAAAGGAACGTAGCCTGATCCAAAGCACGGCGCCGGTAGGAGTGATGACGCGAAATTCTTCATTAATGGGAGTTGAATAAAAGATGTCATGGACTGTAAATTTCGTTTGCGGAAAATCCTCAGGGTGTACTGCGCGGTCGATCATTTGCGGGTCTGCTTTAATCATGTCAAGGTCAACCCCGAAAATCCTGGAAACGACCGGGCTCATATATAATAGTTTGTTTCCGTCTTTCTGATAAAGAAAGAAAATTTCCTCGATGTTTTCTGCCATCTGGCGGAAGCGGTCTTCGCTTTCTTGCAAGGCTTCTTCCGCGATCTTACGGTCGGTTATGTCGGAAATAAGCCCATCATAAGAAGTAATCGATCCGTTCTGGTCGTTATGTGGCACTAGGGTAGCATGCAGCCATCGAATGTTTCCGTCTTTTCGTATTATCCGGTGTTCCAGGGAAACATGGGCAGATTCGCAAAGTACTTTTTCCACAGCATCAAGGACCTTTTCCCGATCATCTGTTGGTATCATACTTATCCAAAGGTTCTGATTTCTGATATAGTCTTCCGGTTGATACCCGGTGATTGCTAAACAGCCCTGACTGTGGCGCGTACCAACCCCCTTCCCGTCGCGGATTTCAACAGTGTAAACGTAGCCGGTGACGGATTCGAGCAGACGGCGATAGCGCTCCTCACTTTTTTGCAATGCCTCTTCAGCAACCTTGCGCTCCGAAATATCCATAAGCATAGATACCACACACCGTTTCCCATCTATCTCTGCCAAAACTGCCGAATACAACGCAGTAAAACTTTCTCCGGACTTTCGGTGAAATTCCACCTCAATATTGCGTACTATTCCGACCTCATGTAATTGTTGGATTGTTTTCTGTCGCTCTGCAGACGAACCCCAAGCTGGAAATTCACTAACAGCATGACCGATAACTTCTTCGCGGCTATAACCGGTGATACGCTCGTGGGCATCGTTTACCGCAAGATAGCGACCCTCTTTTTCAGTTGTGACAACAATCAATACCGGGCTCAGACGAAAAATATTTTCATATAACTCCTGTGCTTCCCGAGTGGCTTTCTCAGCACGTTTACGTTCGGAAATATCGCGAATCGTGGCTAGAATGCATTGTTCGCCTTCAATTTCTATTATTTCGCCCGAAAAAAGAGTATCGATGATCGTACCTGACTTGGTCCGGTATTTTACGTCCAGGTCACGCACATTCCCGTCACGTTTAAGGCGGGAGATATACTCATCCCGCAACTTTAAATCGTCCCAGATTCCCAGCTCGATGGTGGATTTTCCAATGGTCTCTTCACGCGTAAACCCGAGTATTTTCAGCACGCTGTCGTTCACTTCAAAGACCTGCCCGTTTTTCAAATTTGATATTGCTATGACGTCTGGACTGTTTCTGAACGCTTTGGAAAACTTTTCTTCGGATTTCCTCAGCGCAACCTCGGCAAGCCTGCGTTCGGTGATGTCCTGCAAAGTAAACTGCAGGAATTTTCTATCCGCAGACTCAAAACTCATCAAGTGGACTTCACCGTCCCACTGCTCCCCATTTGGCCGCTTGTGGCGCCATTCGAAAACCACAGAGCCGTCCGCAGACGTCTTTTCTATATAAGTAAGCGCTTTTTGCGGCGAAGGGGTTCCATCATATTGTACAGGATCGGAAAAATCAAGCGGAGATTTGCCTATCACTTCGCTTGGCGAAGAGCAATGGTATATTTCAATTGCGGCAGCATTACAGTCAACATATTTATAGGTGAGAGCATCCATCACCACAATCGGAACTCTTGACGAATTAAAAATGCGTTTTCGGAATGCTTCGCTTTCATTCAGATTGATCGCCTGTTGGCGAAGCTCCGCGTTACGGGACATCAGGAGTCCGACCATCTCCGAAATCGATGTTCGCAGCGTATTCAATTCTCCCTTAAAAGAGTGTTCCAGTAAATTGGAATTATCGAAGCCCCCTTGGCTTACTTTGAGCACATAGTGTTCGAGTTGTTTGATTGGCTTGAGTACTATAAGCCAGAGAAGCGTGTATAGACCAATTGTCAGGAGCAGGGCAATGCCAAAAATAATAACAACTAATAGAACACGGATTTTATGAAGGTAGGCGGTCAGAAAACGGGGTGTGAAAGAAACCTGCACATTTCCAATATGTTTATTGGAATAGCTGAGTTCTCTTGTTTGGTTAAGCAATCCTGGTTCAGGTAGTATTGTGTTTGAAATAACCGGCTCCCACCTCTCGTTCCGGCTTATTGAAAAAGAATTTTGAAATGAATCTGCCGATGTAATAACAATTGAAAAAACATCCTTGTGCTGCATGAAACTCTTTGCAATTTCGGATATCTGCTGCTCATCGAAGTTCCACATTGGAGTCGCAAATGCACCTGTCGCCTGGTCCGCTTCAATTTCAGCATCGGTAATTAGGACTTTACGTTCATATCTGCTGTACATTGAATACCCAGCAAAACCAGCAGCGGCAAGGAACAACGAGACCGTGGCAACAATAAGGGCAATTACTATCACTACGATTGACGTTTTTTTCTTCTGCATATTATTCCTTGCGCCCTTGTAAAGATTGATTATACTTGGTGATCCAGCTTTGTATAATAGAACCGCAAGTTTGGTTTGCCAGGATTATTTCAAATCCCGTATCAAAGTGCTTTTTTGCCAGTACACCCAAAGGATTGCGTACGCTGAATCCCACAAAAGCTCCCTGCACGCCGACCACGGAAACAGAGTCTATTTTTCCCGTAACGCCACTCTGCTTTAAAAGAAAACAGAGGGATTTAAGCGGGTCGCAGTCTACAATCGTCGCATCAATTCGACCAACAGCGAGCTTTTTTAGGTTTTGTTCTTCGCTGGCAACTTCTTCGATCGAAATACCCTTTTGGCTCATTGCGCGTACTTTGGCAGGGTACTCATAATCTTTCACAAGTCCCAAAATACTTTTCAAGGGTAATTTGTCAAGGGAACTATTTATATTTGTAACAGAATGTCTCGTGACAAGGATGTACTGCACAGTGTAGAGCGGCTTTGAGGCAAAGATAATCGTTCCTTTGAGATCATCCATCCATGACATGGCAAAACACCCGGACAGCTCACCCTGGAGCGCCATTTTTTTTGCACGTACATACGGAAGTACCTTGAAAATTACCGTATCGCCAACAGCGGCAAAAGCCGCCTTGACAATATCATTGCCGCACCCGGTTCCATCAGCCTGCCCCCACGGGCCAGCCTGGTCTTCGGCACCAAGGACAAATGTTTCTCCTTGAGCAAATCCGCAATACAGCGACAACCACAAAATGCAAGCAATGAAACAAAATTTGTTATCGATCATATAAATTCTCAAAGTGCAGGTGAATTTTCTGAATAAATTAGTCGAGCCAAGAGGTGTAGAATCGCAATTTAATCAATAATAGTATATTGTTAAATTATTTCAAAGGCACTAAGTTTTTGCGGATGGACGGAAACCAATAATTACAACAACGATAATTGAAAAAACGAGGTTCATACAAAACCGGATTCATCTGGAGACCGGGCCTTTTTTCGCGTGCAAGAAAGTCCCGCATGCAATCATTTCCCTCGCGTCGGTTGAAAGGGAAGCGAAAATCGGGTCGGAATAAAATTTATCAAGGGGCATGAATTTGATGAGGTCTTCCACTGTCATGGACAAAAACCGCCCGCGCAAATCGACAGGAAGGCCGAGCGCATACGCTTTCATTATCCAGGTTATCGCCGCCATGGGATGAAGGTAATCGGGTACATCGGATTCGCAAACATCAAGTCCCGCAAATAAATTAATAAGGCCTTCTTTTGTCATGTTGTAATAGTGGTGCGGATAGGCATGACGGGGCTGTAAAAACGGTACCGAACAAAAGAGTTCGCCGCCGGGTTTTAAAACCCGGATCATTTCCTGTGCGCAGGCGAACGGGTCCTTGACATGTTCAAGAACGACGGCGCTTATGACGAAGTCGAAGGAGTCGTTCGCAAACGGAAGTCTTTCCGCAACGCCCAGCACGTCCGTTGAAGGATATTCGACGATTTCGAAATTGACGACGTTGGTGCTCGGCACAGGTTTGAAACCGGCGCCGATATCGAGAAACAATTTGTCCGGGTTGGATTCTATGGCACGGGTAATGCGGTCATCGTAGGCATGGCCGGACACGTTTTCGGTGTCGACAATGGAAAATTGCGAACGTAAATTTGCATCAAGAAAATCTACCGCGTCATGAGTATAGGGAAAACTTTTCCCGCATTCCAGACACAGTCGGACAAAATTATCGCGACTCAATGAAGATTTACAATACGGACAAACGAACAAAGGTTCCAATCGTTGGAACTTGATCTTTTTTGATTCAAGATATCGCCGGTTCTTTGTCAAAGGAATTCGAATGAGATCGTAATCGGTATCATTGTGAAAGACCTGGGCAATAAGGTCGGTTTCGGTATTTTTGCCAAGCCAGGTTTTAATGGAGTGAATCGATTGAAAAGAAAGGTGGTGCTTGAACGGATATGATGCTTGCAACGTTGCAATATCCGGTCTCGGTGTAAGGGGCACATCGTTTTCCTGCATATGACCGGTTATGAGCCTGACTCTTACAACCGGTTCCATCGAGGCGTACAATCCGCATACCGGGAGGTGTTCGAGAGACAGGTCGGGTTCTTTCCCGTTGGGGTTTACAATGTGATAATGATGGTTTTCCATTGACCCGCGATCACTCCTGCACCGACAAAAACAACGATCCTTTCGCCAGGATAAACGCCCTGATTGCCTTGTCGGAAATCGTCACGCCGCCGATAGACAATGAGTCGACATTCCCGGTTAAAAAAACATTTTTCGTGAGTTCCCGGTGCGCCATCATTTTCTGGGCCATTATTTGCGCTTCCAAAAGTTTTTCATGCAAAGGAAAGCGAAGAAATGGCTGGATTTTGGATAGAATCATGCCGTGCAACAGCCACCCTGCCGTCGAATGCAGGGCGTTTTGCGTGGAAATGTCGAATTCCAAATCGGTAATTGATATCGTTGTGGTTGCAGCGTCGTAACCGATATGGCCGATGGCGTATACCTTGCCTTTGAAGGAACCGGTCAAATCCAGGCTGACAATCGCATATCCTTCGAGACCGTATACATTAACATCCTGTATTATCACATCGTTTTTGCCCGAAGAAAAATTGCGGCCCCTCAGCATTCCTTGCAATAGTTCGCTTGCGCTGGAGAAAGAGAGTTCGGAATACAGGTTTATAATGAAAGAAGAGTCTATTTGTGCCGGATTGACAAATTCGGGCAAGGAATCGGTAACGCTGCATTGGGGTTGGTCGCCGATATAGGTTTGGGCTATAGACCGTATGCCGAGCGTGCTTTTGATAGAGCCGTGCGAACCGCACAGCTGCGTCATCGAAACCCCCTTTGGATCAAGCTTAAGCCATACCGGGGGCGATTGCGAAACAAGTATCGGGGATTGCATGCGATACCATAAAGGGCGAAGGACTTTTTTCAAATCGAGAAACGAGCATGCCGCCGTGTCTATCAATTTCCCAAGCGTTGCCTGTTGGTTCGAAATGATGAGGTCTCCGAGCGGCCGAATCGGTATGCTCACGAAGCGGACTTTTACAACCGGATCGCTGAGCCATTCATAGCCGTCGGGCTGCGTCGAAGTGGAAATTTTCCAATTATCTTTGAAAGATATTTTTGATTTGAATTTTAAGGCGATAGACGCTTCAACGTCCTGATATTCGGTATGCGAAATGCCGAGCGCGCTCAAATTCAGGGAAAACTGGAGCCACAGTTTAAGCGGCACCCGGTACGTCAATTCATTACCTTCAAGACCTATGGTAACGGAATCTTGTTTCCAAATTTTCATTTTAACGGGTTTCATGCCGCCGAGAGACAGCGTGTCGCATTCGTAAATCAAGTTCTTGAGTTGCTGATTTATGATTTTCTCAATGTACCAGGTTTTCAGCTCAAACGGAACGTTGATGACCGACGAAAGCGGCGCGAACGTTGCCGCAGGTTTAAGGTCCAGCGGCAATTGCGGCGAAACTTTTGTTGCCAACCGGGGTGCGCATCCGGCAATAATAACGGCCGCCGCCATGGTAAGAATCATTTGCTTCATTATGAATAGTCTCCGTGACGAAAATACGTCGTGGACAAAAATAAATAATGTTTTTGACTTATTTTCATTTAATTCTTGCTTTTCAATTGTACAAGACTTACTATTTTTAGCATGAATCAATGTCGCGGAAATTCGACCCGTTAAGGATATTTATGCGGAAAGCGCTCATGATGTCGTTGATTTTACAATACTGCGCGATTGCGTATTCGCAGCCGCTCGATACTTTATTTGAGGACGTGCAAAAACCCGTTTCTCCGCTTGTGCTCGACACGACGACCCTCGATTTGGACACGGCAAAACAAGAGCCGGTAAAAATTATCAATCCGAAGAAAGCGCAGGCTGTCGAAACTCCACATCGCAACGTAGAAACATTTACCGAAGATGCCGATATTGTTGCAGCCCCGCAACCCGAGGATGTGGACAGCAGTACATTTTCATTATTTAATTACGGTAAAATTGTCGGCATCTGCCCGTCGCTTTCGTATTTTTATTACAATGAACATATTGTATTAGATGATTTAATGCGTTCGTTTAAGGAGAAAAACCTTTTCGACCCAACCTTTGTGGGTTCGCCGAAAAGTTCCGAATACGGATTTGTTCCCGGTTTTCAATACTCTGTTTTACGCTATATTCCCCAGTCCCATTTCATGATTCGTCCGAAAATCGGCCTGTTTTTGGGGATAGGAACAACCTACGATGGAACGTCACAGGCTATGCCGCTTGTCAGTAACGGCGACACCATAGGATACGAATTCGATCCGCATAAAGACAATAAAACAAATCTGTTTTTGTTTACTTCATGTGATTTGGGATACGTGTTTTCCAAAATCAAATGGCCCACGGCGTTATACAGCGGTATCGATTTCAAACTGTGGTATCGGGATCTTACCAGTTCATCGAGCGGCAGCTCTTCATCGGAAAGCATGAATGAGGTTTACTATTGGTTCAATGTTCCGCTTGGTTTCATAATAACAAAAACCGTGTCGAAAGAAATCCTCTTCGGCATTGAACCGAGAATAGATTTTATGGTATACGGTGCAATGCAGGTGAATATGTCGACCGGCAACAGTAATTACACAATCGATTATCCTGCGGTAACGCTCGGCAACAAGGCATCGTACCGGCTCGAGGCGTTTTTCGAATTCCGGCGGAAGCATTCGGCAATCAGAGTATGTCCCTATGTCCAGATTTACGGCTTTGGCCAAAGCGACACCGCGACCGCGACGTTTACCGCATACGGATCGACCGCCGGCAAAATGGAATTTCTCGAGCCGCAAAGCGCGAGTACCTGGTACGGGTTGAATTTACAAATAGATTTCCTTAAAAACAGGATTTCCAATGAATAAAGTCAATGAGCAAAATAAAACAATTCTTCCCTATGCTATTATTTGTATAGCGATCGTTTCGCTGTTTTGCGCTTGTTCGGAATATTTTACCCCGTGGTCCGGATATCTTCCAACGCAAATAAACCCTGTTGAAAATCCGCTTTTCTCGGCAACGCATACGCTGTCGCCACAAGACAGCATTGCGAATATTGATATTTCCAGCAAATACAGCGTTACATACAATTTTTCGGCCGGCCTGGATACGACCTATGTAATTTCTTTACAAAGCACCTTCGATATCGGTATAGAGATTATCGATTCCGCAAGCAATGGCACGGTTTTTTCGCTGAATGATTCGTCGGGAATCGGGGTGACTGCGTATTACGATTGCCGCAAAAGCGGGGCAAAACTTTTACGGATCAAGGCTTTGTCGACATATCCGATGAATCCGTTTACTCTTGTTTTTAAAACGCTCGACCAATCTTTTGCAAACCAACCGGATCGATACGAGCCCGACAATAGTGCCGACAAGGCCGCATATTTCAATTATGCTTTCGGCAATGAAAAGGATTTATTTCAATTCCGTCGGTTGACAACAAACGATACGGATTGGGGGTATTTTTACGCCAATTACGGCCATTCGTATACAATTCGGACCATCGGCTCGGTGGGAACCCGGATTTTTGTAAATGCATTATCGAAAGACTCCGTTATTGCAACCGATAATCCCGGTAACGGGCTTAAAAACGCAGTCGTCAATTTTGTCTGCCCCTATTCCTCTACGGGATACTGCTGCTATTTTTATGTAACCGGCAAATCGAAGGCGGACACGGGTACGTACGGTGTCTCGATACGGCAGTATTAATCGGTCAAGGGCCGGTTTAACGGATAGTTTTCTTTTGGAATAATCCCGAGGATTTTATATATCGGCCGTTTCTGCAAAGACCGCAGGCGATGAATTCGTAGCCCGATTGTTCCATTATATGTTTGATAATAGAATTTATGAATACCGCCACGTCCTCTTTAGGATTTTCCGGCGAGGCCAATTGCCCGCTAAACAATGATTCAATTTCAGCAAGAATGGGCGCAATCGCGGGTTTCCCTTCGTCGGTCGCGGCAATCATTTTGGCAATGGTTTTATTCGAGTCAAGAAAACCCCAAATCTCTGCAGCAAATGCCTTTTCCATTAAATAGGCGAATCTACCGGGTTCATACGTTGGCATAAAAGACATAAGTCCTGCCCTCCAATACGGGATGCATGGTTATAATGATAGCAAATGCGGCACGGTCAAGTCAAGGATCGCAAAATTCCGCAAAAGATTTATGGGACCGGCATTTTAAAAAAAACTTGCTGCGTTCGATGAAAAACCGTATAATGAACTTTGATTAATTAAAAAGAAAATCCGAAGGAAAAGGAAATATAATGTCTACAAGCAATTATATCCCTATGCATGGACCTTTACCATCGGCAAATGGAATTCGAAAAGAAATTTTCGAATTGGCCAAGCAATTGGTAAGCAAATATATAGGCATCGAAGTCGGCTATGGTTTAAGTTTTCTTAAAATAGTGAATGTTTTGGGCATCTTCAGACCTCAGGATATTGAATCCTTTTCACCCAAAAAAGGCTCTCGAAAATGCGGTTTATTGAACTATAATAACGAGAGTCTGGCTGTTTTTGATTTTAGGCGTAAACTCCAAGATTCGTGTGCTGAGAAATCGTCGGACAAGGGCATCGTCGTGCAACTTGAAGGGTACGATACGCTATTCATGATCGGAATAGTGTGCAACGATATCGGCGAAATATTCAGCTTTTCCTGATACTCCTATGACAAATACCAATAAAAAACAGATAAAAGACGGCCAAATCCGATCCAGCTCCGCGACGACGAGCTGTCCGCTTACCGCGGATCATTTGACTACGGAAATGCTTTTTAAGGCAGAGATCCGGAAAAGGGCGTTCGAGATCTACTGTGACCGCGGCCACGCCGAAGGCTTTGACAAAGAGGACTGGTTGCATGCGGAACGCGAAATCAACGCGAGGCATGGGCGCCGCTTTTAGAAATTCAAAACGTTTTAATCCCGTTGTATTACGGCATTCTCCTATTACCTGACAATTTTACTTCGCAATAATTTACATTATATATACTATTGATTTTTTAGCGGAAAACCTGTATTATTAGTAATAATACGAAACGAAAATCCCCCTGATCGTTCGAGACGTCTCGCGTCGGGTCCCTTTCGTTTGGATCATTTTTTTTCATGCTGGGGCTTTCATGAGAATGTTGTCGCGTGCCAAATGGCTTTTGTTGCTTTTTGCCGTTCGGGAATGTTTTTCGGTTCCTCTTGTCATGCCGGGTGTGCCGACGCAATGGGCGGGCAATGTGGTCGTCATGCTGTACGACTCGGTATATCTTGACTTTAAGGTTCAAGGCGGACAAAACGAAGCGGCGATGCGGGAAGTGTGCTGGTATCGGGTAAAACATTACAGCCCGTCCGACATGCATCAACTCAAATTTTACGATTCGGAATTCACGGAATCGAAACCCAGCATAGAAATAAAGACCTTCGACTCGCTTGGAAATTCGACGGTCGTCGGCGAGGAAAACTTCATCAGAGCGCGGACGTCCGAGGATCCCGACGCGCAGTATAATTTATATATCGACAAAACTGGCGCATTTGTCACATTTGCGGACATACCTGCATACGACAAGGTAAAATTCATTCGAACGGAAATCCGGCGGTTCAACATAAAACCCGCGTTTTTGGAACACCTCGTCATGCGCGGCGAATATCCGATATTCCACAAGGTCGTTTCGGTCCGGACTCCTGCGGGATTCGATTGGGCGGTCGGTTTTGTCAATAATGAGAAAATCCCCTGCGACAGCATAAAAAAGGAAAATAAGGATTTTACCCTAAAATCATATCGCGCCGACATCCTCAATCCGCTTCCGGGTAAAAGCATACTGTTTCCGGAACAATGGCTTGCGTCGGTGAGATTGCGTTTGCCGCCCCAAGGCCGTTTGCCGATGAGTTGGAAGGACATCGGCGATCAGTATTTGGCGATGCTTCAAACAAAACAGCGGTCCTCCACGTTGCTCGACAGCATAGTCGTCAATTTGCCCATGGACACTCCGGCGGCGATACGATCGGCGTACGATTATATACAATATCAAATGCGTTATTACGGCAACTGGGAGGGAAATTACGGCTATATACCCCGCTTTTGCAGGGATGTAATTGACAAAGGATACGGCGACTGCAAGGAACTTGCGATGTTGTATTGCGCATTTTTGCATGCCCGCGGCCTGGAAGCCTATCCCGCATTGGTCATGGCGCAGCCCCGGTTTATGCAACTCGATGAGGCTTTTCCGAGCCTGGGAACTTTTAACCATATGGTCGTTGCCCTCAAACACGGCAAAATGTTAACCTATATCGACCCAACGGCCAGGCCGGCTACATGGCAGAATTCCTATTATTGGATAGCGAACAGGAAAACACTCGTATTGTCGGAACACGGATCGTTTGTCGATTCCGTCGTGCTTGGGGAAACGTATGTCAATGCCGTTCGGACCGTCTCGTTTATCACCCAGGTATCCGGAGGTAATTGGGTATTTAACGGGACCTTGCAACTCAAAGGGCAAAATGCGCTTGAGCTTACCAACCTGCTTTTGCACAGGCTTTCGTATTCGGAAGATGTCGTGTTGTCCAAATACCTAAAAAGCGAATTCGGCTTGCAATCGGCAAAGGTGAAGCTGTCCTATCAATCCCAAGACAGCATATGCCTCGAATACCGCAGCGATGCAAACGATTATGTCGCGTCACTTCCCAAACAGGGATTCGTATTGTCTGCTCCGTTGCTGAATCGTTCCTATGCGACCCAACCGGCCGACGTTGGTGAAGGTCCGTTCGAATTGCCCTGCTTTTCCCAGCATGACAAATGGATATTACCGCACGATATGTCGAAATCGATGCTTCGCCGGTTAAAAACCCCTTCGATGCAGGGGACGTATAGCCTTCATCAGGATACGTTGGAACGCGAATTTACGGCCAAGCGGGTTTTAGTGACGCCTTCCGATT
>JBBIGR010000019.1:45468-75295 GCA_037447435.1 Fibrobacteria bacterium
AAAGGAACCGCTTTGAAAAAGCATGCATCTGGAAAGATTAAAGTAGTTGCGTTTTCGGCAATGATTTTGTGTTGTGCCGCGGGTTTTGCCAATGTGCTTTGCGCGCAAAAAATATCCGTAAAAGCAATTAACATCATTGCGGTTCCAAACGAATGGAAACGGTTCGGGGCCTATTACCTTGCCGACGATCTGGGTATCACCGTCGATAATATTGCAGGCTCGAACGCCGCGACCACGGAATACACGGTCAATAAAAAAATCCGCATCATGTCGTCGCACGGCTCCGTTTGGAGTACGATACCGGTGTGGCGCCTTACCGATCATGTCGATGAATTTGAATGCAAGCTGTTCGATTCGCTGGGCCGTGAAGTTTCATTAAAAGTCCGTGATTTACAAAGGAAATTCATGGAATCGGGAAAGGTCGTTGTGCCGAAGACCTCCGGCGGTTCAACCATAGTGTTGAAAATCGTATTCAAAGCAAACGGGGCACCGCCTATTTTCGAACACTGGTTTCCGCGCGCAATTCCGGTACGGACGGGAAGGCTCATCCTCAAAGTAAATAACAACCTCACGTTCTCTTACGAAGCAAAGACACGGGGGGACAGAGCGTCGATTACGGAGACGACTTCAAATAGCGATAACAATAAAATATTCGTTTGGAAAGTGTCCGACGCGATGCCCGACGACAGCATGTCGTACGGCGAACGTGCGTCCGAATCCGAACCCCGCGTGAACATACGGATGTCGCCGCTCTATGGTTCGCACGGGTCCACGGTCTCGAGTTGGTCGGAATTGGCGTCGACGTTAAACGAGTTGATTTTGGAGCCCGACCTTGAGAGCGACAAAGGAGAAATATCGGAAAAGGCGCGCGAAATCGTTTCCGGCAAAAAGAACGATAAGGCCCGCGCGGCCGCGATCGTCGAATGGGTACAACAAAATGTGGTATGCTCGACCGACCCCACCCGGGCATCGGTCCTCGACGTGATGAACGGAAAGCGATCCGATATGGTGCTTGTCGCGCAGTTGTGTCAGAAAATGCTGGCCGGCGTGGGAATTAAATCCGATTTGGTATTGACTCGTGCGCATTCCCGGGGCGGGTTCGACACCGATTTTATGACGTATTCGGGTTGCAGGGAAGGTATCGTTATTGTCAAGTTCGATACGACCCATTATGCTTTTTCCCCGGGATTTACGGGATACCCTATCGGTACGTATCCGGTAGATTATTTCGATTTGTCCGGATTAAATATCAACAAGCAGCAGGTTGTCCAATTGCCGCCGTCCGGCTGGGACCGGTTCGAGGAGACCAGCCGCGCGACATTACGTCTTTCCACGGATACCGCAAAGCAAACCCTGGTACAAACCTATTATCAATTGTCTGCACCCCCTGTTCGCAGGGCTTTGCAACGTCACAGCGAGGGGCAACAGCATGAGGCCGTTGAATCCCTGCTGCATATGCAGGGGCGCTATAATAAACTCGATTCCTTTTCGATACGCGGGCTCGGTACGTATGATCCGTTCGTAACGATAACTAGCACCTTTACATTGAATACTGCTCCGGTCGAATATGCGAATTCCCAACGATACGATTTGTCGCATTTTTTATTTAGGTTTTTTGGTGATTTGGATTCTTCACGGCAGGAAGACGTCGTATTCAAGGCGGTATCTCATTTCAGCGATACGATTGAAATTGTTAAGGATCAGAATTCGCGGTTGGAACTGGATGCCCAGCCTTGTACCATAGCCGATTCGCTTTTTACTGCGCATGTGGCGATAAATCAATCCCCGCAGGCGATTACGGTTATCAGGGATATTATGGTTAAAAAAGGCCGTTTCCCCATGGCAAAGGTTGTTTCATCTCTTGGAAAGATCGCCGAATTAACAAAGGCAAGCCGTTTTGCCGCAGTATTTTACGGAAGAAAAAGGAATTGACTTTTTACTTCTAACTTTTAACTACTTACGCATCATATTTCTGAATTCCTTTATAAGCGCCCACATTGATCACTTTTAAAAAACCGTTTTGCCTCAGAACTTTTTCCGCAGTAGCAGCGCCGGATCCGGAATGGCAATAGAGGATAATTCCTTTTTCTTTATGAGGTTCGATTTCGGACAGGCGATCTTCGATTTCATCGCAGGGGATATTCACCGCAGTGCTGAAATGTCCGGCATCATATTCCTCGGTAGTTCGGACGTCGATTATGAAAAGCTGTAAAGGATCAAGGCTGAAAATCCTGTCCAAACTTTTTCTTTTTGACGAATTTAAAATAATAATAAGGATAACAATTGCAACGATTAACGCGATGGTGAGTTTCATGAAAAGCCTTTCTTTCTATCGTTTTTTTAAATAACGATGAATCTTTAAATTATTAAAAGAAACCCTGTCTGTGGGTTTATTTTTTACCTGCACTGTAGTATCTTAAAGACGCCTTAAAGACGCCTTAAAGACCAATACGACGCAACCTTTTTTTGGAGCTTATAAATGAACATCCCTCAACAGCTTATTACCGAATTTAAATTCAAGGACTTCCAGGTCATCAATACGCTATCTCTTTTCGATGAAGGGGCCACGGTGCCGTTTATTTCCCGCTACCGGAAGGAGATGACCGGAAGCCTCGATGAAGTGCAAATTCGCGATTTGCAGCATCGATACGAATATTACAAAGAGCTCGATGAAAGACGGGCCACCATTTTGGAGAGTATCAAGGAACAGGGCAAACTCACGCCCGAACTTGAAGCCAAAATCCAAAACACGCTTTTAAAAACCGAACTTGAAGATTTATACTTGCCCTATAAGCCGAAGCGAACCACCCGTGCGACAAAAGCGAAAGACGCCGGGCTTGAACCGTTGTCGCAATGGCTTGTAGCCTGCGACGACAAAGCCGCAGATCCGCTGGCCCGCGCCGCATCGTTTGTCAATGTCGAAAAAGGATACGATACGCCGCAGAAGGCGTTGCAGGGCGCGCAGGACATTTTGGCCGAAGTCCTCAGCGACAACGCCGACGTGCGCAAGCAGTTGCGCCAGGTCGCATCGGTTCAGGGCATCATCGCCAGCGTTGTCAAAAAGGAATTCAAGGAACAGAAAACGAAATTCGAAATGTACTATGATTTCAAAGAACCGATACGGACCCTGGTTTCGCATCGCATCATGGCGATGTTTCGCGGCGAACATGAAAAAATTTTGCGTGTGTCGATGGAATTGCCGTTTGAAAACGTGGCATCGTATTTGGAATCGATGCTCATTATCCATGGGGACAGCGCGACCGCACCTTTGCTTAAAACCACGGTGCAGGATTCCTACGAACGATTGCTGCTTCCGGCCACCGAGACCGAAATGCGGATCGAGCTGCGCGAAAAAGCCGAAGCCGAGGCGTTTACGGTTTTCGGCGAAAACCTCAAGGCGTTGCTTTTATCGCCTCCGGCCGGCCGAAAAGCGGTGCTCGGCGTTGACCCGGGTTTTCGTACCGGGTGCAAGGTCGTGGCACTCGACAATACGGGAAAATTCCTGGAGTATCAGACGATTTTTCCGCATGAGCCGCATAAAAAGGTGTCTGAAGCAAGCCATATTATTCTCGACATGATCGCAAAACACTCGATACAGCTCATTTCGATCGGAAACGGTACCGCAAGCCGGGAAACCGACGATTTTATCCGCGACACCATTGCCGCGATTGCGGCCGAAAACCGGCCTGTTTCCGTTGTTGTCAATGAGTCCGGCGCGAGCGTGTACAGCGCGTCGGAGGTGGCGGCACAGGAATTTCCCGAACACGACGTCACGGTCCGGGGCGCAATCTCGATTGCGCGCCGCCTGCAGGACCCGCTGGCCGAACTTGTCAAAATAGACCCTAAAGCGATCGGTGTCGGCCAATATCAACACGATGTGAACCAGACCAAGCTCATGTCGAGCCTCGAAGAAGCGGTCGAAAGCTGCGTCAACAGGGTCGGGGTGGACATCAATCTTGCTTCACAGGAATTACTGAAATACGTATCGGGCCTCAACAAATCGCTCGCCGGCCGCATCGTTGCCTACAGGAACGAGAACGGCGCTTTCGAAAGCCGCGCCGCGCTTAAAAAAGTCTCGGGCATGGGCGATAAAACATTTGTCCAGTCTGCAGGGTTTTTACGGATTGCCGGGGCAAAAAATCCGCTCGACAATTCCGCGGTGCATCCCGAACGCTACGACCTTGTCCAGGCCATGGCCGCAAAACTCGAAACCACCATCAATCAACTTATCGGCAACGCGGAACTGGTGCATTCGATAGATAAAAACAAATTCGTTTCCGATACTGTGGGACTTCCCACCATCGAGGACATTATTTCGGAGCTCGAAAAACCCGGTCGCGACCCCCGCGCTACATTTGCTTATGCAAAGTTCTCGCAGGACGTCAGGGAAGTATCGGATGTCAAAGAAGGAATGCGCCTTGAAGGCACGGTCACCAATGTCACCAATTTCGGCGCATTTGTCGACATCGGCGTGCATCAGGATGGTTTGGTCCATATTTCGGAAATGGCCGATGTTTTCGTTTCCGATCCCAAAAAGGTCGTGCACGTGGGGCAAATCGTGAAAGTGAGGGTATTAAAAGTTGACACAGTGCTTAAAAGGATATCCTTGTCCATGAAATCCCAGGACTTTGTCAGGCCTCCGCAGGAGCCTAAAAAAGCTGCGCCGCAAATTCCTCAAACCGCAATGGGGGCCGCGTTTGCCGCAAAGAAACAAGGCGGGCAAAAGACGCTGGTGACGGCAAAACCGAAATTCAATATCAAGCAATTCATGTGAGATTGCCGATAAAGGAAATATAGTAGAGACGTCGCGTGCAACGTCTCTACTACACACAATTTGTGACAAAAAAAAGGGGCAGGTTAAAAACCTACCCCTTTTGCATTGTACATTTGCAATAAACGAGCAATCTAAATTATTCGATACCCTCGTTGATCATATACTTTGCCGCAACGGTTTCAAGCGAACAGGCTGCATTTTCGCCTTTTGCAATTTGCCGTAAGGCGGTAAGGTCCGATTCCCAGGCAATGTCTCCGGGAGCAAGCAGGCAGGTGCTTCCTTTTTCATGGGTCAGTAACAGTTTTCCCTCTTTATAATAGTAATGCGCGTCGCTTTCCAGAGTCGAATAACAGCGGATTGCCGGCGGCATATCGTTCGGTTTGAACCAAAGCTTGATTTCGCGTTCCGCGTCGCCCGCATTTGCCGAACCGTGTATCAGATTGTCCATACGATCGCCGATGACGTTTCCCTGTTCGTCTTTGATGGTGACAAGCGCCCCGAGCGATCGGATGCATCCGGGTTTCTTTTCGCGAGCGACGAGCGGATTGGTCGGGCCGGCAAGTTCGCGGACCTTGAGCACCGCGTCGGGGCCTTGATATACAAGAGCTATGACCCTGCGTTTTGACGGTTCGCTGGGGTTATGGAGCTTGCCCTGAATGTATTCGAGCAAAGACGGGAAAAACGCTTTGCCGCGATGTTCGGCGTAATGCTCGCTGGCGAGCATCGTATTCACGTGCACGATTTTGGCCGCGGCAAACCGCAGATTGGTGTGGAATTCGGACAATAAAGACAGTACATACCCGGTAAGCGAGTTTTTCAATGCATCGGGTTTGATGAGGACGAGGGTCTGTTCAAGTTCCTTTGGAATAGACATGAAAATGGTTCCTTTCGTGTTTGTCGAGGGAATAAAAATACTGGATGACAGGGGTTTTTGTCATGAACAAAACATGAAATCAATTTAAAAAAAATCCTCATTGCACATACACTTCCAATCTCTTACAATATATATGCCTAAAACCACCCCACTTGCTTGGCCGGTGGATTGCCGTAGTTGATGGCATTAAAATCAATATTATAGATGCTAAAAAAATGGCATGGCATTGTAATTCATCACGAGGTATTTTTTACAACCTATGAAAGCATATCAAAAAGCCGTCGACGACATCCTTCCTTCGCTTGAAAAGTTTTTCACCAGAGGCTTTGACGTCAAGGTGAGCGGAGCGGTCAAGGAAGTTCAGTCTCTTTCCAATGAAATGGTAATGGTCGTTTCCACCCATCGCAGCCAAACCGATTATTTCCTTTTCGGCTGGTCGTTGTATAAACACGGCATCAAGCATGTTCGCATCGCGGCCGGCGACAACCTTACGACTTTCCCGATTCTGGGGAAAAAATTCCGTTCTTTCGGCGCTTTCGCCATTCATCGCGATTCGGGGTTCAAACGCAACTACGTACGGGACCTATGCAAAGCGGTTGTTGACATGATGGAAGACGGCGAACCCATATTGCTGTTTCCCGAAGGCGGCCGCAGCTATACCGGCGCCATGATGGAAATAAAAGGCGGGGTTCTGTTGGCCGCGGTTATTGCCCAGGCAAAACACCCGGATAAAAAAGTCGTGTTGGTCCCTGCGGCGGTCAGCTACGAGTATTTGCCCGAACTTCCGTATTTCGGAATGCTTGCAAAAGGCAAAGAAATGCGTAAAAAAGGGAACGGTTTTTTCAAACGCATGCTCGGCAACCTTTTTTATTTCGGGGCCGATCTGATTGCATTCGCAAAGCTCATGGTCAAAGTGAAAATCGGCTGCAAACAAGGCGAAGTATTTATCGATTTGGGGCAACCCGTCTGTGTGAACGACATCGTGGATATAAAGTCGAATTTCAACGAAAACGCACGGGACGAATTTTCCGGACATCAGGCCTCCATGCGCATCATCAGCGACCATATTTTTAAAATATTCGTGGGCCTGTACCGGCTTTTGCCCGAGCACCTTTTGGCTGCGGCGCTCGTCGGCAAGCCGCGCGCAACAAAGGAAGAATGCATAGAGGAAATAGAACGCCTCCGCGACCGGTGCCAACGGGAAAACAGGAATTGCCGGAGCATCGATATGTTGACATCCGATCAAATATGCGCCGTGGGGCTCAAACAATTGCAACGCGTCAAGGCCGTGTCGATCATCGGGCAATCGCTTTGTGTTACCGACACGCTCATTGTTTCCTATTACGCGTCATCCCTTTCGTAGTTTTCCACAGGAGGCCAAAGTATGCCGTTTCAAAGCTTTTTGAAAATTCCCACTGTCGTGGACCTTGTGGCAACGGAAAAGGCCGAGGCAATAACGGAACTCGTCAAAGCATTGTGCAAAGCCACCCGCTCGTCGCATAAGCAAAAGGTCTTCATCGAAGATATCATGAAGCGTGAGGAGGCGGCGAGCACGTTCATCGGTCAAGGCATCGCCATTCCGCACCTTCGCGCGCAAATAAAAAGCGATTTCGCCATTGCGGTGGGCCGGAGCGTGACCGGCGTCAAATACGACGCTGCCCGCGGCGCGCTGGCGCATATCATGGTGCTTGTTATTACAAACGAGAATTCGGAGGGCGACGAGCATGTACGGCTTTTGTCCGAAGTCGCCGGCTATTTCAAGTCCGAAGAGGTCCGCGACAAACTGCTCACCGATCCGTCGCCTGTTTACCTGGTGGAAGCGCCCGGGCAACAATCGGCCGACGAGAAAACGCCCAAAGCCCAGAAAAAAGGCGCGAACGCGGTTTTCAACGCGGCGTGCGATCTTGCCAAAGATATCAAGGCCTCCGCCATCATGGTGTTTGCCGATACGGTACGCGATAACGATTTCCTCGAGGCGTTTAAAAACAAAGGCAAAGTCATTGTCGTGACAAGCAATAAATCCCGTTTCGACGCCGACGACAAACGCGTTACTGCCTGGATACAGGCGCCGTCGTTTCCCGCTTCGCGGATCGGCCAGGTGAAAATCGGCGTGCTTTTGGCGTTGTCGAGAAATTTGATTGATAATAGCGATAAAGTCGTATGCGTGTCGGGCAATTCAAAGGCCGGTACTTTCGATACGATCGTCGCGCTCGACGTGACCAGCGAATACGAGTTCTTCTTTACAAATTCACCGGCGCTTTTACCCGCCGACATCATGCCCGAAGTGCTGGAACGCGTGCTCGGCCTGGCCGGTGAAATCGCGGTCGAAGGCCGTGAAGGAAAACCGCTCGGTACGATTTTCGTCCTCGGCGATACCAACATGGTCAATAAGTACGTCACCCAACTCATCATCAATCCGTTCAGAGGGTACAGCGAAGCGGAACGCAACATCATCGATCCGGCCCTGACGGAAACCATAAAAGAATTCGCAAGCATCGACGGAGCGTTTATCATAACCGGCGACGGGATAGTGCTTTCGGGGGGTTCCTATTTACGTCCGCAAGCGGAAGCCGATTTGCTGCCCAGCGGTTTCGGTTCCCGGCACGCGGCAGCGGCAGGGATCACCGTTTGCACCAAGGCGCTTGCCATTACGGTTTCCGAATCCACCGGTATGGTCACCTTATTTAAAAACGGCACCGTTGTATTGACGATATCGAAACCCGTCGACCGCGAAAGAAGCACGATACAGAAATACTTATAACCAACATAAGCAAGGAGCGACAATGTCCCTAAAAATCAAGTACGATGACAAATGTCTGGCCGATTGGATAACCGACGGCGAACGCGCAGCATATCTCCCTTCATTTTTAGCAGCCCAGGAAATGCTGGAGAAAAAAAACGGGCCCGGCGGCGATTTCCTCGGATGGCTCGATTTGCCGAAGACCATCGATCCTGCGCTTGTCAATCGGGTCGTGGAAACCGCAAACGCGATACGCAGTAAAGCGGACGTCCTCATTTGCATCGGCATCGGCGGATCTTATCTGGGCGCAAAAGCGGCGATAGAATTCGCTTCCCCGTCCTTCGAAGACCTGCGCAAACCGCGCGTCATTTTCGCCGGCCACAACATCAGTTCCGATTATATTTCCGATTTGCTCGCCCTGGTCAAAGACAAAAGCGTCGCGGTCAATGTGATTTCCAAAAGCGGCACCACGACCGAGCCCGGCGTCACGTTCCGTATTATCAAGCAATGGATGGAAGAACGGTACGGCAAAAAAGAAGCGAGCCAAAGAATCGTCGCGACGACCGATCCTAAAAAAGGCGCGCTTCGCAAGCTTGCGACGGAAGAAGGATACGCAACGTTCGACATTCCCGCGGATGTGGGCGGACGCTTCAGCGTGCTCACTCCAGTCGGATTGTTCCCGTGCGCCGTTGCCGGACTCGATATTAAAAAAATGCTTTCCGGCGCTTGCGAAGCCATGGAAATATGCAGCACCAAAACACTCGAACAAAACATTGCCGCACGATACGCGGTCAATCGCAACATCCTGCTTCGCCGCGGCAAATCCATAGAAGTCATGGCGCTTTTTGCACCGCAATTGCATTATGTCGGCGATTGGTTCAAACAGCTCGCCGGAGAAAGCGAAGGAAAAAACCAGACCGGTATTTATCCTTCTTCGGTCGATTATACCACCGATCTTCACTCCCTCGGTCAATGGATGCAGGAAGGCATGCGCAACGTGTTCGAAACATTCGTGGTGCTCGGCAAAACCAAAACCACGGTATTGTTGCCCAAGCTTGCCGACGACAGCGACGAACTCAATTATCTTGCCTCGAAAAGTTTTGAAGATGTCAATAACGAAGCGTATCGCGGCACCCTGCTTGCCCACATGGACGGCGGCGTTCCGTGCGCGACCGTTACCCTTGCCGACCGCAGCGAAGAGACCCTGGGCCAGGCGTTTTATTTCCTTGAAAAGGCCATCGGTTTGTCGGGTTACCTCTTGCGCGTCAATCCGTTCGACCAGCCGGGCGTCGAGGCGTATAAAACCAATATGTTCTCGCTTTTGTCCAAACCGAAATTCGAGGCCCAATCCCAGGCGCTTGCGTCGCGCATCAAGAAATTGGGGTTATGAAATCGTTTCGGCAGACGCTGGAGTTCAATACGAAAACGCGGCGTGAGTACATCAATATCACGCCGCGCGTCGAAGAAGCGCTTGCGCAAAGCGGCATCGCCGAAGGCCTCTGCCTTGTCAATGCGATGCACATAACGGCAAGCGTGTATATCAACGACGACGAACCCGGGCTCATCAAAGACTACGACGACTGGCTTGAAAAACTCGCGCCCCACGAACCCGTGAGCCGCTACCGGCACAACGGGTATGAGGACAACGGCGACGCCCATCTGAAACGTCAGGTCATGGGACGCGAAGTCGTAGTCGCCGTGACGGATGGGAAACTCGACCTTGGCCCATGGGAACAAATATTTTATGGGGAATTCGACGGGAAACGCATAAAACGCGTCCTTATCAAAATCATCGGTGAATAACCCATGCTTTACGGGGACATGGGATAAAGTTATTTATATAATACGCAAAATGCGTATATAATTCAGATTTGGTACTAACCCCATGCTCCGCATGGGATAAGTTTATTTATATAATACGCAAATGCGTATATAATTCAGATTTGGTACTAATGGCTAGAAACATCGGAATCCTTACAAGCGGCGGCGATTGCCCCGGCCTTAACGCGGCGATACGCGGCGTGGGCAAGGCGGCTCTTGACAAGTACGATATGAGCCTTGTCGGGTTTCTGGACGGTTTTCGCGGCCTGGTGAACAACCGGTTCGTCGAGCTCGAGCGGTCGAAATTGTCGGGCATTCTCACGTTTGGCGGCACCATGCTCGGCACCAGTCGAGACAAACCGCATCGCATGATTGTCGACGGAAAAGAAAGGGACATGACCGACGAAGCGGTCAAGACCTACAAACGCCATAAGCTCGACGCGCTCGTTTGCATCGGCGGCGGCGGCACGCAAAAAAACGCATTGCATCTTAAGAATGCCGGACTCAACGTCATAACGCTTCCCAAAACCATCGACAACGACGTTTTCGGTACCGACGTGACTTTCGGCTTCGATACCGCCATGGGCATCGTGACCGAGGCCATAGACCGTTTGCATTCTACTGCGACAAGTCACGGCCGCATCATCGTCGTCGAGGTCATGGGGCATCGCGCAGGATGGCTTGCGCTCGGTTCCGGCATGGCGGGCGGCGCCGACGTGATACTGATTCCCGAAATTCCGCACGATATCGATAAAATCGCCGACGCGGTAAAAAAACGCAGCAAAGCGGGAAAGAATTTCAGCATCATCGCGATAGCCGAGGGCGCCATGTCCTGCGAGCAATCGAAAAAAATCAAGGAACTGGTCGCAGCCAAAATGCAGGCCGCAGGAAAAAAAGAAAAACAAAAGGTATCGCTCGAACTTGCGGCGTTTCATCGCGAACATCTCGACCATACCATGACCCTCACCCATAAACTTGAAGAACTTACCGGATTGGAATCGCGGTTGTCCATACTCGGCCATCTGCAGCGCGGCGGTTCGCCGTCTGCGGCCGATCGCCTGCTTGCGACCCGATTGGGTACCGCCTGCGCCGAATATATAGACAAAAAAGTATTCGGCGTCATGATTGCCGCCAAAAGCAGCGGCGTCGAGCCCATCGCGCTCGAAAAAGTGGCGGGCAATAAAAATCTCGTGCCCCTGGACCATCCCTGGATCCAAAGCGCGCGCATGGTCGGCACATCTTTCGGCGATTAGTTTATTGACAACTTGTCGTTGATCCGTTTGAGTTGTTTGTTCGACAAATGCAGTTGCATTGTTCCGCTTCTTTTTAACACAGGCCCGTCAAAAAATACCATGCAAAGAGAACCTTTTTTTAAAAAGGTCAATTTTTTCGAAGGGTTGCGTAACAGTAAACGGATGATCCGGGTAAGCTGCGGCTCATGTCCTACCAAAACCATTGTTTTGTAATTGCTTTTGGCAAGCCATGAATACAGGAGCAAATCAGCGGATTTGGCGCCACCCAAATAAGGGATCGTAATGGCCGGAATTCCCTGAGCGTGCTTGAAAAGCAGTTTTTCCGAGGTTTGTACGCATCGCAAGGCCGGGCTTGTTATGAGCGCCTGTACCGGCATGCCGGTACAGGCAAAAAAAGTCGAAAGGCTTTCCGATTGGCCGATACCTTTTTTTGAAAGAGGTCTTTGAAAATCATGCATATCCGCAAGAGCATCCGCATGCCGGACAAAATAGAGAAAAGAGAAAGCATTGTTCCAGGATGACGGCAAATTTTTGACCAAAGTAAAAACATCGGGCGAATGCAGTCGTTCCCATGATTTTTTATAATGATCGTAACATTCCCGCTTTTTTGCTTTTAAAATATCTGAAAGCGCTTTACTTTTTGGCCACGATAATTGTGCAAGTCTTTCGAGCATAGTGTCCGCATCATGCATGTCGCCGAGACTGTCGGCCAGAGATTTGAACAGCTTTGCCAGAGTATGTGCGGGATTGCCGATAATGGGTGCCATGAGTTCGGCCCAATACCTTCCCTTCCTGCAAAGTTTACGAACGCGATGCATTTTTTCCACGTCGTAGTCCTTTTTGACCATTGGCCGTGAAAAAATTTCAAAATAAATGCAAAACAGTTGCTGCGCGCAAAATCCAAAGACCCCAACCCGGGCCTGTGTTTTGATTTTATGCGGTAACTCAACACGTAAAAAACGAATTATACTGCGCAGAAAAGCCGAATATTCTTCACTTTTAACAAGGGTACGCAATACGATGGAATCGTGCTTTTTCAAGCGTAATTGATTTTTGTAAAAAGCATCGTATTCGGGCATAAGAGGAGTGTTCATATAAAAAGTTTGCAGTAGATCCATCCAGACATCGTTGTCGCGGAGCGGGCTGAGGCCAAGGGAAAAACGGGCACATTGTTTGTCTAGTTGTAAAACAACGGGCGATTTTAAAAACGGGGAAAAGAGTCGGAGTGCCGAACGGAACCTGCGAAGCGCGATGCGGACATCATGGAGCGGGACATCGCTTTTGGCTTCAAGCATGGGCCTGGTGTTTTCGGTGATAATCCGGTATTGCAGAAATAAAAATTTGCGCAATGCTTCGAGAACAGTGTCATCGGCGTTTAAAATGCCCGCAAATTTATCGGCCGGTGCGTGGGTTGATTGCTTTTGAATAATGATCGGGGCCGAAAAAACCCTTGCCCATAAGTCGCTTTTTCCAATTGCCCAAGGAATCGAACCTTCGTAGCCCGGGCAATCGCATATGCAAACATATCCGGAATCTGTTTTTGTAAACGAAACTATCTTCGTGTTCTGAATGTGGCCGTGATCGAGGCCGTCCGCAATCCGCAGTATCGCCCCGAGAAGAAGGGCCTTCTTTTTTATCGCAATATCTTTGAACAGCGGGAATGAAAACGCTTTTTTATAATCTTTCCTGTGAAGTAAGACGGTTGCGGCAACAACGGCACAGTCTTCATCCGAAAAACTCTCGATTCCTTTTTTAACGATTAGCCATGCGCTTTCCGCCTGATGGTCGAACGGATTACTTGCATAGCCGATATCGTGAAGAAGTGCGGCAGCCTTGAGTAACGGCCTTAATTTGGTCGGCAAAGCTTCAAAGGGATAAATGGTATCGAATATGGAAAGAGCCATTGAGCAAACATATTGGGAATGAATGTCCTCATTCTTTAATGAAAAACACAATGATTCTATGGTTTGCTTTTTCATCATAGGGAAACGCCATAGTTCGAATGAAAACGTGCAACCGTGAAACAGGTCATTTACGGGAAGACTTCGGCTTATGTGCTTCAAACGCCGTACGCTTTAGGCGCTTTGGCTTTTCGGCGTTTTCACGCGAGTCTTCGTATAACAGCGCATGGCAATCGAAGTCTTTTTTTAACGTGGCTCCTATCGGCTGCCATGAACCGTCGGCACAAAGTTCCCAGCTGTTTTTGGTGTCTTTATCGCATATGTCCAGTATCTGAAGCAGTCTGGCTCGTGATGCCTTTTCGTCTACCGGGACCATCAATTCGACGCGCTTGTCCAGATTTCTTTGCATCCAGTCGGCGGTGCAAATAAAGAACTTTTCTTTTCCGCCGTTTGCAAAACAGAGTATTCGCGCATGTTCAAGGAACCGTCCCACGATGCTTTTTACCGAAATGGTTTCGCTCAGTCCTTTGACGCCGGGACGAAGGCAGCAAATACCCCGTATATTGAGTTTTATGGAAACCCCCGCTTTTGAAGCCTTGTACAGCGCCTCGATAATTTCCGGATGCGTCAATGAATTCATTTTAGCGCGGATATACGCCTTTTGTCCCTGGCGACAACGCTCGGTTTCGGCTTCGATAAGTTCCAAAATCCTGTCTTTCATGCCGATGGGCGCGGCTTCGATTTTTCGGTAATAATTGGGCTGCGAATTTCCGGTTATGCAATTAAAAAACGACGACGCATCGGCACAGAGGTCTTCGTTGCGCGTCAGATACGAGGTATCGCTGTAAATGCAAGCCGTGATTTCGTTGTAGTTGCCGGTGCCGAAATGCGCGTACCGCACAAGGCCCGACCCTTCACGGCGGATAACGATGCATACTTTCGCATGCGTCTTTAGCCCTTTTACTCCGTAAATGACCTGGACGCCCGCGTCTTCGAGTTCTTTTGCCCATTCTATATTCCGCTCCTCATCGAAACGCGCTTTGAGCTCGACAATGGCGGTCACGTATTTACCCGCATTGGCCGCCGCGATCAGGGCAGCGACAATAGGGCTCTTTTTGCTTGTCCGATACAGAATTTGCTTAATGGAAACGACATCGGGATCGATAGACGCTTCCTGTATGAACCGCACTACTGGGTCGAAACTTTCGTACGGATGAATCAGCAAAAGGTCCTGCTTGCCGATAAGCGACAACATCGACGGCGTCGATTTGATGGCCGGGGCCGTTTGCGGCGGCCACGGTTTATAACGCAATTTATCGTATCCGGCAAGATCGGCCATGCGCATGTACGCCGAAAGGTCGAGAGGGCCGCCGATGCGGAATACCGTGCCGGCCGGGACCGACAAAACGGAAGTCAGAGAAGAAATGAGGGAATCGGACGCCTTGTCGTCGATTTCCAGCCGCACGTAATCTCCGTGCTTGCGCGCGTCGATGACCGCTTCCATTTCCGAAAGTAAATCGTGCGCGTCGTCTTCCCGCACGCTCATGTCCGCGTTGCGCGTGAGCCGCATGGTCGCGAATTCCACGATTTTTTCGCCGGGGAAAAAACGGTGGACGAACATCTCGACAATGTCTTCTATGAGCATGAACTCATACCCGCCATCGCTGGGCATGGAAAGAAAACGGGCGAGGTTCTTGCCGATGGGTATTATCGCAATGCGTCGTACCGGAAGTTTCTTGTTTTGATCGGAAACCGGTTTTGGTGCAAGCGGGTCTTGCGGCGCGGTAAGCTTTACGGCGCAATACAGCATCCGATTGACAAGAAGCGGAGGATGCGGCGTGGCGGAAAGCACCATGGGCGAAAGGATCGGCAAAAGATCGTTATCGAAAACATGTTCCGCATGCCTGCTTTGCTCTCCGGTCAATTCTTTGGGCAATAGCCGCCGGATTCCTTCTTTTGCCAGGCATTTCTCCAGCTCGCTTCGGCAGGCATATTGACTTTTGACCATTGTCCGGCACCGGGACAGTATCGCATCGAGTTGCTCGTTCGGCCGCAGGCCGGAATTGTCTTTTTTCGCAATGCCCTTGGAAACCAGCATTTGCAAACCGCCGACGCGTACCATGAAAAATTCATCGAGGTTCGACCCGGTTATCGAGAGGAATTTGAGACGTTCCAGCAAGGGCAGGTCTTTGTTTTTGCTGCATTGCAGGACGCGATCGTTGAATTCGAGCCAACTCAGTTCCCTGTTGAAAAAAGCATACGATGTTTTAGATTTCATAAAATTACGGTTCCCTTTTTCTCGAGTACGACGCTTAACCCATATACTTCCTCGAACATATCGCATTTGTTTTGCACGGCAAGCTGTTCGAGGGTCAGATCTTCGATATGGGGAATTTCTATGATCAGATTGTCTTTTTCCCGCCGGGAAGAAATGGACGATATCCGCTGATTATGCGACCGGTCGAGCGAATCGGCAACGCGCAGGATGGCGGCGAGTTTTGCGACGCACAGCCGCGAGTCGCGGTCCAGAGCGGCATATTCCAAATGGGTTGACTTAGGAGATGCCCGGCGATGGTATCGGGCGATGAGGGAAACAAGATGAATGTCTTTGCGCGACAGGCCGAACAATTCGCTGTTTTCGATGAGGTACATCGAATGCTTGTGATGGCTTCGGGTGGAAACGAATACGCCGATGTCGTGAAGGATTGCCGCGACCGTGAGTATCATCCCGTGCCACGGGCCAAGCCGGTGCTCGGTTGCGAGATCGGAAAACAGGGTTTGGCATAAAAACGAGACATGTCGCGCATGTTTTTCGTCGGCCTTGTATTTTTTCGCGATTTCCCAGGCCGAATGCACGATTTGCCGCTTAAAATCCTCGCCGCTCGATTCTGCCTTTGTCAATTCGATGAGTATGCCGTGCCGCATGGAAATGTCGGAGGCCAAAACGCTTTTCAGTTTGAGGCTTTTTGCAAGCATGGTGTAAAACAAGAGCGACGGGCTCAGGGTCTCGGCTTCCGGATACGACAAATGGAACATTTTCACGCAGTCGTTGACCGACAGGCCGATGACGTGATGCGTAAATTTGTCAAGTGCTAAAAGCGGCAGCCGCGCGACCTGCGAGATGTCCCAGTCCGGGAAAATATGGGACGCGGCAAAGCGGATATCGCCGCCGATGGCGATCATGTTTCTCGTCGGCGAAGGCGGTATGCTGTGCAGAATCTGTTCTATGGTCCTTTTGATTTCGCTTTCCATGAGTTCCCGCTGACGGACAACCGGCGCGTTGAACCGTTCGAGCATTTCCCTCAGGCGCAGCGCGCCGAGTTTGAACGAATGGGTGGCCACGATATTGCCTTTTTCCAACACAAGGACTTCGGTGCTGCCGCCGCCGATTTCGCACATGATCATTTGGCCCCTGATAAGGGCGCTGTCGCGTTCGAAAAACGATCGGGCCGACAAAAACGTGAGACGGGCGACGTCCATATCGTCAAGCACTTCGATGCGGATGCCGGTCGCGATGTACATCCTGTCCAAAAAGGCGTCCCTGTTTACGGCTTCGCGTACCGCCGTGGTCGCAACCGCGCGGATGCGGTCGTCGGACGAAATTCCGTATTCCTCGAGCACCCTTCTAAAATTGCGCAACGCGCGCACGCAATCGGAAATCGTACCTTTCTCTATTATTCCTTTTGTAAATGTGTCCTTGCCCAGGCTCACCGCCTGGGTTAAAAATTCCAAAGGATGCGCCAGCCCGTTTTTGTCTATGGTCGCAATGGTCATACGGGTCGAGGTCGTGCCGATGTCTATCACGGCAAAGGGATCACCGGTTTCGCACGGTTTTTCCGGCGAGTTATCTGCGTTTTTTTTTCGCATTTCCATGGGCCTCAATGAAAAATGTCAACAATCTATTTCGAAGAATATACTATACGTGCAACAAAGACTTTGATCACAAACACAATGCTAACAATGCCCAGGATTCCGATCAAGGGAACGCAAAGCGTCGTGCTCAGCGCCATGCCGATGGCGCCGCCCAGGCAATCCGAAGCATACAATGATGCCGCGTTTTTTTCCCCGGATAATGCGTTGAATTGGGATCCCGCCAAAACGCCGAAACCCGCATAGAAACAATAAAAAAAGAACGGGGAAAGGGGAACAAAGAGTAAAATGAGGATGCTTATAAGCGACCAGCCTCCTATGAGTAAATCAAGATGCCTGATTTTACCGATAAAAGATCCGCAAAAAAAACCGAACGACACACTGAGTAAAAACAGGGAAATGTCCGCAAACAGCGCCCCGAAACGCGCCTGAAATAAAATCAGGATGCACATGGAATAAACGCCGGTTGCAAATCCGGTCGAGCCCATTGCAGTCTGGTTCTTGTTCTTTACGCATACAACGATCAACAAAACCAATATGAGGAAAATGACAACGGAAACGGCAGTAACTTCCGCGCCGTAATGCTCGATCCAAGTTTGCAGGGAATATAAAAGCGCCGACGGTTTGTTCGTCGTATTGAGCAAACCTTTGTTGACAACCGAATCGGCGTCGTGGAACATGTCCGGCGAAATCCCGGGAATTATGGACGAGGACAAATAGGTAGTGGCCGTCGTGATCGCCGGCGTTGTTGATAATGCGTAATCGGACGCCATGAACGTATGCCCGAACCCGGGAAACACCTCGACGTGTTTCCATACCGACCGCAACGTGGACAAAAGAGCGTCGTGAAGTTTTTGTTCGTACGGGGAAAGGTAATTTTCGGAAAACGGGAGCGTAAAGGTCATGATCCCGGAATCCGAGATCATTGTCTTGGCTTTTTTAAAAAACGATTGGGTAAAAAACCTATTGTCGGCTATTGTTTGGGGAATGTTGCTGCTGACGAAAATCACGTCATACGGTTTTTTCGGCGTATACGACTCGACCGCAATCCGTTTGTCGTTGCCATGGGCGAAAAATGGTTCGGTTTCTATGACGTCGATAGTCAAACCGGGATATTTTTTCAATTCCTGTTTTTGGCCGATGTCCCGTATCAATAAAACGGAGGACACGCTATGCCGCTCTGCCATGGGAATATGGACGGCCTGTTCGCAAAACGGTTTTTCCATGGTCGATTTGAACAGTTTTCCATTGAGAAAATAAGAGGTATCGATGTCCGAAACCTGTTGGGTTATTTCGCCTTCTATTCCGGATACGGTTTTGGCCGCAATAAAGCTGTTTTTCCATTGTTGCGTCTTGTTGTCGGTCAATAAAACGCCGCACAGAAGAACCAGTAAAACAGGGACATAAACCGCACGTTTTTTGATAAAAATCAAAAGCAGCAGGCATGCGGAAAACAAAATTACCGCATTTGAAACCAGGTTGGTTACGGCAAAAAAAACAACAACGCCGCCGCAAACGATGCCGAGGTTCTCCAGGCCGTACACTTTTTTGGAAATAGCTTTCTTTTGGGAAAAAAGCAGGCCGAATAAATAGCCGTTGATAATTGTATAAAAAGAAATGCCCAAGAAACAGATCGCGAAAATGCCCAGGGGGCCGATGTCGACGCCCTTATTGAAAATCAATCTCCCGGCACGGATAACGGTAAATCCGCCCACGGCAAAAATTATCTGCAAAAAAATCAACAGCGAAGGATTGTTCAAAAAAGAGCCGAAGGAAGAATTCTTTTGGACCCCGGTAACGGGTTTATTCAAATATGAAAAAAGAACAATGCCTGTTGCGCTTGAAAAAAGCCAGGTGGAAAAAACAATGCCGATTGAAATTTCATTGCCGCTAAAAACCGAAAACAATTCCCTGAAGAAAACGGTTTGTACGGCAATCGTATTGGCGCCGAGGCATGCGACGAAGAATAAATCGCCTTTAGCGCTCTTGGAAATGGATCGCACGGTATCGTGAGACATTGGCGGTTTTCCATCCGTCTGCGGGCATTCCGCCTTTTACGGAAAGATGCTGTAAAAAAGAAACTTTGTCCGGCAATTGTTCCCACACCTGGGGCAAAAAGGTCGATTGATTATACCCTTTTTTCAAAATGATGCCGTCGGAACCGGCGCAGATTTTGCCCAGGAGGTCTTCGGGGTTCGCATAGTCGATTGGTTCCGGTTTAGTAAGCACCGAAACTTCCACGACGATGTCCGGCAGTTCTTTCGCCGAGACTTGCGGAAAGCGGGGGTCCGACAATGCCGCGTTTTTCGCATTGTCTATGACCGCTTCATAGAGCGGTTTGATCCCTTCGATGTAACCGATGCATCCGCGCAGGTTGTTGTTTTTGGTCAGGGTGACGAAGCACCCGCGTAATTCTTTTGTCAATGCCGGCACGTCGGACGGAACGACAGGGGGCAAACCCTTTACCGAGGCTTCGAGATTTTCCCGCGCAAGCTTGAGCAGAAAAGCCCGGATATCGTTTGGTATCGAGTCTTTATTTTGCCCTGTACCGTTGCAGTCGGATGCGGCGGCTTTTAAAGGAAGAGAATCTTTGGAAAGGGCTTCGCTGGAAAAAGTCATAGAGAGCACTCCGATTAATAATAAGAATCCACAACGCATGAAAAAACTCAAAGTTCACGTGGTTCGGTAACAAGGTGAAGGCCGTTCAGAATTTCTCGCAAAAGAGACGGTGACAAATGTCCAATTTTATCTTTTAAATCCGATTTGTCTAATGTAATGACTTGGGTTACATTGGCAACACTGGTTTTAGGAAGGTTTGCGTCGCCTTTTTTTAATAGGACATTCCCTGGAATATTTGCCAGGCTTACGTTGGAAGTCATAGCAACTGCAATAACGGTATTAATTCGACTGGCATTAAAAACATCATTTTGAATTATTACAAACGGACGACGATATCCGGGCTCAGAACCACGAGGTTCATTTAGCTCGACCCAGAAAATATCACCTTGTTTGATTACCATTTTTCAAGGACTTTTTTGGCAAAATAAGCTTTTTCATGTTTGTTCCGAAGCGAATCTTCACTGGAATTTGCAAATGCTGCGTTTATTTTATTTAAAAGCTCAAGGTTGCCGCTTCTATCCACCATATGACGTGCCGCCTGAGTAAAAAATTGGCTGCGGGAAATATGAAGTTTTTTAGCGAGTCGTTCTACTTGCAAAAAGGTTTTGGAATCAATGGATATTGCCGTTTTAATCGTTTTCATAATTGATATCCCTTTAAAAAGTTATACCAATAGTATAATTTACTGAAAACCACTTTTGCAATTTTTTCCCTCAACGTCATTTCAAAAGTTTCCTTATTTAAAATACCCGATGGAGGCGTATCCCACAACGCGTCCGGGCCCGCCGTATTGCGGGGCAGTGTCAAAGGATGTCCTTTCGTCAAGAAGCTGCGGCTTTAAGGACAGTTTTTTTGCGATATGCATGATCACCCGTATGGGTTTTTCTCCGCATGCGTCGATGAAACCGTTTTCATCGCCTTCCAGAATCGATTTAACGGACTTGGCGTCCGTTTCATGCGCCTGGTCGTTAGAGAGATAATGGGAAAAATCCGATGACGCCACGATGAGCGTCGTATCGTTGAGAAACGGCAGTATCGCGTCGGCAACAAGTGCGGCTTCGACTTTTCCGGTCAGCATCGGAACTATGGTAAAAGAGGGAAGTATTTCCTGTAAAAAGGGGATTTGCACCTCGACGCTGTGCTCGGGAACGTCGGCCTGGGGCACGGATGAGACAAACTGCTTTTTGCGCAGTTTGGCGATTATCTCTTTGTTAAGCGCGACGTTTCCCAGCGGCGTTTCGAAATAATCGACATCGGGAACAGACACACCTTCGAACCAATGGTGATGCGACGGGCCGATGATGATGACCGTGCGAATGTTTTTTCCGATTGTGCCGTAGCCCATGGCGGCAACAGGGCCGGAAAAAACATAACCGGCATGCGGGGAAATAAGCATCGCAGGCGCATGCGGAAGTTTTTTGGCTTTTGACAGATACGACGATATTTCATTTCGCAAATCCCCGGCATTGTTGGTATAGAATTGGCCGGCAACGGCGGGCTTTCGGATGCGCGCATTTTGTTGTGGAAAAACATCGGTTGTTGCCATAAAAAGCACTCCAATCGCAATCGGTAAAAAAAGGCATACGCGAAGAATTGCTCTGTTCATAATGGTTTTAAAATAATGCCGCGCGTTCGTTTCGACAAGCAAAGCGACCTCCGCAAACCTTTCGCATAGTCGCGCAAGCGCATGCTACGCCCATAACCCCTTTATATCGGTTTTGCAATGCCCGCATTTGCCGTTGACAAGCGATTTGACCCCGGTGATAAGCCCGTTTCTTTCCACCAGCAATTTCCTGCAATGCGGACAATAGGTGTTCGAATCTATTTCCGCCACGTTGCCGACATAGACATACGACAAACCTTCGGATTCGGCGATCGCCTTTGCCTTGAGCAGGACATCGCCGGGCGTCGGGTACAAATTTTGCAGCTTGTAAAGCGGGAAGAAGCGTGAAAAATGCAACGGAGTATCGGACCCCAGGTAATTCTTATGCCATTTGCACATGGCGCGTATCATGGCAACGTTGTCGGTCCAGGTCGGAACGATCAAATTCGTGACTTCGACCCAAATCCCGTATTTTTTGGCATTGCATATGGTTTCCAAAACCGGTTTTAAAGTCGCGCCGTTTAGCTTGATGTAAATATTCTCCGAAAAACTTTTCAAATTGATATTTGCCGCATCGATGTACTGGGACAGTTCCCGAAGCGGCGAATCGTTGATGTATCCGGCGGTGATCCAGATGTTTTTCAACCCTTCTTTTTTTGCAAGTTTCGCGGTTTCCAGAACATATTCGAACCACACCACCGGCTCGGAATAGGTATAGGCAATCGAAGTACAGCCCAGCCGTTTTGCTTCGGAAACAACCTTGTCGGGCGGTAAATAGACGGTTGCCGTGTCTTGGGGGAACTGCTGGCTTATGGTGTAGTTTTGGCAATTGAGGCAACGGAGATTGCAGCCTGCAACGGCAATGGAAAAGCTCTTTGTTCCGGGCCAGCAATGGAAAATCGGTTTCTTTTCTATGGGGTCTATATGCACGGCGCAGGGGTTGGCGTATGCGTTGTTGACAAGTGTTCCGTTGCGGTTCTGGCGGGTCCGGCATACGCCGGTTTTCCCGTTTGCCAAAACGCAGCGGTTGGGGCAAAGCTCGCATCCCACCGCCTCGCCCATATTGTTCCAATACAGCGCAGTAACGCCTTGGCGCGGAGACGATAATACACTCTTCGGCAATGCCTGCGCTAATGCCATTGCCGTTGCCGATTTAAGAATGGTGCGTCTGGTTATCATATGCCGGTATTACGGGTTCTTGGGGCAAAAATTTTAAAAATCACACCATATACCCCATATCCGCAAAAAGCTTCAATAGATCTTATTTTGCCGTCGATTTATTCAGGGCAGCAGCGGCTTTTATAAGAGTCTTGAAAGCATCTTTATCGATTTCATCACCGTCATGGATATCGATGGCGCGCCTGGTTTTGCCTTCGAGGCTGGAATTGAACAGTCCCGACGGATCTTTAAGCGAAGCGCCCTTTGGGAAAGTCAGTTTAACCGCGTTTTTGTATGTTTCACCGGTGCAGATCTGCCCATCGTGGGCCCAAACCGGGACATTCCATTTCCAGTCTTCAACCGCATCAGGGTCTGCCTGCTTGATGAGGGCCCGGACATTGGAAAGCGTTTTGCCTCTCCAGTCGCCGAGTTCCTTGATCCTCGCGTCGATCATCTGAGAAGGGGTATCGCCCTTGGTTTCGCTTTTATTCATATCATATACCTCATTGGTTAATGCGTTGCTTCACCAATAAATTAAATCCATACTTTGCTCTGCTGCATTTTTTTGTTTTGCGGATTAAACGATATGAATATTTACGAATTACCTACCGACAATATTTTCCGGTATCTGGAAAGAGGTGACTTAACATTCTCTTCGTGCAATTTTCAATAATGGTACGAGAGGCATCCGTCTTTGAAGAGCTTAGGGCAATCTACTCCACGACGATTTGTCGCATTGCGCTGCCAATACTCGTCTCGAGAGTGCACATATAAATTCCTTTGGCGAGCCGGTAAGAGGCGAGGTCGATGCGATATGTGCCAAGAGATCGATCTCCGTTTATAACCGAAAGGATTTTGCGTCCGCGGGAATCGTAAAGCGAAAGCGTGACGTGCGCATTGCTTTTCAAAGCATAATTCAAAACGCTCCCCGATACCGACACGAACAAATCGCGCTCGAACTTAATGGGCGCGGCATGCGGGAGAACGGGCGAAGCGCCGCGTTTGTAAACATGCACCCAATCAACAAGCATGCTCTGCGGAAAAACCGTATTGTTGTCCGGCATTCCGCCCCAATTGCCGCCGACAACGAGATCCAAAATCAAGAAGAACTGTTTATCGAACGGCTTTGGAAAGGAAACGTTATTGGGCGACCATTGGCTTATTGTGCCGTAATTGTTGCTGTCGAGATAGAAGGTGAATGAGAGCGAGTCCCATATCATCGTGTATACGTGGAACGAATCCGACAAGGTTGCGTTTGCGGGCGCATTGGTGGTTTTTTGCAGAGATTGATTGCCCGATCCAAAATGAATGGTGGTATAGTCCAGTCGCGTATTTGCTCCCAGATTTTCCATAATATCAATTTCACCGCTGCTGGGCCAGCCGCCGTATGCCGATTGAACCGGCATCAACCAAATGGCCGGCCACATGCCTTTACCGGCAGGGAGCTTTGCGCGCACGTCGATACGGCAATAGCACCACGAAGCCTTGTTTCGCGTCGAAACTTGCGAGGATGAATAAGGCTGGCCGTTGTAATTTTCTTTTTGCGCCTGCAAAGCCAGGCAGCCGTTTGCCACGAAAAGGTTTTGCGGGCGGCTGGAATAACTCGTCGACCCATGGTCGCCTTCCTGAAGTTCCAATCCCCATTTTGAATTATCGACTGCGTTGCCGTCGAATTCATCCGACCACACGAGATTCCACCCTGCCAAAGACTGGGCCAATGAATCCATAGTGAAAACGGAAATAAATAAACACGCCATAAACAAGACTGCGATGGTTACTTTAGCGTTTAAATATAATTTTTTAAACATATAATCCTCATTTTAGGTTAGTACCTATATCTGAATTGTCTACACGACCCCGCGTAGATAATAAAATCAGTTTAATCTATCCAGTTGCGAAGCAACTGATTGGCGATATATGAAACAATATAAGGATACTACCGGGAATTACTCTGTTTTCCTTCTGCACGAACCAATGACCGTGGAACTACAGTTCCACGGCAAAAGGTATCGGAAGCAAATTATTTTTGGATCGCGATGGTCAAAGAAGCAGCTTGTTTTTGTTCGACACGAACATCGTTATCCTGCAAAAACTTCTGCCTTTCGATTTGCTGATTGAAGGGGTTTACCTCAATTTGATTCACATCGAACCGACTGCTACGGTCTGTCCCAGATTACTTGAATTTGATTGCCAAAGACATCAAGGTAACCCATCAGGATATTCAAAACGCTGTTCCATTTAATCGACTGATCTGTCAACATGTCTTCAGTAGTTTCGGGCGATAAATTATAGACGCTGTATTTTTGTACGCCCGGCGGCCCATTTCCTATATCTATGCCGATCTGCATACCGATATTCAAAATTGAAACTTTGGGATCTATTGTAGTGGAGCCGTCGCTCAACCGATATTCCCAGGTAATCATATGGATGGTGCTGTCGCTGTTCAGGATTACAGTCGGCACCGGTATCGGCAAATATTTTGTGATCTCCGCTTGGCTTGGCATGGTAAAAGTGAGCGTCTTTGTCTTATATCGAACAACGTATGTGCCGGGCGGAGGAATGGAGGGGTTCGTAATAAACGGCGCGCAATAAGAGCGACTCTCGGGAGGCCCGAAACTCTGCGTCAGCCAGCTTGTTGCCGATTCAATTCCGGAACCGGCTGGTCCGTTGAAGTACACTGAGTCAGGGTAATTCATGTCAGGGTCTGTTATCTTTACTTCGAATATGTAGGAATTAATGACAACGGGATTGGCAAGCGTGGGTGTAAGTTTGGTTCCAAAATTACCGGCATTAATGGGATATCTCATGGTATACCGATAAAATTTTCCGGCTGCTACATCGACAATGCCGTCGCCATCGACGTCCGGTGATTTTACCACAGATCCCATCGATCCGTTGCTGAAAACATATGAAGTAATATCGCTTGCAGTCATAGGGATTTCCGCGCCGATGGGGTTGTGCCCGGGTTCAATTATGTTTCCCGCGGCTGCCAGAGTCTGAAGATCGATTGAACTCACATTCGAATCGGCCAAAGTAAGGGGAATGGATTCAAAACCATTTCCAAGGCTCAGATAGCCCAGATTGTTTCCGTTTGTGCCGACAAATAGCAAGGCGATCGGCTGCAGGCGGTTTACAACTACGTTAAAGCTGCCGCCTGTCACTGTTGATATCATGAAACCATCCGTACCGCAAAATGCGATTACATTCGCAACCTGTGATGGATCAAGGGCGCCGGTACGTGCTTCTGCGGAAGCAGCCGATATCTTTCCTGCGAGTCCGGCCTTTTTTTGCAAGGCGGGAAATACGCCCTTCATTGTAATCGAGTTACGGCTATTTGATGAGGGAGAAGTGGGGCCTTTCGTACAGAACAACGTAGCAAAAGCGCATAGGGACAAAACAATTGCTGCTCTTGCTTTCATAAATGCTCCAATGTCTATTTACACATGCATTCCAGTGAGAGGCTTTCGCCAGGACTTTTGCCTCGGAATCAGGAACAGGAAATCTTCCCAAGAGTTCGAATCACTTGCTATCGTTTACCTTTGCCGATTATCAGATTCCCATTAATCAGCTTTCGTTTCAGGACAATATTTCCTTTTATAGAAACCGCTGCGATTTTTCTACCGAGAATGTCATAAGAACATCCGCTAAATCCAATATTAGATCGTGCCAAATATGAAGAACGGGGTAAAATGGCGACATTTTTCGGGGCTAAAGTAATCCCTGCGTCCGGGAAATAGCCTTGCAAAAAGGTCCATTGCAGGGTTATCGCGGTATCGGTGAGCGGAAGCGCCCATGTTTCGCCAAGCGAGATTTCCTTTTTTATGGAATCGCAATGTTCCTGAATATAAAGCGTTTCCAAGACTTCCGAATTCTGGCCATACGATATTGAAAGACCGATTGATGGGCCGTATAACCGGCAAAGAATATCTGCATAATTCGAACCTTGACATTCGAACCAAAACGAATATCCGTAACGGTCCGGACTTACAATAGGCGCTTTGTTCACAATGTCGCGGCAATTAACGAGTGGAAGACTTTCTTCGTATATATGGAACTTTGTGAGAGTGTCCAAATGCATGGCAATAGTATCGTTGCTGAAAACATAATGCCTTTGGGAGGGAAAAGTAAATAAAGTCAGGAGTGCGCCGGTTGATTTTACGGAGTCAAGCCGCACGGTCCATGTCGGCGCATTATAACGGCCAAAATATAAAAGGCTTGCTCTAGACGACAAATATGCCGGTGGAAAAACACCGTCAAGGAATGTGCAAGTGACGGAATTGCCGACGGTATCGATTTTTTTCAGTATAAGCGCGGCGGAATCGGTATAAATGGTATCTTGCACCTTATAGATCCATGCCGAGCGAAATGTTGCGGCACCGTTGACACGCATATATGCGCCCAAGCTTTCGTTCACCATCGCATGCCCGGAATAATAAACGTAGCAGTTGCGACAGGGGTAGCTTAACGTGGAGGATATTACTACCGTGCTGTCGGCAAATGCGAAGGCGGCAAGAAAAATCGAAACGATAATAAAGAGCTTTGGGCGCGACATTGTTCTCATTTTATTAAAGTGTAAAGCTGTGGCTCTTAAATGCCCGGTCAACGACCGGCATTGCTAAAAAGGACGGCAATCCTAACTTGCCGATTGCCGCCTTGCAAAACGCCAATGGTTCGGTTTCAATCCCGACGTATGATTCTTTTACCGCCGCATCAATTTTGAGCATGTATGCTTCGCCCTCGCTAATAATAGTATTAATCTCTGTGTTATTATAAAGCGGCGGCGTCCAGGATGTAAGCAGAGTGGAATAGGTATCGTTAGCTTTTATAGATCTTAGCGATTTCAATAAATCCCGATAGTTGTCATAATTCGGAATATCGTCTTTCAAAGGAATAGAATCTGCCGTAAAGAGGATTTTGTCCTCTTTGAAAAAGATATTTACGGATCCTTTAGAATGTCCGGGAGCGTGCAGTATGTCTATGGTAACATGCTGTGCTATTTTTAATGTCTGCCCATCGTCAATCGTATTGTCAATTACAATTGAATGGTCGACAAGGGAGAAAAAGCCGGGAATCGGTCTCTCCCTATTCTGGAGTTCAATATTTTCGATCCAGCTCGCCTCGCCGTTGTGGGCAACCACGTTGCAATTAGTCTCTTCTTTTATTTTATAAGCAGCCCCAATATGGTCGGGATGAGAGTGTGATAAAATAACCGTTTTTATATCGGATACGGATCTCCGGTTTTGTTCAATGTAGCGAAAAATAATTTCTTCACTGCCTTTTACGCCTGTATCAATTAACGTGATTTTATCGCCAAAGATAATAATTGAGTTTACAAACCGCTTTAGCTTTTTTTCCGGACTCAAAGGTATTTCAAAATCGATCCTCAACAAATGTATTTTGTCCGTCAGTTTCATATTTTCTTTCCTTTTGCCCCTTCATGAAAATCTTCGCGTGCGCGTGAGCCATGGCATTTCAAATGGTTTCCATCTCACACGGTGAAAATATAATCTTTTTATCAAGATGCCTGATTGTTTTAGCAAATTCATTTGGAGTCCAGCCCCACCAAGATCTGAAGCAATGACAAAAATGTGATTGATCAAAAAAACCTGCCTCAACTGCCGCTTGTGCCTGCGAATATCCCCTTGAGAGCAGCTCCGTTGCAATAAGCACCTTTTTTTGCCTGAACAATCGCGCCGGCGGCAAACCAAATTTCTCTTTGAATATTCTGATTTTATGTCTCCTAGAATAATTGCTTCGTATGATTTTTTCTATTATCGAATTCTCCGGTTCTTTTTCTTTCAGGCTAAAAATAAGAGCTTCTGTCTGATTCAGTCCCTTTATTGCTTTGTGTGGGCAATTCGGTGGAATTATGTAGTATTGCTTTTCCTTTACCGAAATGAGTGTATTTTTCAAAACTATTTTTCTCTCGCCTTTAAGAACTATGCCTAAAGTCCAACTACGGTGAGTATGAACAACAGTTTCCGAATCAATTCTATTTGTATGCAATGCAATTAGGGAGTCGTTAAGGTGAAAAAAACGCCCCCAATTATTTCTTTCGGGCATATGATCATTCCTTTACGAAAATGGAGAATAGCTCAATACCTTCATTGCCGGCTGATATTTCGTGCACAATCTTTCTTGGAATTTTATAGATATCTCCTGGCCAATATTCAATCGTTTCCTTTCCCCGACGAGCGCTGCCACTGCCTGAAACAACAAAATGGAATTCTATCTCATCTTCGTGGATATGTGGGGAAATCGATTTCAATGCATCTACCTTTACTATGAAACTGCGCCAACCATTTCCTTTCTCAAAATCAATCTCTGCCATGGCAACGCCGGAAAACTTTGGATGTGGTTTCCATTCTGCTGCAATCTTGCGGTTTGAAATTGTGAAGCATTTGTCGACCATAGACTTTTTCCTCCTGCGCTTAAGTGATATTTAAACAAGTGCAGATCATGGATATGGTTATCCGAGATCTACTTGTGCTATAAAATGTGTCGCAAAAAGAAAAAAGTATTGTAAGTTTGTGACATAAATTTAAATTTGGGCTTCTATCGCAAGGCGCAGGACGCGCGGCCTCATCTAAAATCATCTCGAAATTTTGTAGTAAGCGCTAAATTAAATATGGCGAGCAAATTGTATTTTATCAGGTATTTCTAATATTCTATTTTCTTCAATATCCTCTTTGACACCTTTATTAGCAAGGAATCTGCGTTTACACATTCAACTTTCTTTCGCCCAGCCATTTGACAATTTAGGGATCGCGATGGTCAAAGAAGCAGCTTGTTTTTGTATCCAATATCGGAGGTTGTGCCAAACTTCAAGGGAAACACATACGAAGTGTATGGTGATTCTTCCAGATATAGTGAATCGGTTTTGAATGATATTGCAGTATGTTTCAACATTATAAACGGCGGATTTCCTTGCCAAGCATAATTAACATTTGAAGTTTCGGTCACAAGTCGAAATTTATCTTCCTTAATCGCAAAGCAGTAGCGAAAAATGCCTTTTTGTCATTCCTCGTCCTTCTTTTTCAGTGTTCCGCTTTTTGCGAATAATACTTCTGATTTGGACTTGTCAATTTGTCGGGGATTGTTGGATGTAAAAGTCCTTGTTTAAGCAACGGATTCAGAATTTCCTTTCGAAAATGCTCTCTATGCATAATATTGCCCCATTCGGCACCTGATTATTGTTTGATCCGGCACCCTGT
>JBBIGR010000020.1:0-74849 GCA_037447435.1 Fibrobacteria bacterium
GCAGTTTGAGATTAATTTAAACTAAAATCGGACATTGACTCAAAAACGCGCCGCGATCGTTCTGTTACTAGTATAGGGGTCAAAATAGAAAAAGATAATCGTGAAATATCTAGTGCAATATTGCTTGGCTATGGAGGAACTTCCGGATTACACGACAATTCTTTTATAGTCGAAAGTAATGGGCTTTTTATTTGCGTCGACAATGATGTTATGTGCTTAAATATTCCAGAATTAAATCTTAATTGGCGAGAGAAAATAGACGATGCAACCTGTTTTGAAATTTTCAAATACTCTGATGATTTCATCATACACGGTGAACTTTCGATTGCAAGGATTTCATTCACAGGTAAAATAAAATGGTCTTTTTACGGGCCCGATATTTTTTCTGAAGAATTTAAAATTTCAGACAATAGGATTTATGCAACAGATTTCAATCATGACCTTTTTGTTCTCGATATTCAAACGGGAAAAGAACTAAAACGACAATGAAAATTGGTCAATGCAGACATAAAATCCGACTGTTTTGTAAATGCAAAGGCTATTTTAAGGTTATTAAGGTAAAGCATGTTCCTGGGAAACCGAATTGGGAAGGCGAATTTGAGGAAGCGCAGAATGGTGACAAGGAAATTTTTGATGCTGTGAAGGGTAATGCGGGATGACTGAATGGAAAATGTCTGAACACGATTCGCTTGATTTCAAGATGGCCAGGATTTTGAATAAGATGAATAGTTGGGTCAGAATTCGGGAAAAGGAGTTAGTACATGAATAACGATATCCGGTGGAAACAAAGGTTCGAAAATTTTGAAAATGCCTATAAAACTTTCAATCGGATGATAGACCGGAATAGCAAAACTCCGGACGACGAAGCCGTTAAGATGGCTTTGGTGCAGGCGTTTGAATTTACGTATGAACTTTCATGGAATACCATGAAAGATTATCTCGAAAATGAAGGGTTCGATGAAATCAAAACCGGTAGGCAAGCAATCCGCACCGCTTTTCAAGCGGAACTGATCACGAACGCGGAAGAATGGATGACGGTTGTGGAAAAGCGAAATCTTGCCAGTCATACTTATACAATTGAGATCCTCGACGAGACCATTACATTTATTCTTGAAGAATTTTACCCTGTCGTTCGCAAACTTTATGAGGACTTAAAGAGAAGGCTGAAATGAAATACGGGTTAAGCGAAAAACAGCTTAAAGAAATTATAATTAAAATTTCCGGATTTCCTGAAATTGAAGAAGCTATTCTGTTCGGGTCACGTGCAATTGACACATTCAAAGAAGCATCCGATGTCGATATTGCATTAAAGGGAGCGAAAGTGAATGCCGGCCTTGCCGCAAAACTCAAATTTGTGTTTGAAGAAGATACATATTTACCGTTCTTTTTTGACTTTGTAGCGTACCCGATAATTACGAATGAGAAACTGAAAGAGCATATTAATAAAAAGGGTATTGTAATTTATAGAAAAAAAATGTCTGAACATAATTCGCAAAATTACAGGATAGACACGATTATAAAAAATGAAAATGCAGTGCGGGAGAATCCAATCCAGGACATCCGGAAATCCGAGAAATCGTGTGCGGACAATGTGGAAGATGAAACTGGTATGAGCGAATGGAAGGAATGCAAATTGGCCGATGTCGCAGAAAAATTTGCGATGGGGCCATTTGGATCAAATATTAAAGCAGAGAATTTTTGCGATTCTGGCGTACCTGTTATACGTGGTACTAATCTGAATTTTTATAAGTATGTCGGTGATAAAATTTTAACTGCCGCAGAAGTAATTGAAGAGCTCATTAAATTGAGCAAAGAAATCAAAGAAATGGATAAAGAGCCCAAAGAAATGGGCTTATCGGATTCCGAGTATGCTTTTTATACTGCAATTGCAGATAATGATAGTGCCAGACAATTGATGCAAAAAGACAAATTGAGAGAGCTTGCTGTCGTACTTTTTGAAAAAGTCAGGGAAAATGCTTCAATTGACTGGACAATTAAAGAGAGTGTGAAAGCGAAATTAAAAGTCATTGTAAAAAGAATTTTGAGACAATATGGCTATCCGCCGGACATGCAAATGCTTGCAACTGAAACAGTTTTGAAACAGGCGGAATTATTGGCAGAGGAAATGACAAAGGGGAAATAATACCTGACGAAGTGCAATTTGCTCGACATAAATAGTTTTAAAGTACGATAAAAAACAATCTTACCCAAAACTCTCAATCTTCTCTTTGCACTTTTTCCTCGTCAGCCTCTCCAGCTTTTTCACCTTATCGCCCAGATACTCTAATTCTTTCTTTGTAATCTTATAGCCCTTTTTGTAACGGGCGTCGATGTAGGCTTTTTTGAGAAGGTCGAAGAGGCGCTTTTCTTCGGGGGTGGAATTGGGGATGACTTTTAAGAAAGCAGGTTCTAGCGCATTAACTTGTTTGCCGAGCTTTTCGAGGTCATGAATCTTGGGTTTGTAATGCGTGTAAACAAGGAGTATAGTGGAATATAAAGCTTCCGTAGCTTGGTGAAGTTGGAACGCTGCATTCTTATATCGATTTTTCGATAATTTAAATTTAAAATTATCAAAAAAATCCGCTTCATTATTAATCCACATTTTATAATCTTCTATCGCAACTTTCTTCCGTTCCTCGGAACTTAATTTTCTTGGCTTGGCAAGCTTGGTTTCGCCGGAATCGAAAAGCATGATTCCTTGCTTATAAATATCGGCAAAGAAATACTCGCCAAATTCGATTTTATTATTTAAAAAATCGATATCGTGAAGGATGATATTGACCCATGTTTTGCTCGCATGAGCTTTGGCGATTTGGGATTCGAACTTATCTTCGGTGCCGCGGCGGTAGGCATCGCGCGGATCTTTGGGCACAACCAGAATATCGTAATCGCTTTTGTATTCGTATGTCGTATGCCCTTCGGTGTACACGTCTTCGACCCATGAGCCGCGGGCATACGAGCCGAACAATATCACCATATGCGTTGGGATGGTCTCGCAAATCACCTTTGCAATTGCGCGCAGTTCCGCGCGTTTGTGCACCGGCAAATGTGAAAGGAATTTTTTCATGATGGTAAAAACAAAATACAATATTGCGCAAATTTAAACATTTAATACAATGGGAAATGCAATGATGCGAAGATGCAAGAGAGACGTGGCGCCCACGTCTCTACGGGGAATTCGGAAATTTTGAAATCTTTGCCCAAAAACTTGTTTTGCGTCCATGATCCGCCTTGATTCGACTATAATAATCCGAATGCGAAGCCGTTGATCCCCAATCGATTATTTTGGGTGCCAATAAAACAAGTTTTTTCAGATATCGTATTCCATAGCGGTAATATTTTGATTGAGCTCTATGGAGGATTGAGTCGAGAAGTGTTCTATAAAGCAACGATGCACCAAGAAACAAACCTTTTTTTTCAAACATCTCCGCAAGCGGAAGTACGCTGCCGTAAAAAACGCCGTTTATCAGAATCGCACGATCAATCACGTATTTTTCCGCGCTCTCAAATTGATCATTTTCTAAGAGAAAAATTGCATTCTGAAAATTAAACTCTTTCTCACTAAGGATTTTTGCGGTCTCTTCTTTAATTATCTCCGATTTTTTGTTATGACCGACAACGCCGAGAAGTTGAGAAAAGTTCTCCATGTCCCGATAATTTCTAAAAATTGCCCACGCAATCTCATTTACTTTTTGTTGATTATCGATTTTTTTGTAAATTGCCAACGCCAACTTCCTACGCTCGTCGGCCATATAATCTTCCTTAACCGATACTTTTTCTAGCCATAATTCTGCGGATTTCGGATCATCCGCTTCAAGATACGCACGTGCAATGTCGATGTATGCCGCAGTGGAACCTGCAGGCCAAGATGCCAGTCTGGCTTTTTCGAACATTGAGGGGTCTTTTAATTGTCGGGCAATTGTTTCAATCGCACAATACCATTGACGATCGTTATCCGATCCCGTCATTTTCCACAAATGGCCCACTAATTTACGTGTCATGTCTTCATTCAAATAGGTAAGAGCATAATCAAATAAACAGTCTCTAACCCCATAACCGTTATCTTCATTCAATTTAATTATGATATCGCATAACCAATCTTTGTCTTCGCATTTCCGCGCAAAATGTACGAATGTCTCACGCGCGTCAATCCTGAAAACATCCCCGACGCTTCCGCTTGAATCATCACAATGATTAAAGATATGTTTGTCCGACTTGTAGATTCCGGCAACAAGTTTAATGCCTTCACGAGGATCCGTAATTGCGGTTTTAATATCGTCAAGTATGTCGACCAGATCCGACGCAACACCGTATACTTCGCGACCAACTATGAATCTTCGCGATGTTCTAAATGCGGCCAGCCTTCGCTTGACATTCTTAATTATTTCTTCGGAATCCATTGCCGCTCATTCCATGTGATTTTTAACCTTATAAAAGCAACCGTTCAGCAAAATAAATCGTGAAGAAAATCTAATTCAATAAATGCAAAAACGTATTTTAAAATATGATTAATAGTCATTATTGGTCGCAAAATAAATATTCGGTAAAAAATGGTAAAAAGGGCTAAATGAAAAGATATAAGGCAAAAAAACCGATTGCGAATTTCTTTCGAGAAGACGAAATCGTATATGGCGCACGTATGGAAGGCGAATTGCCCGCTCGCAAAAACTCCTTTAAATTGATAGATTTGTTTTGCGGTGCGGGCGGAATGACTCTCGGCTTTACGGAAAAATTCGGCCATCATTTTAAGCCAATTTGGGCAAATGATTTTAACAAATATTGCGTAGAAACTTATAATGCAAATTTTGGAAATCATTGCGTTATGGGGGACATAGTTGAAATTCTGAAAAATCCGAAAACCATTATTCCGGAAGCGGATGTCGTTATCGGCGGACCGCCTTGCCAAGGTTTTAGTCTTTTAAATCGAAACAGAGTCGATGATCCGCGTCGCCAACTTTGGCGCCAGTACCTTGAAGTTGTTGAAAAATGCAAAGCTAAAGTCTTTGTTATTGAAAATGTGCCGCAGTTATTAGGTTCTTATGAGCACGGCGAAATAACCGGAATGGCTGAAAAACTAGGCTTTCATGTAGTTTCGGGCAAAGTTTGTGCTGCGGATTTCGGAGTTCCCCAAACCCGAGTTAGAGCGGTCATAATCGGAACAAAAATCGGAAACCCTTCGGCTCTCTTTCCGCCGCGTAAAACGCATTTTAATCCGAATGGAAACGGGCGTTATCAAAACTCTCTGGATTTTTCCGGCAACGGCGATTTTCTTTTCGAACCCGATAAATGGCGTACCGTACGCGATGCCATTTCCGATTTACCGACGCCCAAAGGTATTCAAATTCGAAATGAAAGGCCGCCTTTAGATCTTCATTTCGGTCGTACACCTACATTAATGAGCCTTAAACGATATAAAGCCATTCCCAAAGAAGGAATGAATAGATTCGATCTGCAAAAACGAGCACCCGAAATAACTCCGAAATGTTGGATTAGAAAAAAATCCGGGGGAACCGATTTATTCGGTCGTTTATGGTGGGATAAACCCGCCGTCACAATGCGAACGGAATTTTACAAACCGGAAAAAGGCAGATACCTGCATCCCGAGCAACATCGGCCGATTACACATCGTGAAGCCGCGCGTTTTCAAAGCTTTCCCGATACTTTTATTTTTAGCGGCACAAAAATTGAAATCGCAAAGCAAATCGGAAATGCGGTGCCTCCGCTTTTGGCTGCAAGAATTGCGGATATAGTTTACGTTCTTCTCATAAAGGGTTAACATGTGGACATTTTCAATAAATCAAAACGAAGCCGGATAATGTCTCATGTTAAAAGTAAAGATACGAAACCGGAAATTTTAGTTCGGTCCATTGTTCATAGGCTCGGTTTTCGTTTTCGAAATCATAAATCCGATTTACCCGGCAGGCCCGATATCGTTCTTGCAAAACATCGAAAAATAATTTTTATTCACGGTTGTTTTTGGCACGGGCATAAAAAATGTCGTAGGTCGGCAAGACCTAAAAGCAATAAAGCTTTCTGGAACGATAAACTCGATAAAAACATTGCACGGGATAAGAAAAACAAACATTTACTTGAATCGCTCGGATGGAATATATTGACTATATGGAGTTGCGAAATAACAAACATCGATACGGTCGAAAATAAACTTATAAAATTCCTTAATAAATCGAAGGGATAGTTCATGCCGAAAAGCCCAATCGATCCGGAAGAAATCCGTAAAAAATTAAAACAATTAATCGACCATTTTGAAGAAGAATTAAAAAGAAAAGATCTTCGTCAAAAAGTTCTTTCTCTTGTTCCCGTTTTTCAGCATTTGCGCGAACTTGGAAAATCCCTGATTTCAAAAGAAAACGCTTCAAGCGCCCGGGATCGCATCCTTTTTTACTTTTGTAAATATCCTCGAATCATTATTAACGGAGACGAGTTGTTGGTCGTTTCGGCAATTCAGGAATATGCCAGACGCGTCAGAGAACTTCGCGTTCAATTCGGTTGGTCGATTATAAACGGTATTACAGCTAAGGAAATGGCCGCCGAAAATGAATTTCCGCTTGAGAACGTCGATGTTTCAAAAATGAAACCCGACGATTATCTTTTACTTTCGGAGAATGAAGATCGTGATGCCGCGCATCGATGGAATATCGCCAATGAAATCAGGAAACGAACGGACGGCGTAAGAAACAAAATCATCGAATATTTCAAACAAAACGTCGGTAAATCAATAACGGGCGAAGAGCTTCGATATGTTGCGAACGACAAAACGGAATGGGCCCGAAGAGTTCGCGAATTGCGAACCGAATTCGGTTGGCCGATCGTAACAAAAAATACCGGGCGCCCCGATTTACCGGTAGGAAGCTACGTACTTGAATCATTAAGGCAAAGTCCGGAACACGATAGACAAATTCCGGATCCTATTCGCGGTTCCGTTCTTAAACGAGATAAATACAAATGCGTTAAATGCGAATGGTCGCATGAAGATTGGAATCGTTCCGATCCCCGGCATCTTGAATTACACCATAAAAAAGAACATGCGCAAGGTGGAGAAAATACGGAAGAAAATCTGATAACCGTTTGTACCGTATGTCATGATGATATACATAGAAAAAACAAATAGCATCGCTATGTTTATTTAAAAGGCTAAATTATAAAATTGATATAAAGCGTATGCCCTTCGGTGTACACGTCTTCGACCCATGAGCCGCGGGCATACGAGCCGAACAATATCACCATATGCGTTTGGATGGTCTCGCAAATCACCTTTGCAATTGCGCGCAGTTCCGCGCGTTTGTGTACCGGCAAATGTGAAAGGGATTTTTTCATGATTGTAGAAACAAAATACAATATTGCGCAAATTTAAACATTTAATACAATGGGAAATGCGATTCAATGAATACAATAATGCGGTAATGCGGTAATGCAAGAGAGACGTGGCGCCCCACGTCTCTACGGGAAATTCGGAAAATTCGAATATCGGAAAATGCTATGCTGCTAAATTATCGATATGTCTCACATGCAAAACTTCATCATCCCGAAGTGGTTCGATTTGAGATTCATTGACAACGACGACAGTTATCGTGTCACCCTTTGCATTAAAAATCTCAAGAGAATACCCGTTTAAGTTCGCGGTTTCATGCGCATCTACAATAGTGGCAACATCTCCCGCCTTGAGATTAAAATCGGGCAAATCGGTAGTAAGAGCTACACGGGAGAATAATGAATATTTCATGTTATTTTTTTTCAGGAGCAAGTATCGTATTTTCAGGCAATTTCAAGGAATTACCTTTCGATAAATAAAAGAATCTTTAAGGAAAATAGCTTTTTGACATACAAAAGAGGCAAAGGTAATGATTGCGATCGCATTTCTGTAAAAACCATAACGATTTTTTATTCGAAGAAATTTTGATACCCGTGCGAGGTTCGATTTTGAGTCCGCAGAAATTTTGATGCCCTCGCAAGGTTCGATTTTTTAATCCACAGAATTTTTAATAGCAGTGCGAACTTCGTTTTGTTACTCGCAATTTTTTTGAAGCCCTTGCGGGGTCTGTTTTTCAGTTCGCAAAACTTTTGAAGCCCTTGCAAGGTCTGTTTTTTAGTCCGCAAAATTTTTTATGGTCCTGCGAACTTCCGTTTTCTTATCCGCAGGAATGGAAATCGCCAAACAAGGTACTGCATTCTCACCCGCAGTAAAGAAATGCCTCTGCGAGACCTTGTTTTCTTATCCGCAATAATGAAATCGTCCAAACAAGGTCTTGCATTCTTATCCGCAAGAATGGGATATCCTTGCAAGGTACTGTTTGACCTTCCGCAAATTTTTTATGGCCTTGCGAACGTTCGTTTCGCATTCCCGGGAAAATTTATATGATTTTTGGACGTGTTTTTATTGTTTCGAATTGAAAAAACGGAAAAATTAAAAATTAAAGATTAAAGATTGAAGATTAAAGATTGAAGATTAAAGATTGAAGATTGAAAACCGGGAAACGGAAAACCCGGAAAAATTAAAAATTAAAAATTAAAGATTAAAAATCGGGAAACAGAAAATTGGAAAAAATGAAAAAATGGAAAATCGGGGAATCAGGCGGCGAGGGGTTCTTTCTTAAAGAATTTGACGCCGGCTTCGACAAGCGACATATCGACATCGGTATTGAAACACGGGCCGTTGGGCCTGTCGTTTATCACACCGTAGACGGGAATCGGATACACATCTTGAATTCCGAACGTCAGATCGCGCTCGCAGGCCACGGCAACAATGCCGTCGGGCCGAAACGATGCGACTTTTTTCCGCGCCAATGTGCCGCCGTTGACAACTTCGATTTTAAGCCCCAGCTTTTCGCCAAGGGACAATAGCGCGCCCACCGGACATCGGCCGCAACGTATGCAGTTGTTGATGTCCGTAGTGAGCTTCCGGTTGCAAATGTCGATTTGCAGGCAATGGGGAAGCAATATGAGTATGCGGTCGCCGCCGATACGCTTGTGCTGCGCTTTTGTCAAAGAGTTGTTCACCTTGACAAAAGAGGCGCGCAAACGGTTCCTGTCGAACCTAAGTATCTGGCTCAGGGTCGCTGCAATGGGAAACAGCAATTTTATGGTGATGGAACGCTTGTTATGCGGGTATAAAAGATCGATGCCCGAAAGCGACGAGGCGGTAATGAGAAACAGCCCGGCGCAGAGGAAAAAAGACACGGTGCCGAAAAAACCGATGATGATCCTGTCGAACCAGAGGCTTATGGCCATGGCCCGCGGATGCACCAAATAGCAGAACAAACCGCATAGCGCAATAAATATGAACAAGCTTATCCAGCAAAAAATGAGGAACGGGGCTTTTGTCCACGCATTACGCCATGCCGATTGAAACTTCGTTTCCGCCGGAACTATCGGTAAGGCAACGTTGGAAACGGATGTTTGATCTGCCGTTTTACAGTTCATTAGTACCTTAAAAAGAATTATCTACGCTGTTTAAGTAGATAATAAGTAAAAATAAACTTATCCTATGCGGAGCATAGGGTTAGCACCTATATTGGGATTATCTACTAAGCCAGGTTTTCTACGGATTTGACTTCAGGCACATTGGCTTTTAAAAGTCTTTCCACACCCATTTTCAAGGTCATTGCAGCGCCAGGGCATCCGCGGCATGCGCCTTGCAATTTAACTTTAACAATTCCGTCGGCCGTTACATCGACAAGTTCAATGTCTCCACCGTCTGCCTGAAGATTTGGTCTGATCTGCTCTATGACTTTTTGAACTTTCTCTTTCATTACCGGCTCCTTCGTATATGGTTATAAATAGATGTACAACGGAACAAGAGTATTCGATTTCCTCTTGAGTAATATTTTTAGATGGATCAAATATAATTCCTCTCGTTTGCCTTGGTTAAAACTGTCGCTTTGCTTTTTACCTGCTCGTAGAACCGGCAATGATGTGAAATTTAAAAAAAATTCTCAAGTAATTACATTATTTGCCGATACAACATAATAGGGAAAGTTCTAGGAAAGAAAGTCCGTGACTAAATAGAAAATAGCTACGCAAAAAGCGTAGATTAAATATCAGCTACAACGATCCAGTTGGGAAGCAACGGAAATTGTGAAGTGGAAAATAAAAAAGGGCAAAAACCATGAGATTTGTGCCCTTTAGGAGATTCACCAGATACTCTTTGGTGAAAAGAAACGGCAAGTTCCTTACATTAGAATCTATCGGATGCCGGCGAATTCAACTTGAGCGGTTTTTTTATGATAATACAAGGCATTACACAATATCAAAATATTGAGGCTAAGTTTAAGGCGGTTAAAGACCGGCCTAAAGCAAACCCCGGTACCAAAGTTATGCAACAGGACACGTTTGAACCGTCGCATAAGAAACCCGAAATCCGCCAGGACCTGGTTGACATTGTTAAAAAGAAAATCCAGCAGGGATTTTACCGGTCCGACATCGTTATAGACGATCTGAGCGATTCTTTCGCAAAAGCGCTGAACTCCTCGCGATAAGCTCTTGCCCCGCGTCGCGGAATACGAAGAAAAAATCCCGCGCAAAACATATTTTAACTTCATGAGAAATTTCATTGCTTCTTGTCACGCGTTTTTAACTGCGAAAAATCGATTCTGGGTCCCGCTTCTGTTCGGCATTGCGTATTGCCTCGGGGTTCCGCCGGTAAACGGATTTTTGCATCCCGCGCTTTCGCTGTTTCCCTTGCTCGGTTTTTTCATTTGCCTTCCGCTGTTCGGGTTCTCGTCTTTACAATCAATCAAGCGGTCGGCATTGTATTGCGTTTTATTCGGCATGGCCGCTTCCGCAGGACAGTTTTACTGGATAGCTTTCGTCGTACCCGAAGGGTTGTGGCCGCTCATTTTGGTCGGCGTGGTGCTTATTACCATTTACGAAAGCGTTTATTTTTTAGTCCTGGGTCTCGGGTTCCGCTTTCTCCGCGGTAAATTTCCCAAAGCGTATCCGTTTCTTTTTGCCGCATTGTGGGTGATGGTCGAATATCTTCGCAGCCTTGGAGAAATATCGTTTCCCTGGAACTTTGCCGGCTATACGCTGACGCCGTTTTTATGGCTTGCCCAGGCAGCGTCGGTATGCGGGGTTTTCGGCCTCAGTTACATTGTAATACTCGGCAATGGTTTGATTTGGAAATTTTGCGGTCATATTGTCCGCAAACAAAAAATATCGTGGGGATTGCCTGTTTTTGTCTGCTTTTTGATTGTTATAAGCATTGCCGGTGCTTTGCGAATGCATAAGGGAACTACGGATGCGACAAAAAATATAAAGGTATCGGTATTGCAGGGGAATATAGACCAGAACCACTGGACAAATACCTCGCTCGACAGTTCGTTCATGATATTCGATACGCTTGTGGCCAGGGCGCATAACGACAATCCCGATCTGCTGGTTATGCCCGAAAGCGCATTGCTTTGTTATTTGCTTCGTCAACCGGCTTTGCGCCGGCACGTCGTCGGCTGGTCTTTGGAAACGAAAACGCCCATGATTTTAGGAAGCCTGCATTGGGATTATTCTCAAAAAGGAAGCAAACCTGATTACGCGGTATACAATACCGCTTTATTTCTCGATACCGCGAGGCCGGTTTTCGAAAAATATTATAAAATGACCTTAGTGCCGTTTTCCGAGGTGTTGCCGTTCAAGGGGATTTTTCCCGTATTATCCCGAGTCAATTTGGGGCAGGCCGATTTTGCAAGCGGCAAAGATCCGGTAGTGTTTTCCATCGGACAAAAGATCAAGGCTGCGCCGTTTATTTGTTATGAAATTATTTACCCGTCTATCGTGAGGCAACGCATACTTCGCGGCGCGAATCTGCTTGTTAACATCACCAACGACGGCTGGTTCGGGAAATCGTCGGGCGCGTATCAGCATGCCGCAATGGCACGCATGCGTTGCATCGAAAACGGCGTTTGCCTTGCGCGAAGCGCAAATTCCGGTTTCAGCATGTTTGTCGATCAGTATGGAAGAATATTGGGAAAAACCGATTTGTACACCAGAACGTTTTTGACCCGAGCGGTTTCTCTGGATAAAAAGCCCACGCTCTATTCAAAATTCGGCGATTGGCCCGTGCTTTTGAGCGCGCTACTTTGCGCCGTTGCGCTCATCGCCATCCTTATTCGTAAATCAAGACGATCTTAGACTGCAAAGCGCCGTTGCTTTTGATCGAGCAGGTGGCGGTTTTTCCCGCGCCCTCAGGTTGGGTGACGATAATCTGAACGTCGTAGCGGACTTGTGGAACGCATACTGCCGAAAACCGCGATCGCTGCAAACAGGAAAAATTCCCGCTTATTATTTGTTCCGCAAGATTTCTGCAAACCGCAATTTGATATACTGCCGGAATTATCGCACGGCCCGGAAAATGGCCTGCGAAAATCGGGTCGGTTTCCTTGAATTCGACTATGGCGGAAATGGAAGTATCTGTTTTGACAATATTCGAAATCGCCCGGTGTACGGTTTCACGCATTACTGCTCCCTTGGGTATATGCTTCGATGCCGAACATATCGGTTAGTTCTATTGCCGAAATGTTTTTCTGTTTCATGGTTGCAAAAAGCAATGTGAGCTGCTTGAGGATTTCGTCTTTATATTCCGCAACAGGCAGACAGTCGTGCAATAGCACCACGCTGCCCGGTTTTGCGAGCGAATGAATGTTGCGTATGGCCCGAATGCGCCGGTTGCCCGCGTCTTTGGCGCGGGCGCTATAACCCACGCAGTCCATAGACAATTGCGACAACGCGGTGTCCAGATGCGGGTTTGCAAGCCCGGCGGGCGGACGGTATAAACGGGGCTTTTTTCCGATTATCGATTCCAGTATGGATTGCGTTTGGGAAATCTCCCGTGTCATTTTTGAGGAAAAACGGAAATTTGAAAAAGGGGAATGCGTCAGATCGTGACAGGCAATTGTGTGGCCTTCGTCATACGCACGCCTAACGATATCGGGGAATTGCTTGGCTTTATTACCGATTATAAAGAACGTCGCTTTTAAGCCGTTTTCTTTGAGCAGGTCTAGAATGTCGCCGGTGATATTGGGGTCGGGCCCGTCGTCGAAGGTAAGGCATAACGCGGATTTTTCCTGCTTGTTGCTGCAATAGGTTTTGAGGAAAAATTGAATCCTGAGGTCGAAAACGCCCCAGATAAAAACCGAGGCGTACAATGCGAAAATGAAAATTATGACAGGCAAAAACGACGGGACAATGAGCAATGCGGTGACGACGAATACGACCGAGAACAGCCAGAGCCGAAACGGGCTCATAGCAAAAGCTCTATTGCCGAAAATGCGTTTGACGGCGGCGAATAGGAGGTCACGATGCTGCTTCCCGGGCTATTTTTTTGAAGCTCGGCAGCGCAAACCGCTGCGCCGGACAGAAACGATTTACAATAGGAAAGATCGAAAAACCGGTCCGGAGATTTTTGCGTTTTCAAAAGAGCGGTCACCGTTTCCCGGGTACAGGCTTTGTCTTTATTTGAACCGGCAAAACGCGGCCCGATGCTGCGTATTGCGGGAAGCGTTTGCGAATTTGCAAGTAATAAGGCTATGGCCCCTTCTTTGGTATGTTCCGATAAATACGCTCTGCATTGCGCGGGCATTACCGGGAGTATGGTATCGAGCAGGGGGATGTTTTCATCGACCGCGACCACGAGCGCGGGAAAGTCGTCGCTGTCGAGCAATTCGCAATTCGCAATTGCCGAGGCAAAGGAATTCTGTCCGTCGCAGAAGGTCAGGTTCGGGCCGCTGATGCCGAATTCGAGCGCGAGTTTCCCTGCCATGCTGTTATGCACCGATGCGATGAAATTTTTGGGAGAGCCGAAACCGTCGGAAAATATGCCGTCGAGAAATCCTTTTGTTTCGTCGAGCGCGCCCAGCGCGGTGCCGACCAGAATGGATTTCGGCTTAGCGGCCGCGTTTTTAAGCAATCGCGCGACCGCGACATACGCCATTTGCCAAATCCGCGGATCTCGGCGCTTGAGATGCGGCGGTATCTCGATGTTCCACACCGGATCGCTTTGCGGAAATAAGGCGCTATGGCCCAATACGGTAAAGGGTTTCATAATCCTTGTTCGTTTGAAAGAGAGAATACTGCCGCGGCATTGTTTCCGCCGAAGCCGAACGAGTTTTTCAAAACATGACGGATGCCGGCTTTTTGTTTGGACTGCGGCGCTATACCTATTGTTTCGTCGAGATCGGTAAATCCGGCGGTATGCGGAACGCAATTGTCTTTCATGGCGCTTACGGCAAATACCGCTTCGATGATTCCGGAAGCGGCCAGGGTATGGCCCAGGCTTCGTTTCATGGAGCAAAAGGGCGGAACAGTGCCGAAGACCTTTTGCATGGCACGAATTTCGGCAACGTCATTGTCCGGCGTTGCGGTGCCGTGCGTCGCGATCATGCCGATGTCGGCGGGGGCGATTGCCGCCTCGTCAAGAGCTGCCGTGACCGCCGTTATGGCGCCTAAACCTGCGGGATGCGGTGCGGTCATATGATGGCAGTCGGCAGAGGCGCCCCAGCCCGAAACATAGGCCAAAGGCTTTACATCCAATAGTTTGCAGGCGTCGTCGGAGGCGAGGCATACGGCGCCCGCGCCTTCGCCCAGGCTCGTGCCTTTTCTGTTTTTGTCGAACGGCTTGCAACCGGTGGGGTCCAAAAGCATGAGGCTGGAAAATCCCCGTATTGTCAATATGGACAACGCGTCGCTGCCCACGGCGCAGCACAAATCGAAGGCCTTGGCCTGAATAAGGCGTTTGGCAAGTCCCACTGCGTGCAATCCGGTGGAGCAAGCCGTTGAAAGCGTGTAAAATCCGGTACCGTCGAAGTTTTCGCATAAAAACCCGGACAATGCGGCAGGTTCGTGGCCGGCGCATTCCGTTGCTGCGCGAGAAAGTTTCAAGGGGTCGGTCTTGTATGCTTTGTAAAACAATTCGGAACGGGTTATGCCGCCAACGGTCGTGGCAACCACAAAGCCGAGGGTCAAACCTTTACGTTTGTGCAAACCGCTCAGCGCTTCACGTACCGCCGCATAAGCTAATTGCGCAGTACGGTTCGGACCCACGGCATTTTCCTCGAGGGCCAAAACCTGGCCCGACAGGGGAGGAATTTTTAATCCGCTGTCGAAAAGAGAAAGCGGGGTCAGATTGTCGTGGCCCGCGTAAACGCCCTTCTTTGCCGAAGCTATTGTATTGCCTGCGGCGCAAATCGCGCCCATGCCGATAATGGGGACGGCTTTAGACACGTATTATCCCTTTGTGCGGTTTTCTTGTATATAGGTTGCCAGGGAGCGTACCGATGCGAAAACCTTTTTGCCTATGGTGATGTCGGGAACCGTGACGCCGTATTCTTTTTCCAGCAATACAAGCAATTCCAGCGTATCGATCGAGTCGAGACCGAGCCCGCCGCCGACCAACGGTTCGTTTTCATCGATGTCTTCGGGCTTAACGTCCGAAAGTTTCAGCGAGGCGATGATTTGGGTTTTCAGGGTTGCTATCAGAGAATCGGCATCGTTCATGATACATCCTTTTTCATGGAAAAATGGCCGGCAACGCAATTGCCGTTAAACGGCACCGATCCGGCCGAACGAGTGTGTAAAAGTTGCATAATCGAATGAAAATACAATTCCCCACTGTCGCAGGGCTGGTCTTTATTGGGTTGGGCGCTCTTAAATTCCAGGGCCATGGCTTTTCCGCCATCGTCGCAACTCGTCGACAGTATCAGGGCATACGCCCTGTTTTTTCCGGTATTGCCGTCCCCTAAAAGCGCGAAGTCTTTTTCTTCAAGCGCTAAAACGTATAAAACCGCGACCGTATTGCACTTTCCGGTTTGTAAAAGGCGCACGGCGTTTTCCATTGCAGTGTACCCGCTGTCGGATTCATTGACAAACACCCGGTTTTCGCCTTTAAGCCCGAAAAATATCGCGATATCGGCGATTGCCGAAGAGGGCAGTGTTGCGGAAAACAGGGCCGGGCTGGGAAAAGCCGAAAGTACGGATTCCATATATCGTAAATCGGTAGACAAAGACCCGAGCGGCAGTCCCAGGCAAATTCCCGTGAACAGGGGTTCGGTTACCGGGCAATGCGAAAGCGCTACGGAGGCGGCGCAAAAAGCAAGCTTGTCGCTCAGGCATAATTTGCCGAAAGCGGGATAGGGCTTGGCCAGCACCTGTTCGCGGGTGATTTCGAAAATGCCGTTTTGTCCTTGCGGCCAGGGCGCAAAGCCTGCGGGCGAATATATCCCTTCGTCGAGAATCGCGGAAAACGAACGCACGTATATCGGTTTTTTCATGCTGAATGCTCCGTAAGCACGATTGCGGCATTGATGCCGCCGAACCCTGCCGAAAGGCAGAGCATGGATTGATGCAAAAGCGTTTGGCTGCTTGCGCAAACCGGAATCTGCTCGTCGACCCCCAGGTTTTCGAATCCGCAGGTGGGCGGAATTTTGCGGCGCTGCAGGCATTCGGCGGCAACGATGATTTCCAGAAGAGAACCGGCGCCGCTGGTGTGGCCGATGGCGCCCTTTACCGAAAAGCAAGGCGGTATTTCTTCGCCGAACGCGGAAACAATGGCCTTTGCTTCCATTGCGTCGTTGTAAGCGGTGGCGGTTCCGTGGCATTTGATCGCGCCGATTTCATACGGGGGCATATTAGCGTCGCGCAGTGCCGCGGATGCCGCGCGATGCAAGCCTTCGCCGGTGCGGGACGGTCCGGTCCTATGATTGGCATCGTTGGTGCTTGCCGCACCTTTGATCAGTATATCGTCTTCGAAGGGTTCGCGATACGATAATACCACGATGCCCGCTCCGTCGCCGAGCGTGAGCCCGTTGCGGCCGGCATCGAAGGGTTTTGCGCCCGCAGGCGATAAGGCCGCAAGCGAATTGAAACCGGTTGCCACAAAACGGGATATGGCGTCGAATCCGAATATCACCGCATTTTTACACGTTTTGGCAATAAGCATTTCGCGGGCGATTTGCACGCCGATGGCGCCGGAAGCGCAGGCGTTCGATACGACGATGGTCCGGCAATCGTCGAGCCCCAACAGTTTTTTCGCATAGCGTGCCTGTGAGTGCAACAAGGGAGAGAAATCGGCAGGCATTTTCCGCGATATGCAATATTCTTCCAGGGGAGTCAGGTCGCCTTTTGCGGCGCAAAACACGAACGCTGTTTCACTTTGGTCAATGTCCGACAGGTCTGTTGCCGTTTGCAACGTAAGCGTTGCGGTCGTCAGGCTTCGCCACGATTCGTTTTTAAACGGCGCATAGGCGACGTCGACGCCGAAGCAGGGACCGGGCACTATGGCGGTTTGATTTTCAAAGAGATCGGAAACCGTTTCCTGCAGCTGCCCCAGGCCGCAGAGAATTTCGCCCTGTTCTAAAATGACCGCTTCGGATATGCTCATGTCAATGCCGCTTTGATGAATCCGTGTGCCACGGTCGTTGTTCCCCGTTTTACCGTACATTCGAAAAGGCTGAGGCTTCCCATTTTCGCTTGTGTCGCGATTTGGGCGATTAATTCGTCGCCGGGCAATACTTTTGTATAAAAGGAAAAATCATCGATTCCGGCAATGACGCCGATTTTACCCTGCGCATCCGCATCAGTGTATTGTCCGCAAATTGCGGCTTGCGCGCAAAATTCGATGATTCCCTCTTCGGAAAGTCCGGGCCCGTAATGCTCATTTTCCCGCACCACCCGGACGCAGGCTGCCTGGGAATTTTCTATGCTTTGCAGTGAATCCACGACAATGGCCGGATCGCGATGCGGAAGCAATGTTGATACCGATGGAAAATCTGGCAATGCGGTAAGTCCTTTTTTTTAAATGCGTTTGGGATCGAATACATAAAATAATATTTCAAAACCCTCTCTATTATATCATTATTGTATGTATGTATTATTTTGTAATGATCACGGCTGTTTTTTTCATGATCAGAGACATAAGGAGTTTGGCAATACCATGATAGACCTGCAACGAATTCGCGAAAACCCGGATGCAATGAAGAAGGCGATCGGCAATAAAAAATGCCAGGTAGACATCGATGCGCTTTTGTCCCTCGATGAAATGCGGCGTCGGATTATCGGCGATGTCGAAGGCCTCAAAAGCGTGCGAAATGCAAGGTCGCAGGAAATTGCCGGATTGAAAAAAGCGAAAAAGGACGCCGAAGCCGCCGCGATCATGACGGAAATGAAAGATCTTTCCGAAAAAATCAAAGACCTCGACGTAAAACAGGCGACTGCGGAAGAGCAGATACAGACGATAATGCAATGGATCCCCAACGTTGCCCATGAATCGGTCCCTCATGGCGACAGCGCTGCCGACAATGTCGAGATAGCGTCGTGGGGCACGCGTCCCGAATTCGATTTCGAGCCCAAAGACCATTTGCAACTCGGAACAGCGCTCGACATCATCGATTTTCCCCGCGGCGCAAAGGTCGCGGGTGCGGGGTTTCCCGTTTACAAAGGGGCAGGCGCGCTGTTGGAACGGGCGCTTTTGAATTTCATGCTCGATACGCATTCGCAAAACGGCTATTGCGAAATTTTCCCTCCTTTTCTCGTTAATAAAGAAAGCCTGTTCGGAACCGGGCAGCTTCCCAAATCGCAGGACCAGATGTATCATATCGACGAAGACCAGTTGTATTGCGTGCCGACCGCGGAAGTGCCGGTGACGAATTTGCATCGCGACGAAATGTTCGATGCGGAAAAACTGCCGGTCAAATACTGCGCGTACAGCGCCTGTTTCAGGCGCGAGGCGGGTTCGTACGGCAAAGACACCAAGGGGTTTTTACGGGTCCATGAATTCAATAAGGTGGAGCTTGTCAAATTCGCACAGCCCGAAAATTCGTATGCCGAGCTCGAACTCCTCCGCGCCGATGCCGAAGGCATAATACGCGCGTTGGGTCTTTCGTACCGGGTGCTTGCTCTTTGCGATGCGGATATGTCGTTTGCCGCGGCGAAATGCTATGATCTGGAAACATGGGCGCCGGGCGAGAAGAAATACCTCGAAGTGTCGTCTTGCAGCAATTTCGAAGATTTCCAGGCGCGCCGCATGAATATCCGGTATCGTCCTAAGCAGGGTGAAAAGCCCAGATTCGTGCATACGCTCAATGGAAGCGGTTTGGCCACGGCGAGGATTCTTGTTACCATATTGGAAACGTATCAAACGAAAAGCGGCACCATCAGAGTCCCCGATGTTCTGCAGCCGTATATGCGCGGAATGAAAGAAATCGGAAGAAGAAATTAGTAGTTAGTTCATTAGTATAACCTCATTAATCTTTTTCCGACCCTTCTTGCCCTTGTGGTAAGAGGGGAAAAGGGGTTGGGGTTAAGCGGTGAGGGTTAAAGTGAAAAGACATGTGTCATAACTTATGAACTTCTAACTTAATCGTTTTACCGGGCGATTTAAACAATGGCAAATCCCGCAGTATACCGTTTTCTTATGAGAATAAGGCCGTTTACCGGAAGGTATGTGCTGCTTCTGGTTTGCATTGCCGGATTCATTTGGTATGCCCAATATTCGCGCAGTATCATCATGCGGCTTCAGGACGAATCGGTGACGGTTACCCAAACCTATGCCGAGCTCATACGCACCGCGATCACCGAGCGCATGAATAACGAAGAAATGAACGTGATATTCGAGGAAATCATCAGGAAATCGAATATTCCGGTCATCATTACGGATACTGCCTGGGCGCCGCTCATGTGGCGCAATATCGTGGTGGGACCGTTTTTTAACAGAAAAGAAATCCCGCCGCACGATTCCAGCGCAGCGGCGCTGCAGCAGATACAGAAGATGATCGCAGAGTTCAGATTCACCTATACGCCGAAGGTGCTTTACATAAGTGAGACCCAGACCCGTATCGGATATCTGGTTTTCGGCAACAGCGAACTCATCGGCTCTTTGTCGCGCATGCCGTATATCGAGGTGGGTTTGGTGGCTGCGTTTATTTTTTTCGCGTTTCTGGGGTTTCACAATATCCAGGCCACGGAGCGAAGCAATTTATGGGTCGGCTTGGCAAAGGAGACCGCGCATCAGCTCGGGACGCCGATATCGTCTCTCATGGGATGGATAGAATTCATAAAATCGAGCGGCAGCCAGGACGAACCGGTCGATCCGGAAGAGTTTGTCGCGCAAGTATACAAGGCCTGCGACAACATGGACGCGGATTTGACCCGGCTTAAAAAAGTCACCAGCAGGTTTTCGCAAATCGGCTCGGTCCCCGCATTGACGCCATGCGATATCAACGCGGTGCTCAACGATGCGGCCATGTATTTCCGGATGCGGCTTCCGCTTTTGGGCAAGCATATCGAAATACGGCTTACCTGCGGCGATTTGCCCAAGGTGTATGCGAATTGTCATTTGTTCGAATGGGTGTTCGAGAACCTGATGAAAAACTCGGTGGACGCCATTACCAAATCCGACGGGCTTATCGAAATTACGACCGTGTATATCCCCGAGGAAAAAATCGTCAAGATTACGCATGCCGACAACGGCAAAGGCATTTCGTGGGAAGACCAGAAAAGGATTTTCGCGCCCGGGTTTACAACAAAGAAGCGCGGCTGGGGCCTGGGCCTCACGCTGGCGAAGCGTATCGTCGAGGACTATCATAAAGGACGGATTTATCTCTCGTATTCGCAAAAGGACAACGGCACTGTTTTTGTGATCGATTTGCCGGTTGGGAATGAAAAACAAAAGCATCTTTCGCGGCCGCAGCCCAAATTGCGGCAGCCGATGGCGTAACCCCAAAAACCTATCGAAAGTGAAACGCAATGAGTGGCAACAGAAAAAAAGTCTTATGGGCCGACGATGAAATCGAGTTTTTGAGAGCGCATATCATGTTCCTGGAAACAAGGGGCTACAGCGTTACGGCTGTGTTTTCGGGGCACGACGCGGTGCATTTGATTAAAGAGAATGTCAAGGCGTTCGATATCGTTTTGCTCGACGAACAGATGCCGGGAAAAGACGGTCTGACCACGCTGGAGGAAATCAAGGAAATTGCGCCCGACATGCCGGTCGTGATGGTCACCAAAAGCGAAGAAGAACATCTGATGGACGAGGCCATGGGGAAAAAGATAGACGGCTATCTGACCAAGCCGGTCAATCCGAGCCAGATTCTGTCGGTATGCAAGAAATTGCTCGATTCGAAGCAGATCATTTCTTCACAAACGGCAAGCAAATTCGTGCGCGCGTATTCCGAAACGAAAATGGCGCTCACCACGCATATGACCGCCAAAGACTGGGTGCGGTTGTTCGAGGGCCTTACGAATTGGGACATTCTGCTGGAATCGGTGGAAGACGAAGGCATACGCCAGGCCCATGCGGGCCAGAAGTCCGACTGCAATATAGCGTTTTCGGAATTCGTTTCGGAAAATTATCTCCAGTGGATACGCGGCGAACAAAAGCCCCCCATACTTTCGCCGCAGGTGCTGGACACCTTTGTGCTGCCCAAGCTTGAGGAAGGCAAGAAGGTGTACTTTGTCGTATTGTCGTGCATGCGGCTCGATCAATATTTTGCAATAGAGAATCTGTTGAAGCGGTTTTTCGACATAGAACGGCAGTATTACTTTTCGATTTTGCCCACTGCGGCGCCGTTTGCGCGGAACTCCCTGTTTGCCGGAAAATATCCCATAGACATTTCCGCCGATTTCCCCGAAATCTGGAAATCCCCTGCAGACGACGGATTGGGTCTTAACAAATTCGAACAGCAGATGCTGGCGAATAAAATCGCGGCCGCGAAAATCGATGTGGGCGGAAAAGAACCCGAATACGTCAAGCTGCTGCAGGCCTCGGACTCCAAAGAATTCCTGAAAAAAATCAAGAATTACGAAAACGACCGCTTTGTTTCACTGGTCGTCAATTTTGTCGACATGCTGACGCACAGCAGGTCGGAATCGTCGATATTGCAGGAAATAGCGCCCGATGAAATGGCGTTCCGCTCGCTCACGCAATCGTGGTTCCAGTTTTCGACGATTTTCAGCATATTGAAAGAGTTTGCAAAACAGGATTGCACCGTGGTGCTTACCACGGATCACGGCAGCACGCTTTGCACGAGAAGCACGCAGGTATACGGCGAACGCGAGCAAACCAAAAACGTGCGGTATAAATTCGGCGAGAACATCATGTGCGACGAACGGCATGCGCTGTTTATTTCGGACCCGTCGTTGTTCAAATTGCCGCAATTCACGCCAAACACCACGTGTATTCTTGCAAATGAAAATTATTATTTTGTATACCCGGAAAAATCCGATCACTTTCAAAAGCAATATCAAAACAGTTTTCAGCACGGCGGTATTTCGATGGAAGAAATAATATTGCCATTGGCGATTATGACCCCCAAGGAATCGGGTCCAACTTAATTAAATTATGCAAAAAGAATTCATAACACATTCGGTTCAGGAAACCCGTTCATTGGGCGCACGCACGGCGCGTACGGCGATTGGCGGGGATGTTTTTGCGCTTATCGGCGAAATCGGTTGCGGAAAAACGGAATTTGTCCGCGGTTTTGTCGAAGAGCTTTGCGGACCTGCGGCGGTGCGCAGCCCGACCTTTTCTATTATCAACATCCACGAATCGGATGCCGTTTCCGTATTCCATTTCGATTTTTACCGCTTGAAAAGACGTGAAGAACTGCTTGAAATCGGCTACTACGATTACATCTGCTCCGACGGCATCGTTCTCATCGAATGGGCCGACATGTTTCCCGATGTTTTGCCCCGGACGACCCGTTCCATACGGTTTGTTGATATAGGAGATAATTCCAGGCAGATAATCATGAGTTAGAAGTAGGAAGTGGGAAGTTGGAAGTTCTTTTTACTCTTTACTCTTTAATTTTTAATTTTGACTATTGCCGTTATCGTCGAGGCTTTGCTGCGAGACGGTTTGAGGAAAAACTTATGCACTTTGATCGCCAAAAGCGCGATTTGCGTGGGGTTGCGCGGTAAGAAACCTTCGGGAAACAAGCTCGCATTTTCATTCAAAAAATCCGCAGCAGCCAAAAGTGCGGCCTGCCGGGTAATGTCCTGTTTGTTGCTATATTCAAATTTCCAGCGCTTGCTTTGTTTGACTATTTTTTTTAAAACCCTGTCTTTGGGCATGATGCCCGTGGCCGGGAATATGCGGCAGTCGTAGAACCGGCAGGTACGCGGCCTGCATTCGTAAATGCCGCATTTTTTGTCGTGAAGCATGGGGCAATCGCCGTTTTCGAAATGCCCCAAAAGCATATGTCCTTTGGGTAAACCCGGCGCAGCGCAAAGAAGCTTTTTGGGAATATGGGCAAGGGTTTTTGTCTCAACGGGCCTGATATGGATGAAATACGACGATTGACAACAAGCGACACATCCTTCGCACGGCACGTCGATTCCCGTAAGATTTTCCAGGGAACCGCAGAGAGTGTCCAGCCAGGTCGAAAAATTGCCGGCCGGCAGTTCTTTTTGTTTGGAAGCCGTCATTTTTCCGCTGTCTGTTTACGTAAGTTCCTGGTGTTGGCCACGACCGCTTCGTGTATTTGCGAACGCCTGATTTTGGAAACGAGGATTTCGTAATTTTGCAAGGTAATACGGTCTTTTTGCTTAGGGCCTTTTTTCATTTGTCCCCGCATCCAGGCGTCGAGCGTTATCGGTTCGTCGGGGAATTCGGTTGATATTTTTTCATGAAGATCGGATAACGGCGTTGCGCCGCCGACCTGAAACCGCTGATCGGGCATGGCGCGGATAAAACGGGGCAAAATATCGAATTCGTCCTGAATTTCGCCGATGACCTCTTCGATTATGTCTTCGAGCGTGATCAGACCGCTTACCGTACCTTTCGCGTTTTTCGCGATGGCAATGTGATGATGTCCCTGAATCATTTTGTTAAGCACGATAGACGAGCTTTCGGAATCCGAAACAAAAAGCATCGGCCGCATGACCCCTTTTAAAGACGGGTCTTTCGGATTGATATGCAATGCGATCACGATGTCCTTGAAATTGACATACCCGATAACGCTGTCTATGGAATCGGTTTCGACAAGCGGGTAACGCGTATGATAATGATGATGCGCGGCAATGAGCGCGTCGGTAAGGGTCATGGAACTTGCGAGAAATTTTATCACGTCGCGCGGCATCATGACATCGGCGATTTTCGTTTTCGAAAGATCGATGCCTTTCATCACAAGCTTTGCCTGTTCTTTACTGATGAGCTTGTTGAGCGCGGCAAAGCGAGTCAGCACGTTGATGTCGTCGAGCGCGTCGCCCGTGTTGGTTTTGCGTCTGCCGGTGAACGGCCGCGCGAATACCTGGGTTATCCATAAAACCGGCGTCAATGCGACGACCAGGAATTTCAAGGGAAAACCGAAAACCCGCGCGATGAGACGGTTATGCTTATATCCCAATGTCTTTGGCACGATTTCGGACCATTGAATAATCATGAGCGCAAGCACGACGGAAAAAAGGCCTATCCATTTTGACCCGAAAAGGTTGCCGAAACAAACGCCGGATAGCGAGGCGCCGACCGTATTTGCAAACGTGTTGATTATCAGAATCACCGCAATGGGCTTTTGAATATTTTCCCTGAAGTTTTTCCATATCGAGCCGATGAGCGGCTGTTTCTCGGAAATTTTGGCAATGTCCGCAAGCGACAGGCTCATGAGGCATGCTTCGAGCAATGAGCATAAAAATGCGAGCGACATGGTGATCAGAACTATTGCAACGAATATAAACACCGATACTCCTAAACTGTGGGATGTGCTATTACAGGAAATATACTACATCGGAGGTTATTTGAACACGACCCCTACCAGCCAGGTTGACAAAAACGGCAAATAGGTTATGGCCAGGACCGCGGCGAGAAGCAGTATGACAAAGGGAAAAATGTGCCTGTACATTTTAGCCATGGATTCGTTGAAACGGTACGAACCGAGCTGCAAATTGATGCCGACCGGCGGCATGAGATAGCCGATTTCCAGATTGGTCAAAAAGATGATTCCCAGATGAAGCGGCGCGATTCCGAACGCATTCCCCAGCGGAGCGATAAGGGGGACGATGACGATGATCGCGGAGAATATATCCATAAAGCAACCGACGACCAGCAGCGCGGCGTTCAGAAGCAACAAAAAAACGTATTTGGACTGTATATGGGCCTGCGCCCATGCCGAAAGCGAGGTGGGGATTTGCGCGTCTATGATGCAATACGACAGTCCCTTTGCAACCGCAAGAATGGTCAAAACGCCGCCGACCATGGGCACGCAGGCGCGCATCGCTTTGGGAAGGTTGAAAATGGTGATGTCTTTTTTTATCAGGACTTCGACGACCACGACATAGACAACCGTGATCGCGCTCATTTCGACAAGCGTGAAAATGCCTTTGAAAAATCCTATCAGAATGAAAATCGGCAATACTATTTCCCATATCGCGTCGGCAAAGGCGCGTATCGCTTCGGAGAATTTGAACGGGACCGGTTTGATGTTGTTTTTCCGCGAATTGAAAATCCCCAGGGCCGACATTATAAGAATGATGAAAATCCCGGGTAAAATCCCGGCCACGAACAGATGGCGGATATTGACATGCGAAACCACGCCGTATAAAATGACCGCCAGGCTCGGCGGGAACAAAAGCCCGAGGCTTCCGCACGAGGTGATGAATCCGATCGAAAATTCACGTTTGTAACCGCTTTGGACAAGGATGTACGAGAGCAACCCGCCGAGGGCGATGACCGTGACTCCCGACGCGCCGGTGAAGGTGGTGAAAAAAGCGCTGACCATGATCGCCATGATGGTCAGGCCGCCCGGCATCCAGCCGAACGTGGTCTGGAAAAGCCTGACCAACCGCCGGCCGGCCTTGCTTTCGGAAAGAAGATAGCCGGCGAGCGCGAACAGGGGAATGGTCGGAATCGTGGGGCCCGTGAGCATGGTATAGGCTTCGTTCGCCAAAGTCGCCGTTTCACCCACGCTTTGCAAAAGATACAGTTGCGCTATTCCGCCGAGCACCACGAAAATCGGCGCTCCTGCGGCAAGCGACAGCGCAAGGCAAATCCCCAGCGGCCAGGCAAGATGCGGCAGCTGCGGCGCCAGCACGGTCGAAAGCAGTATCGGGACGCATGCGCCCGACATCGCCGCGAATTTGTATATAATTCCCCGCGGGGCTTTGGCCACGAAACGAAGCGCCATGATACCGAAACCGACGGGCATGATGAACGCCACATATTGCGTTTTAATAAAACCGACTTTAAGAGATTCGTCGAGACCGAGGCGAATGAAATTATAGGATGCGATGACGAAACCCGTGGTAACGGCGACCGCGACGAACGCGGTGACGGTTTTGATTCCCGTTTGGACGGCCTGGGGAAATCGTTCCAAAGCGGCCGCAACAGAGAGATGGCGGTTTTCCCGCGAGGCGAACATGCCGCCGACAAAGGTTATCCACAGCACGCAATGCTGTATGATATCGGTCGAGGCGTAGACTCCGGTTTTAAAAAAGGTGCGGGCGATTATTTCACAAACAGGAAAAAGGCTGAGCAGGGAAAGGATGACCACGGCGACCGTGTTTTCGGCGCCGTGAAATATTCGTTTGCCAATGGACATCGTTGCGTTGACCATACGGAGCTATTTTTTCCGGGTTGCACGGTATTCATTGACGAATTTTTTTACTGTTTCGTAAAGGTCTTTGGCCGAATTTTTAAGCAGGCCCTTGGTGATGCCGCCCTCGATGGCCGATTTCCATGCCTCTACCGACGCTTTGGGTACCGCATTGACAACCAGGCCGTTTTGCTTCATGATCGTCATTGCCGATTCGTCGGCCTTGAGAATGTCGGCCTGCATGTCGGAGCCTATTTGCGTTGCGCACGCTTCGAGCTTTGCGGCGGTTTCGGGCGGAATCTTCGACCATACCGACGTCGAAACCACAACGCCGCCGATAAGCGGCGCCCAATTCATGTCGCACATGTTCTTTGCCAGGCCGAACCACTGATACGACGCGGCCGAAAGGGGAGTCGTCGAAAACGCGTCGATCATCCCGCTTTGTAAAGAAGGCATGATGTCGGTCGGCGTCAGGGGGACGACATGGAAACCGCTTTCTTTCCAAACTTGAGCCGCGTCCGCATCGCCGGCCCATACGAACAGCTTTTGTTTTTTCAAATCGTCCGGGCCAATGACCGGAACCTTGGAAAAGAAATGAACCCATCCGACAAAAGTCCAGATGACCACTTTAAATCCGCGTTTTTCCAGCTCGGCCGAAAAAGCGGGTTTCATTTTTTCAAGCACAAAACGGAGTTCTTCGTTGCTTTGTATGAGCAGCGGCATCTGTATGGCCGCGATGTCCGGATAAATCCTGCTGAGGCCTACGCCGGTCATTCCCGCTGCAGACAGCTGGCCGATGCGGATTTTGCGCGTCATGTCGGCTTCATCGCCGACAATCCCGCCCGGATAAATTTTCAGCGTCACGCTGCCGCCTGAAATTTTTTCCCATTCCGCGCCGAGCTTATTCAATCCTTTGTCCCAGGGTGAGCCGGCAGGCGCCAGGCTGCCGAGCTTTATGGTGAGGGCATTAGCCGCAGGGCAAAACGATACTATGCAAACGGCAACGAAAAGAATAAGTGTCGGGAATGTGCGAAACGTCATTTGGCAGAGTCTCCTTCTGCTGAGAGAAAATAATTGTCCGAATGGTCAAGCAGCCAGCGTGCTTTTTGCTGGTTCAGGACATTGACCAGCCTGTTTGCCGTGCTTTTATTGACATCGATGCGCAAGGCGGTTTGCAATAAAGATTTGAATTCGGTTGCGTTTTGCGTCTTGACGCAAACCGTGGTTGCCAGCGCGATATACGGTGACAACTTTAATCCGTGGGAATATTCGACCGCTTTGGCGAAATGATACCGTGCCTTGGCCTCGCTGCCGCCCATGGCTTCGGGCATGCCGCCGTAATACGAGATGAAAAAATCGTGTGCCGCGCCTTCTCCGTACGAGTCGTTGATTTCCAAAACTTTGCAAAGCATGGCATAGGCTTTCGGGATGTCCATGCTCAGGCCCACGTCCGCTTTGTCTGCGGTGAATGCCGCCATCCACGACATTCCCGCCCAATACAAATACGAGGTGTCTTTCGCATGCATGTCGTGCAGTGCCGCGGCCATATCGCCTTTATCGATATTTGCAAGAAAGTTTTTATGTCTGATATTTATTGCGGCAAGGATATTGTCGCGTCCCCGCAAATACAGATGTTTGGCCCTGGATAGCATTTCTTCTTTTTGGGCCAGGTCGTTATAGCCGAGCTGTTCCGCAGGCATTTGTATGAACGCGTACGCATACATGCAAAGCGCTTTTCCCGTAGTCAAAAGAAGCTGGGGGTTTTTGGGAGATCCGGCGAGCAATGATTCGTACAGTTTAATGGCAAAAGGCAGCGCGTCACCAACCAGCTCGGGATCATCGTCTCCGGTAAAAACGCTGGAGCCGCTTTCTTTGGCAAGCGATGATGCGACGATGTTGATTGTTGTTTTCTTTACCGAACAGCCGAATTGCCCAAGGGCCAAGCAAAGTATTGAGATTCCTAAAATGAATTTAAAGCGCATAACTACATTCCAATATACTTTTTAAACCGGTAAAATCATAATTAGTAATTGATTAATAACGTATCGCACAGCAAGGGATATTAAAGAACATTTTGATAAATCGCCTTGCCTATGCCTTGGAGATTATCGTATCCTACATATATTTTTTAATTGTTCCTTATAATGTGCCAATAAATCAAAAAGGAGCTTTGATGAAATTCAATTTCGATGCCGCAATCAGAAAAGTCCCGGATTTTCCAAAACCCGGAATTTTATTTTACGATGTCACCAGCATATTTACAAGTCCTGCGGCATACAAAGCCGCCATCGATGAAATGGTGGATCTGTATAAAAACGTTGCGGTCGACGGAGTAATTGCCATCGAAAGCAGAGGGTTTTTATTGGGTTCCTGCTTTGCATATCAGAGATCCGTGCCGCTTGTTTTGGCGCGTAAAAAGGGGAAATTGCCGGGGAAAACCGTTGAGGAAAGTTATAAGCTGGAATACGGCGAAGCCACATTGCAAATTCATTCCGCAGATTTGGTCAAGGGAAATTGGCTTATCATCGATGATTTGATCGCGACCGGCGGGACCATCGAAGCGGTTGCAAAAATGATCGAACGTCAAGGTGGAACCGTTGCCGGCGTTTTCGGCGTCATCGGGTTGCCGTTCCTTAACTTTGCGGCAAAAATCGGTAAATACGGCCCCAAAACACTCATCGATTATCACGGCGAATAGCACGGCTTAAACTGTATGGAGTTTCGCCTTTATAAGGAACCGTATCACGAACCGTTCTTTCCGGGCAAGATACGGCTCCTGTTCGAATCGACGGCATCTCTGGACAACAATGGGGAGCGCGGCAACGATTTGTATTTGTACCTGTGGATAGACAACGGGAACTTTCTTTCCGCATTTCAGGCTGTTTTGGATGAAGACCTGGTTTTAGACTTTCATGCGCCCGACAAACTCGAATTTTCCAGGATCACAGCAAAACCCATTAAGCGGTCGATGGCCAGGACTATCGACGACAATGAAAAGAAACGGTTCCTCTCTTTGCTTTCCGATATAAAAGGTACTGAGTTTGCCCGGCTTTTAACGACAGTTGACGAAATCGTGCATTCGGACGGCAATGATTTTCCCGTATGCGATTTGACGCAGGAAGATCGCGCAATGCTTGCGGAACTTGAAAAGAAAACAGGCAAAAACCAATAATGAAACCCACGGAACTGTTCCCGTTTCAACCATCGGACTTCCCCAATCCGTTGCTTCGCAACTGGATAGTTTTAGCTGAGATCATATCTGCACGTTTCGTGCAGATATTTTCTATGATAGTCACTAACTCGTCCCATTTCATGGGACTCAAACAGGGAGCCCTGTCCTTTGGCTGAAACGGGAACAGTTCCGTGTGAGTCGTTTTATATATGAACTGAGGAAAACCGGTATGACATTCGATAGAATCGATGCTGTTTTACGGGCGGGAAAGGAAGGCCAGGCCGTTTGCGTATCCGGATGGATACGGACCAGGCGCGATGCCAAAGGGTTTTGCTTTTTGGAAGTAAACGACGGATCGTGCATGACCTCGATGCAGGTCGTTGCCGACGCGTCTCTTGGAAATTTCTCCGAAGAGATTATGGTTTTGACAACCGGCAGCGCGGTGCGATGCGAGGGCGTTCTGGTGAAATCCCCGGGCAAAGGCCAGGCATATGAATTGCGGGCAACTACCGTGACGGTTTACAGTATTGCGCCGTCGGAGTATCCGCTGCAGAAAAAACACCACACGTTCGAATTCTTGCGGGAAATCGGGCATTTGCGGCCGCGCACGAATTCTCTGGGCGCCGTGGCCCGTTTGAGAAGTTCGTTGTCGTATGCGGTGCACACGTTTTTTACCGGACAAGGGTTTCAGTACGTGCATACGCCTATCATTACGACAAGCGATTGCGAAGGCGCGGGAGAAATGTTCACCGTCAGTACCTTGCAAGCTGAGAATATCCCGAAAAAGGGGGATAATTCGGTGGACTGGAGCAAAGACTTTTTCGGGAAAAAGGCGCATCTGACGGTCAGCGGCCAGCTCGAAGCCGAGATTTACGCAATGGCAATGGGCCGCGTCTATACCTTTGGCCCCACTTTTAGGGCCGAAAACTCGAACACGCCGCGTCATTTGGCCGAGTTCTGGATGATAGAACCTGAAGCGGCTTTTTTCGAACTTGCCGACGACATGCGGCTGGCGGAGGAATTCGTTCGATACCTTGTAAAGCACGCGCTCGAACACAATCAGGAAGACCTGGCGTTTTTCAATCAGCGGATAGACCCTATGCTGCTTAAAACCCTTGAAACCATTGCCCAAAACGAATTCGGACGCATATCGTATACCGATGCGGTTAGCGAACTTGAAAAAAACAACGCGAATTTCGAATATAAGGTCGAATGGGGAAGCGATTTGCAATCCGAGCACGAGCGGTTTCTTTCCGAGAACGTCTTTAAAAAGCCGGTGATCGTGCATGATTATCCAAAACAGATCAAAGCGTTTTACATGAAGCAGAACGACGATAATAAAACGGTTCGCGCCATGGACGTCCTGGTGCCGCGCATCGGCGAACTCATCGGCGGCAGCCAGCGCGAAGACCGGTTGGACGTGCTTCGCAGCCGTATTTCGGAACTCGGATTAGACGAGAAAAATTATTGGTGGTATCTTGATTTGCGGAAATTCGGGGGCGCGCCGCATGCGGGGTTCGGTCTTGGGTTCGAGCGATTATTACTTCTGATGACCGGGCTTGCAAACATCAGGGACGTGATTCCGTTTCCCCGGTATCCGGGGAACGCCGAGTTTTAAGATGGAACGGTTACCGTGTTGAACAAGCATACGAACAATATCGTTCTCATCGGGTTTTCGGGCAGCGGCAAATCGTCGGTAGGAAAGTTGCTGGCGCCCCGTTTGGGTTTTGCATTTGTCGATCTCGACACGCAGATAGAACGTGCGCATAAGGACCACAGCGGCAACGTTCTTACCTGCCGGCAGATTTATTCCGAGTTCGGCCAGGCGTATTTCGACGAATTGGCGCTTGAGGCGTTCGGTTTTTTAAAGGGGCAAACGGGCATCGTGCTTTCCACCGGCGGCGGCGCCATCACGGTGATTGATATACGCAATACGATTAAAGATTTCGGTACCGTGTTTTATCTTGACACAAAGCCCCAAATTATCTTTAATCGGTTGAAGAAAAGAGGGTTCCCGCAGTTCTTGAAGTCCGATCCGACGCTTGAAAATGTCGAAAAGCATTGGGAGGCGCGGAACTCGTTATACGGGGAATCGTCCCATTTCTGCATCGACAACAGTGCGCAAAAACCGGATGAGACGGTTGACGAAATCATAAAAATACTGCAGCACAATGAAAAAGGAGACCGCTGATGTCCAATACCTTCGGTTCGATTTTTCGGGTCACGACATTCGGAGAATCCCATTGCAAAGGGGTCGGTGCCGTTGTTGACGGTTGCATTCCGCGACTGGAACTTTCCGAGGCCGATATTCAGCCGCAGCTCGACCGCAGGCGGCCGGGTCAAAGCAATATGACTACCGCGCGCGCCGAATCCGACACCGTGACCATCGTGTCGGGCGTTGAAAACGGATTTACATTAGGTACTCCTATCGCATTGCTGGTTCCCAATACCGACCAGCGTCCGGGCGATTACGCGGAAATGTCGAACATTCCGCGGCCGTCGCATGCGGATTTTACGTATTTGCAAAAATACGGCATAAAGGCCTCAAGCGGCGGCGGCAGGTCGAGCGCCCGCGAAACAATCGGCAGGGTCGCCGCGGGTGCGATTGCGGAAAAAATATTGAAGCAGCGTCACGGTATCGAAATCGTGGCATGGGTAAGTTCGGTGGGCGATATTCGTACCGACGATGTGCCGATGCTGACGGTACAGCGCCGCGATGTCGATTCGTCTATTGTCAAATGTCCCGATACGGCTGTTTCGCAAAAAATGATCTCTCTGGTGGCTTCGGTCAAGGACGACAACGATTCGATCGGAGGCGTCATCACCTGCGTGTGCCGCAACGTGCCGGCAGGATGGGGCGACCCGGTGTTCGACAAACTGGAAGCAAAATTCGCCCAGGCAATGCTTTCGCTTCCGGCGACAAAGGGTTTTGAAATCGGTTCCGGTTTTGCCGGAACGAGTATGCGGGGGTCGCAGCACAATGATCCGTTTATAAAAAAGAACAAAAAAATCGGCACCAGCACGAATCACAGCGGCGGCATTCAGGGCGGTATTTCGAACGGCGAAGCCGTTTATTTCAAAGTCGCGTTCAAACCCCCCGCAACAATCGGTAAAGAACAAAAAACCATCGATTACGACGGCAACGACACGTTGCTTTCCGCAAAAGGCAGGCACGATCCCTGCGTGGTTCCGCGCGCGATTCCCATTGTGGAATCCATGGCCGCGTTGGTCCTTGTCGATTGCGCGGTGAGTCAGGCGTGTTTGGGGGTGGTTGCAGGAAAACAAACCATTTGACGTTAAACGTTAAACAGGGTATATTTATACCATGATTCGGACATTTAAAGATCGCGAAGCCGAAAAGATATTCAATAGGGAATATTCCCGAAAGTTACCGACCGATATTCAGGAAATAGCTTTACGGAAACTGAGAATGCTAAACCGATCAATGTCCATAAATGATTTGAGGATACCGCCCTCGAATCATTTGGAAAAAATGAAGGGTGATCGTGATGGCCAATATTCGATTCGGATAAACGGACAGTGGAGAGTATGTTTCGAATGGCACGGAAATGATGCTTTTAAGGTGGAAATTGTCGATTATCATAAAGGGTAGAAATATGAAAACAAAAAAACTCGCACCAGTTCATCCCGGGGAAGTTTTACAACATGAATTTATCATTCCCATGGGATTGACACAAAATAAGCTTGCAATAGCGCTTCATGTGCCTGCACGAAGGATTAATGAAATTGTGCTTGGAAAAAGGAGCATTACAGCCGATACCGCGATTCGTTTATCCAAGTATTTCAAAAATTCTGCTCAATTCTGGCTGGGGCTTCAGATGGATTTTGATTTGGATATTGCCGCAGACAAGCTAGAAAGTAAAACGAATCGGGAAATATACCCGAGGATGGCAGTTTAGATTCCTAATGTGCGTCAGATTTCATTGGATGACGATTGGTCGGCATTACGATTCAGGAATAAAAAGTTTGTAAAGTAAAAAGGATTTGAAATGGGAAAAACGGTTTTGAAATACGGTATTGTTTTATTGCTGCTGCTTATTGGCTGCAGTGCGGATTTTATTTCCAAAAAATGGGCAAAAGACAATTTGCAGGACAAACCGACAATAACGGTACTAAAAGGGGTTTTAGACCTGGGATATTCCGAAAATCGGGGAATGATTTTCGGTATACAAAACGGGAAAATGCCGAAAACCGCACGGACCGTTGTCGTTGTTTTGCGGGTTATTATTTTCATCGGCCTCCTTGTTTTTATTTGGATAAACCGGAAAAAATCGTTTATGTACCTGTTTCCGTTTCTCCTTTTTGCCGACGGCGCAATCGGTAATCTGATAGACCCGTTCGTATACGGCTATGTGGTCGATTTTATCCATATGCAAGCGGGCAGCCTTTTTAACTGGCCCTTTTATTTCAACCTTGCCGACGCCTACATAACAATAGGATTTGTGATATTATTTGTTTTTCAGGGATTCAAGATACGTTGACAAAAATATCGTGGCATTCGATTTGCTGTTATTAATTACCAAACCGGGGTTTGGAACAAATGAAAACAAGCATAATGCCGAAGATGTTGAAAAGATGTATCCTTTTTAAAGCTGCAGTCTTTATTTTCGCCTTATCCGCTGCGTGGGCCGGTCCGCCGTTTCGCACCGATGATCCTGAGCCTGTCGAATTTCATCATTGGGAATTTTACCTGGCGTCTCAACTTTCGCATGACGATAACGGTACGACCGGCACGTTACCGCATGTCGAGGTAAATTACGGCATCGCTTTCGAAACCCAATTGCATCTGATTGTTCCCCTTTCGTTTAACAGATTGAATACCGGAGATTTTTCGTATGGACCCGGGGATATTGAGCTGGGAATTAAATACCGGTTTATCGGGGAATCCGCTTTTCATCCTCAGGTTGGCGTTTTTCCGTTATTGGAAATACCGACCGGTAACGAATCGAAAGGATTGGGAAACGGACACGCGCAGTTTTTTTTGCCCTTGTGGGCCCAAAAGAGTATAGGCGATTGGACGCTTTACGGCGGCGGAGGATATTTATTTAATTTTGCCTCCGATCGGGCCAATACGATATTCTTAGGGCAAGAAGGGCAATACGATATTTCCAAAAGTATCACCCTTGCCGCCGAATTGTTCGGCGTAATTAATCCCGCCAACAGCATCGACAATGAGCTGGCATTCTCGGTCGGCGCAATTGTCAATTTCAGCGAATCGGACCATTTCCTTTTTTCCGCCGGAAGAGACATTCGGGGAAACAGCGATATTGTCCTGTATGCCGCATATCAGCGTACGTGGTGACCGCCCTTATTCCCGGATAGCGGCTTGCTTTTCGAAGCGAACGCGATAAGGGAAGCAACGGGAAGTGGAATCACAAGACAAATAATTGCAGGAAATGTATACTGTATACTGTGATGGTTCGATCGGTATAAACCTTTTTACAGAGCGTAGTATGACCCTTACCCACGATAGTAAAATCAAAACCGCATGGAACATCGTTCTTGCGATGGTCGTGTTCGCCGTGACGCCGCATTTGTCGTACAGGTTGACTTTTAATATCAACAAGCCGGACGGATGGTACTGGTTCTTAATCGGGATTTATTGGCTTGATTGCGTTCAGGGGTTTCTGGTTTCGGTACGGTCGAAACTGAAGTTCTACAAAACAAATAAGGAAATCGCGCGGCATTACATACGGCGCTGGTTTGTTTTGGATGTTTTGGCGGCAACGCCGTTCGAATGGCTCCTCGCATTAAACGCTCATTTGCCTCATTCGCGCGTTCTTGCGTTGGCGATTACGGTGATACGGCTCTTATTCCTTGTAAAGGTCATAAAAATCCCGTACCTTTTGTTCCAAATTCAGGAAAACTTAAACCTGAATCCCCTGGCGATCAGGTTGCTCAATTTCTCTTTCTTTTTTTCCAATGCGGTACATTACATGGCGCTGGGATGGATACTGATCGGCGCGTCGGAAACCGCACGCCCGTTTCTCGACCAATATATCAGGTCGCTTTACTGGTGCATAACCACGGTCGCCACGATCGGCTACGGCGATTACTATCCCAATCACGACAGCAACATTCAAATCGTGTATACCATGATCGTGATGATTTTCGGCGTCGGCATGTACGGCTACATCATCGGTAATATGTCGGCGATCATCGCAAACCTCGACGGAGCGAAAAGCGCGTACATAAAAAAAATGGAGGAAATCAACGGGTTTCTCCGGGTGAAAAACGTTCCCAAAGATCTTCAGGTCCGGGTCAGGGATTATTATTCGTATATGTGGGAAACCAGGAAAAACGTTTCCACCGCCTCGATCATCAGCGAATTGCCCCGATCGAGCGCCATAGACATTTTATTGTTTCTCAATAAGGACATTGTCGGCAAGGTGAGTTTTTTCAAAAATGCGAACGACATATTCATCAGGGAAATTATCGAGCTGTTGGTTTCGGAAGTGTATTTGCCCGGCGATCATATAATACGACAAGGCGAATACGGCGATTGCATGTTTTTCCTCAGCTCGGGCAGCGTCGAAGTGCTTGTCAACGGAAGCGTGGTGGCGACATTGCATGAAGGGTCGCCTTTCGGCGAAGCCGCACTTTTATTCAATGAAAAACGCAATGCAAGCGTCAGGACATTGACCTATTGCGATGTGTATAAATTGTCGAAAAGCGATTTCGATATTTTACGGGGAAAATACCCTGAATTCGATATGGAAATGAAAAAAGTGACCGATGCCAGAGTGCAGAATAAGAAATAGCCTGGGGGCTTATCGCCGGCGTTTGCGATGCGTTTATGTTTTACTATCGCAAAAAAAAAAAAGAAAGGATATAATAGGGAGAACGTCTAAAAAGGAATGTTAAACGGGCATGAACCTAAAAAACGCTACAGCTAAAAGTAATCCTTTATTGGATGACTCTCCTGCGGGTTTGAGACGAACGGTCTTGCTCCTTTATTCAATGGTTGGTCCGGTTTTTGCCGCCCTCATTTTTGTTCAGAACCCGCATTTGACAATTCGATCGGCATTCATCGTTTTCATTATTTTGGCCGGAGCGCTGTGGACTTTTCTGCGGAAAAGTCCCAAAACCGCGGATTGGATTTTTCCGGTTTCCATCGGGCCGACGCTTTGTTGCGGACTCGGTTTTAGCGCCATTTTCGACGCAGGCCTTGTTTTTGTCGCCATTTTAATCACGCCGCTTGTCTGGGCATCGGTTTTATTCCCGCTCCTTATCGTTATTTTGACTTGGATCACCGCGGTTGCAACTTGCTTTTATGCAATTTACGTCCATACCGGAAATGCGACAAGCGCATTACGAAACGCGGTCGTATTTGCCCTGGTCGGCGGCACGGTCGCCTGGGTAGTGTATGTCAAGGCCCAGTATCTTCGCGAGACCACGAAGCGGTTGCATACGAGGGATTCTCATTGGCAATCGCTATTCTCGTCCATTTCGGACGGAGTCGTCATTTTAAACCTCGGCGGGAGAATTATCGAATGCAATACTGCCGCAACTAAAATCCTGGGTTTCGAAAGCGGCGATTTATTGGGCAAGACTTTTAAGGAACTCGGACTCCATACTGTTCGTGAAGACGGTTCGACCATTCCGGAAAACCAATTTCCGGGAATGCTGGTTTTATCGACCGCCAAACCCGTTGCGGACGTCGTAATCGGATTGGAAAAACCCCAGGCAAAGACATTGTGGATTCGAATGAACGCCCAACCCATTTCCATTCCCGATTCCTCCAACCTTGCCGCAGTAGTTTTATCGTTCCACGACTTTTCTCTGAGGAAAAATACCGAAAAAACGTTACAGGCAAATGAGAAGCGGCTTCGGACCTATATAAGTTCATCGCCTATTGGAATTTTCGTCACCAATGAAATGGGCCGTTATCTCGAATGTAACCCGGCGGCGTGCAGGTTACTGGGCTATACCCGGGACGAAATCCTTCAAAAAAGCATTCCCGACATTCTGCACAAACAGGAAATTGCCGCCGGCATGGGGCTTTTCTCTTTATTAAAGGAACAAGGCAGCGCCACCGCGGAAATAAAACTGGTTGGTTCGAACGGCAGAAGCATTCCCGTTATTCTCGATGCGGTCAAGCTGCCCGACGGGACCTTTATGGCGTTTTGCCGGGACATAACCGAACGGAAGCGCGTTGAAGACGAATTGCTTAATGCAAATATTCATCTGGAAGAGGAAACGGCCCGCGCCAATGCGATGGCCGCCTGTGCGGAAGATGCAAATGCCGCCAAGACCAATTTTTTGGCAACTATGAGCCATGAAATCCGTACGCCCATGAACGGAATAGTGGGAATGACCGATCTGCTGCTCGACACGGAACTTTCCGATGTGCAGCGGCATTATGCCCAAGTTACCAAAAGCAGCGGCGAATCGCTTCTTGCTCTTGTCAACGACATTCTGGACTTTTCGAAAATCGAAGCGGGCAAATTGGAAATCGAAGACGTCGAATTCAATATAAAGGATTTCCTGGAAAGCGGTTTTTCGGCTTTTGAATTTTTAGCCGGGAAAAAAGGCCTGTCTTTCGATTGCCAAATCGGCCCCCAGGTGCCTCTGTCGCTTATCGGCGATCCGGTACGTTTGCGGCAAATCGTCACCAATTTGATCGGCAATGCGTTGAAATTCACCGAACGGGGCGGCATTTCGATCCGTTGTCTTTTGCAAGAGGATATGGCCGATTGCTGCCAATTGCGGTTTGAGATAATCGACACGGGTATAGGGATCGCATCGGAAAAACAGCATTTGCTTTTTAATGAATTTTCCCAGACCGATAGTAGTATTTCACGGAAGTTCGGAGGAACGGGGCTCGGACTCGCCATTTCGAAAAAATTAACCGGATTGATGGGCGGAGAAATCGGCGTATTAAGCGAGCTGGGCCGCGGCGCGACGTTCTGGTTTACCGTACGATGTAAAAAACAACCTGTCGCCCAATTCGCTTCTTCGAACCCCATACGCATATCCGCACGGCCCGACACGGCTAATCGCGATGATTATAATGTGGGCAGGCCCGAGGCGAAAATCCTATTGGCGGAAGATAATCTCGCGAACCAGGAAGTGGCCGTGGGCATGCTGAAGAAATTGGGTTTCAGGTCCATAACGGTTTGTGAAAACGGCCGACAGGCTGTTTCGGCACTTGAACGTGATGATTTCGATATTGTTTTTATGGATATGCAAATGCCGGAAATGGACGGCTTAACGGCTACCGCGGTTATCCGCGACATGAATTCAACCGTTCGCAACCATGATGTGCCGATTATTGCGATGACCGCAAACGCCATGAAAGAAGATAGCGTCCGTTGCATCCAAAACGGCATGAACGATCATATTTCCAAACCCGTCGTTTTAAAAAAATTGAAAGACATTGTCGAAACATGGTTATGCACACCGATCGTTATTATTGCGCCGAAGGAAAATGATATAATCGGCGCCGGGAAAACAGGCACCGATGACGGACGCACAACAACGACACCCGGTGAAAACGATCCGTTGATTTTTAATTATCGGGGATTACTTGAGCGGGTCATGGACGATTCGGCTTTGGCGCTCAAGGTATTGCAGGTTTTTTTACGGGAAACGCCGAAGCAGATCATCGAAATGAAAAAAAAACTGTCCGAGGGTAATGCATTGCGCACAGGGGAGCTTGCCCACAGCATTAAAGGCGCGGCCGCAAATATTTGCCTTGAGCGATTCCGGCGCGTGGCCCTGCAGATGGAAACCGCGGGAAAGTCCGGTGATTTGGCCGCTGCCCGGGCCCTGATTCCGGATTTTGACGGGAATTTCCATAGTGCGGTCAAAGAAATACAAAGCAAAATAAACACGGGTTTTTCACAATGACCGATTCTGGGATTCCATCGACAGGTAGTATTCTACAATGTTAAAAACAATTTATATCGCCGACGACAATGCCGTGGACAGGATGATATTGCAAGCCACGTTGCAAAAAATGGGTTTTGAGGTGACCGCTTTTTCATCGGGCATTGCAATATATGAGGCGCTGAGAAAAGCCGATCAACCGCTTATTGCGCTTTTGGATTGGCTCATGCCCGACAGGAACGGTGTCGATATTTGCAACGATTTGTCCCTGGATCCTCCGCAATCTCCGTTGCATACCATTATTGTGACGAGCCGTACCGATAAAAGCGACGTTGCCTTCGCGCTTGAAAACGGCGCCGACGACTTTGTCGCCAAGCCCCTGGACCTTGCCGAATTGCGCGCCAGGATCAATGTCGGAATACGATTGCTGACGTTTCGGCAGCAATTGCTTGACAGTAACGAACGCCTGCTCGACCACACGAAGATCGTCGAAGAGTTGGCAGCAGCCCGCGCAGAACAGCTCATTCGCGCCGACCGGTTAAGCACCATCGGAATACTCAGCGCGGGAATTGCCCATGAGATCAACAATCCGACGTCGTTTGTTTCGGTCAATATACAAACCCTGGAAGAAAACCTGCCGGTGCTGAATTCCGCAATGAACGATTATCCGTCGGAGGAACAAAAGCAGATGGCGCGGTTTTTCCTCGCGACATTCCCGGAAATCGTTGGAGAAATGAAAAACGGTATCGCGCGGATACGGAATATCGTGAACGGATTGAAAACCTATGCATATGCGGGGCCGGAAAAACACGACTGGTTCATTATCGACGATTGCATCGAATCGGCATTGCAGCTGTGCGCCAACAGGCTGAAATACCACGTGACGGTACGGAAACAATTTGCCGCGCCCCTTCGGGTGCACGGGGACAAATATCAAATCGAACAAGTGTTTGTCAACTTGTTCACGAATGCCGCCGACGCCATTGAGGAAACCGGCACGGACGGTACGCTCGAACTTTCCACCGAGTATTCGAATGAAAAAGTGATCGTTTCAATTCACGACACCGGCCCCGGAATCCCGGCTGGCGCATTGGAAAAGATATTCATGCCCTTTTACACGACGAAAGCGATTGGTAAAGGGACGGGGCTCGGCCTTTCGATAAGCAAAAACATCATTACGGACCACAAGGGTGAATTGATTGTCGAGAACCACCCCGGTGGCGGCGCGTTGTTTTTGATCACATTGCCCACGAAAAAAGAAGGAACAGTATGAACGCCAAACTATTGATTGTCGACGATGAACCGGATATACGCAATTCCCTGTCGCGCCGCTATAAATTGAAAGGCTATGAAGTCGAGACCGCCGACGGCGGACAATCCGCTTTGGCCTTATTGGAACAAAAACCGTTTCAGGTCGTCATTTCGGACATAAAGATGCCCGGGATAGACGGTATAGAATTGCTTCGCCGTATCCGGATCGAATATCCCATGACGCGGGTCATCATGATGACCGGATATGTGACGCTTGAAAACGGGTTGGCATGCCTGCGCCACGGTGCCGACACCTGCATTTTTAAGCCGTTGGAAGACCTTGGCGAAATGGACGAGGCGATTAACAAAGCGGAGTGTTACCTGCAGCATTGGGAAAAAAAGCTACTGCAGCTTAAGGGAATGGGATCAAAAAGCGGGGTAAGACGATGAACGCAAGCGATGTGAATAACGAACTGCTGATCGGATTCATCGATGAGTCGATAGATTCTCTCATAGCAGTCGACAGCCTCTTTGTACAATTGGAAGCCGCGCCGGCGGACATCGACCTGGTCAATTCGATATTCAGGCCCATTCATTCGTTAAAGGGAAATGCCGCCTATTTCGGATTGATGAAAATTAAAAAGCTCAGCCATACAATGGAAAATCTGCTTGACAAAATACGAAAAGGCCAGAGCCGGGCCGATCGTACAAGCATCGATTCCCTTTTGCCCGGCGTCGATTGTCTTAGGTCTATGCTTTCCAACGTGCGGAACGGTGAAGAGGAAATTTCGGACGAGCAACCGTTGAGTGCCATTCTTGCGCACCTGGAAAACGTACTCGGCACTGCGGCAATGCCGTCGAGCAAGGATGCGATTTCGACCATAAGCGAATTGCTCGGTGAAATACGGAAAAACATGTCCGGCACGTCCGTAAGCGCGGTTGACAATCTTGTAAAGGCATTGGCCTCCGTACCCGGATTATCCGCCTTGGGCACGGCAACGGCAAAAAGCGAAGCCGTATCTGAGGGCAAACAGCCGCTTAAGGGGGCGGCCGGGAAGCTGCATGAAATACTGACAAGTAATAAGTCTCTGCGGAAAAACAAGGACCTAACCGCTTTGGTGGGGGAATTGATAACAACGATGCGCGACGAGCATAAGCAGGGGCTTGCGGCAAGGGCGGTTGAGGAAATTTTTGATATTTATGAAACATTCACGCATACGGAAAGCGGCATCGACGAACTCGCGATTTCGATGATGCAGGAAAAGCTGCCCGCCTGCGTTTCGGACACGAATCAACAGACTGCATCGAACGCCTCGGAACCGCAAAAAAACAAGGCCGAAACAAAAGTCAAGCACGATAAAACCATGCGGATTCCCGAACAATCGCTGGACGATTTTTTACGATGCGTCGGCGAACTTTTAGGCGTTGAAGAAATGCTGCGGAATTTGATGCGGCTCAGCAATGCCGGTGCCGAAGAAAATATTATTGCCGCGAATCTCAAGGACGCCGTAACCCAATTTGAAGGCATTTCCAAGGAATTGCGGACAAAAATAATGGAAGTGCGAAAAGTTGAAGCCGGCATACTGCTCCAGAAAACGCCGCGGATAGTCCGCGACATTTCGACGCAATCGGGAAAGAAAATCAATGTCGAATGTATCGGCACCGAATTGCACATTGATAAAAGTTACATCGATTTGCTCGATGCGCCGCTGACGCATATGGTCAGAAACGCGGCGGATCACGGTATCGAATTGCCGCAGGTCCGTACGGACGCCGGAAAAAATGACACCGGGACCGTTACCGTCACGTTGCAGGAAAACGGCAATGATTTGCAATTGATTATTACCGACGACGGCGCGGGGCTCAATTACGAGGGATTGCAAAAAAAGGCGGTCGGCCTGGGCATTGTCGCGGCAAACACGCAATTGTCAAAAAGCCAGATCGTGGATTTGCTTTTTATGAGCGGCGTTTCGACTGCAACGGTCGTGACCGACGTTTCGGGCAGGGGCGTCGGCATGGATGTCGTGAAACGCGCCATCGACAGCGCGGGCGGAAAAATAGATGTCGTCAGCGTGCCGGGAAAAGGCACGACGTTCACCGTTTCCGTGCCGCGAAACGCAAGCACGCAAATTCTTGACGGATATTCGGTGCGCAGCTTTTCGGGCGACGTATACGTTTTGCCGATAGATTGCGTTGTGGAAGCCTTTAACATTTCCCCAAACGAGGTCTCGACGGTCACCGGCAAGGGGAAAATCATCAGCCGGCGGAATCTTGTATTCGCCGTATACACGCTCGACAACCTGCTGGGAATTCCCGCGGAAAGCCAGGACATCACCATGGGCGTCCTTATCGAATTTAAGGGAAAAAAAGCGGTCATTGCGGTCAAGGAAATCATGGGAATACAAAAAGTGGTTTGCAAGCCGGTTGAAGGGAACGTCCTTGATAATGAATTATACGAGGGCGCCGCCATCAGCGGGACCGGTTACGTATCGATGATTGTCAATATGGAGAACCTTCTCGATATATAAATAGCCAGAGGCAAAAATAACAACCATGCGCGTTATTAATCTTGCGGCCACCAGGGGTACGGTGTATACCAGCAATGCGTTTCTGGTTCTCGGCGATTACAGTACAATCGCGGATGTCAATACGCTGGTCGATACCGGCAGCGATCCCGCAATATTGGAGCAGCTCGCCAAGGCGCCGACCGGGGTCGGAAAGCGCCCCGTCGAACAGGTGATATTGACGCATAGCCATTCCGACCATTTGCTGCTTTTGCCTAAAATACGTGAATTATATAATCCGGTCGTGTACGCGCATTCCGCGTTTGCCGATGCCGATGTCGTGGTAAAAGACGGCCAAACGATTCGCTGCGGAGACCGTTCGCTCGAAGTGATATACACGCCGGGGCACAGCGATGATTCGATTTGTTTATTTTGCGCTGAAGACGGTTCGTTGTTTGTCGGCGACACATGCGTCGTGATCCGGTCTACCGAAGGTACGTTTGATAAGCGGTTCGTGGAGGCGCTGGAGCGATTATGCCGACGTAACGTACAAAAAATTTACTTTGGGCACGATATGGTGCTTGACAAGGGGGCCGCAAACGTATTGCGGGAATCCTTGGAAAATATTCGTATCGCGGTGCGAAAAAAAACGAACCGTGCTACGCTCTGATTGTGAGAACAGAGATCTTGTTTTTTATAGGCAATATGCGCCAAAAATCGTATACTTTTATGAGTGATTGAGCCGGGAACAGCCCTGTTTTATTCGCAGTGCGTATGAACTGCCCCGAAACCATGCGACTTGTGCGATCGGAATTATTCGAATGAACGACGCGGTTTCACCGATAAAAAGTGAAAATAAATTCAGAGCGATTTTTGAAGCTATGCCTGCCGGTTGCAGTTATAATGAAGTCGTGTATAACAACGGAATTGCCGTCGATTACCGCATTTGCGAAATAAACGCTGCTTATGAAAAAATACTCGGCTTGGCGCGGGCAGGTATAACGGGTAAATTGGCTTCGGAAGTTTACAGTTCCGAAAAAATTCCGTTTTTGGAAATATATTCCAAGGTTGCCGAAACAGGCGTTCCGCAAACCTTTGAAGCGTATTTTGAGCCGGCAAAAAAATTTTTACACATAGATGCATGCTCTCCTGAAAAAGGTGCGTTTTCCACGGCAGTTTCCGACATTTCGACGCGTAAACATGTGGAAATTTTGAGTAAATCCGTGCTTTCCGCTTTGCAAAGCAGCGAATTAAAGCAAAAAGCCATGATATCGAATATTTCCGATGTTATCGGCATCATCGATTCGAACGGAATCGTGAAGTATAAAAGCGACAACATCGAGAAATGGTTCGGATGGAAGCCGCAAGAATTGGTAGGCGGCAACGCTTTTGTGATGGTTCACCCGGACGATATGGAGCGGTTGCAAAAAGAATTTCTCGGTTTACTTGAAAACGACGGCACAATTAAAACCTTTGAATTCCGTTATAAATGCAAGGCTGAAAATTATGAATGGGTCGAGCTGACGGCGATAAATATGATAAAAGACCCGGTCATAAACGGCATATTGATAAATTACCATGTCATTACCAGGCGGAAACTTGCCGAACAGGCGCTTTTGGAAAGCGAGGATCGCCTGCGGCGATCCGAAAAAATGGAGGCCATCGGGCAGCTTGCCGGCGGCATTGCCCACGATTTCAACAATGTGCTGGGCGGCATCATCGGGTATACCGATATGTCGCTTGATTTTGCCGAAAAAGGTTCTGCTTTGGAAAGTTATTTAGGCAAGGTTCTAACGGCTTCGGAACGGGCAAAAAACCTGATACGCCAAATATTGACTTTCAGCCGTCAAAGCAATCATCGGAAATCGCTGATTGCCGTTGGTCCGGTCGTCCAAGAAGTGTTGGAACTGCTCAATGCTTCGATTCCTTCGTCCGTACATATCGATGCGCAACTGGCAAAGGACACAAAACCCGTATTTGCGGATCCGACGACGATTCAGGAGGTACTGCTGAATTTGGCGACAAATGCGGTCTATGCAATGAAAAACAAGGGCGTCCTGACCATTGCGCTGTACCATACAAAACTAGACAAAGAAGAGTGTTGCAGGATAGGGAAGCTTGCCGCCGGGGAATATACGGTATTGGAAGTGCGCGATACGGGTTGCGGCATGGACGCGCAGACGCTGGAAAAGGCGTTCGAGCCGTTCTTTACCACAAAACCGGTAGGCGACGGAACCGGCATGGGTCTTTCGGTCGTTTTCGGCATCGTTCATTCGCACGGCGGCGATTTACAAGTCGAAACCGCACTTGGAAAAGGGACCGCTTTCAGGATCTTCCTGCCCGTATCGCCGGATTCTGTTTTGGAAAACGCCGACAACGATACCGCCGCGTGCCGCGGCAATTTTGAACGGATACTGTTTGTCGATGACGAAACCATGCTGGTTGAAATGGCTCAGAAAATGTTGACGCAACTCGGCTATAGCGTTATCGGAATGTCGAGCAGCGTCGACGCCTTGCAATTCATAAAAGAAAATCCCCGCGGCATCGACGTGCTTATTACGGACCAGACCATGCCCGATTTGACCGGAGTCGAGCTCGCTAAAGCCGCCTTAAAAATCCGAAAAGACCTTCCTATAGTCCTTTGTACCGGCTATAGCAGCGAAATAAATCCCGACCGCGCCTTTGCTTTGGGCATCGGCAAAATGATGTTGAAACCCATACATCGGGGGCAATTTGCACAGACGCTGAGTGCTTTACTATATAGGAAAAAGGAGAATGGCAGTGGCGAAAATACTGGTAATCGACGATGATGAGATTATGAACAGCATGCTTTTGCAACTGTTGACAAATGCAGGTCACTCGGTCTGCGGCGCGCCCGACGGGCGAATCGGGCTCGAACTGTTTCAGGACAAGCGGTTCGACCTTGTCGTTACCGACATCGTGATGCCGGAAAAAGAGGGGTTGGAATTGATTTTAGGTATCCGGAAACAGAACAAAAAAATACCCATCATAGCGATTTCGGGCGGCGGAAGAATGCGTCCCGAAGGGTATTTGTCGTTGGCGCAGAAATTCGGTGCCGATTACACGTTTGAAAAACCTATCGACAAGGAACGCTTTCTCGCCGCAATACGGGAATGTCTGGAAGAAAATACGGCGGGATGAATCGTTTACGGTTTTCGGAGGGGGCGGAAATGATCTTCGGTCAAGGTATACGCCTCCTTGTATAATTTTTCTATAAGTCCTTTTTTCAGCCGATTCTCCGCGTTTCTGCCGCGATTGAGTTCCATTTCCAGGCATGTCACCGCATGGTCGGGGTCTCTTATGCACGACATCATCGCCTGTTTGGAAAGAATATAACCAACCGGACAGTCGAAATGATTGCCCATAAGTTCCCTGAACACCCATACGGCCGCCGCAGCCCGGCGTTGCGCGGGGCGCAATCGTTTGTAGCCGGGAAACTTGGCCCGGTAATGCAGCATATGGTCGATGGTGAAATCCTTCTTGGTAAGTGCGACGCACTGCTGCGTATACGCATCGAATTTATTTTCCGCGTGAAGGCGTTCGGCAATGGATTGCTCGACGGTCAACAGGTCGACCACGTCGTTTATCGCATATTCCAGCAAGACCGGGTTTATCGGCCGCTTGAGCCAATTGGCGCGTTGGTATTTGTCCTTTAATTTTTTATCGATATTCAGGTGGTCTGAAATGTTAATTGGCAGGTTGAGCAGTTTTTGTCCTATCGCAATGTCCCGGACCGGCGAAATCGTGCACCCAAGGATGTTTTGCGTCATGAACAGATCGTTTGCGCATGAGAACATGACCTTGGTTATTGCCGAATCGGTCAATAAATCGCGCAGGGCCGCCGCATTCCCGGTTTTCAATACGTCGATTATTACGGCCTCTTTGCCGTCGAAGCATTGAAAAACGGATATCGAATACCTGTAGCGAATGCTTCCCTGGTCTCCTTCCATGTCCAAGGCGATTCTACCGATATTGCGTTTTTGAATATCGCTGAGATAGTCGATCAGGTCTTTTTCGCTGTCGATGTATCGATGAGGTTTTGCCGTTTGCGTTTGAGCGGAATTTTGTTGCATTGTTTATTTACTGTAAATCAATTTATTTGTACGAAATGACGTCTTTAAACCGCCGGTGAAACCAGCCGAAATAATGTTGCGGATACTTAGTTATCCATTGCGAAATGACATCGTTGTGCGCCTGTAATACCGCAGCAATGAATTCGTCTTCGTTGTCCCGCGATATCAAAATCGGCGCCGCTTCTTCGATCACAACCCGATAACTGCCGTCTTTTTGCATAATTGCGTACGGCAAAACGATTCCGAAATCCAATTTCTGGAGCAAGCCGGCTACGGTGCGCACCGTATTCGCGGTTTTTCCCAAAAACGGCGCCGGTATTCCCTGCTCTGCGGAAAATTGATCTATAAGCATTGCGATAAGCCCGTTTCGCTTTAATACGACAATGATTTTCCGTAACGCACCCGACGCGTAAATCGGGGTGACTTTCGATTGTTTTCGTTTGGCAAGAAGCCATTTTTCGACGAGCGGATTGTGCATGGGGCGGGCCAAAACATTGAGGTCGGAAAACACGGTGCCGAAAAAGGTCGCCATGAGTTCCCAATTGCCGAAATGAGCGAGCACGGCTATGAGCCCTTTTCCGTTTTTTAGCGCCTGATGAACCGCATCAAGGTTTTCTACGGTATAGGACGGCACTTTGTCGACCGGTCTGAGCATATCAACGGCATATTTGCCGACATTTGTGTACAGCTGCCTTGTTATTTCTTTTTGCCGGTCGGGCGGGTATAACCCGACATGGTCTAAATTTCTTTTTACGATTTTCCGATAAATGCCGAGATAATAGAGGGTAAGGCCGAAATTTTCTCCCGCAATCAGGGCTAATTTTCTGGGAACTACACCGATGCAGAATTCCAAAGACCGTAACAACACATATTCAAGAACATGGGAAAGCTTTTTCATAGCAATAAAATAACCTGTGCCGCGGTTGTTTTGACCATTTCAGAATGAGTTTTAGCCTTGTTTGATTATTTTCCTTATGAAGGTCTAAAAGAATAGAATAAAAAGAATCATGTACGTTTTCTTATAATATGATAAATAAATATTAGAAATTAAAATAAAAAATAAAAAAATGTAACTTACTAAAAAACAATTTGTTAATAATATAAAAAGTAAGCTAATAGAAATAATTTAAAAAAATAAATAAAAATAAAATGGCATTTTACAAAAAAACTTTTTATATTATTTACAAGAACTCAGAGAGGGGACTTTGAGGGAGGAAAAAAGGGCGATGCGTATGCGAAACGTACGCGTCGCCTTATTTTTTTAAAGACTGTAAAATTTAAAAGGATCTTAATACATTTGTGTATGAGGTCCTTTAGTATTTTTGTTGCGTACATTTTTGCAGTTTTTATTAAAAAAGGATGCAAACGCCAATTTATGATTACTATTTCGAATATAACTAAGTATATGAGCGGTGTGCCGCTGTATGAAAATGCGGGATTTCAGATTTTTGCTGGGGAAAAAGTCGGCCTTGTCGGGCCGAACGGTGCGGGAAAAACCACATTTTTTAAAATGATTGTCGGCGAGATAATTCCCGAGCAGGGAGAAGTGAGTATTCAGAATAATACCCGAATTGCCTATTTTTCCCAGAATGTCGGAGAGATGCGGGGGCGGACCGCGCTTCAGGAGGTCATTGCCGGGCACGAGCGCGCAGGGCAGCTCGCTGCAAACTTGAAAACATATGAAGACAGGCTTTGCGATCCGGATCTTGACCCGCAGGAAATGGAAAAAATTCTTTCCAAAATGGGCGACGATCAAATCGAATTTGAAAAACTGGGCGGTTTCGAGATAGAAAACAATGCGCAGACGATACTCACCGGCCTCGGCATCATGCCCGTTGATTTCGACAAGCCCGTGGAGGATTTCAGCAGCGGTTGGAAAATGAGAATTGCCCTGGCAAAGGTTCTTATCGTCATGCCCGATTGCATCCTCATGGATGAGCCTACCAATTACCTCGACATGGAAACCATTTTATGGCTGGAAGACTGGCTGAGGAATTTTAAAGGTGCGGTTCTTATGACAACGCATGACCGCGATTTCATGAACAGGATCGTTAAAAAAATCGTAGAAGTTGCGAACGGGACCGTAACCACGTTTTCGGGAAATTACGATTTTTACGAACAGGAAAAGGCCATACGCCTCAAACAGAATGAATCGGAATTCAACCGGCAGCAAAGCATGCTGAAAAAAGAACAGGAGTTCATTGCACGGTTCAAGGCCAGGGCGAGTCATGCGGCCCAGGTTCAGTCCCGCGTTAAAATGCTTGATAAAATAGAGCGTGTCGAGCTGATCGGCGAAGGCGCGGAAATGAACATAGAGCTTCCCGAAATTCCGCGCGGCGGCGATGATGTCGTTGTCATCAAATCCCTGGCCAAATCGTTTGTGACTACCGGCGGTGATGAAAAAAAAGTGTTTTCCGGTTTAAGTGCGACGGTTCATCGCGGAGAAAAAATTGCCGTGGTGGGCGTGAACGGTGCGGGAAAATCCACCTTTTTAAGAATTGTTTGCAAATTGCTGGAACCTTCGCAGGGTGAGGCGGTTGTCGGGCCGAGTATCACTATCGGCTATTACGGGCAGCAAACGTTGGAAAAAATGGAACCGATGATATCGGTATTCGAAGAGGTGCAAAGGAAATTGCCAAATGCGAATGATGCGGCGGTACGCAGCACTTTGGCCGCATTCCTGTTTCGGGGAAACGATATTTACAAAAAAATAAAAACGCTGTCGGGCGGTGAAAAAACAAGGGTTGTGTTATCGCATTTGATCACCACACCGTATAATTGTTTGGTCCTGGATGAGCCTACCAATCATCTCGACATAAAATCCCGGGAAATTCTCATGGATGCTTTGCAGCGCTATGAGGGTACATTACTGTTGGTTAGTCATGACCGTTTCTTTTTACGAGGAATCACCAATCGGGTTTTTGAAGTCGATCACGGCAAGATCACGGTATATGATGGAAACTACGAGTTTTATTTGGAAGAAAAGAAACGACTCGGACAATAACTGCTTCGAGGGTATGTGTCGTCGAAGTAAGTTGTTACTCGTTTGTGACTATAAGGGCTCGCGATGCTTTTGAAACCTGCTTTTTTCTTCCCCTAAACACATGGCATTATTGATTTGTATCATCAGTTTATTGTTTTAAATATTATTCTAAATAAATATTAATATTGTAACGAAATTTTTAATATAAATAAAAATGAAAGTATTTTTAATTAATAATAGCAAATAATTATATAATTGTATAAATAGTATATTAATAACGTTTTAAAAAAAATAAACATTTTTAGAAAAAAATCCTATATTACTATTAAAATATACTTGTATTTTTTCTACAAATTCATCGCGCCGGGGGGAGTATGAAAAAACTGAAATCCATAGTTGCGATCTTGTTTTGCTTTGGATTTTTCACAATATCGTTAGCAGCTTTGAGTGCCGATGACCAGGCCATTGCCGATAAGTTTTTGAAGCGTTCGCATACCTTAAGCGGCGTGACAACATTACCCTATCGACTTTTTGTTCCTGCCAATTACTCGAAAACGACACGGTATCCTTTAGTCCTTACCCTGCACGGCGGCGGGGAAAGGGGAAATGACAATGTTGCGCAAATCACCGGACATATTCTTGCCGTTGTTTGGGCCAGGGATTCAAATCAAACCAAGCATCCCTGTTTTGTCCTGTCTCCGCAAATGCCCGCAGGTGCAAATTGGGCACCAATGTGGGAAGGTATTGTCGGCTCCTATTCCTTAACGCGAGGTGAAACCGATCCGATGAAAGTCGCGATTGCAATTGTGGATTCGCTTCGCAGAGAATTTTCCATCGATTCGACGCGCATATATGTGACCGGAATGTCCCGGGGCGGTTATGGGACATGGGACGCGGTGGAACGCTTTCCCAAACTGTTTGCCGCAGGCGGAGCAATGGCCGGCGGCGGCGATTCGTCGCTTGCGGTCGTAAAGGGGATAAACGACGTTGCAATGTGGGCTTTTCATTGTCAGGACGATAACACGGTGCAACCCGCAGGCTCACGTCAAATGATTGCGGCGCTTGCGAAAGCCGGGCGCCAGGCAGTTATCACCAATTACAATATCGGAAGCGGCACGGGCCCTAATTTGACCAATAAACAAATGGATTCTCTCATGAAAACAAACCCCAAACTGTTGTATTCGGAATATTTAAACGGCGGGCACGAAGGATCGTGGCATGCGGTCAGCGGATATCCGAATACGGAACGCGGCTTTGACAATCCGTTTTACATCGATTGGCTTATGGCCCAAAAAAGGCCGGTCGCGACAACGGTTTCGCAAAAATCGGCATTTGCCGCAGACAGGGAAACGCAAGCAGGATTTTCCCGTAAAGTAATAGCGACGAATGCTTCCATTGCATTTCCCCTGCAAATGAAAAATTCCAGAATTTCATTGTATTCGGTTACAGGCCAAAACCTGGGTGAGTTTACCCTGAATTGCGAAGCCCGGATAGAAAATGTCCGGCTATCGGGTATTGTCCTGTATAAAACTGTAAAGTGATAAAAATATGTACAACAACGGTTAATTATGTCTGACGGGAAATAATGGGGGCAATACATGAAACCGGGTTTAGTATTTCGAGCTGCGGTTATTTGTTTGGTTTTGCAGGTTTCTTCGCAGGCAAGTATCTCTGCGCAAGATCAGGCGATTGTCAATACGTTCCTGTATCGGTCGCATACGGCATCGAACGTGACGTTGCCGTACCGGCTTTTTGTCCCGAAAAACATGATTGCCAGCGAACGGTATCCTTTAGTCGTAACCCTGCACGGTGCCGGCGAGGTGGGCAACAACAATACCAATCAGGTGAACGCACATCCTATCGCGGCTATTTGGGCGCGTGATTCCAATCAGGCCAAGCAGAAATGTTTTGTGGCATCACCCCAGGCGCCGTCGTGGGACCAGCGATGGTGCGATTTTCCAAGCGGTATTACCGGAACGTATTCCACGGACAAAATTTCCGAAAACAACCAGATGCGATGTGTCAAGGCGATCATAGACTCCCTTCGCAGGGCCTATCCCATAGACTCGAATCGCATTTACATTTGCGGAATGTCGATGGGCGGGTTCGGTACTTTCGATGCAATACTCCGGTATCCGACATTGTTTGCCGCCGCAGCCGTCATGTGCGGAGGCGGGGATTCCGCAACGCTGAAATTAAGCAGCATCAAAGACGTTTCACTGTGGTTTTTCCATTCGAACAACGACGGAACCGTACCGCCGTCATGCTCGCGCATACTGATCGCGGCGCTGCAAAAGCTCGGCCGTAAACTTGCAATCACCAATTGCGTTCCGGGTACCGGCACCTGTCCCAACCTCAGCGGACCGCAAATGGATTCCCTTATGAAAACGAACCCGACATTTATTTCTTCGGAGTATACCGGCGGCGATCATGAGGGCGGATGGCGCGATGTGAGCACGTCGACAATCAAGGGACGCGGTTGCGATAATCCGTTCTTTGTCGCATGGATGCTTTCGCAAAAAAGGCCGCTTGCAGCGACGCCGGTGCGCGCGGATGGGCTTTTGCACAATAAATCCGTTCCCGCAAACAACGCAAAAGCCGTGATGTATGGTAGCAACGGTATCGTACTTCCCGACGAATTGCGCGGATCTTTTTTTGCCGTATATTCGCTGACCGGACAGCTCGTAGGCAACGCGTTTGTCGGGAAAAACGGAACGGTCTCGATACGTGCGTCGCATACCTTCGGTAAAGGCGGAGTCGTTGTTTTGCGGCCCGTGCAAACAGAACCGGCGATCGACACGAAGAAACCTTAGTTCCCGGAAAAAATCACGAGCGGTTTTTGTAAGTAAACAAGAATCGGAATGAATTTGAGCTTTGTATACACGAGAATACTTGTGCCGGACAGGAAAATGCCGTAGCAGACCGCAAACGATATATAGCGAAGCCGGATGTCCCACGATGAAAAAACAGTGTCGAACAAGTGAAATGCGTAAATTCCGAACAGCAATAAACCAAAGTTGAGCAACACCGGAATAGTCAAAACCTGCCTGCAAAACCGCACGGTCCCGATCCTGAGAAGTTTATTGATTAATATGACAAGGATGGTGGCGCCCACGGCATACGCCGTTGCGGTGCCTATGACGATTCCGCGAAACCCGAAAAGCTTGCAAAGCGTATACGATAAAACGATGTTGCATATCGCCATAATCGCATTCGACAAGGTTTCGCGTTCCGGTTTGCCCATTCCTTTCGCAATCGAACTGCCGACACCGGTCAGCAGGATGAACATGGTGCCGACAAGCAATATTCGAAACACATATGCGCTTTGCGGGTCGACAGCCGGGCCGATCCATAAAAACAATATGGAATGCGCTTGAGGATAAAAAAAGGCTATGATGCCGAAAAAAAGAGCCGCACAATATTTTGTCCCGTTTTCATAGAGATGAATGAGCGCTTTTAAGTCGTTGTTTGAATTAAGCTCCGATGCGCGTGAAAACACGATGCTGAAAAACATCATTGGTAAATCGCGGAGAAACAGGATGATTTTGGATCCTATATCGTAAATCACCACATACCGGGCATCGAGCATTTTTGCGAGTATCAGTTTGTCGAAATTCAAGGCAACCCAGTTCGAGAAAAATGATATTTGAATTTTTATGCCGAACCCGTACATGACTGCAACTTTTTCCCATTTGAAAAAACGGGGAGAAATGGACAGCGTCGGAATAATCCGTATGCTGATCCAAATATGCAAAACCAGCACAACCAGATTACCCACGAAAGTGGCGATGATAAGCGCTTCGATTTTAAACTTGTTGGCGAGCAGGGCCACGACAAGGCCCACATAGAGAAGGCGCGACGCAATGGACATGACGCTTGTTATATCGAACCGCTGACAGCCTTGCGGTATCGAAAGGAAAATCTGGTCGACGAGAGCGACGCACGAGGTAAGAACGATGAACATGAACAGCATGTTGACGTGTGAAGAATAATTCGATTTTAAAAGGAAGGAGAGTACGGGCGGTGAAAAAACGAATGCGATGATGACGACAATAAAAGATAATAGGAGAAGTAAATAAAACGCCGTTGAAATGAACTCGTTTAAATTACGGATTTCCCTGCGGGCATGATACTCTGCGATGAATTTTCGAAACGAGGTGGAAATACCGAATTGGGCCAGCATAAGGTAATCGAGAACGGAAAGGAAAATGACCCAGATACTGTAAATGTTCACGCCGAGATGATGGATGATGAAAGGAATAAGCAACACGCCGGTTATTGCCGACACGCCTTTGTCTACAAACGAATATGCGGTATTTGTGGGAATGGATTTTCGCTTCATTATGCCCGTAAAAATATGTGGCATTTGAAATGGGGGCAAGGGGTAATATTAAAAACAAGCAGTGGTAAACTTCGCTCTCCACGATTGCTTCGGAGAGCATGCCGCAACCGGAGATTTTAAGCCAGGATACTGCCTTGGCGTCCCGGCCTTAAATAACAATGGAAAATGCGAATTCCGATGGTTTTATCGGGAAACCATAAACTTTTGCGTCGCTATGACCCGGCCGTTCGTTTCCATTGTCATAAGGTAAACGCCGGGAGTCGCGCTCAACCGGGCCGCCGGCCCGACCGCGGTTTCATTGACCAAAATTCCTTGTGCGTTAAATATTTTCACGACATAATTCCCGGGTTGCGAATTGACAAAATTAAAAAGGCCCCTTCCGTTACCCTGGAGTATGGGTAGGGGGTTTTGGGTCGATTTTTTTGCGGACATTCCGGTTTGTACATTTGTCCCGGACGTGACGACGAATTCGCCGATTTTGACGGGCAAGACCGCGATCATTGGACATAACCGGGGAGGCGGGCAATAAAACGATTGCTCGCGGAAAATCGAATACTTTCCTGCCGGAAGTTTTCCGCCTTTAAAGGCATGCCAGGTGCCGGCGACAAGGCATTTACATGTTGCACAGAGGTCGGTATTAAGGGAAAACGACAGGTACACAATGCTGTCCGAAACGCCGACAACTGGATTTACAAATTCGGAACAGCAGCAGGCGTTGGCATTGTAATAATTGTACGTGATGGAGTCTTTTACGGTCGGATGAGCCGGTACGGTATAAACCGAATCCCCTTGGGAACCGATTTGCGCAAATGAACAAAGGGCAAAAACAAAGCAAACGATTATTGCGTTTTTAAAAGTTTTCATAGTGTGCTCCTTGATTTATAGGCTACCTTCCTGTCTGCATTAATAAATATAAGCATAGTTTTCCGGATTTAGTCGGAATCAGTATAAAAATCGCTTCCCACGGTGAGCACATCCGCGTATAAATTGCAGCATGGTGGCATGACAGCAGGAACCGATTATTTTATGGAAGGAAAAAATCGTCTTATTCCAGAGGCCGGCCCGTATATTGCACGGGTAACCATTTGTATTTTTTTTAATTTATGCAGAATCGAAAAATTGTATGAAATGCATTGTCATGTTTTCAGGAGGTTTGGACAGCACCATTGCCGTTCATATGATGCAGCGGCAGGGGCTCGATGTATTGGCATTGCATTTTGTGTTGCCGTTTTATTCGGGCATCGGGTTGTCGCATGCGGGAATTAAAGCAAGGGCTGCCGCGCTCAATGTCCCGCTGCGTATCGAAGAGGAAGGCCAGGAATATCTGGATATGTTCCGAACACGGTTGTACGGGTTCGGAAAGAACATCAATCCCTGCGTGGATTGCAGAATACACCGGCTTACCAAAGCCGCAATCATCATGAAGCAGGAAGGCGCTTCTTTTATCGCGACGGGCGAAGTCGTTGGCCAGCGACCCATGTCGCAACGGCGGGATTGCTTGACAATTATAGAAAACGAAAGCGGGCTTAAAGGGCTTATTTTACGGCCCCTCTGCGCCAAAACAATGAAACCGACGCTTGCCGAAGAAAACGGATGGGTGCAACGCGATGAATTGTTCGGTTGGGGCGGACGGGGACGAAAATCCCAAATGGCCTATGCCGAAAAATTCAACTTGTCGTATCCGACGCCTGCCGGAGGGTGCTTGCTTACCCACGCGCGTTCCGCCGAACGCTATGCCGACTTGGCAAAATATAATCCCGAATTTTCGATAAACGATTTCAAACTGGTCGCCCACGGCAGGCATTTCAGGCTGAGTCCCCGTTCGAAACTTATCATGGCACGATACGACAGCGAAAACGATCCGATTTTAAATCTTGCACAGCCCCAAGATTGGCTGGTGAATGTCTGCGATATCATAGGGCCGCTGGGCATATTGCGCGGCGATGCCGACGATGAACTGATAAAGAAGGCCTGCGCTATTTTTACGAAATATACCCGGGCCCGGGATATGCAAATCGCTACCGTCAAACTTGAACGCGCCGGTGAAACGCGAATCGTAGCGGTTGTTCCGGCCAATGAAACGGAATGCGAAAGCGTACGGGTATGAATATGAAGGCCATGGTCCTGGAAAAAACCGGCGGGCCTCTGGTGCTGCAAAACATTCCCGTTGGCAAACCCGGTCCCTGCGACGTTTTGATCCGCATCAGCGTCTGCGGCGTATGCCGTACCGACCTTCACATTCTGCACGGGGAACTCTACAAAGCAAAATTGCCGCTTATTATGGGACATGAAATTGTCGGCACTGTTGTTGCTTTGGGAGAAAACGCCCGAGCGTTTTCGATCGGCGAACGGGTCGGCGTTCCATGGCTTGGGCAAACCTGCGGGACCTGCGGGTATTGCATGAAGGCTAAAGAAAATTTATGCGACGAAGCACTGTTTACCGGATACACGAAAAACGGCGGCTATGCCGAATATGCCGTTGCCGACGAAAAGTATTGTTTTAGAATTCCTTCGTATTTTGACGATGTGTCGGCAGCGCCGTTGCTGTGCGCAGGCCTGATAGGCTACAGGGCCTTTGCCATGGTCCCGTCCGATGCCGTGAACATTGGACTGTACGGATTCGGCGCTGCGGCGCATATCATCGCACAGATCGCGGTTTTTTTGGGGAAACGGGTGTATGCCTTTACAAAACCGCATGATACGGAGACGCAGGATTTCGCAAGGAGCCTCGGCGCCGTTTGGGCGGCCGATTCCTCGCAAATGCCGCCCGAAAAACTTGACGCAGCAATAATTTTCGCACCCATGGGCGCATTGGTTCCCCTTGCACTTAGGGCATGCGATAAGGGCGCCACGGTTGTTTGCGGCGGGATACACATGAGCGACATTCCCTCGTTTTCCTATGATATCTTATGGGGCGAACGCGTGATCAGGTCCGTCGCCAATCTTACTCGTAAAGATGCCGAGGATGGTTTGGCCCTTGCGGCAAAAGTGCCCGTGAAAATCCGCACGACGGCCTACGGCCTTACACAGGCAAACGTGGCGTTGGATGCGGTTGAAAAGGGGAAACATGACGGCGCAGTCGTCCTTGTCATTTGAATTTCATCCGCGCCGCTTTCTCTAATTTTGATCAAAAGTCAAATCGTACCGGCCGGGCTCGCCGAGTTTTTGGCACAACTCATTGATTTCTTTTTTCATTTCTATCATACGCAACTCGCGGCCAACCATGGCGCGGTTGAATCGGCTTAGGTCTTGATAGTTTTGACGCAAATCTTCTGCGTCGCGTTTAATTTGCTCCTCAAAGTATTTACGGTCGGATATGTCGACAAATGTGCCCAGAAGCGCCGGTTTCCCGTTGTAGGTTATCGGCCGAACCGACGATAAACTCCAAAAGGGCGTACCGTCTTTGCGCTTGAGCCTGACTTCGTATTCGGCGATCGAGCCGTGCTTTTTAAGAATATTCAACACCCTGGTCCGTTCCTGCGGATTAAAGTAAATGTTCATGACTTCTTTGCCCAATACTTCGGATTCTTCGTATCCGAACCCTTTCAAATAAGCCGGATTGACGTATAAAAATACTGATTCGGGAAGTCCGATAACGCCTATGCCTACGGGGGTGGTTTCCGCTATTGCCTTGAAACGCTCTTCGCTTTCCCGCAAAGCTTTTTCGGCTGCGACTTGTTCGGTTATGTCGACTGCAAAGGACACAAATTGAACGACATTACCAAGCGGGTCGAAGATAGGGTAAAACGTGAGGTCCAAAACATTCTCTTTAAAGTAATCCCGGAATTTGACCGGCTTTTTCATCCGGACCATTTCGGTAATTTGCTTTTTTCGATTTTCATGAAAATCAACGGGCAAGAGGTCGAATAAATTCTTGCCGACAAAATCCGGCTTGCCGTTGTTCAAACGATCACTCGCTTTTTTGTTTGCGGCAAGAACGTTTCCATCCAAATCCAATAACATCAGGGTTTCCGAAACGCCGTCGAATATTGCGGACAAGCGTTCTTTACTTGTACGAAGCGCCTCTTCCGCCTGTTTACGTCCGGAAATATCTTTACTGAATATCGCAACGCCGGAAATGTCGCCGTGCGCATTACGCACCGGGCAAAAAGTATGGTCGAATATGATGCCGTCACGCTCATCCTCGAACCTGACTTCGGCGCCGCAGGCGATCATTTCCTCGATCTTTGCTTTTCTTATTTTGCCGACATCCGGGGGGAGCAAATCATAGCAATTTTTCCCGATAACGTCGCAGGATTTCATACCCAGGCGTTTTATTGCCGTTTCATTGGCCGATAAAATGGTGCCGCCCAGGTCCATGAGGAAAATTGATTCATTCGCCGCATTCAGGATTGCACTTGATTTTTGCTCGCTTTCCCGAAGCGCATCAACTGCCCGATCGCGTTCCGTGATGTCCCGGTTGACGCCGACGAAGCCGATAGGAGTACCTTCATAGTCCCTTAGAAGCATGGTAACCGAATCGAAAACAACCTGTTTACCGGATTTTGCGGTTTGTACGATTCTCGCCGATACAGGTCCTATTTCCGTAAGGTTTCTGTCTAGTATGGTCCGCATTTCGGGCTCGAGCGCAGGGCCGAAAACGGCGAATATCGATTTTCCGATCATTTCTTTTTCTTTATAGCCGTATGCCTTTTCCGCCGCCTTATTCCAGGCGATAATGCGAAAGTGCATATCGGTGGCGTAGACGACGTCGGTGATATTTGCAAGCAAATTTGCTTGAAACCGCATACGGTCTTCGGCCCGTTTGCGTACGGTTATATCGCGGCCGTAAAAATTAACATACCCTTCGTCGATGATTGGAACCAGGGCGAAATTGTAAACGCGGCCGTTACAGACGATATTCTCGATCCGTTGTGTCTGGACAATCAATAATTCTGAAACGGTTTGCCGCAACTCGCTTGGGACCGTGCCGCCGATTTCACATCCCCACATTTGCAAAAACGGCCTGCTCGGTTCATTGGCATACAAGACAACGCCCCGGTCGCTTATCCGCAAGATCGGACTGGGACTTTCATCGGGCAACCGGACGAGGTTCCGCATTTCGGATTCAATGCGCTTTCGTTCCAGAATTTCGGCTTCGAGCCTTTTATTGGCCGCCTCAAGTTCCTGTTCCCGCAGATTGACTTTATTCTCAAGTTCTGTGCAGTAGATTTCAAACTCGGCTTCCGACATGCGGACTTTGGATTTTGTATTCATTGCTGATCCTTGTTTTCATCATTTGCCAAGGGCGGCGGTACAACCTCTTTGTGAGCCAAACAATTTTCGCATAAGGCGCGGGCTTCCTGTAAGGCCTTTTCCAAGCGTTTGATGCGATTGATATCCACGAATGTAACGACCGCACCGCCGATGAAATTATCACCGGTGCGGTAGGGCGTAATCCGTACCCGGTACCAAGAACCGTCGTGCGTACGGATTTCGGTTTCCTTATACGCCAAGGTCCTTAAAACCTCGAGGCAGTCCTGCCCAAGACCGTCGTATTCCATTTCGGATACCAAATCGCCAAGCGGCCTGCCGACATCGGTCGGTATGAGTTTTATCAACTTTTTCGTTGGCTCGGTATAGCGTTTGATTTTTAAACCGTTATCTAGAAACAACGTGGCGATTTCGGTGCTGTTGAGAAGATTCTGCATGTCGTCGTTGGTTCGCGAAAGCTCGTCGACTTTCAATTGCAACTCCGTATTGACGATAAATAGTTCTTCGTTGAGCGATTGCAATTCTTCTTTGGACGTTTCCATCTCCTCGTTGGTGCTTTGGAGTTCTTCGTTTGTCGATTGCAGTTCCTCGTTCGCCGATTTAAGTTCTTCGTTGGACGTCTCGAGCTCCTCGATTGTTGTTTTAAGCGATTCCTTTGCATTACGCAATTCGCGGGCAAGCTTTTCCGGGGTAAAATTCCGGGACGTTTGCTTGATTTTTTTTCGAGGCTGAATCGTTTGCGGAGGAACATTGACAAGGGAGGTAACCGGAACGGGGGACGAATCATGAATGGGTAAAGCGGTTTTTTGCAACGGCATTTTTAGCAATACGCTTTTGACCAGCGTTTCTTTTCGGCGGTAAATTTTCCATTTTTTGTCTATTGTGTCGAAAATGCCGGTATTGGTTCCCACGGTTTCCGAAGTCCCGAGCATGAGTATCCCCTGCGGCTTTAACGAATATCGGAAAATAGGGAAAAGGCGTTTCTGCAGATCCGAATTAAGGTAAATGAGCAGATTTCGACACGAAAGCAAATTGAGACCGGTAAATGGCGGATCTTTTATGATATTTTGCTGGGCGAAAATTACCATTTCCCTGATTTCCTTGCGGATTTTATACGTTTGGCCTTCAACCGTGAAATAACGCGCAAGCCGCTTTGGCGAAACAGCGGCGGCAATCGTGGCGGGATATATGCCCCGGCGGGCAAATTCTATTGCCTCGTTATCCAAATCCGTTGCGAAAATCTGGACAGGCACTGACCTATTTAATTTTATCATGGATTCACGAAGCAGAATCGCCAGACTATAGGGTTCTTCTCCGGTTGCGCAACCGGGAACCCAAACCCGAAACGTTTCGTTGGCGGAATGGAAATTCGCCAGGTCGGGCGCGATGATATTCATTAAGGCATCAAACGATTCATTGTCGCGAAAAAAACTCGTTACGCCTATCAATAGCTCCTTAAAAAGAAGCGAGAGTTCATGAGGGTTTTCCTGTACGTATCGAAGGTATTTATCCCCGTTCGGGATTAAAAGCACCTGCATTCGTCTTTCGATGCGCCTGCGAATCGTGCTCGTTTTGTACGACGAGAAATCGTGCCCGAGCTTTATCTGCAGCATGGTTAAAAGCTTTTGAATAGGCCGTTTCATTTTTTCGGGAATTTCATTGGCTTCGGGGGTGCGTCTTTTACCGGCGACGACATTTTCAAAAGGTAAGAGGTAGCCGGGCATTTCGGACGGCGGCAGGATATAGTCTGCCATTTTCGTCGCAATCGCGTTTGCCGGCATTCCGGCGTATCGGGCCGATTTTATTTCCTGTACCATGGTCAGGCCGCCCGCACTCTTTATCTCACGAAGGCCGTCGGAGCCGTCGGTGCCGGTGCCGGAAAATACGATGCATGCCGCTTGTTCTTTTCGGTCAATGGCGAGCGAGCGAAAAAAGAAATCGATGGGATGGGGAGGAATCTCATTGGGCGGTCCGTCCATAAACTGTAATGTCGCATCGATGACGGCAACATAACCGCCGGGCGGCCCGATATAAATTTTGTTTTTTTCGAGTCGCATTCCGTTTTTGGAAAGCAATACGGGAAATTTCGCATATTTTTCGAGAATTTGGGGTAATAAGGTCGTTTGGCCGGGGTGTTGATGAGAGATAACGACAAACGCAATGCCGCAATCGGGTTCGACGTTTTTAAAAAAGGCCTCAAGAGCCTCGAGCCCGCCGGCCGACGCGCCGATTCCGACGATCGGAAACCCTGAGCGCGAACGTCGTTTTCCACTAGCGCGGCCCATGCAGTGTCCTTTAAAAGAAAATGGAAAAAAAGAATCCCCGGGCAAATTTACAAATAATATTGCGTCGATGAGTTTGTCTGTCAAAAATCCAAGGATATAATAATTTAATATTCTCAGGGCACTGCGTCAATGATAAAACCGGCAGGAGGGTACGCGATCATGTTAAGTATTCCCAAAACTAAAAACAGGTTCTTAAAAATGGGAAAAACAACGTAGCGTTAAACCGTCTCCGACTTTCTTCGACGATTCACCCTATAGATTTTATTGGAGAGCGAATCGCCGAAGTAATTCTGCGCACTTTTTGCATTTACGGGAAAGCGATCAGTATTTTTCTTTTTTTGCTTTTGCAGCCATTTTTTCCACGATTTTTGTGGCGGTTTTCTTGCCGTCCATCATTTTCCACGTCACGGTCACTTCGGCATCGGTTTTAATGTCTCCCAGACTGACGGCTTTCTTACCGCTCAGTATCTTTGCATTTGCGTCTACCATAAGCGAATCTTCCATTTTTTTCGTTTTTACAACGATCATATTTGCTGCGGCATCAACCGATACGACCTTACCCGATGCCGTCATTGATGCTGCTTTTTTTTCGGCCTTTTCCATTGTTTTTGACTCCGACTTTTCCTCGGTTTTAGTCCCTTCCATTTGCGCGAAAATTAGTCCTGTACATGCAAGAACAGCTATGGTTACTTTTAAGAATTTCATACCTTCTCCTTTGAATTGTGCGTTTCCGATTTGATTTTTGCTTATGTAAACAATACAGTACTTGTTCCGGGATCGATGATATTTTTTTTCGCATCCGGCGGTTATGAGGTGCTTTGAATCATGGAAAAATCCTTTCTTAAAAGGGTGGAACAAAAGGGATTGATTCTTGGGCGAGCAGCGATACCTAATCAATTTCCATATGAATTTTAAACGGCTTGCCGTTTTCCGTGTATCCTTCAATTTCATTCCAGTTTTATTTCGCAAATTTCAGGCCAATAAACGGTTATTAAAATCTGAAAACCATGTGGCATGCAATTTGCGAAACATTTTTATGAGTAAAACCCGCATATCATGCCGCTAAAATGATGGAAATGTCCCGTATGCGGAACTCGGGTGTTTTTATCGAGAACGCGAAAACATTGTCAAAAGATAAAGAGACGAAAACCGAATGAAATAAGAGGAGAATGCGATGCGAGAAAAAGAAACATCGTTATTCGAAAAAAATATTCTGAGACGGGACGCAATTGCGTCTCTGGGGGCAATAGCGGCTGCGGCGATAGGCAGTTTGTCTAAGGATCGCGGCACCGAACCCGCGCAGCTCGTACCGTTGTCTATAGGAAGGCATCATCCTCGTAATTTACCGTTCGATCCGGCCGTGCTTTTTGGCATTTCGGGAACATTGATACGACAACATTGGAAAAACATATATGCCAAAACAGTGAGAAATCTCAATAAGATCGAAAAGCAGCTTTGCAGCGCTGCGGAAATTCCCGGCTTTGTCGTTTCATGCCTTAAAGAACATGAACTCTGCTATGCAAACTCGATGATCCTCCACGAGCATTATTTCGGCAATTTGGGCGGAAACGGGATAATGCCGGCCGCAGTATCAAAGGCCATCGTGCAATGTTTCGGGAGTCTTGCAAAGTGGAAAGAGCTCTTCACCGTCACGGCGATGAGTTTGGTCGGCAGGGGCGGATGGGCAGTACTGGGAATGTGCTTTCATACGGGAGATCTTCGTGTTTACTGGTCAAGTAGCCATTCGCAATCGTTGTCGTTCGGGCAACCGCTGGTGGTCCTTGATATGGACGACCATGCATACCGTTTGGATTTCGGTGAATGCGCCGATGGGTATGTCGCGGCATTTATGAACAACCTGAATTGGGAGGAAGTGAATGCCCGGTTTATACGCTCGGTATCGGCATTAAAGGCGATTCGCGGGACTACGTGAAAAACGCGTAGTGTTGCATTTATAAAAGGAAAAACAATTATGCACGCGACAATGTTCGTTGTTTTTATCGCCGTTATGTCATGTTTTGCCCAGGTGAAAAAAAGCATACTGGACACGACAATGAGCGGCATGCACATAGAATTGCACATGGACAAAGCGGAATCGTTATTCACAAAAGAGCAGGCTTCGGGCGGGGCTGTGAAAGAAGGAATGCTGATTTTGGGCGGCGCAGAGCCCCTGCTTCCCAACGCCGAGATAAAACCGAACATTCATTTGGGACTGCATATATTCGATGTCAAGTCGACTGCGGCAATCACAAACGCGAAGGTTGAAATGAGCCTGCAACGACTCGATACCGAAGGAAACCAAATGGGCGGTCCGATCGAAATCCCCGTGGTGGTGATGGAGACGCTCGGAAAAGGCGTTCAATCCACTCATTACGGCAACAACGTCGTTATGCTGGACGGTCCCTACGTTGTTTTTGTATCTATCAACGGAAAGAAATTGAAATTCACCCTGAACAGGCTTTATACGCCGAATGTCCCGATACAATATATGGACATGCATGAGTAGAAACGACACTTCGATGGGTACATGATTTCATGAAAAAAAACGCCCGTAGCACCCTTTTAATAGGGAGCGTGTCTCTGTGCATCGTTGCGGCAATCGCCGCGGGATGTTCCCTGACCAAGCAGCGTATTTACGGAAACGCATGCACCTCTGTGCGACCCCAACAAGCCTGGATTCCGCCGGACAAAGTACGGCATCGGCAGGAGGAGTTTATCGCTGCGGTCGAAAGAAATGGTAAAAACACACCTCGATTTCCCCCGCATCTTCTTGAAAAACCGAACAGCCTTTCATTAACGGACATAATCGCCGTTGCGCTCTTAAATAGCAAGCAGACGTCGTTTGCCTGGGACAATGCCGTTTCCGCGCTTGCCGCCTATCGAAGCGAACGCGGTTCGTATTTTCCTTCCATAAGCGCATCGGCGAGCGCCGGAAAGCAAAAAAGCGTCGCGTCCGGTACGAAAAGCACGTACGAGACAACGGTTTTTTCGCCGCTTGTCGGTTTGACATGGTTACTGTTCGATTTCGGAGGGAGGGAGGCGTCGGTTGATGCGATGCGCGAAGCGTTGTTTGCGGCCGATTTTACGCACAACGCATCGATACAAAATGTAATACTGCAAGTTGATCAGGCATTTTACGATTACTATGCGGCAAAAGCACTGTTGCAAGCGCAAGAGGGCAGCGTGGACGAACAGCGCGCCAATTTGACCGCATCAGAGGACCGGCATAGCGCCGGATTGGCGACGATCGCCGATGTTTTGCAGGCGAGAACCGCGATGTCGCAATCGTTGTTGACTCTTGAGACCTTGCAAGGCCAAATCCAAACCGCACGCGGCGTGCTTGCAACCGCAATGGGGCTGTCGGCGGACGTCGGCTTCGACGTATTGCTTCCCATAGGCGAACCGCCGCTTGACAAAATAAATATGTCGGTAAAGGACTGCCTCGACACGGCGATCAGATTCCGTCCCGACCTCGCCGCTTCCCGCGAAACAGCCATGGCCGCCGCAGCGCATGCGAAAAACGTCGGAGCGCAATTGTATCCGTCGATAACTGCCGGCGGCGGCGTGGGGGAGCTTTACTACCAAAATACGGCGGGAGGAAGCCAAATTTACAATGCGAATGTCGGCGTCACCATACCCCTGTTTTTCGGGTTTTCGCATTATTACAATGAACAGGCCGCAAAAGCGCAGGCGAACGCTGCTGTTGACGCAATGGAAAATACCAAGGACCTGGTCGTGCTGCAGGTATGGACAAGCTATTACAACCTTCAAACCGCACAACAGGTCGTACTCACCAGTAACGATTTACTTTCGAGTGCGTCGCAAAATCACGATGTTGCCATCGGGAGGTATAAAGCGGGCGTCGGAACGATCCTCGATCTTCTCACCGCGCAAGCTGCTCTTGAAAGCGCACGCGCCCAGCAAGTATTGGCCCGTGCGCAATGGTACAAGGCTTTTGCACAGCTTGCGCACGATTGCGGCATGCTGACCCCGGATGGAAAAGGGATGATCACACCCGCCCCCAGCGATCCTTTAAAGGGGAAAAAACAATGATTCATGCAAAGCAACTCCGTTTATCCGGCATGTGCGGCGCTGCCCTCGTTTTCGGTACGGCACTCGTGCTTATGTGCGCAAAAGGCCCTGCGAAACAGCAGAATGCCCCGGCAATTCCGGTCGTGTCGGTATCTGCCGGACAAATGGATGTTCCGTTGGAATTACGCGACATCGGTACTGTCGAGCCGTATTCGACCATTGCCGTGACGTCGCGGGTTGGCGGGGAGCTTATGCGTGTGGGATTTTCGGAGGGCCAGGATGTTTTCATGGGAGAAACCCTTTTTCAAATAGACCCGTCTCCGTTTGTCGCCTCCCTGGCGCAGGCGCAGGCGACCGTGAGCCGCGACCAGGTCGTGTTGGCAAATGCACAAGCGGATGCCGGCAGGTATAAGGACCTCATTGCAAAGGAATTTGTCACGCAACAGGACTATGAGGCGAAAATGTCGGCCGCGGACGAGGCAAAGGCAACTGTCGAGGCGGATTCGGCAATGGTTAAAAATGCCCGGCTCAACCTTGGTTTTTGCACCATTTGCGCGCCGATGTCGGGCAGGACCGGCAATTTGCTCGTCCAACAGGGAAACCAAGTCGCTGCAAACGGGCCGAACCCGCTTGTCATCATAAACCGTATCGTTCCGATTTATGTTCGATTTACCGTTCCCGGACCACAATTGCCGGAAATCCTTCGTCAATCACAAAACGAAAAGCTTACCGTATGGGCATATGTGCCGCCCGATTCTGCAACGCGATACGACGGCGTGCTTACGTTTGTCGATAACGCCGTAGACGAGGCGACCGCAACGATCACGCTCAAGGCTACATTCCCTAATGTCAAAAAGACCCTGTGGCCCGGGCAATATGTTCAAGTGGGACTGATTCTGGGCACATTGCGCAATGCCGTTGTCGTGCCCGTCTCGGCGTTGCAAACATCCCAACAGGGTGAGTTCGTCTATGTCGTCTCTTCGGGGGATTCGGCGCAGCTGCGGGGGGTTACCACGAAAACAAGGTACAAATCCATGGGCGTAATCGATACCGGGATACGTCCGGGAGAACGGGTCATAATAGACGGTCAATTACGAGTCGCTCCGGGGACACATGTCGTGGAAAATCGCAAAGCAATGCAGGGGAGCGCACCGTGAACCTGTCGTCGATTTTCATCATACGTCCGGTCATGACGACGCTCATTATGGCGGGGATATTGCTTTTTGGTATTTTTGCATACCGATCGCTGCCGGTGAGCGACTTGCCGTCGGTGGATTTCCCCACGATTGCCGTGACCGCCTCATTGCCCGGTGCAACCGCTGAGACCATGGCATCGGCGGTTGCCACGCCGCTCGAGCGGCAGTTTTCCACAATTTCCGGCATCAGTTCCATGAGCTCGACAAGCCGTACGGGAGTCACGCAAATCACGGTGCAATTTTCGCTGAGCAGAAACATCGACGCCGCAGCCCAGGACATTCAATCGGCAATAGCCGTCGCGTTACGTCAATTGCCGCCGAATATGCCGACGCCGCCGTCGTATCGGAAAGTAAACCCGGCTGACCAACCCATTTTCTACATCGCCCTCACGTCGCCGACGTTACCGTTGTACGCACTGGACGAATTCGGCGAAACCATGCTTGCCCAGGAAATTTCGATGGTCGACGGCGTCGCGCAGGTATTGGTTTACGGATCGCAAAAGTACGCGGTACGGGTCCAGCTGGATCCCGCGGCGTTGGCGACCAGGGGCATCGGCATCGACGAGGTCGGCAAGGCGATTTCCGACGCGAACGTCAATTTGCCCACCGGCGTGCTCGACGGTACCACAAACGCGTATACGTTGCTTGCAAACGGCCAATTATTCAATGCGGAAGCGTTCAAGAACGTCATCGTTGCCTACCGAAAAGGCAAGGGGGTTCGTTTGCGGGAAATCGGCGATGTCGTCGACGGCGTCCAGGACAATAAAACCGCCGCCTGGTTCGTTGATAAGCGCGGCGTCATTCTTGCGGTGCAACGCCAGCCCGGTACAAACACCGTCGCCGTCGCGAAGGCCGTAAAATCGCTTCTTCCCCGGTTCCGGTCCCAGCTTCCGGCAGCTGTCGATTTACAAATGCTATTCGACCGGTCGGAAGCGATACGGGCGTCGGTCGACGATGTGAAAATGTCGCTTCTCATCGCGCTGGTATTGGTCGTATTGGTCATTTTTTTGTTTTTACGGAACGCTCGCGCAACCATGATCCCGTCTTTGGCTTTGCCGTTATCGCTTGTCGGCACGTTTGCCGTCATGTGGTATTGCGGATTTACGCTCGATAATTTATCGTTGATGGCTCTTACCCTGTGCATCGGCTTCGTGGTAGACGATGCCATTGTCATGCTCGAAAACATTTTCCGCCATATGGAGCTGGGTAAGTCTCCCATGGAGGCATCGCTCGCCGGTTCCAAAGAAATCAGTTTTACCATATTGTCCATGACCATTTCGCTTGTCGCGGTTTTTATCCCCGTCCTGTTCATGGGGGGCATCATCGGCAGGCTTTTCCATGAATTTGCCGTTACCATTGCCGCGGCAATTTTAATCTCGGGTTTCGTGTCTCTCAGTCTCACCCCAATGCTTTCGAGCCGTTTTTTAAGACCGCAGTCCCAGGAAAAACAGGGCGTTTTGTTCAAAGCAACCGAAAAGGGGTTCGAGACAATACGCGCGGGGTACGGCAGGATCCTCGGGTGGTCTCTTGACAATAGAGCGTTGGTTCTTGGATTGTCGGTAGTCGTGTTTATCCTGACCATATGGCTTTTCGCGACGATGCCCAAAGGGTTTCTCCCTAGTGAAGATACCGGGAGGATTGTCGGGGTCAGCCAGGCGCAGGAAGGAATTTCGTTTGACGCGATGAAAAAACATCAACTCGGGGTAATGGATGTTTTGAAATCGGAAAAAAACATCGACGTGTTCATGGCAAATGTCGGCGGATTTCTCGCTTCCAATCAGGGATTCCTTTTTATCCGCTTGGTCCCTCGCTCAAAACGAAGTCTTAGCCCCGATGAAATCATACAAAAGTTACGACCCAAGCTCGCGCAGATTCCGGGTTTGCGCGTGTTTTTACAAAATCCTGCGCCGATATCGTTTGGGGCAACCGTTTCGCAAAGCCAGTATCAGTATACGATACAGGGTACCGATATGCCGCAGCTTTACAATGTGGCACAGCAAATGACGGCCCGTATGCAGGACTTGAAAGGACTGCAGGACGTGACAAGCGATCTGCTGATTCGCAATCCCCAGGTCACCATAGACATCGACCGCGACAAGGCTTCGTCACTCGGTATTTCGGCATTATCGATCGAATCCGCACTCGCGGCAGCCTATTCCTCGGGGCAGATTTCCACCATTTATACACCGAGCAACGAATACTGGGTGTTACTTGAATTGCAACCGAAATTTCAATTGGACGCGACAAGCCTGCAAATGCTGTATGTCCGTTCGTCGAACGGTGCGCTTGTTCCGCTCAGCGCCCTGGCAAAAATCGTACCCGGAATCGGACCCGCTTCTGTCAACCATTTAGGTCAATTACCCTCGGTAACGATTTCCTTTAATCTTGCCCCAGGCACGTCCTTGGGAACCGCCGTCGCGCAGGTCGAACGCCTGGGCCGGGGACTTTTGCCCCAAACCGTTACGACAAGTTTTCAGGGAACCGCCCAAGCGTTTCAATCGTCGCTGCAAGGGCTTCTCATCCTTCTTCTCGCTGCCATTTTCGTCATATACCTTGTACTTGGAATACTGTATGAAAGTTTTATTCACCCGGTCACGATACTCTCGGCGCTTCCGTTTGCAGGATTCGGAGCGCTCATCACGTTGCTTTTGTTTAAAATTGAAATAAGCATTTATGCGTTTGTCGGGATCATCATGCTCATAGGACTTGTCAAGAAGAACGGCATCATGATGATCGATTTCGCCATTCACGCGCAACAGGAAGGTAAAAAAACTCCCCGGGAAGCCATTTACGAGGCATGCCTGATACGGTTTAGGCCCATTATGATGACCACGATGTCCGCATTGGCAGGCACGTTGCCCATTGCAATAGGTTTGGGCGCCGGCGCCGAATCCCGGCGCCCGCTCGGGTTGGCTGTTGTGGGAGGACTCGTATTTTCGCAATTGTTAACATTGTTCGTGACGCCGGTTTTTTATTTGTATATGGATAAACTTCAGGAGCGGTTACAAGGGAAAAGAGACCCAAAAAAACTTTCGCAATAATGAGAAAGTTTGCAATTTGACTTTTCTTCGATTCAAAGCCGGCTTGCCCCAGAGAATAAATTCATCATTTGCTCAGGCTTGATTCGATATGCGTTTGTTACCTATGAGGTTGACAAATAGTCGCTATTGTGGGGCGTGGGTTCCACGGCACCCTATATGCATGCCGGAAATTATCCTACGTTGACTACCGCTATTTTGGCACATGGCGGCGAGGCGATGAGCGCCCGATCGAGCTTTAGTGCCGCAAATAACGGTACAAAAGACGATTTGCCGGCATATTTGAATAATCTGGTTCTTTGGGATATTTCAAACGGCAAGTTGCCGAATAAATAAAACGCACAGGCATGCCTTCTGTCGATGCACGAAGCATTGAGAGGCGGCATGCCCTAAGGTATCTCCCCGATTGCCGGTATTGCCGACGTGCTATTTCCCGTATAAAACTTTAAGCTCCGCGACTTTTGGATGGTCCGGATAATATTCTCCTTGCGGCCCGATATAGCCTTTGTCAAATTTGACAAGTTTGACCGGTGTGAATCCGCCTCCCGTATTCGGAACGTTGACAACAATTGTGTCACCCGACATCTGCGTTACCGGTGCTTCTTTGGAAGACGCTGCAGGCGTAACGGACTGGGGTTTTTGTGCCGGCGAAGCTTGTACGGGGGCTGTCGGCATTGGTGCGGTTGCTGCACTGGATACCGGTGGCGCTACGGCAACAAGTTCGTCACCTTCGGGAGTATAATATTCGCCGTTATAATAGTAATAGGGTATATCCTGAATTACAACGGTTGGTCCCCAATACCATTGCGGCCCTATATAAAAGCCTCCCCATAAATGAGGATAGTAAAAATGATGAAAACCAAAACCTCTATACCCACCGTCGCGGAAGCCGTTGCCATGAAAAAAACCGCCGCGAAATCCGCCATGGGCCATTGCCGGTATGGTCGCACCTGAAACAAGAACGACCATTAAAAAAACAATTAATTTTTGAAATGTCGTTCGAGCTGATTTATTATTCATAACTACCTCCACTATCTATTCAATTGATTAGACTTTGGAATCGTTAATATTGTTTCAAACATAAATAATTTTTTCCTGTTTTCAAGAAAATGCGCATAATTTTTATGAAATTAAAAAATAAATGGAAAATAAAACCTTCGCAAACCGCCTTTCCCATGCTATTTCTTTGGGTCGTATATAGCGCTTTTTCACAACCCTATTTAAAAATCGGTGAGAGTGAGCAATGTTACGATAAAAAAGCACTGCAAAAAACGGTAAATTCCGCTATTATCGATAAATTTCTCATTGATGCACCCATTGCAACAATCCGAGTGAATACCAAAATCAGATTGCTTTATTCTAATTTGGGGAATTCGGTTTTTAATCCTCCTTGTGACAGAGCCTTGGAAATATACGAATGTGATTCATCGACCGGGCTGAGGCCTTTCGATAATCGGGTTCTATTTAAAAAATACGAGGGATTTTGGAAAAATAATAGCGTCGAAACCGTTTCATCTCCAGGAACGTTTAACCGTAATACATTAAGAAAAATTAAATTTGATACCAGGACAGATGCCTGGTTTGATAATGCCTATATTACGAATATTTACGAATGCGCGAACGGCGGATGTGTCGGTTTTGTTCATCTCGAATCGTCGAAAGGAAATCCGTTTCACGCAGGGAATTGGTTTTACTGCGACAGTAACAGTAATTCCGTACGGTATTCCATCGGCCTGGCGTACTCTACCGATACAGGGGAGTCGAGGATCTATTGCGGCGATATTATCGCCGCCGGTAATCCGGACGGTAATTGCGGAAGAAACAATATCGGCGGTATTCCGTATGTCGTACGCAACGATTCGCTGTATGTTTACTTTAACGAATATGATGCCGCGAATCGGAAAAGGATAAGTGTCGCACGGGCAAGCATTCTTGCCGTGCAAAAAGCCGCGGAAAAGGGAACGGTTTCTTTGTGGGAAAAATACGGCGAAGCCGGGTGGCAGGGGGGTGCGTTGGCCCAAGGAAATTTCGGGGCGAATATTATACCGAAATGGTCGGACGTTTCGTTTTACGATACTCATTCCGATGCGGCATATTGCCCGGCGCTAAAAAAATACGTGCTTTTGGTATGCACCGGCGGAAACGGCAAATTGCTTCTTTACACTTCTTTGGATGCCTTGCATTGGGGCAAAAACCCGGTAATTATTGAAGACGAATACGATTGCAGCGGGGAGCCGCCGGTTTGTACCGAACAAATCCACGCGTTTATCGTATCGTTCAATAGGGACGCCTCGCCGGATTGCTCCGTAGTGGGCAAAGAATTCTACGTGTATTACATCCGTCAACGATCAAATAGCGACCAAACCCTTTTGAGAAAAAAAATTACAATTTCTGAATCAATTGCAAAATAAGAGGACTCTTTTAGGCCGACATTTTTCAAGCCCCGGTATGGTGCATATCGGAATGATGATCCATGTGTTTATGGCTTCCCCATGCGCCTAAAATAATCCGGACATAGCCGCCGTTTTGACGGAATCTCGGAACATCCGAAATACTGGTGCCGTCGGAATACCAGTTTTGGGCAGTGTAAATATCATATGTGTAACCGGCGCGAAAACCGATTGTCAGGCCTTGCTTTTTGTCGGCCATTGTGAAAATCGCATCGGAACCGATTCCGAGATCAAAAAGAATGGATGGTTGCCATAAAAAAGCATCAGGTTCTTTCGAGACGATAAGTTGCGGAAGAGTTTTCGTATCACTGCGGATTTGCAAGGTATTAAGTCCTATTCCAAAACCCATATACGGAAACAGCGACATCGGCATTTCGCTTGCGAAAATGTTATATCCTGAATTCATGAAAATATCCGCACTCCAAAGCGTTGACCGTAAACCGGAATTGATTTTGTCTTCCCAGAAATTTCCCGTTATTGCATTCTCCATGACCATATTTCCGACCTCGCTGTGACTTCCCAGCGAAACAGAAACCGCATACTCTTTAAAGGATGAAAATCCCAATCGATTCAGATAATCGTTCAAATTCGAATTGGTGAACCAGCTTATGCCCGCACTCATTATACCGTAATGGCGCGTGACTTTCATTGTGCTGTCGGAATCGGAATCCATGGCAATGGCCTGAAAAAACGCGACAAATGCTGAAATCATCAAAAAGGCGGGTACCCGGAATTTTGCAAACATGTTTTCCTCCGATTTTTTAAAGTTTAAAAACAACCTATACTTTTAGTGCTTTACCTGGTTGATACTGCAAAAGGCATGCCCGTTCTATGACGCACTTCAATTAAGTCTATGATTTCTACTAAAATGGCTATTATGAATTTTTCAATCGCGTTGTTTTTTGTGTGATTTTGGGAATGCTATTCCGATTATGGGAATGGATGTTTAAACATGTATTAGCAGGCATGATTGTATTTTTTTGAAACTACTGAAAATGACTGCTAAAGCGTTGAAGTGAATTCTGTTGCTTGTAGGGAACTCTAAGCAAGCTGCGAGAGAAACGTTCTTGCCGGTACGATGACAGGATCGTTTTTTGAGAAACAGTTTTTTTCGACGTAGGGGAGAGAAAAAGATACCTGAAACGCAAAAGGTGCCTTAGTGATTTCTTTGAAATACAATAGATGTGGGGAACATGTTGTTCCATCCGTTTTGACTTCAACAAGAAGCCACGGGCTATTATCTTTTGTAACAACAAAATCAACTTCTCTTTTATTCTTATCACGCAAATAGAATAAGTCGTAATCGCCAAAACCCGTATCTGTCAGAAAATGGACATGTTTTAACAAATGTGCTGCCACGATATTTTCGTTTCGGGAACCGGTTTCAGGAGCCATTGACCAATCCCATAAATAAACTTTCGGCTCACGCAGAAGTGACCGTGCAATATTATGAGAATAGGGCTTAATACGGAAAGAATAGAACACGGATTCCAATATGTCGAGCCAACGGCGAATGGTATCTACCGATACTTGGATGTCGTTTGCCAGGTGCGCATAGTTAAGCATTCCCCCGCAGCTTGCCGCCACCCGCTGCGCAAGGACTTTCATTCTTCCGATGTCGGTGATATGTGTTAAATCACGCAGGTCTTCGTTAAACAAGGCTTCCAAACGGAGTTTTTTCCATCGGTTATAAAAACGGAAGTCATTGCGCATGAAGGGTTCCGGAAACCCGCCGAATCGAATGAGCGTGGTCCATTGTTCTTCCGGAATCGGCACGGGCATTTCGGCGTATTCGGAGTCCAGATTTTGGGGTTCGACGATTTCTCTTATAGTCAATGGATGCATGCGATATAAAAAATGCCGCATCGCGTGATTTAATGGGTAACCCCAATATATTGTGTTTTAGTATTT
>JBBIGR010000021.1:0-71652 GCA_037447435.1 Fibrobacteria bacterium
TATGACTGACCACTCCGGCACCAACAATCCCGTCGGCGGTTTGAGAATACCCCTGAAATCCCATACCGAACACATTGTTCACCATATGGAATCCGCTAACTATATTGTAATTAAACGAACAATTATTCGCACCGCAGAGGCGCATTCCGCAACTCGAAAAATTCTCGAAAATATTTTTTTCAATACTGCATGAATCGGCAACCACGCGAATGCCTATATCGACGTTGGAAACACAGTTATTATTAAATGTAAAGTTTTTGCCGTGCAATCTGGCTCCGGTGCACGCGTAGTTTCCCCATTGGTCCATAGTCCATTGAGAAGCGTCTTTAACGGTATACAACGAACAATTTTCAACGGTAATGTCACGACTCGGCCCTGCCCAACCATCGGAGTTGATAAACAGCAAGTCCCGGTTGTGACCGATGGTATCGAAAGCCGGACTCACCGAAATACCGCGAACGGCCCATTTGCTTGCGCCGGAAAACGAGATATGATTGACACGAGGCAACTGGCCCGGTGCGGCGGAAATGGTTATATACTCGGAATTCAAAGAAGCCTGTATGGAAATGTCGCCGTGATACCCGGTATTTAAAAGCAGCGTATCACCCGCATTAACGGGTGCCCCCGGATTCACGGTCTTGAGCGTATCGCCGACAGTGTAAGGATTACTCGCAAACGCACGCGTCTGGATTTTGTTGTTGTCGATCACTTCCTGCAGGGTTTTCCAGGGGTGAGCTTGATTACCTTCGTTTTGCATACTTCCCGAAACAGGATCAATGTAAAAGGTTTTTGCCACGGCGCTAGATACTGCCGAGGTAGTTATCAATACGCAAGAAGCCATGATTTGAGAAAAAGTCATAACAGCCTTTCGATAAAACGGTTTAATATTAGAGCCGTTTATCGATACAGTAATAACGGCATGCGATTAAATAGCGCAATCTTCATGCCCGATTAAGTTCGCTTCAATAACCGCCGAAGCCTTGTTATAATGAGCTAATCTGCATTACCTCACGCCAGTTGCCTTCGGTTCGACCATGCAAAATTCCGAAATAATCTCCGAATTTGGGAATTTATTTCGCATAAACACGAAACCGTTATTGCATCCCTTGTTTAATCACGGGGTAAAAGACCATGGCATAACCTTTGCATCTCTTTCTTTTGTGTGGTGCTCTTTTTCAAAGGATTTTATAACGTGCTTAGCAGGCTTCTTTTCAACCTCTATGCAATAGATCGTCAGCATGTGCGTCGATGCATTATTTGGTTCGTTCGAAAAATTGAAAAAGGTGAATGCTACTCGGCAACGCTTCGTAAAATCTTCAGCCACTATCACGACGTCACTATCGGCATGTATACTCACGGCGGTTGCTTCAGGGAATGGGCCGTAGATCCTCAAACAACCATCGGAAGATATTGCTCAATAGCCAACGGGGTCAGGATTCTGACCGAAAACCATCCTATGGACTTTCAATCGATGCATGGGTTTTTCTTTAATCCGCGTTTCAAATACGCTAAAACAAACCTTGTACGGCGCAAACCATTGACAATTGGTAACGACGTTTGGATGGGTTACAATTCGATAATCCTGCCTAATGTTTCGAATATCGGCAATGGGGCGGTAATCGCGGCAGGCGCAGTTGTCAACAAAGACGTACCGCCGTATGCGGTTGTCGCGGGAAACCCGGCCAGAACCGTCCGATTTCGTTTTTCACCTTCAACAATAGAGAACCTTCAAAACAGCCGTTGGTGGGAAAAAGAAATCGACGACATTATTCCCCACATTCAAGATTTCCAACATCCCTTGGAAACCGCTCAAACGGTCCAAACTTTCACAGGAGAATAATCATGATCGCATCCGACACTACTTATAGAGCTATCGCATCCGTTTTTGACGTGCCCGTTCTTTTGCATGAGCTCCTTGAACAGAGCGCGCGAACGCATCCTACTAAAACAGCGGTTATTTGTGGCGAAGAACGAGCGTCGTACGCTTTACTCAATACTTTGGCAAATAAATTTTGTAATGAGCTCCGGACGAGAGGTATACAACCGGGCAACATCATCGCACTCATTCATGAAAACAGCCTTGAGTTCATTGCCGCGTACTTCGGCATACTCAAGGCCGGCGCCATTGTCGCGCCGCTCAATACCGACAGTAAGCCAGAAAGTTTACAAGCAATATTAACAGAGCTGCAGCCTCGCGCTCTGATAGCATCGGCTAAACAACTCGCAAAAACGGAATCATTCAAAGAAACCGTCTTTTCCCCTATGCTTGTCATCATCGGCGACTTTGGGGATTTCCCGAACAATAAAAATATTCCTCACACGACAATACGGCGCATCGTTACGGATTGGACACCGGTCAACGACCCTAAAATCGACATTTCACCGGAGGCTATCGCAAGCATCATTTACACTTCGGGTTCGTCCGGGCGCCCGAAGGGAGTCATATTGACACACAATAATATTATCGCGAATACCCGTTCGATTTGCGATTGCTTAAAATTATCCCAAAACGACGTTCAAATGGTTGTGCTGCCTTTTTATTACGTATTCGGCCTTTCTTTGCTGCATACCCATATTGCGATTGGCGGAACGCTTGTGCTCAACAATCAATTCACCTTCACCGGCACCGTGATGCAGCAAATGATAAACGAACATGTCACGGGGTTTTCGGGTGTCCCCTCAACGTACGCGTATCTTTTGCATCGTTCGCCGTTGCGTGAAATGCGCGAACATCTGCCCGATTTACGGTATTGCTCGCAGGCGGGCGGTCATATGGCAAACAGTTTAAAACTCGATTTACGAAGTGCATTACCCGATCATACGGATATCGTCATTATGTATGGAGCTACAGAGGCTTCGGCCCGTTTGACGTGGTTGAATCCGCAAAACTTTCTCAAGAAAATCGATTCCATCGGCAAGGAAATTCCCGATGTAGTTATCAAGATACTTGACGATAAGGGAATTGAAGTCGGCCCGGGCGAAATCGGAGAACTGGTTGCCGATGGCCCGAATATCATGCAGGGTTATTTTAAGGATCCAAACGGGACCTCACACGTGCTTACGGATAATGGTTATCGTACCGGCGACCTCGGCTATCGCGACACAGACGGTTTTTTATTTGTTACCGGTCGTCGGGATAATCAATTGAAAATCGGCGGGAACAGAGTAGACCCTCAGGAAATCGAGGATATCATTATGGAATCCGGTCTCATGGTGGAAGTCGCGGTCATAGGCGTACCCGATGAAATTCTCGGGGTCGTGCCCATCGCATTAATTGTATCGAAAACCCGAGAAACAGCCGGTGAAGATCTTTTCGTTTTCTGTTCCGCAAGGCTGCCGCATTACAAAGTCCCTCGATATTTTTTACCCGTCGCAGCGCTTCCTAAAAACGGAAACGGCAAAATAGATAAAAGCGAATGCATGGAAATGGTGATGCAATTGCAAAAGGCGCATGATGCTGCTTCGCAAACTCGGTACTCACATGTTTGATCAAATATGGCATTTTATCGTATCGAATTTTTTATTCGGCGATGCCGGCGAGCTCAAAGCATGTACACCGTTACTCGAAAGCGGAATCATCGATTCCACCGGTTTTCTCGAAATCATCGAATTTTTGGAATCCACATTCGCAATAACGATACAAGATCATGAACTTTTACCTCAAAATCTGAACACCATCGAAAATATTGTGCGGTTCATAGAGCATAAAAAAGGAAGAGAATAATGTGCGGTTTAGCCGGATTTGTATCGTTAAGCAATAATACTCGCGCGGCCGGTTTATCGACGCTGATGACGATGGTACGGAGTATGCAGCACCGCGGCCCCGACGAATCGGGGGTGTACATCGACGATCGAGCCGGATTGGGGCATTGTCGACTCAGTATTGTAGGGTTATTAGGCGGCGGTCAACCGATTCACGATGAAACCAAAACTTTATGGATTGTTTTTAACGGGGAAATATACAATCACTTCGAAATTCGCAGCCAACTCATTTTGCGCGGCCATCGGTTTTATACCAATACCGACTCGGAAGTGATTATCCACCTGTTCCAGGAAAAAGGCGAAAAATGCGTTGAAGATTTCAACGGGCAATTCTCTTTTGCCATTTGGGACTCCATTAAAGAAAAGCTTTTTCTGGCACGCGACCGCCTCGGGGTAAGACCTATGCACTATTCCGTTTACAACGACACCTTTTTTTTTGCTTCGGAAATAAAAGCGATTTTTACCGTACCCGGTTTTCCCCGTGAAATGGAAGAAACGTCTCTTGATCAGGTTTTTACTTTTTGGACAACATTGCCGGGCGGCACAGTGTTTAAAAACGTTTTCGAACTTTTACCGGGACATACGCTTTATGTAAACCACGGTTTGAAAAAACAAACAAAATACTGGGATATTCCGTTATATCCCCGCGAAGCGCGATACGATTTTCCATTGCCCCGCATGATAGACGACATCAGAGAATTACTGATCGACTCCATAAAAATCCGGCTTCGCGCCGATGTCGACGTCGGCGCATATTTAAGCGGCGGATTGGATTCGTCGGGAATAGCCGCCATGGTCGTACGCCATTTCAACACCAATGTCAAAACCTACGGTATTACTTTTTCAGACAGTCGTTTTGACGAACGCATGTATCAACGCCTTATGGCAACATCCCTTTCTATCAACCATTCCGAAACAGAAGCGACAAACAATAAAATCAGGGTAAATTTCGGTCGTGTCGTGTGGCATGTCGAAAAGCCGCTTCTGCGCACCGCACCAATTCCTTTATATCTTTTATCACAACAAGTGCATGCCGATAACATCAAGGTTGTATTGACCGGTGAAGGGGCCGACGAATTTTTTGGCGGCTACGACATTTTTCGCGAAACGCTCGCTCGACATTTTTTGGCAAAAAAGCCATGCTCGGGGCTCAGATATAGGGCCATTGAAGAGTTATACCCCGAAATATTCGATTCCCAGCGCGCACGCCATTCGATGCATGCTTTTTTTTCGCAAGGACTAACGGATATCGGCCATCCTTTTTTCTCGCATTTACCGCGGTGGAAAGCCGTGTGCAGGACAAAGGCTTTTTTTAGTTCCGACCTGAAAAACGCAGTGCAGGGATACGACGGGTTCGACGATTGCAAATCGCGGTTACCCCCCGATTTCGGCAACCTTGACATTGTAGGAAAAGCGCAATATTTGGAAATAATGATTTTTTTGAGCAATTACCTGCTTTCATCACAGGGCGACCGTGTGGCAATGGGAAATTCGGTCGAGATCCGTTTTCCCTATCTCGACCATCGGCTCCTCGAATATGTGGGCCATGTACCGACGCATTGGAAAATCCTTGGGCTCGACGAGAAACATATTTTAAAAAGCGTCTTGTCGCGATTGCTTCCGCCGCAAATCGTACAACGCCGTAAACAGGCGTATCGAGCGCCGGTACAAAACTGCCTTATTGACAAATTCGACACTGCGTTTACAGAATCCTATCTGACGGAAAAGAAACTAAAAGAAACCGGGCTGTTCGATCCGGCCAAAGTGGCTTTTCTGCTCGATAAAATCAGGTCTGGAAATGCGGGCAGCGAAACCGACGGAATGGCGCTCTCGGGAATCGCTTCGTCCCAAATGGTACACGAATTATTTATCGCCGATTTCAGACCCGATTTGCCCGATTGCGAATTCGCCATTCTCGAAGATCACAGGTCCAAAGGATAATTACCATTATGAAACACACGCCCTTTTCCGCCAAGCTCCTCTCTATCGATTGTCAAAAGGAAACCGCCAGAATACTGCATACCCTAGTCGAATCGCTTCGGGCTTTTAAGCGTAAGGGCTTTGTCGTGGGGGTTTCCGGAGGAATCGACAGCAGCGTGACCCTTGCATTATGCACCATAGCCCTCGGTACCGACCGGGTCTTGGCCTTGCAGATGCCCGAACGTCACTCGGCCAAAGATTCTTTACATCTCAGCGATTTGGCAATCAGCCATTGTCAAGTAAAAAACATCCGGCACGATATTTCTTCGACACTGGAGTCTTTGGGGTTTTACACGCATTACGACACTATCGTGCAGTCTATTATCCCGACTTACGGCAAAGGTTGGAAATCAAAAATCGTTTTTCGGGGCGCAGTTCATGCAGGACATATGCCCCATTTTTCAATAGTGGCACAATCGCCTTTGGGCGATATTGTGAAGCATCGGCTCAATTATAAGCCGTATCTTGAAATTATTGCGGCCACAAATTTCAAGCAGCGTATACGCACCATGCTTGAATATTATCACGCCGACCGGAATAATTTTATTGTTGCAGGAACGCCGAACCTTTTGGAACACGACCTTGGTTTTTTTGTCAAGCAAGGCGACGGAGCGGCCGATGTCAAACCCATTGCCCATTTGTACAAATCCCAAGTATATCAGCTTGCAAAATACCTCGAGTTGCCCAATGAAATACGCGAGCAGGCTCCGACTACCGACACGTATTCTCTTGCGCAAGGACAGGATGAGTTTTTCTTCACGCTGCCGTACGATAAAATGGATCTTTGCCTTTTAGGAAAAACGAAGGGCTATTCTCCCGGCGAAGTCGCGCCGGTTGCGGGTCTGACAACCGACATGGTAAACAACGTTTACAAAGACATATTATCAAAGAAACTGGCGGCCCGTTACCTGCATGCCCCGGCGATCACGGTCGGGAGATCTTCAGTTTAGCCCTTTTTATCAAGCCATTCCAAGATCGAGCGAATACTTCCCGTCGCAAGCGCGATGCTTGAATCGGCGGCTCCGTAATACAATCGAATTGTATCGTTGTCCGGAGCAATCGTATAACCGCACGGAAATACGACATTATCGACATCGCCTTGACGTTCATAGGGTTCTTCGGGCCCAAATACCCATTCATTCCCCCGTTTCAAGACCTTTTCGGGCGTATGCAGGTCGAACAATGCCAATCCTAACCGGTAAATGCAACCTGCACCGGTCACCTTGACGCCGTGATAAATAACCAGCCATCCTAGTGCCGTTTCTATGGGCGGCGGCGACAGCCCTATTTTATTTGCATCCCACCAGGATCCCCGCCTCGACTCGAGCATGAGCTTATGGCTGCCCCAATGCCGTAAATCGGAAGAATACGATATCCACATATGCGCTTTCGAGCCGCTTACCGTTCTATGGATAAGCGCCCAATATTCCCCGATCCTGTAAGGCAGCAACGCCGCATCCTTGTCTTCGGGAGGCATGATTTCGCCGTATCGTTCGAACGTGTGAAAATCTTCGGTAAGCGCCAATGCCACACAAGGGCCTTCATGGCTGAAAGCTGTGTAGACAACTGCATATTTTTTTAATTCGGCAACATACGTGATTCGAGGATCTTCTATTCCCCAAAGTTCTTCGGGAAAGTGTTCGGTATCGGGATACATTGTCGGCGCCGGATCGATTTTCCAGTCATCGATGCCGTTCTGAGAGCGGACGGCACACAAATGAGAATGCCCCCGTCGGTCTTCGACGCGGCACAATAATAGAGTAGTCCCGTCGACCAAAAGCGTCGCTGCCGGATTAAAAACGCTGTTGACCGGATACGGCCAATCGGCAGCAGTCAATATAGGATTTGCCTTATGCCTGCGAAATAGTTCTGCATGTTGATTTTTCATATTAATGGTTCTTCCGTTAATTGAAGTGTATTTTCGGCAAGCCGCAGTTCCAGAAGTGCCTGGAGAAAGGCAAGCGTGGATTCCGCACCCTGGTTCTCATTGGGACGGTCGGAATGGAGACCGTCGCGACATCCGCCCGTAGTCGGGTCATAAATTGATATGTTCAAATCGTTCCGGCCAAGAAACCATTCAAAAGCCCGTCGCGCTTCTACAAGCCAATGATTGTCTTGTGAGCTGTTATATGCTTCCAGACAGGCCGAAACCATTGCTTGAGCTTCGATAGGTTGTTGATCGAAACGTGCCCGCTCGCCACCTTTCGTATAAAAGCCGTTGGACCCGATCGGAATAAAATGGCCGCCGTCGCGTTCCGAATGTTGCAAATTCGTCAACCATCGAAGCGATTCGAATCCCGCTTCTACCATAGCGTCGTTCGGTATCCACCGGCCCGACATGATCATGGCCTGCGGCAGCGCGGCATTGCAATAGGTCAATTTGTCTTCAAACCATTGCCATTCGTCGGTACGGTTGCTTTTATACATTGTCAAAAGCCTGTTGGCAAGTTCCTCGCGTACCTGATTCGCTTTGCGATCGCCAGCAAATCGACGAAGGTATTCGTGGGTTCCGATTAAAGCAAAAGCCCATGCCCGCGGACTGGTTGTTTTTAAAATTGCAGGCATGGCTTGCTCGAACATCCAGCCGGCCATATTGTGTAAAGAAGGTGATTTTGTGCGGCCGAGCACTGTGCCCAACGACCACAACGTTCTTCCGTGACTGTCATCGGATCCCGTGGCTTCAAGCCAGTTTCGTTGGTAATCCATGAAATTGCGGAACCGGCCGGTCTCGATGTTAAATGCATACCAGACAAAAGCAAGATACCGTGAAGCAAGATCAAACGCCACGCCGTTGCCGGCCTCTTCTAAAAGAGCGCTCACCATGAGCGCGCGGGCATTGTCGTCTACCGTATATCCCTCTCGGTAATTGGGTACGGTAAAAATTGCATGTTGCAACATGCCTGTTTCGTCGGTCATATTGCGAAGGTGGTCCAGTTTTAACGGAGGAAGTTCGCCTGATCGTTTATCAAGCGCCTTGTCGGTAAAGCCGGGGCCTGAATAATTCCTCCGTTCGGTTCTTGCACGTTCGAAACTTTCCTTATAGCGTTGCGCCACCTGCGGCCAAATCATTGACCTTCCGAACAGGTATGCCCGCTTGCGCATGGCATCGCGTTTTGTGTCGTTGCCAAGTAACTCGTTGATTTGTGCGGCCAATGCGTCAGAATCGCGGAACGGCACCAAAACACCGCGTTCGTCGGCGAGCATTTCTTTTGCATACCAATAGGGTGTCGAAATGACGGCTTTTCCTGCCCCAAGGGTATACGCCAAAGTACCCGATGTAATTTGTGCCGCATTAAGGTATGGCGTCACATAAATGTCTGCCGCGCTGATAAACTCGACGAGTTCTTCCAAGGTAACAAAACGATTGTAAAAGATAACCTGGCCGTCGACACCCTTTTCCTGGGCCAGCCGTTGCAGCGACAAACGGTACGATTCGCCCTCGTTTCGCAACACATGCGGATGAGTCGCACCAAGGATGATATAAACGACGTTCGAATGTCTTGACAATATTGCAGGAAGGGCATTAATGACATGTTCTATCCCCTTGTCCGACGATAATAAGCCGAAGCTGAGTATGACTGTTTTGCCTTCAACCCCGAAGAGATCCTTGTGGAAACTTGAATCGACAAACGGAACATTGGGAATGCCGTGAGGAATAAAATCTATTTTGTCTTTCGACACTCCGTAAACATCCTGAAGAAAGCGTATGCCATGTTCGCTCATTACCACGACACGGTCCGATAGCGCGGCGATTTCCTTGAGCACTTTAAGCTGTTCCGCGTTCGGGTTTTTTAAAACAGTATGAAACGTGGTCACAATCGGCATTCGCAATTCCTGTAAAAGCGCGAGTATATGACTTCCAGCCCGGCCACCGAAAATGCCATATTCATGCTGCAGGCACACAAAATCCACATTGTTTATATTCAGAAAATCGGCCGCTCGTCTATACGATCGTATGTCTTTTTCAACCAGCTCAAATCTCACTCGCGGCGGATACGCATAACCCGATTCGGTATCATTGACCGGCAAGGCGATGCAGGTCATTTCCTGATACGCCGCAGCAAACGCCTCACACAGGTCTGTTGTAAAGGTTGCTATACCGCATTGACGAGGCAAATAATTTCCCACGAATGCGATTCGTTTGATTGCACTTCCCGGTGCGCCGTTGGTTCGGATATTTGCAGTAGCGTCATCAGTCACAAGTCACCTCGGTTTATATTTTTCATTTTTCAGGTTCATTCTTTACTTTTTAGCATGAATGACGTTTTTTTGTTTTAAATCGGGCAGAACAAGATCGGCAATCGTGTTTTGAACATTCGTCTCAAAACGGGGATTAGGCGTTTTACTTGTGGCGCTCCAAATCAAATGCCCACCATTTCCCGTTGTTAAGACTTCGATCGTATGAACCGCAACCTTTTGTGAATCTATATATCCCGGATGGTCTATTTCGGTATAATAGCTTCTATACCTTTGCCAGTAGGAACTATATCTGACGTTTTCGGCTACCGTGGTGTATCCTTGGACAAACTGCCGTTTTGTTTCGGTCGGCAATATGCGAATAACCATTACCCCATCAAAGCCGTTCGCCCGTGAAGCCGAAATAAGTTGGTCTGTGTCGGGTAACGCATCGGGAAACAAATGGTAAGAGGACGTTGCCGTCACGGAATGCTTCACAAGATCATTGGTAAAGGCGTCTTCCCAGATACGCCGTTTCGCCGCGTCTTTTCGTACGGCAACAACAAGCACATTGCCCAACGGTTCGGTATTAAACGTAGGATCATGCCACATATCGACCAGCTTCGACGAGGCGCACCCGATAAACTGACTCATTAAAAAGCCGATCGCGATAATTTTTAAAAGGGTATTCATATGGCATTCCTTACTATTTAATGTCTATCCCATACCGTCATGTCCTCCAAAGCTATAGCAATGGGGAGTCCGCTGAACTTATTCTTGTGCAATAACCATACCATGCGCGTAGGGGACTTCGAAAACGATATCCGGAAAAACCATTCTCATATTTGCGAATGGTTTTTTCGCAACTCCGCGAAAAAAACGTTTTAGTCTCGAAACCGGGATGAGAACGGATTGTAAAGCCATCTCCCTCCCGTTCCCCCACTATAAGGACTGCGCCCGCAGAAGGAACAGAAGAGAAATGGTAGTATATGTCAATTACAGAAGTCTTTGCCTCAGTTATTAATTACTTTATAGCTTGGGCAATGCCCGCCAAATCGGCAACGACATTGACTAGCTGTTGATTGGCAGGAACGATGATTTTTGCATTGTTCTGTAATGCGAACTGGGCGGTTTCCAACCGTTTTAACAATTGTGAATTACCAACGAAATATTTGTCTGCGGCTTCATTCACCAAGCGTATCGCTTCGGCCTCCCCTTCGGCGTGCAAAATCCGGGCCTGCCGCACTCCTTCCGCTTTTTTTATCTCGGCCCGTTTAATACCGTCGGCCGTTGTTTCGGCTGCGGTAGCAAAATCCACGGCTGCAATTTTTTCGTTTTCAGCCTTGACGATTTTATTCATGGTGTCCTGAACGTCTTTGGGAGGATCTATCTCTTTTAATTCCGCACGGACGATGTCTATGCCCCAATGAGTGGTTTCCCGTATAAGGATTTCATGAAGATCCTTATTGATCCTTCCCCGTTCGCTGTTGGCCGATTTAAGCGACATCGTACCGATAATGTTACGAAGTGTACTGCGGGACAAGTTCACTATTTGGTAGTTGACATTATTGACATTATATTGTGAATTCTTCACATCGCTTTCCTGATCTTTCACTTTGTAGTATATTTGCGCATCGACCATGGCATTCAAATTATCGTTTGTAATAATTTCCTGCGGGTCGGCATTCACCAATTGTTCGGTGATATTCACCTGATACATTTTGTCGACTATTGGAATGAGCCAGTGAAATCCCGGGTTGGCGAAATGGTGATATTTGCCCAGTCGTTCGACTAGTCCTCTGCGCGTAGGCCGCACGATTCTTATTCCGATCAAAAACAAGAAAAGAATAACGACGCTTACGGGAACAATGAGTGAAAAAGAATTTCCCACCATGAGTTTCTCCTATAAAAGGGTTACTTTTTATAATTAATGATTCCGCGCTGTTCCAGGTTTTCCATAACCTGGTCGACAATTCCTTTTTGTACATCGATGACGGTCTCTGGGTCCGGAGTTTTACTTGTGGCGCTCCAGATCAATTTGCCGCCGTTTCCGGTTGTTGAAACATCGATGGAGCGAACATCGACGGTTTGTGAATCAAGATATCCGGGATATTCAATTTCGCGATAGTAACTTCCGTATCTTTGCCAATACGAAGGATATGCAAATTCCGGATCCGTGCTTGCATATCCTTGGACGTAATGCTTGTTCGTTTCCGACGGAAGCCGGCGAATAACAATCGATTACAAGGTTGGCACCCACTAACTAATCCGTTGCTTCCCCCTTTGCTGTTGCTTCGGAGGTCATGTCGCAACTGGATAGTTTCAGCAGCATCTCGTATGGATATTTTCTGTATAGCTACTAACGCAATAACCATACCACCCTTCCGAAAACACGGAGATTTTCTTGATTTTCATAGTTGTATTCTCCCGTATAAAACCGGTTTCCGAATTTCGTGAGCATGCGCATAAAAAAAATCCGTTCTTATTTATGCGAAGGTCTTTTTCCCACTATCGAGAATTATTGAAAAAATTCAAAACTTTTACCTTTTTTTTGCTGTTCGAGAAAAACCGTACTCCTTATTTCATTGATTTTGCCTACGGGTACGGTATTTGCAATAGGAAAAGAATCGGAACCTATCGCAGAGTGGCATTACTAAAAACGACCGCAGAATGCGGCAAAAACAGGATCAATACAATGAGAGTCTGCTTGGCGGCTTATACGAATTACGAAGGCGACAATCGCGTCCGGCGATATGCCGAAGCTCTTGTCAAAAGAGGGGACAAAGTCGACATTGTTGCAATACGGCACCCCGGACAGCCCAAACGCGCAACCATTGCAGGGGTGGAAGTATACCGTATCCAAACGAGAAGACTCAATGAGAAACGAAAAATAGATTACCTGTTTAAGCTTATATTCTTTCTTGTCAGGTCGGCATGGTTCATTACCTTTCGGCATGTCCGGCATCCTTACTCCATAATACACATCCATTCGGTACCGGATTTCGAGGTTTTTGCCGCAATCGTTCCTAAATTGACAGGCGCTAAAATAATCCTCGATATCCATGACATTGTGCCCGAATTTTTTGCCGGGAAATTCAATTCCGGTAAAAAGAGCCTGCTGTATCATGCTCTCATTATAATGGAAAAACTATGCTGCGCGTTCAGCGATTACGTCATTATTGCCAATGACCTATGGCGCGAAAGGCTTATTGAGCGGTCGGTCTCCCCAAACAAATGCATCACCGTGCTCAACTATCCCGACCTCTCGATATTCAAGAGCAATTTTCCGCGGAAAAACAACGACCATTTCATCATGATGTATCCGGGCACGCTTGGATACCATCAGGGGCTCGACATAGCGATACGGGCACTTTCCAGAATCAACACGGCTGTTCCGCTCGCTCAACTTCATATCTATGGAATAGGGGCCGAAGAAAAGGCTTTACGATCGCTTGCCCACGACTTGGGGCAGGATTCCAGGGTACTTTTTCAGGGTATATATCCGCTTGATGAAATTGCGAATAAAATGGCTTCCGCTGATCTGGGAATCGTTCCAAAGCGAGCCGACGGATTCGGTAACGAGGCTTTCAGCACGAAAATTTTCGAATTCATGGCCCTTGGCGTGCCGTTGCTCGTTTCGGGTACGAAAATCGACAAATTCTATTTTAGCAACTCGGTAGTTACCTTTTTCGAATCGGGCAACGATGCCGACATGGCTGAAAAAATCATTTATTTGGCGGGCAACGCAAAAGAACGACAGCGATTAACTCAAAATGCCCACAACCTCATACGCATGAATAATTGGGATTTAAAAAAACAGCACTATTTAGAGCTGGTAGACTCGTTGCTTAAACCCGCACAAAAAAAGTAAACAAGGAACATGTTTGGCTAATAATTATTGGCACATTTTTTGATCTAAATATCATTGAAATAACTTTTTGCAATTTACCGGGATGAATATGTTTTGAATTTTACTACGATGCTAGAGAATATAAAATGGGGCGATACAATGCATTTCGTGATTATAGGACTCAGTCATAAAACCGCTCCTGTTGAAGTCCGTGAAAAAGTTTCCTTTTCCACGGGGCAACAAAAAAACGCGGTACGAACACTCTTGGAAAGCGGTACTGCTTCTGAAGCAATGATACTTTCCACTTGCAACCGGGTCGAGATACACGCACTCATGCATGCGCCGGATGCTGTTGCATTGAAACAATTCCTTATCGACTTTCATCCGAACGCCGGGAATATAGACGGACATCTTTACGCGCATATCGATACCGATGCCGTGCGTCATGTGTGTATGGTTGCCGCAGGGCTCGATTCAATGGTCATCGGTGAACCACAAATCTTCGGTCAATTAAAAGACGCCTTGAATACCGCATTGGAATTCGACATGCCTCAGCCGACACTGAAACGGCTTTTCGACCGCATTTTCAGTATAGTAAAGAAGGTGCGATCGAAAACAAAAATCGGTGAATTGCCGGTTTCGGTAAGTTATGCAGCTGTCAATCTGGCCCAGTCCATGTTCGGCTCTATAAAGGGAAAGCGGGTTATGTTGCTCGGCGCAGGAAACACCGGCGCTCTCACGCTCCGAAACCTTATGAGTCACGGTGTCGGTGAAGTATTTATTGTCAACAGGACATTTCAAAAAGCCGTCGAAGTTTCTGAAAAATTCAATGCCACGCCCATCATGATCCATGAATTAGCCGAATATCTGCCAAAGGTGGACATTCTTATCAGCTCTTTAACGGTTCCCGATTTCTTCATTCGGCGCACGGACATGGAAAAGGCCCTGCAAAAACGTATCGGTTCCCCGCTCTTTATAATAGACATTTCCGTACCGCGGAGTTTGGATCCCGACATTGGGACCCTTGCCGGCGCGACTCTTTACAATATAGACCATCTTCATGCGATCAGCGAAAACAACACGGAAAAACGTAAAATCGAGGTTCAAAAAAGCATGCTGATCATAGAGCAAAGTACGGCCGATTTTTTACAATTCGGTCTTTTTACCGACGGTAAAGTTCCCCCCGATTTTTTTCGGGCGATCGGTCCCAATACGATGAATATTTCCGAGCGGGAAATCGACCTTACGGAACAAGCACAGGATGGAGTTTCAATCTAATTATGATTGCAAAAAGCAGCCTTTGCAATCCTTTAATTTAAATTGACAGTTGGAATCGAAAGGCATCCACGACCACAACGTTTGGCGAAAAAAGGATTTGAAATGCAAAAATATCTACGATTCGTCCGCGGTCTCATGAAATACTTCACCACCCGCATCAAGCCGGAGGAAGCCCTCGCTCAAGCCCAAAAACTTCTTTCGGAACGGTATGCGGCACGGGAAAAGAATTTTTTACATATCGTCGAAAAAGGGATTTTCGGATATAAAAAGAGCCCGTACATTCCCCTGCTCGAATCGAAAAAAATTTCCTATGACAACATACAACAATGGGTAGAAAACGACGGTATCGAAAAAACGCTTGCACTTTTGCAACATGAGGGGGTTTACTTTACCGTTGATGAATTCAAAGGCAAAATACCGGTAAAGAGGAGCGGGCTCAGCTTCACCTGTGCGGAAAAAATGTTCGACAATCCGTTTTTGGCCGTCGCATACGAGGTGCGGAGCGGAGCAACGCGAAGTGCAGGCACAAGAATCCGCATCGATTTCGACTATCTTGTCCAACGATCATTATACGATGCGTTTCTGCTCAATATCCACGATGTTCTTACGGCACCCATTGCAAATTGGTTTCCGCTTTTCCCCGGAGCCCCGGGCATCAATTCATCGCTCCGATTTTCGCATATCGGCAATCCGCCTAAAAAATGGTTTTCACAGGTGGAAAAAGCCCAAGTAAAAGTCAATTGGGAAAAACGCTTTGGGACCGGACTGATATTTTTCATCGGCAGGCTTTACGGAGTTCCCTTGGCCAGACCCGAATACGTCAGTCTGAATTACGCGCATACCGTGGCACAATGGGCCGCCGCCATGGTTGCCGAACACGGCTCCTGTGTCGTGTATACCTTTGCGACTTCTGCGGTAAGGGTATGTATGGCGGCCCAGGAAAACGGCCTTGACATAAAAGGCGTTCGATTCTTTGTTACCGGCGAACCTCTTACCGCTCAAAAAAAGTTCGAGATAGAATCTGCAGGGGCAAAGGCAATTCCGGTGTATGGAATTTCCGAGGCAGGGGTTATTGCCGCGGGATGCGGCTTTGATTCGGGAATAAGCGATGATTGCCATTTGTACAAGGATACGACGGCGGTAATCGCCCATTCGCATACGGTTGAGCATTTCGACGCAACGGTCAATTCATTTCTCTTTACGTCGCTTTTGTACGAAGCACCCAAGCTTCTGTTGAATGTCGGCATGGGAGACTACGGAATCGTAGAGGAAAAACCCTGCGACTGCGCATTTGGAAAGCTTGGTTTTCATACCCGCATCTCATCCATACGCAGTTATGAAAAGCTGACCGGCGAAGGCGTTACCTTTGTCGATACCGATTTCATCAAAATCATCGAAAAAGACCTGCCCAAAAGGTTCGGAGGGTCCAGTACCGATTATCAGTTGATAGAGGAAGAGGATTCCAAGGGTATCAGTCATTTGCATCTGATTGTGAGTCCCCGCCTCAACGGGCTCGATGAAAAAAACCTTGTTGAAACGTTTATAGGTCTCTTAAGAACATCGGAGGCTTCGCCGGAATCGTGGGCCCAATCCGGCACGCTCATGTGGAACCAGGCTCGCACCTTACGCGTCAAGCGTGAGTTCCCCATCGCGACGGCAAGCGGTAAAATTTTGCCGTTTCATCTGGTGCGGAAAAAAACAACCTCCTCAATAATCATATAAAGGAGATTATCATGCCTTTTCCCATTCATCGCATGCGGCGGCTACGGCGTACCACCGAACTTCGAACTATAGTCCGGGAAAACATGCTTTCCGTCGACGATTTTGTAATGCCGCTCTTTATCGTACCGGGTAATTCGGTCAAAAAAGAAATCGAAACATTGCCCGGAAATTATCACTTGTCCGTTGATATGCTCGTCGAAGAGGCCAAGGAGATACGGGATCTGGGAATTACCACCGTTCTTTTATTCGGCATCCCCGGGGAGAAAAACGAATCGGCTTCGGAGGCGTACAATCCCGACGGCACGACGCAAAAGGCTATTGCGGCATTGAAGAAACAGGTTCCCCAGCTTGTGGTGATAAGCGATATCTGTCTGTGCGAATACACCACAAGCGGCCACTGCGGCATAATGGAAAACGGGTACTTGCTAAACGACAAGTCTCTCGAGATCATCGGAAAAATAGCAAGGTCGCATGCTGCCGCCGGCGCCGATTTGGTCGCACCGTCGGCCATGCTCGACGGCCAGATCCAGACCATACGTTCGTCTCTTGACAAGGACGGGTTCGTCAATACCGCTATCATGGCATATTCCGTCAAGTATTCATCGTGTCTCTTCAACCCCTTTTTCAAACACGGCACCAAATCGGTCGTATCGTTCGGCGATAAAAAAACGCATCAGATGGACTATTTTAACTCCCGCGAAGCAATGCGGGAGATAGACCTCGACGTTGCGGAGGGCGCAGACATCATCATGGTCAAACCGGGACTTTTTTACCTCGATATCGTCGGTAAGGCAAAAGCCGGATTTCCCCTGCCTCTTGCCGTTTATAATGTCAGCGGCGAATACGCCATGCTTCACGCTGCCGTAAAAGCGGGAATTTTCGATTTGAAAACCATTCTTATGGAAACCCTTGCCTGCTTCAAACGCGCCGGCGCCGATCTCATCATCACCTACGGAGCTAAAGAAGCCGCCCGTTTTTTAAGCGAAGGCCCGCAGTGAATAAGATCAAAATACTGCATGTTTACAAAAGCTTTAACGTATACAACGGGCTTATCGAAATACTTTCTATTCTCGCGCAGAACATGGACCTCGAAAAGTTCGAGCTCGGCATCTGCGTTTATAATTATGACGAAAACGAGGCCGGCCGCCAGTTTGAAAAATTGGGCGGAAAAATATATTCTCTCGAGATCGGACACGGCGTACCATCCAAGTTCCGGGAGTTTTCCAGCCTCGTTGCTTTTTTCAAGAAATATCGGCCCGACATCGTGCAAACGCACGTGCTCAAAGCAAACTTGTACGGCGTCATCGCGGCAAAACTTGCAAAAGTACCTATTGTCATAGGAACGGAGATGACGCTTAAAGACACGGCGCCGACCCGTTTCGGCCGTTTCCGGGACAGGCTTCTGCAGCCTTTTGTCAGGCAAATCATCAACAAATGCGATAGTTTTATCGTGACATCGGAGTTTATTAAACGGGAATGGTACGGCAATGCGGCGCCGGGAAAGGTCGCGGTTGTTTATCCGCCTTTCAACTTGGTAAAGTTGGAATTGTCACATCGGGCAACATCACCAGTTCCTTCGCAGGAAAACAAAACCAGACTCTGTTACGTTGGAAGGCTTTCCGAAGAAAAGGGAGTTCGGACATTACTCGACGCGATGAAAATCGTCGTCGACCGAAAAACAAAGGCAACGCTGACAATCGTCGGCACCGGTCCGCTCGAAGCCGAACTCAAGCGTCGCGCATCCGCAATGGACGCCAACGAAGCGATCATCTTTACCGGGTATAAGCCGAACGTGTTTGAAGTTTTAAAAGACATGGATGTTTTTGTATTGCCGTCGCGCTCCGAGGGGAGCCCGATCGTGGTTCTGGAAGCGATGGCAATGTCCTTGCCGGTCGTCGCCACTGCGGTGGGCGGTACTGTAGAACTCGTACGACAGGGAAAAACCGGAATTCTCGTACCGCACAACGACCCCGGAAAACTTGCCGAAGCGCTCATCGACCTTTCGGACAACAGGGAAAAAGCGCAGACTTTAGGCGCGGCAGGCCACGACGTCGTATTTTCCGATTTTCACCCTGCGCAATTTACAAACCGTCTCCAGAACATTTACATACAGTTATACCGTTCGAAAACGATCTCGCAACGCAATACCTCCGGGCAACCGGAATCACTTTAGGGAAACGAAAGTAAGGCAAACATGAATGTTGCAATTATCGGTGCAGGCATGGCGGGCATGGGGGCCGCGTATTATCTGCAAAGCAAGCAAGGCGAACTGCCGTTATCGGTCGAGCTGTTTGAAAAAGAAACGCGGCCGGGGGGTATTTGCAAAACTGAGAGAAGCGGCAAATTTCTTTTCGACTATACCGGACATCTCATCCATTTTAAAGACCCGGGATTTCGAGAGCTCGTGTCCGGTCTTCTTCACGATGATTTCAATTCCCTTGTCCGAAGCTCTTGGATATATTCCCATAACGCATTCACCCGGTACCCTTTTCAGGCTAATCTGTACGGACTGCCCCCTGATGTCATCGTCGACTGCCTGTACGAGTACAGCAAGGAATATTTCAACCCGATCAAAAATCCTGCGGTTACCTATGAAGATTGGATCCTTTCGCATTTCGGCAGCGGAATCGCGCGGCATTTCATGATGCCCTACAATGAAAAACTTTACAAAAGGCACCCGCGCGATCTGGCAGCCGACTGCGCCGGGCGTTTTGTCCCTGACTCCGACCTTAAACTTCTGATAAGAGGCGCGTTATCGGACTCCGAACCGCAGCTTGGGTACAATGCAACCTTTTTATATCCTAAAACCGGCGGAATCGAGACCCTGAGTTCCGCGCTGGCCTATGGACTCGGCAACATACATTTGAGTTCGGATATTGTTTCGATTCACCCGGAAACTAAAACAATGGTTACCGGCACAGGAGACAACATTCGCTACGATGCGCTTATATCGACTCAGCCTATTACGCACTTAATTTCTTCAATGAACGGAGTTCCAAAAGCCGTTATGGATGCTGCAAAGCAGCTTTCCCATGTTTCAGTGTTCAATTTGAACTTAGGCGTCAAGGGATTGACCGGAACCAAGCATTGGCTCTATATTCCCGAGCCAAAGTATCCTTTTTATCGTATCGGATTTTACCACAATTTCTCCAAGGATCTTGTTCCGCCCGGACACGGATCGCTCTATATCGAAGTTTCCTATGATCCGATCGAAGGAATCGATGCGGCAGCCACGACTGATAAAATCATCTCCGATATTATTGCCATCGGTATACTCCCGAACAGGGAATCCATAGTGACACAGAAAGTCATCAACGTTCCGTTTGCTTATGCAATTCACGACCGGCAGCGTCAACGATCGCTCGATGTTATCAATGAATACCTTCATGCACAACTTATTTTCTCGGTTGGCCGATTCGGCTCCTGGGGATATACATCGATGGAGGACTCTTTTTTACAAGGAAAGAATGCCGCCGAGCAAATAGTAAAGCGGATCGCCGTTTAGATACATCAACAAAGCAACAAACAGGATAGCTGTTATGGATCTACGAAGTTTCATTGCCGTGCTTGAACAATCGGGAAATCTGAAACGGATTTCGCATGCGATCGATTGGAAATATGAACTCGGGGCGTATTGCCGGAGCCATCCGGAGCCATTGCTCTTCGAGAATATTCTCGGCTATGAGGGGTTCAGTTTATTTGCAAACGGTCTTTGCAACCAGACGCATATCGCCCGGGCATTATCGCTTGACCCGCTGGTATCAAGAAAAAAGCTGATCTCCGCAATACGGGACCGCCTGAAAAAACCCGAAACGCCGGTGACCGTCGCGAAGAGCTCGGTTTTCGATAATTCGCTTGACGACCTGCCTGCACTACCGTCACCGTGGTGGCATCAATCCGACGGCGGACGATACCTGGGCACCTGGCATGTAAACGTGACGCGCGACCGGGATACGGGAATACATAATTGCGGAATTTACAGAATGCAATTGATTGACAGTCGCACAAGTACCGTTTCCGTCTCACCAAATAGCCACCTGGCCCTTCATTTCGCCAAAGCGGAAAAAGACCAGCGCCCGCTCGAAATGGCCGTATGCATCGGCGTCAGCGAAAGCCTAATTATGGCCTCGGCTGCCGCGTTTCCGATGTCCGCGTGCGAATATGATTTTGCCGGCGCTCTCGAACAAAAGCCCTTTGAGCTTATTTCATGCAAAACGATTGACCTCAAGGTGCCTTCTGATGCCGAATTTGTCATCGAAGGCGTTATCCGGCCAGGTGAACGTGTCACGGACGGGCCGTTTTTCGATTACGCCGGAGTACCGAATGTCAATCCAAACGCCCTGGTGTTCGAAGCAACGGCATTATGGCACCGGTCTAATCCGATTTTCCGCGGTTGCGCAGTCGGCATCGCCGGCGCCGAAGACCATCAGATTTTTTCGTTTCTGGCGCCTTTGGGACTCGTCGATTTTCACGGCTCACCCGTCCGCCAGACCGCGCAAAACTTCCTTCTTCGCAACAAACTGTTTTCGGCTTTGCAGTTATTTACCAGGGCCGGGCATCTGCTTCATGGAAAGCATCCGAAAAACGATATTGCGTCGGGCAAGGTAGCATCATAATGAGCCTTGCAATACCAGCTGCTTCGATTTTAGCCGTGGCCATTGCGTACTTGGTTATCCGATCTTTACGGAGCAGAGTAAGCGTTACGCATCACACCGAGTGGTCGATCGGCATTTACACCGGCAATTCACCGCTTTCGCTCGGCCCCGATTTTAAAACCGCGGAAAAGGGATACGTCCTTTCGGCTGCCGACATATCCGATGTCAGGGCCCGCTTCGTCGCAGACCCTTTTTTATTCCGAAAAGGGCCTCAATGGCATCTGTTTTTTGAAGTGTACAATATCGGCGCAAATAGAGGAGAAATCGGTCTTGCAACAAGCACCGACGGTTTCCATTATTCCTATGAACGTATTGTACTTTCCGAACCGTTTCATGTTTCTTATCCGTATATTTTTGCCCATGAAGAAGCAATGTATATGGTTCCCGAAAGTGCGGAAGCAAAATCGATACGCTTGTATAAAGCCGTTCAATATCCGTATTCCTGGACATTTGTCAAAGAACTCGTCAAAGGATCGTACTGCGATTCATCGATATTCAATTTTCAAGGCAAATGGTGGATTTTTACCTGTTTTGAACCGTCTCACGATAAAAGTCCGGAACCGCGCCATAATGATCTCCACCTCTTTTTTGCCGATTCTCTGCAGGGTCCATTTATCGAACATCCCAAAAGCCCTATTGTCAAGGGCAACGCCCATGTGGCCAGGCCCGGCGGAAGGATAATTCTGTTTGATGGTAAAATCATCCGTTTTGCGCAAGACAGCCAACCGACCTATGGAAAAAGTCTTAATGCCCTACAGGTCACCGTACTCACGGAAACCGATTTTGAGGAACAGGCTTTGGGAGTCAATCCGATTCTCACTGCAAGCGGTAAAGGATGGAACAGACACGGCATGCATCATCTGGATGCACACGAGCTTGAAAACGGTACATGGATCGGATGCGTGGATGGGTATAGAAAATTTTATTCGATTCACCTGGAATATTAAAACGGATATGAATGAACTGATATAAAAATCTGAGTAAGGCAGGGAGGAATTATGAAACGATTGATTATTGGAATTACCGGAGCTTCGGGAGCCATTTATGCCACGTATCTTCTTGCCGCCATACGGGAGTCCGTGGAATCGCACGTGATCGTATCGCCAGCCGCCGAACAGGTGCTTCGGCTAGAATGCGGTAAAACCCTTGACGATATCAATAAATTGGCCTCGTTTACTTACAATTATTGGGACATAGCGGCAAAACTGGCGAGCGGAAGTTTTAAAACCGACGGCATGATCATAGTTCCGTGTTCCATTAAAACCCTTTCGGCGGTAGCGAATTCTTTTTCCGAATCTCTGATTGTCCGCGCCGCCGATGTTACGCTAAAACAAAGACGAAGGCTTGTTCTTGCTATAAGAGAAACGCCGTTACATGCGGGGCACATCGATCTTATGCAACGGGTATGTTCGATGGGCGCGGTGGTCTTCCCGTTATCACCGGGATTTTACTATTCACCGGAATCGATCGAAGACCTTGCAAACCATATTGCAGGTAAAATCCTTGACCTCTTCGACATAGAGAACGCCACGTTCAAGCGATGGGAAGGCAAGCCTTCCGTTTGAAGGATTTTAATTCTATTTTTATCCGGCTGAAATTTCACTGCAAGGCGACGGTACCCATGCCTCATTGGCCCATGTAATAATTGTTTTTTAATACGGCTCACATAAGTGCATTAAATCACCCTGTTTCTGAGATATCGGATTTTAGGAATGTCCATGCTGAATCTCTTGATACCAATTGCGATAAATCGCGGTAGGACATCCAAATTCGAGGCCATTTCCCCGCATACGGTCAAGTCCTTTCCGCATGCAAATGCTGCCGAAGCGACGTTGTCTATAGCGTCCCACAACAAGGGCGACTGCAAGATGTTTTCGTCATGATCAATTGCGGTTTCTCGGTCTACATGCAACAGCGATTGTATTAAATCATTGGTCCCCAAACAGGCAAAATCCGCAGTATCAAATATTTCCCTGGCATCATCGACCGCCGATGGTTGCTCTATCATGGTGCCGTGCTTAATCTTTGCCGACATTTCTTCGCCCACAGCATTTGTAAATGCCCTTTTCAGAAGCAAAAATTGTCGAGCGTCGGAAACCATAGGATACAATACCCGTACCGGCCCGAACAAAGACGCCTGGGCAATCGCAATCGCCTGAGTTTCCAATAATTCGGGCCTCGAAAGGAGAAATAAAGCACCGAAGCAGGATGGCCCCGCGTTCCCGCCGCCGGATCCGAACACATTGGCAGCTTTGTCTGCTGAAACGTCCAATAATCTTATGGTGACCGGAAACCCCATCATGGCGACAACGACGCTGCGGTATCGTAAGAATTGTTCCTGTTTCGACAATAGTTTATTGTCGAATATGAATTCGAACTCGGTCCGGTACAAACCGATTCCCTCCGCACCCGCAGCAAGTGCGGTTATGGCGTTTTGCGAAAGACTGAGATTCGCCAACAACTTTACATTAGAGAGGTCAATGGTTTTGTCTCGCACGGGACAAACCCTGTTAACCGGTTCTCTAAACATTTTCCCATTGCCGCCGCGGACGATGGTTCCATTTTTACCATCAATAACGGCAAATTCATTTTCCGGCAATTCCTGACGGATGTTTTCTATACCGGCAATTGCCGGTATTTGAAACGCACGGCACAAAATCGCCGCGTGAGACGTCGGTCCGGCAAATTCGCAAACAATACCGCACACTTCGGTATTTTTCAAATCAAGAACAAGTCGCGGTGTAAGCGTCTCGACGACCGCTATCGATTTTCCGTCTTGCACGATTCTCGGGCACAATACGTTCGCTGTTCCGCACGGTCCCTGCGCACTGTCCAACGCGTCCAACAGGCTCGATTGCAATTCAAGCAAATCGTCGGCACGCTCACGCAGGACAGCCATATTTCCTTCGATTAACTTTTTCCGAAACGATTCAAGTACCGTGGCAATCGCCCCTCCCGCATCAAAAAGTTTTTTTTCGATGTGTTCCTGAAAAGCGCTCAAAAGCATCGGGTCGTGGAGCATTTCTCTAAATGCAACAAACATCTGAGCGTACGATTGGCCCAACCGGTCCATTACTTGACAAATAGAATTTTCCATGACAAGACTGACGATTTGCACTGCCTGGCGCATTTTCGCCACTTCGCCGGCAATCATTGAAACGGGTATGCCGGTATGCTGCGGAAACGGCCTGGGTGAGCCGACGAGCACATGCCACAATGATCCCTCTGCGCAACCTTCGGAAAGCGGTACTCCGATGAATTGGTGGTAATATACCGAAGCTGCTTTTTCCTGTTCCATTAACCGGAATTCCTTTCAAACACGTCGTTCTCGTTTATTATCGATAAAAGAGTTTGAAATGAAACCGGTTTTGCGAGAAACCGGTTTACTCCTATTTTTTCTGCTTCAAGACGTTCGGGTTCTCCATCATAGGCAGTCCATATATAGGCCCGAATAGTATTATTATAACGCCGGGCGGTTTTTATGATTTCATACCCTTCATGACTGGTTAGGCCTTCCATGTTTAAATCTGAAATTAAAACATCATAATGCTCGCTTGAAACTTTACGCAAGGCAGATTCCAGCGAATTCGCCGTTTCAACGCTAAAATCATATGTCATGGAAAGCTTTTTAAACGCAAAAAGTAATGCGTCGTTATCATCAACCAAAAGAACTTTTTTCATCGGATTTCCTTTTCAAGGATTAGAAAGTATATCGCCGGTTTTGTAACTCGGCTTTATACTGTTTACGCCGATACCATTTTTATCCATTTCATGCCCACCTTCCATTTGTCCAAGAATAATGTCCTTTTTCACCTTGTTTCGCTTTATAGATAATTGGAGCAATTGCAAGGCCAGAGATTCTGCAAGTCACAGTCTCAAAACCCAATGAATTTATTCTTGATTTTGGGAAGGTTTTTCTTATATCCGGGAACCGTTGTGGCGTTTTTGCCACATCTCTATTCATATGGCGCCTCGCAGACCGCGAAGCAGAGCTGAAGGCACCGCGATTACAACCGGATGTACGCCCCAATGAGCAGCCTGTAACCAACTGCGGCAGTCCGGAAGGACTGACGGCAGTTCGATTGTACCATTTTCAAAAAAAGCCTACACTGTGAAGTATAGGCTTTACTATTCATATGGCGCCTCGCAGAATCGAACTGCGGACACAAGGATTTTCAGTCCTCTGCTCTACCGACTGAGCTAAAGCGCCATTACAATCGTGAAAGAATGCTTAAAAATATATAAATATCGGCAAAAAGTAAAGAATGTTTCAACGGATTCCGATGTTTTTTTTAAGCGCCTCTAATTCTTCGGATATACTCGGAATCAATAACAAAAAAATCGAGCTTCTCGAAAAATTCCCGCAAATTGAAAACGTTGAAAAAGTCATCCACTCTGTCGGATTCCTGTTTCGACATTATACCTACGTCAATCATGTTGTAAACAATGTATCCAAAATCGTTTGTCGAAGAAATGCCCCATTTTTCAAGGACCTGCATACTTAATAGGCCGAATTGCCTTGCGCAATACTGGGCCAATCCCATTGCGAGCTCGCTTCCGGAAACATGCCTGCGTTCACCCGATAGAGCCAAATAATACTCAAGCCCCTGTAAAACAAAGGCATAGGCCTCACATTGGTACCGAGAATCCCTTCCCGATTCGATGATATCTTTTCTTACTTTTTCAAGAACCCCTGCGTCTTGAACCATTGTCCAGTGCCTTTACCTCTGTTAAAGGAGTTTGAGGAGCAACATGCATATCGAGTGGGAAACAGCCTAATTCCCCAACAAACCGAAACGATAAAATCGCATTACATTCCGTTTTCAACACACAAAAACAGACGCTGTCTTCACTGGCAACATTCCGTTTGCTCGGCAATACAACCGTTTGGGGATTGACGAATCTGCCGCATTTAGTCATGCGATAATCCAAATGAGGACCTGTCGCAAGACCTGTTTGTCCGACATAACCGATGCATTGTCCCTGCACTACATGCGCTCCGGCATGAATATCACGGGCAAATGCCGATAAATGCCCGTACGAGGTTTCAAAGGATCCGCCATGGGTAACGGTAATGAAATTGCCGAACCCGCCTTTATACCCTGCAAATGCGATTTTCCCGTCTGCCGCGCTATAAACCGGCGTTCCGACAGGGGCGGCGTAATCTATCCCCAAATGCGGCCTGACAATCCCTAAAACAGGGTGAAGCCGATGCAGCGAGAATCGGGAAGAAATATGATTGAAATGAAGCGGCGCTTTTAAAAATTCCTTTTGCAAAGATTTCCCCGCGGCATCAAAATATTCCATTGCGCCGTTATTGCTTTTCATACCGAAGGCATTAAAACAATGCCCGTTATTGACATATGTCGCAGCCAAAACGTCTCCGTAGCCGATAAACCTGCCTTCCGCAAATTTCTTTTCAAAAAGGATTTCAAAAGAATCCCCTTTTTGCGGATCGACGAAAAAATTGATGTCCCAGGCGAAAATATCGGCAAATTTCGAAACGCAGGCATCGCCAACCCCTAAATCGAACAAATCCTGAGAAAGGGAAGAAGACAAAAGTCCTCTGACCAGGCAACGTTGAGTCGTGATGCTCGCATTTGTCTTGCTGGCATGGACTTTACTATCGTTTATCGATATATGATACCATTGCTGCAACCGGCTGAGGACAGAGAAACCCGACATGGCGCCGGTACTTGACATTTTCAAAACGCATGAATCGCCGGGAAACAAGGACGACAGCCCCAACGGTTTAAGCGCCTTATGAAAGGTCATTGCCATTTCCGCAGGTGCGCCATGTTTCGACAAAATGCTTAAAAACGTGTCGCCGGGCTTGACAACATACGAAACCAGGCGCGTATATGTTTCTAAAGGAGAAACATTATCGGAAGCAGGTTTTGCCGATACCTCGCCATTTTCGGGTTTTTGAGTCCGTATGCCGCAAAAGTACCACCACAAACAACTTGCCGCAATCACAAAAAAAAGCCGCAGAACGATCATCTTCGCTCTGCGGCTTTTCGTCTTTGTTTCCCGGCTTTTTCCTTCAACATCAAAATCGTTTGTACGCTCGATTTTTTGTTTCATGAAAAAGTCGTTCGATCGGATTATTTCAGGTTCACAAGTTGTGACGGGTTATCCCCGGCCTTGAAAGTCATGTCCTGCGACTTTTCCGAGGTTCCCTTGACAAAACGCATACTGTGGGAACCGGCAGTAACATTAAGTTTGGTTATATTGGTTTTTCCGATCAATTTTCCATCCATGTAAACATCCGCCACCGGAGGAATAGAGGCAATAAACACGGTCGCCGATTCTCCGGCAGATGCCCGCGGCGATTCTGCTGCCGGTGCAGCCTCCGGCTCGGGTGCCGGAGCAGGCGCTGCTTTCGGTCTTGGCGCTGGTGCTGCCGGTGCCGCTGCTTCGGGTTCGGCATCCGGAACAACCGGACGGGGAGCCGGACGAGACACCGCAGGAGCTTCCTCTTTTTCAAGGCGGAACGATTCCGAAACGCTTGTCCCGGTGAATTCAATTGTTTTCGCCGCGTCTTTGTACCCATTCTTCGAAACGGTGATAGTTACTTCTCCGTACACCGTGGGCTTTGCCCAAACGTATGGGGTTGTTCCTATAACTTTATCGTCGGCTTTAATCGTTGCTCCCGACGGCGAGGAGGTAATGGTGATTTTGCCTGCAGGCACATTTGCTTCAGCAGGTTTTCGCGCTGTTTCAGGCGCTGCTTTTTCCTTTTTCGCATTCACCGCATGGCCTTTTTCTTTTTTGCCGGCAGGCGATTTATCAACCGTCTCTTCAACAATTTTAGAAGGCACGGGCTCAACAGCCTTGGCTGCCGGGACAGCCGGTGCCGTTTCCTGAACAACAGGCGCCGGTGGAGTGCTGACCTGAGGAACGGCCTGACGTTGCGGAATCGGCGCCGTGGCAACCGATTGCTTCTTGCCGCCCTTGATGAAATTGACAAATACAAAGTATCCGCCCGCACCCAATATCACCACAATAAGCAACGTGATCAGAGCAGGGACGAGTGAAGAACGCTTGGGCTCTACATCGCCGTTATCCCGGGCATAATCTTCGTAGTCTCTTTTTTCTTCCCTCGGTTTTGCTTTTACTTTGGGTGTATCGACATGAAATTCTTCGTCTATTCCTGCACCGGGTTCCGGTGTGCGTGGAGCAACATATTCAGGCTCCTTGCGACGTTGCGGTTTGGGCTCGGTTACCGGTGCAAAATCCTGTTCAGGCCTTCTAAAAGGCTGCGGTTGCTGCCGCGGAGGAACTGCCGGCGGCGGCGTAAAAGGTTCAGGACGAGACATTTGCGGCGGAGGAGGCGGTTGCGGCGCAAATGAAGCCTGTTCCGTTTCAAAGGATTTATATGCAGCCTCAAACTCTTCCTCTTTAAACGGTGCCTTGGCCCCGTACGCTTGTTGCGGCGGTGGCTGAGGAGGCCGATAGCCCTTGTTCATGTCCTGCTCGGGCGCTTGGACTCCGGGCATTGCGGTACTTATTTCCGAACGAAAATCTTCAAATTCCGATTTGGGTTTGGCCGGAGCTGCCGGAGGCGCCTGCTGATAACTTTGCAAATCGGCAAGGTTATACCGAGTCGTTTGCAGGATGATATCCTCGGAGCTTTTAACGAGGTCGGTTTCCGATTCGTAAATTTTCAGGATATTTTGAATCCCGGTACGCTCAAGGATTTGCCGTACTTCGGGACTTGGTCCGAGCAGTGAAAGTCTGCCGCTGACGTCCAGAATACGCCTATTGAGCGCGAGAATCACATTGATCGCATCCGAATAAATGTAATCAAGCGGGGTCAAATCGATCGCGAAATTCCGCTTCCCTTCGGCAATGAGGGCATTGATCATGTTTTTCAGAAGTGTCGAATCGAACACCTCTCCTTTTTCCATTGCCGGTTGAATGATCTCGAAGAGACCGCTGGTTCTAGTACGAAATTTGATAAGTACCCCCTTTGTAAACAATGAGCGGTATTTATATACGCCAGGAGGGAGTTGAACCCACGACCTTCGGCTTCGGAGGCCGACACTCTATCCAACTGAGCTACTGGCGCACAAGAGTACCATTAGTTTTTTGGGTTATATATCGAAACAATTTAATGAACTAAAATAATTAATACATACTATAGAAAATGTAAATAAATTCCTGCCGCTTATGCAAATCGAAAACCGATTTCCTTATTTCGGCATTTATGCCACCGGATTGGTGGCAATTAACGACAAAATCGTGTCGGTGATCTTAAGCACGTTCAACGCTTCTTTTCCGCTAACGCCGGCAGGACCGTTTAGTCCCATTATCGCACTGGAAAAAGCGGTCAATTCGGTTTCCAAGGCATCGACATGCGTTACTTTTTCGCAACCGAACGCGATGGGAATGCCACCGATTTTCATAGCCGAAGTATCGTTTGTTGCATTCCTGTCGAGCGCATACCGCTCCACCTCTTCCTTGTCAAGATCAACCGAAAAATAGCAATCCCGTTCAAAAAGGCGGATTTTACGCATACGCTTTGCGCTGATCCGGCTTGCAGTCAAATTCGCTACGCACCCCGAGCGAAACGGAATGCGCGCGTTGGCAATGTCTATGTCGTCCGAAACGACGGCAACCCCGGTTGCCGCTATCTTATCGTATAGCGGTTCGTCGTTACACAAACGCAGCAGAAGCTGCAAATCGTGGACCATAAGATCAAGTACCACCGGAACGTCTGTTCCACGCGGGGAAAATTGGGCCAAACGATGGATTTCGATGAATTTAGGATGCGGCTTGTGGGACAACAACTTGACAAAAGCCGCGTTGAACGCTTCCGAATGGCCAACCTGCACAATACAATTGGCTTGCACTGCCTTATCTAAAAGGAATTTCCCTTCCTCATAGGTCGGTGCCAGGGGTTTTTCAACGAATACATGCTTTTTGGCATCAAGGCATTTTGCCGCCATTTCCACATGTGTCGACGATGGCGTTGCCACGATGAGCCCGTCGCATTGCGTGATGAGTGCGTCAACGTCGTCATAAGCCTTCACACCCAATTTCTGGGAAACTTCGCTGCGACGGTCGGCCGACAGATCGAAAAACCCGCATAATTGAACATTCTGATTTTTTACGCATTTCTGCAAATGGAAAGAACCCAGCACGCCGGCGCCAATTACCCCAATTTTACATTGCTTCATGAATCGCTCCTGTCGATTTCTTCGAAAGTATTACATTAAAAAACTGTTCTAGACGAGCAATCGCCGTTATGCGCGCGATGCGGAAACGATGCGTTCGCTCAAACGCGAATAACGATTTTTTGTCTCGTTATTCGAAACGGCAATGGAAAGCGCCCGCGGCGACCCGATGATGACCCCGAGGTTTTTTGCCCGTGTTATTGCCGTGTACAATAAATTTCTTTGTAACATAATATAATGCTGCGTCATGGCGACGATGACGACGGCCTTGAATTCGCACCCTTGACTTTTGTGAATACTTATGCAATAGGCGTGAACTATTTCATCGATATCCTTTTGTTCGTAAACCACGTCTTGACCGTCGAAATCGATGATGAGGCCGCTTCCGTCCACAACGGATTTCACATACCCGATGTCGCCGTTGAACACACCACGGTCGTAATCGTTTTGAATTTGCATGACTTTGTCGCCGGCGCTGAACACTGCATCGCCGCGCCGCACGCCGATTTCGGAAGGATTAAGGGCCTGCTTGAGTAAAAGATTGATGTTTTGAGTCCCGACAATACCTTTATGAACCGGCGACAAAACCTGAATGTCGGTTGCGGCATTCAGGTTGTACGCGGACGGCAGACGCTTCGAGACCAGGTCGACGATGGTTGCAGCGCAATGTGACGGATCTTCCTCATTTACAAAAAACAAATTGCTCTGCTTATCGTTTGTTATTACCGGCACGGCACCCGAAATGATGTCGTGTGCTGCGGTCACGATACGGCTTTTGGCTGCCTGGCGAAACACGGTGGAAAGGTTACGGTGCGGAATAACGGAACTGGCGATCATATCCGCCAACACGCTGCCCGGTCCGATCGACGGCAATTGGTTGCTGTCGCCGACAAAAAGAAGCGACGTTGACTTGCGAACGGCGCTCAAAAAGCTTTTCATTAGTTTAATGTCGATCATGGAAACTTCGTCGACGATGATCACCGATGCGTCGAGAGGGTTTTTCGAATCCCTGTTGAACTGCTGTCCCATCGCGCCGGGCCTAAATTCCAAGAGCCGATGCAACGTACTCGCTTTTATCCCCGCAATGCTGCCCATTCGTTGCGCAGCCCTTCCGGTGGGAGCGCACAGCACAACCGGGATCGAATGTTCCCGTAAAAACGAAACGATTACCTGCAACGTCGTTGTCTTCCCCGTTCCCGGGCCGCCGGTCAGCACGAAAATGCCCTGAGATAATGCGCCGTGCACCGCTTCTATTTGTAAAGCATCACCGCACCAGCCCGAACTTTGCGAATACGTTTCGATCCACCGGTCGACGTGCGCCTTATCGTATTTGACAATAACCCGGGCGCCTGCCGCGGCCCTGGCGGCAAGATCGGCCGCAACCCACGTTTCCGCATCGTGCAATTGCGGCAAATAGATGCGGTCCTCTTCCCGGACCAGGATTTTTTCCGCAACGATATTATCGAGTGTAAACAAAACCGATTCTTCGGGAACTTCAAGAATTCTCGATGCGTTATCAAGCAATTCGTTTTGGGGCAAATAGGTGTGCCCGCTGGCGGATGCTTCCGACAATACATGCGACAACCCGGCCCGAATCCGTTTATACGAATCATGGGAAAAACCGAGTTTTTGCGCTATCGCGTCTGCCTTTTTGAACCCGACCCCCCAAACATCATCAATCAAACAATACGGGTTTTGGGAAATTTTTTCCTGGGCATGCGCACCGTACGCTTTGTAAATTTTGGACGCCATGCCGATCGTTATGGCGCACTCCCGTAAGAACACCATGAGATCCAGAATGTGTTTCCGCTTTGTCCAGGCCGCAACAATGCTGGCAAGCATTTTTCGGCCTATTCCCCGCACTTCAAGCAACCTCGCGGGTTCGGAATCTATTATGTCTAGTGTTTGCAGCCCGAACGTTTCAATGATGGCCTTGGCGCGGACGCCCCCGATGTTTGCAATGAGACCGGAGCCAAGCAAGGCGCTGATGCCTTCGATGGTAAGCGGTTTGATTATTTCATACGATTCAACGGAAAATTGCGCTCCGTACTTTTGATGAAGCGCATAGTCACCGTTTGCGGAAATTGTTTCCCCGGGTTCCACGCTCGGCATAACGCCGACGCAGAGCATCACCTGTTTGGATTGCAGCAGACAAAGCCTCAGAACGGTAAATCCGCTTTCCTCGTTTCGAAAGGTAATGTCTTTTATGATTCCCGAAATGGTTTGCATATCGCACCTAGGGTGAAATAGAAAAGGGTGAGCAAAGCCTCACCCTTTTCTTTACATGAAGACCGCGCCGAATTGGCAACAGCCATATGCAGAGCGTTTTACGCCTGCCATGTTCTTTTCTTATGCCGACTCAACCTTCTTTTTTTCTTTCTCTTATGCTTATTGATCTTGGCCTTACGATGCTTCTTAACACTTGACATAGCAACAACATCCTTTCGTGTGACTTATATATTTCAAAACTCAGGTATTACCTCATAATATAAAAAAAATGGATTGTGCCAGAAATTGGGTCAAGGACATTGGGCACTTTGCATATCATATGCATTGCATATCCGGTGCCAAAGGATTATAATTTGACCATGAAATTCGATGTGATCATAACGAAAATCGGTTCGGCAAAGGCAAAAAACATTATTGCCCGGCATATCGCGCATGACCCGTCTATTTCATTGCAAAAGGCATTGTCCATGATCGAGTCGTTGCCCATAATTTACCTCAGCGGCGTTTCCCAAGACGAAGCTTTGCAGCAAATCCGGCAACTCGAAAAGATACAGGTTTCCGCAAAATTGGTAGAATTGCAAAGTTCGCCGTTACATCAGGTTAAAGCAACTCCGTTCGTTCCGGCGCACGATGCCATTCCTCAAGAAATTCCTCCGACTCAACCCGCCGGGGTTATACAAAAATCAATTCCACCGGCCGCAATACCTTCGATTTCAACATCGCCCGCTGTTGCAAACGGCATGAAAAAGAAATTCATCATTCTGTCGATACTCTGTGCCGCCATTGCAGGTACCGCGGTCGTATTCTTTACACCGAGAGAAAAATTCGACTGGGTACGTGTTTTTTTCCTTGAAGATTCTAAAAACGGTTTTGCTCAAGGTCCAGGAGCATCATCACAACACGAAGTAAAAACAAAGGCAGGCGCGCAATCATTACATTCGACAAATGACGTTATACACAATGCATCAGGGTTATCGGCACCCGATACGGCGCTGCCCGACACCGACAATATCCTTACCGCTCATTTCAACGACAGCATGATTAAAGATACCCAAAAAATCCGCTTGTCGGAGTCGTTCGCAGATTCGGCGCAAAAGGCCATTGACCTTATAAAAGCAATGTCTTTTTATAAATTTGCAGTTGCATTCAACAAACAAAACAAAAACGCATGGTTAGGACTTCGCAATATCTATACAATCGCACATTTTTCCGATGAAGCGAAGAAAACGGAAAACCAAATGAAAAGGATGTTCGGTGACGATGTGTTTTCCCTGCAAAAGATTGTCGAGCCCTATGGGACCATGCAGAGTGCATTACAAACCGAAGCCGGGGTTTTCAGACTTGAATATCAATCGAAAACCGTAGATGACAATGTCGTAAATGAGGCATTTGCGCTTGCGCAAACGCTTCGACTCCAATGCAATTGCAAGGCGATTTCGCTATACATCCATACAGCATCGGAAAACGGCACGCTCGTTTACATTCCAAGCGGCGACGTTCCCGCATCATTAGACGATTTTAAAAAAGCCGCAAAAATCACCCGCGTTCATTGAAAGATGAATTTCTACTGGGTGAAAAATTCCAAAAGTTCCTCTGCAATAGTAGCCGCAACATCGCCGAACCCCTCGTCTTTGCAGTAAATCTGCAGTACTTCCAGCGCCGTAAGTAAATCGTTTTTGGTCAAAGCGCTGCCTTCGGATTCGAGTTTTTCAATAAGGTCTTCGCAATTATCAAAGAAAAACACGATTCGCTGTTGCTGGGTTTCGACCGCATCAATTTCATTGAGCAATTTCCCCGCGTAGCGGATCAATACGTCTTTTTCCGTCTTCGACAGATCGATACCTTCGATCACCGCATCGTCTATATCGCCATGGACAATGTCCTGAAAGGAGAAAGCATTGAGGCGATCGACCACATCGGAATATTTGATTGAATACACGTTATCGATACGGTCGAAATGAGTGTCAATAAGCTTTGACGCCGCTTCCAGGGAATCTTTATGAATAAATAATCGCATGTATTTCTTTGTGTCTGCGGGTTTATGCGGACCGAGGTCGGATGCTGCATCGAGATAATGGGGTATTTTTCCGTCGGCAAGCATAGCTGTCAGTAAATGGCTGTGCGTCGTAATAAAAAAGCCGTCGAGGCAAGAAAAATCTTCCTTACGCAAATGTTTGACCGAAACGGCATTTGAATCCGTATGCTCACCCGCTTGCGTTTGCTCGACAAATTCCTTGATTTGTTCCTTTGAAATGCCCCTTACGGAGATTTCTTTTTCAAATATCGCAATTGCTTCCGGAGTATATTGATCCCGCAAATACACAAATTGCTCAAGCAAAAAGTCATTGGAATATTTTGAAACAGCACTCGATAATTCTTCGTACGACACGTCGACACTCCTTTAAAACGGGTATTGAATCCTGGCCTTACGCCCAAAATACAATAATCCGTATTTCTACCCTATCAGTTTTTATTCAAATTAATGAGCGATTATCGGCAGCTGCCGTGTCGATAAGGTATAGGCGTTTTGAATCGCATCGGAATATACCATTTCTTTGACCACTATGTATATTTACTTAAGATATCCCAATCCGTTAGGAGGCTCTATGCTTTCACCGTTTCGCAAAATCGTCTGTCTATGCGCATTTGTTGTTTGCTCTATGCAAATTCCCGCGGTTGCACAATCTGAAACCGATGCGGGGCGCGCCGATAAAGTCGTTTGCCTGTTGCCGATTCATTTCACCAATATCACGGCAGGAGATGCTTCCATGATATCCGACGCGCTGAGACTTAAAATAGGCGCTGAACCAGGAATTTCGGTCGTGGACAAAGAAAAATCATCTGCAGCGCTGCTCACCGTACCGCACGGACCAGACAGCAGTTGCGCATTGTCCCTCGACTGCATGCTGTCGGCAGGAGAAAAGTCACAGTCGCAATATGCGATTTCGGGCACTATTGGGAAAATCGGAACATTATATACCGTTTCGATAATAATGGCAAATGTCAAATTGCAAAAACGCATTTTTGTCCGTGAATACGAATACACGGGAACCATAGAGGAATTCTACAGCGACGTACCCAAACGCATTGCAGCGGATATATTCCAACAATTATCCGGCGCGAAAACTCCCCGGGTGATTACCGAAGAAGCCCCCCTTTCAACTGCCAGAAACGGCATAGAGCGCAATCCCCCGGAAGATATTGTTTCCGATTCGATCAATGGAATCATTCGCGCTCCGGCACTCGGACTGTCGGGTCGCGTGGCTGTCGGGTCGATTTCCCGCACGCAAAGCAAATGGGGCCTGGCCGCATATTACGTCCATCCCACGGCTCTTAATTCGCAACTCAGAGTAAAATTCGGCATTCCTTTAAGCGGGAGCGATACGACGTTTTCCGACTACACAAGAGTGGTCGGCGATTATTATGCAAGCCTCGAACATGAATGGGGATTCCCTCGGTTCGGCGTCGGACTTGGGCTTGCCACGACAAGAATGCAGCATGTCGTGAAAAACGCGCAGCTTTCCGGTACTTATTATGATGCAAACAATATGATCGTATACGACCCGATTATTCCCTATGATTTCAAGGAAACGTATCTGTTTAACTGGGTTCTCACGCTTCGCGGCGGCAGACCATCGGCGGGATTCAAAGGCAGGATTTCCTGGCCCATACCCTTGAATCAAAGCGGGAAACTTCCCGACAATTACTTCTTCGAGTACAGCGCCCTCGGCGTCTTCGGCAACGCCTCTGTCAAAGGCGGCATCGGGCTTCAGGGAATGATCAAATCACGGACCTCAAGCGATTCAAAAGTTTACAATTATTATGCCTACTCTTACTCTACAACATCAAGCAACTTAACGGTTGAGGATTCATATATAATGGCCCCCTGCGGAAAGCTGGCGTTTGTTGCGGGAAAACACAGCGTCGTATGCGTCAGTCTGGACCTGGGCGGAATCTTTATACCACGGCCCGACAACAGTTCCTGGGCACCCAACATCCAACTCGACTATGTTTTTTCCCTCAAGCCCTTCACTTCACCGGATGTTCTCGACGGAACATTCTGACAAACTGCGATAAAAGTTTTTCGGATCATTCCTCACGATAAAAAACCGGGCAATTGGCCACAACGGTGAATTGCCCTCGTCCGGTTTTTTTTATGCGCACATCGTCACATTTTATATTCAGCAGGTTTTCTATTCTCTGTAATCTAAGCGAAACATTCTCGCGTACTTTTCCCCCGTCATGGGAAAATTCAATATTCGAAAATTCGTTTTTCCCATCATTTGCATATTGGGATATGATTTTTCTCAACATAAGCGCGGGCGCAAACCGGGCAAGCCGTTTATTATTGACAAACAATGTATCGTCTGATTTTCTGAAAACAAATATGGCCCGCTTACTTTCCGTTGCAATCAGCCGCAAATGGATGGCTTTTGCTTTTTCCCACGATTCATTCGCCGTATCCAGACAATCGCTGATAAGCGGACTAATAAATTGTTCCGAGGGTTTTACGTTCGGCTTGTATTTAAGCCTTATAAAATAGAGCGGAGCACCGTATATACAGCCTTTATGCAATACGGTCCTTTTCCGATAGGGACATACATAATCGTGCTCTATGTACACAACCGATACATCGGTATCGGGCAAGGTAATGCCCTCCGGTGAAAATCCCTGTTCTTTACAAAACCCGGAAAACGACAGGCGTTTTCCAAATCGGATATCGCCAATAACTATGTCACTGTCTTTATAGGAATAGGATGAGTGAGTCACGATATCCTCTACCCGGGCAACATCGGCCAACATTCTAACTTCATCGAATATCGGTAACCCGAAACGAAGCGGCCCAAGTTGCAGCGGCCGGGCAATAAACAATCCCGCATCATACGGCGCATTTTTTATCGTAAACGTTTTTTCCAGGCTAAAAGCAAGTACCGTGCGGTTAAAACCGGCCTTATTTTCATGCAATACCGTACGGCAATATGAGGTGGGCACCGCTTTTTCAATGATAAAGGGTAAAAAGCTCCGCAAACTAAACGACCGGAAATCCTTTGCCGAAAACACCTTTTGTAGAATCGGCGCAATCGTTTTAAGGATTGACGAAACATTGACAATAGAGCCTTTGTTGAGACCGATCACGAATTTATCGACGAATTCGACAATCGATCCTTTAAGAGACAATATCAGCGGTTCGATGTCGTTGAACACTTTCGCAATATAGTCGAATTCAATGGTTTTGCTTTCATCCCAAATATGATGCAGCTGAGACTCGAACGTTAAAGGATTTCCGTTCACCACGATAGGGTGTTGCCTCCAGAATTCCGTTATTGTCTCGCACGGAAATTCCAATAGCGTTGTCGCATAAAACAATTTGAGGGTTTCATTGGGAACCATAATCCGTAGGCGGGCGTTTTTTTTCACTGAACCCCTCGTTTATTCCGTTAAAGAAATCCGCAGGAACGTTATCAATTAAATATAAAATTCCCCTCATTGAAGTCAAGCAAATGGTATAATTTCCTCAAATCACGATCCCATACGATGTATTTTAATTGTATGGATATGTTCGATGCACGTCGTGAACACCTTATTGCGAAAAATGCGCCCCTTGCCGACCGGATGCGGCCGCGCACTCTGGACGAATTTGTCGGGCAGGATCATATCATCGGTCAAGGAAGATTGCTGCGCCGGGCAATTCAAATAGACCAGCTTTCCAGCGTGATTTTTTACGGACCTCCGGGCACGGGCAAAACAACGCTCGCCCGGATCATCGCGGCGACCACAAAAGCGCAATTTTTATCCATAAACGCCGTTCTGGCCGGTATAAAGGAAATTCGCGACTCTATAGACACTGCCAAAGAATGCCTTTCCCTATACGGGAAGCGCACGATCCTCTTTATCGACGAAGTACACCGATTCAACAAAGCGCAACAGGATGCGTTATTGCCCCATGTGGAAAACGGAATCCTTATTCTTATCGGTGCGACCACCGAAAACCCTTATTTCGAAGTCAACAAAGCTCTCGTCTCACGGTCGCGGATTTTCCAATTGAAAACCCTCAATCACGACGATCTCGTTACCATTGCAAAAATGACTCTTTCCGATAAAGAACGCGGATACGGCAATCTCAACGTTTCCATAGACGATGATGCGATCGACCATTTGGCTCAGGTTGCAAACGGCGATGCCCGCGGCATACTCAATGCAATCGAGCTTGCGGTAGAAACCACCGCTTCCGATGAAAGCGGACGCATTCATATCACCCGACGCATTGCCGAAGAGTCCATTCAGCAGAAAGCCGTTCTGTACGATAAAGACGGGGACGCCCATTACGATACGATATCCGCATTTATCAAATCAGTGCGCGGTTCCGACCCGGATGCGGCATTATACTGGATGGCAAAAATGGTGTATGCGGGCGAAGACCCCCGCTTCATATTCCGGCGGATGCTTATTCTTGCTTGTGAAGATGTCGGCCTCGCCGATCCTCACGCATTGTCGGTTGTCATGGATGCGGCACGGGCGTTCGATTATGTGGGGATGCCCGAAGGACGCTATCATCTCGCCCACGCCTGCTTGTATTTGTCTACAGCGCCGAAAAGCAATTCCTCGATGGCCTTTTTCGACGCCCTGTCCCAGGTTTCTCAGGAAACCAAAGACGATGTTCCGAATCATTTGGCCGATGCCTCGCGCGACAAAGAAGGATTCGGCCACGGCCAAGGGTATTTGTATCCGCATGCGTTCCGCGACCATTGGGTAGCCCAGCAATACTTGCCGACGTCGTTGCAGGGGAAGGTGTTTTATCAACCGTCGACGGTTGGATATGAAAATGAAATCAACCTTCGCGTCACCCGCTTTCGCGAGGCCATGGTCGAGGCCATGACCAATCGGCAGAATCAGGACGATATTTTCGGAGACGCGGAAAAAGGCACTTCGAAACAACAATGGATCGCCCGGACGCACAGCGACGAATCGCTTGGCCGGATCCGCGACGCCATATTTTCTCTTGCAAACATCCAGCGGGACGGCATGGTCCTCGACGTGCATTGCCGCACAGGCCTATTGACCTTTGAAGCAATGCGGCGAACGCCGCAAGGGAGCGTATGGGCCTGTGCCCATGACAATGCGGAATTCGAAACCGTGGAAAAAATGGCTGCCAATTACGACGCCCTTATACGGCCGCAAATCATTAAAACATCGAATGCCGGCTTCGATACCGATATCAAAAAGGCGGCCGGAAATAATGTCGCATTCGACATCATTCTCGGCCAAAGCGCAATGTCTTCGGAGCCTGACAAATTCGCATTTATATCGCGAGCATCCGAACTTTTAAGCAAAGACGGCTGTATGGTTTTTTCGGAACCCCTTCATTCTCAAGGTCAGAGGCTTTCCGAATTTTTGGACCTCGGTTCGCTCGGTTCCCCTATAGCCGAGGCGTTTCTTCGAGCCGAAAACACGCTTTTTTCGCAAACATCGGACCCGCTTGTCAATTGGTCGGCCGAGGATATAGAAAAACAATGTCGCGATACAGATCGGTTCAAATGCACGGTGCAGCGCATGGCATCGAACTGTAAACGGCGCATTGGAAGCGAAACAGTGGATTTTTGGTTTAGACCGTCCGAAAGCGGCCACCGATTGTCGCTCGGGGCGCATTTACGGACCATTGTTTCCAAAAACGAGGTCGAGCGTATAAGGCGCCACATCCACGCGAAAATTGACAATAAAGATCTGCAGTGGTCTACGGTCACGGTTTTTCTCAAAATCTCATTCGCTTGATAATGCCCCTTTTCGGCCATTCGCCGCAAATGGTATATTATGTATAGTTCGTTCCGTACATTCGCCTTTTCGTGGAGATTCCCGTGACGCAAAGAGTCGTTCGCCAACCGTTCAAACATTTTTTCATTAAGAAATCAATCCAGTATAAAATCATCGCCGAAATAGTGTTCGTGGTTGCCTGTACCGCACTTTTAACAACCGCGACACTCACCTTTATGTATAACTTGAAGGCAAAAAGCGGCACGTTTTATTACATGAGCAACGACACTAAGCAAGATCTCGAATTAAAAGGCGTTTTGGAATTGATTTTGCCCAGTGTCGTAGGCGCGCAGGTTTTTTCGATTCTCATCGGACTGGGCATTGGATTGTTTTCGTCGCGGAAAATAGCGGTCCCTATTTACAAATTCGAAAAATGGGTGTTGCAACTTAAAAACGGCAATCTCAACACCAAAATTTCATTTAGGGAAAACGAAGAAATGAAAGACCTGACGCTGCACTGCAACGCGCTTGCGGAATATTATAAGAATGCATTTATGCAAATAGAAGAGAGCCTGAAAATTCTTGAAAAAGAACCCCATAACCTCGTTGCGACCGAACAAATGCAAAAGCTCAGGGCAATGCTCGAAAAAATCAATTACCGCTGAACAGGTCTTTGATCTTGTCGAATCCACCTTTTTCCTTTGATTCAAATGTCGCAAGTTTCTCGAATAATTCCTTTTCCTCTCGAGACAACCGCTCGGGAGTATGAACCACGACCCGCACCAGTTGATCGCCGTGTTCCGAGCTGTTAAGTACCGGCAGCCCTTTGCCGCGCAGGCGGAAGATTTTTTCCGATTGCGTCCCCGCGGGAATCTTCAGGCTTACCTTGCCGTCGAGGGTCGGGATGGTCTTAGATGCGCCGAGAGCGGCTTCCGAAAAGGAAATATCTATTGAGCAAACCACGTCGATGCCGTGGCGTTCGAAGAATTTGTCTTTTTCTTCCTGGATTATCACGATAAGATCGCCGGCAGGACCGTTGTTCTGGCCGATATCGCCTTTTCCACCCACTGAAATGTAATTACCTTCGCTCACACCGGCAGGAATATCAACGGTCACGGTGGATTCGACGGTTTGCCTTCCGCTTCCGGAACATTTGGAACACGGATCCGCAACGACCTGTCCTTCCCCGCGACATACGGGGCATATGGATTCCTGGACAAGCTGGCCGAAAAAAGAATTCGAAACATGCTGAACCCGTCCGGACCCGCCGCAATGCTGGCACGATCCGCGCTTACCGCTTTTGGAACCGGTACCTTTACATTCGGTACAAGAATCTTTCCGTTTTACTTTAAGCGTTTTCGTTACGCCGGTGGAAATTTCCTGGATGGACAAAGTGAGACGCACTTGCAAATCGTTACCGCGCGACGCGCCGCCTCTGCGCGAAGAACCGCGCCGTCTGCCGCCGCCGCCCATGCCGAAAAGATCGGAGAAAAAAGAATCTCCTCCGAAATCGTTCATGAATGCCCGTAACGCATCCGAAATGTCGAACCCTGCGCCTCCGAATCCGCCGCCGCCGCCAAATCCGCCTGCGCCGGGACCTTCGAACGCTGCAGTTCCGAATTGATCGAATTGCGCACGCTTCTTAGGGTCTTTAAGGATTTCATACGCTTCCGTGGCTTCTTTAAAACTTTCCTCTGCCGATTTATCACCCGGGTTTTTGTCGGGGTGATATTTCATAGCAAGCTTGCGATACGCGCGTTTTATTTCATCGTCTGAGGCGCTTTTCGTAACTCCCAGGACTTCGTAGAAATCTCTTTTTGCCATGATATGTTTTCTATTTTTATTTTTTAATGTAATACGTGGAGGGGCACGTTGCAACGTGCCCCTCCGTCATTAGGCCGCTTGAAAAATATTATTTGTCATCAACAACCGTGAAATCCGCATCGACCGGGCCGTCGCCTTTTTTGTCGCCTTTGTCATCGGCACCGGGCTGTGGGCCGCCTTGCGGACCAGCCTGGGGACCGGCCTGACCGGCTGCCGCGCCGCCTTGCGGACCTGCGTTCTTATACATTTCCTCGGCCATTTTATGCGACGCCTTCATAAGCGCGTCCATGCTCGCCTTTATTGCCTCGATGTCGTCGCCTTTTGCCACTTTACGCAATTGGTCGACAGCAGACTGTATTTTCGTCTTCTCGTCGAGCGGGATCTTGTCTCCCACTTCGCCGAGCGTCTTTTCCGTTTGGTAAATTATCTGGTCGGCTTGATTCTTGACATCGATGCGTTCGCGTTCTTTTTTGTCTTTATCGGCATTGGATTCGGCCTCTTTGACCATTTTCTGGATTTCGGATTCCGACAGTCCGCTCGACGATTCGATGCGGATCTGCTGTTCTTTGCCGGTCCCCAAATCCTTTGCACTTACCTTGAGAATGCCGTTTGCGTCGATATCGAACGTCACTTCGATTTGCGGAATACCGCGCGGTGCGGCCGGAAGGCCGAGCAAATCGAATTTGCCGAGCAACCGGTTATGTGCCGCGAGTTCCCGTTCTCCCTGGTAAACCATAATCGACACCGCGGTCTGATTGTCGGACGCGGTGGAGAAAATCTGGCTCTTTTTGGTCGGTATCGTGGTATTGCGCTCGATGAGTTTCGTCATGACGCCGCCGAGAGTTTCGATGCCGAGAGAAAGCGGCGTGACATCCAACAACAGAATGTCTTTTACCGTTTCGTCGCCGCCGAGGATGGCACCTTGAATTGCGGCGCCAACTGCCACGACTTCGTCCGGGTTCACGCTCTTATTGGGCGCTTTGCCGAAAATTTCCTCGACTTTTTTCTGCACGGCGGGCGTTCTTGTCTGTCCGCCGACGAGAATGACCTCGTCGATGTCTTCTGGCTTTACTTTTGCGTCGAGCATCGCCTTGCGGCACGGCTCTACGGTACGGTCCACCAGCGCTTGCGTCAACTGGTCGAATTTCGCACGGGACAAGGTCATATCAAGATGTTTGGGACCGCTGGCGTCGGCAGTGATGAACGGAAGGTTGATGTTTGCCTGCATGGCAGACGACACTTCGCGTTTTGCCTTTTCGGCAGCTTCCTTGAGCCGTTGCAGCGCCATGCGGTCTTTCCGCAAATCGATCCCCTGTTGCTTTTGGAATTCTTCGGCAATCCAGTCCATAAGCACCTGGTCGAAATCGTCGCCGCCCAAATGAGTATCTCCGTTTGTGGAGCGGACCTCGAATACGCCTTCCCCTATATCAAGAATCGAAACGTCGAATGTTCCGCCGCCCAAATCGTACACTGCGATTGTCTCGTTCTTTTTCTTATCCAAGCCGTATGCCAGGGAAGCCGCTGTCGGCTCATTGATGATGCGTTTGACGTCCAAACCGGCGATACGCCCGGCATCTTTGGTTGCCTGACGCTGCGAATCGTTGAAATACGCGGGAACGGTCACCACCGCTTCCGTGACTTCCTGACCAAGGTAATCCTCTGCGGATTTTTTCAAATATTGTAAAATCATGGCCGAAACTTCGGGCGGCGTGTAGTCTTTGCCGCCGGCTTCCACTTTTACAAGCTCGCTTGCCCCGCCGATGACTTTGTACGGCACGCGTTTTTCTTCACTTTCGACTTCACTATGACGGCGCCCCATAAAACGCTTGATGGAATACACCGTGTTTTCCGGGTTGGTTATCGCCTGACGGCGTGCAATCGAGCCCACGAGTTTTTCACCTGTTTTTGTAAACCCGACCATAGACGGCGTCGTACGTTCGCCTTCCGCGTTCGGGATCACGACCGGTTTTCCGCCTTCCATGATTGCCACGCACGAAAATGTAGTGCCAAGATCAATACCGATTATTTTACCCATAACTGCTCCTTCTGTTCGCCCCTTATGTATAGTTTCGTTTCTGTTTTGCGATTATTGACATGTGCAACCAAGGCTTTGGTTATTTCGTATCTTCTTTTTTCGGACCGTCCGTCGAAACTTCTATGACGGTTTCGCTTGCCGAGGCATCCTGCGGTTCCTGCCCGACTTCAATTACCGCTTCGTCATCGGATAGCGGCGCATCGGGCACAGCCTCAACAGGCTTGCACTCGGCCGGTGCTTTGCCGCACGACACGATGACGCGCGAATGTTTGATGACCTTACCCTTTAGTTTATATCCTTTTTCAAGTACCTGCGCTATGTGCTCGTCTTTTACAGTGTCGTGGTTTGTTTTCATCATCGCATCATGCAATTCCGGATTGAACTGCTGGCCCACTTCGCAATACACTTCCAATCCGTGTTTGTGAAGAACCGAATCAAGCTTGCTGAAAACAAGCTTCATGCCCTCGAAAAACGGCGCCAAATCGGCCCCTTCCTTATGCGATGCAAATGCCCGGTCGAATATCTCCCGTACGTCGATAATGTCTTTCATCAACTTTTCGCTCGCCTGCTCGATGAGCTGTTGATATTCCTTTGACGTGCGGCGCTTAAAGTTGTCGAATTCGGCCATAAGTCTCAGATATTTGTCGCCCGCGGCCGCAACCTGGTTTTTCAGGTCTTCTATTTCTTTCTTCATCGCATCGGACTCCGCTTTCGCTATTTTGTCGGCCGGCATCGCTTCGGTCGTTTCATCTTGAATATGCACGTTTTGTTCCTCTGCACCGGAAGCTGCTTTCAGATTGTCAAGATCAACCGCTTCGTCCGAGTCCGGCGTCGAACCGTTTTGCGAATTTTTCCCGTTTTGCGCATCATGCTTGTTCGAATGCGAATGACCGTGTTTGTGATTTTCCATATTTTTTCCTTATATTTTACTGACGTTCGTACATTTCACCTAAAAGCTTTGCCGTATAATCCACCGCGGAAACCATGAGCGGATAGGGCATCCGTTTCGGTCCGATAACGCCCAATGTACCCTCAAGATGTCCGACTTTATACTGTGTCTTTATAACGGAGAACGATTGCAATTGTCCGTCGGTGTTTTCCCCGCCGATGGAAATAATGACGCCGGTTTTATTGACCCTGTCTTTCTCGAACAGGTGCAATAACAAGCTTTTTTCCTCAAGAATTTCGATAATGGCGCTGACCTCGTCTTTTGACGCGAAATCGGGCTGTAAAACGACATTGGTTTCACCTTCCGTATATACGGTGTCGGCTTGTTCCGCTTCGATCATTTTTTTTATCGATGGTACAAAAAGCCGGACAATTCCCAATTCATACGGCTCCACGCTTTCAAAAGCAGAGTCTTCCTTTTTAAGCATATCGGAAAGTGTCAGGCCGTAAAACCGCTCATTTATCAATTGGCACGCCTGTTCCAGTCGTTGCGGCGAAATTTCGGTTTTCAGCTCCAAAACCATTGTCTTGACAAATCCGGAATCTATCGTGAGATGCAATAATACCCGCTGCGAATCGATCGGGTAAATGTGCACATGGCGAAAAACGCCGTGACTGAGTTTGGGAGCCAGAATAATTCCCATTTGATGGGTCGCCCGCGACAAGGCCTTTGTGGTCGCTTCCATCAATAAATGCAAATCCGAAGGCTCTACGCGAACAAGCGTTTCTTTGATCTGGGTTTTGACTTCGCCGGGAAGCTCGGTAAGGGTCATCATGCGCTCGACATAATACCGGTATCCTTTGTCTGTCGGAATGCGGCCTGCAGAAGTATGCGGCTGGGCAACAAATCCCCTGTCTTCCAAATCGCCCATGATGTTGCGTATCGTTGCGGGAGAAAAATCGAAATCAGGCTGCTTGGAGAGAAAACGGGAGCCGGTCGGCGACGCGGAGAGAATGTAATTTCTCACCACCGCTTCGAGCACGTGATGTTCGCGTTCAGATAATTTTTCTTCAATCATATTTTTAAAGAGTATAAGCCATGAAGAAAATCCCCATGGCATATTGTAAATCTACCCACACAACTGTTCCGTCCGGCCTTTGGGCCGGACGGACAGTAAAAACGTCTACGACATTCCCCCCGAAGCCATGGCGACGGGGGGAAAAGCGCGGATTTAGTACATGTCTCCCATTCCGCCCATGCCGCCCATTCCACCCATTCCGCCGCCGCCCATTCCTGCAGGCGCAGCTTCTTTTTCATCTTTGGGTTTCTCGGTAACGATACATTCGGTTGTCAAGACAAGCCCGACGATCGACGCTGCGTTTTCAAGCGCGGTGCGAGCGACCTTTGTGGGGTCGATGACGCCGGCTGCAAGCAGATCTTCGTATTTGCAGCTGAATGCGTTGAAACCGTACGCGCCCTTATGGAGCTTCACTTCGTTTGCAACGACCGAAGGTTCCATTCCGGCATTCTGCACGATCCAGCGAAGCGGTTCTTCAACTGCTCTGCGAATGATGTCGACGCCGATTTTTTCATCTCCGTCAACTTTGATCGAATCAAGCGCTGCAGCGGCGCGAACAAGTGCAACGCCACCGCCTGCGACAATACCTTCTTCAACGGCGGCGCGAGTCGCATGAAGAGCGTCCTCAACGCGAGCCTTCTTTTCCTTCATTTCGGTTTCGGTTGCTGCGCCGATGTTGATAACTGCAACACCGCCGGCCAGCTTGGCCAAACGTTCCTGAAGTTTTTCACGATCATAGTCCGACGTCGTATCTTCGATCTGTTTGCGGATCTGGCCGACGCGGCCTTTGATGTCGTCTTTTTTGCCGGCGCCTTCGATGATCGTCGTGTTTTCTTTGTCGATCGTTACGCGTTTGGCTTTTCCAAGTGCGTCAACGGTCGTATTTTCGAGTTTGAAGCCCGCTTCTTCGGAAATAAGGATTCCGCCGGTAAGCGTTGCGATGTCTTCGAGCATTGCTTTTCTGCGGTCGCCGAAGCCGGGGGCCTTGACAGCTGCAATTTTAAGCGTGCCGCGGAGCTTGTTTACAACGAGAGTCGCAAGTGCTTCGCCTTCGACTTCTTCGGCAATGATGAGAAGGGTTTTTCCCATTTGCGCTGTTTTTTCCAGCAAGGGAAGAAGGTCTTTCATCGCACTGATTTTCTTGTCGTGGATCAGGATAAGCGGTTCTTCAAGGATACATTCCATTGTGTCGGAATTGGTCACAAAGTAAGGGGAAATGTAACCGCGGTCGAACTGCATACCTTCGACAACTTCAAGGTTCGTGTCAATGCTTTTTGCTTCTTCAATGGTAATAACGCCGTCTTTGCCGACTTTTTCCATTGCGTCTGCGATAAGGTCGCCGATTTCCTGATCATTGTTAGCCGAAATGGACGCAACCTGGGAAATTTCTTTTTTACCGGCAATGGGCTTGGACTGTTTCTTGAGGTCTTCGACAATGACTTTTACCGCTTTGTCGATACCGCGCTTCACTGCCATGGCATTTGCGCCGGCAGTAACGGTCTTGATTCCCTGACGGGCAAGCGCCTGGGCAAGAACCGTTGCCGTTGTTGTTCCGTCACCGGCAACATCGGATGTTTTGGATGCTACTTCTTTGACAAGCTGCGCACCCATGTTTTCGAATTTATCTTCAAGTTCGATTTCTTTTGCAACAGTCACGCCGTCTTTGGTGATAAGGGGCGAACCGAAGCTCTTGTCAAGAACCACGTTGCGGCCGCGGGGGCCGAGCGTGACTTTTACCGCATTGGCAAGAACATCGATACCTCTGAGAAGGCGCTCGCGGGCCGCCACGTCAAATGCTAATTGCTTTGCTGCCATAATGAAAAACTCCTGTTTTATAGATTGTTAAAAATGGTATTCATGTTCACGCGTTTACTCGATGTTTCTGTTTAGATAACAGCGAGAATATCGCTTTCTTTAACAATGAGATATTCAATTCCGTCGACCGTTACTTCCGTACCGGAATACTTTCCGTACAGAACATTGTCGCCTTTTTTGATTTCCATGGCGATCTTCTGACCATTCTCAGCAACTTTGCCGGGACCAACTGCAATCACTTCGCCCTTCTGGGGTTTTTCTTTGGCATTGTCCGGAATAATGATTCCGCCTTTTGTTTTTTGTTCTGCTTCGAGTGGCTTAACAAGAACGCGATCTGCTAAAGGCTTAACGTTCATAACGACTCCTCCTTATAAAAATGTTTGTTGTGATACTATTACGTTTCTTGAAATCGTTTTATTGGCACTCACTTTAAGCGAGTGCTAACAATATACCACAATATAAAAAGGAGGTCAAGTTTTTTTTAATGTGGCCCCTATACTTTGGCAAAACTCAGCCCGGTTTAAATCACCGTACATATGAACCGGGTGGAAAAATAAATTTGATGGAGTTTATCTTAAGACTTTTCAATTCCTTACCGATAGTATTATAATAGAATATCGTTCAAATTGTCCTAACCCATGAAGGCATCAGCAATGTTCGGAAAGCTTTTAACCAAACTCGGCATAGGCGAAAAAGAGCAGAAAATCCTGTTCAACGTTTTTAAATATTCCCTGTTTTCGGCATTGCTTGTTTCCTTATGCATATGGCTAATACGGTATGTCAACATTCAGAAAAATAAGCCGAAACAAACGGTAGAGATACTTGACCCGACCATTGTGTACGAAAAAAACAGCAAAGACCTGCTGCCGGTGGATGTCGAGGCGCATTTGTTCACGGCAAATTATTATATAAAAAACGATCAGGCCCAAAAGGCAATAGACCATATCCTCAGGGTCATTCCTTTACAAAGAACAAACCGGGAACTGAAACTCGAATTGGCAACTGCGTATTTATCGTCGGCCGACTATCAAAAAGCGTATGCCTGCTTTACGCAGCTCATCGAAGCGGGGTCCGATTCGATCGACAATATTTCGAGAACGGTTTCGGCGCGCATGGGACTGACGCTTTTTTATCTCGGCAGAGTGCAGGCAAGCATGGACACTCTTGACAGTTGCATCAAAGGGGCACCGCGTTCGGCAGAGGCGTTATGCTATCGCGGAGAAGTCGAGGCCGCGGTCTCCTCCTCGTTTCAAAAAAGTCAAGACTACTTCGACCGCGCAATCAAGCTTGATTCGAATTATGTCGAGGCCTGGTATCAACTCGCACGGCTTTGCATGAATCAAGGAGATTACGGCCGTGCCCGGATATGCCTGCTTCGCGTGCTGGAAATAGAGCCCTTGCACGTAAAAACCCATTCGCGTCTCGGGATGGTCTATTATTATCTCGAACAGCCGGACATGGCGAAAAAATCGTATCTGACCGCGCTTGCGCTCAATCCGGGCGATTATAACACCCATTATAATCTCGGGGAATTATACTATTCCAAATTCAACGACTCCAAACATGCTCTTGACGAATTCAAAAAGGCCTTACAGGGCAATCCCGCGCATATTGAGGCGAATTTTAAGATCGGGCTGATTTGCCTTTCGAATAATATGACCAAAGAAGCCATCACGTTTTTCGAAACCGCGAGGTCGCAGGATCCTAAAAATATCAGGATACTTTTGCAGCTCGCAGTGTCGTACGAGAAAATTTCCATGAAAGAGGAAGCAAAGGGTGTATACAAATACATCCTTGATATAGACCCGCTAAACAAGGTTGCGCAACAAAAAGAAAAATTAATCGATAGTAGCGAGTAATCACTTATAATACAATATGTTGTGTAGTTTTTTACTCGGTTTGTTTGTTTTGATTTTTCAATGTTTAAAGTAATAAAAAAAACTTGATTTTATGATGTAAACAAATATATTCTATTAATTGATAAAGAGATAGACCGACCACATAACCTAATCGTTTACTTTTTTGTGATAAGTATCATATAAAGATCAACTTCTCTTGGAGTCAGCCGTATGGGTAACGTAACAAAAAAAGACCTTGTTGAAAAAATTTCGGACAAAACAGGACTCACGCAAGTTGATACGAAAATAGTCGTGGAAAGTCTTCTCGACGCGGTTTCGAAAGCTTTGCAACAAGGTAAGAATATTGAAATACGCGGATTTGGAAGATTTAAAATAAAGGAAAGAAAAGCCCGTAGCGCCCGAAACCCCCGCACAAACGAACATATAGAAGTTTCAGCCGGCTACAAACCGGTTTTTGAAGCCTCAAAGGAACTGCGCAAACGCGTCAACGACGTGTATTGGACAAAAGCCGAAGGCATGTCTACCGAACCGTTGCAATCGCCGGAATAACAAGCGCTGAAAAACAGATTTTTACGAGTGCATAAAATATTGGTAGCGCTTAATTTGCGTATCGAGATTCATTTCTTTTAATACTTCCAAAAGCTTTTGTTTGGAAATATCGCTTTCCCCCAAATCACCTTCGGCAAGTCTGTTTTTTATCCAAGCATCGTCGGCAAGGGGATTTTCGCATATCGCCAATTTGACTTTGTCCTGCAAGGTACCCGGTTTCGCATTGTACCCAGCTTTATGCGGTGACTCTCCACTACCCGATGGAATCAAGTTTGATAAGCGATTAGTGTCGAGTTCATGGCTTCCGATATCCGAAACATTATTATCCGATGCTATACCCGGAATCGTTGGAATCGTCGTAGTTTGCTGCGGCGGCGCAATGTTGACCATGGCATTGTCGAGACCGTTGGAACCGGGTTCAACAGGGTTTTCTATTGCACTTGCGCTTTCAAGGCGCACATCGGTATCGGAACCGTCTGAATCGTCCGATGCAACATCGGAAATATGACCGTCTCCCTGCGACGCCAGCGGCAAGGGTTCCGGAGAAAACAGAATCGAATATGCACCCACTGTAATTTTATCGCCTTCAGAAAGCGAAGCGCTCGTTATACGAATATCGTTGACATACGTGCCGTTAAGGGAACCCAGGTCGGACAGCGACCATCCGTCGGTGCCTTGTTCGATACGGACATGGTTTCGCGATACGGCCTTGCTTGCGATGGAAATCGTATTTGTCCGGGAGCGGCCTATGGAAATGACCGCTTTTTTCACCACATAGGTACCAAGCGGCTTCGTATTGACTGAAATAGTAAATGTAGGCATAAAATACAAGTACACCGTTTCTTTTAAATCAATGAGTTGTCGAAGAATCCGCACCCCATAAATTCAAAGCCGCTTTTTTAAGATCGGCATACCACGCATGAAGTTCCGCGGGTGTTGCACCGATACTGGCCGCGACTTTATCGATTTGCTCGCCGCATTCAACGCGGGCTATGGCATTCCATTTTTGTTTCGCGCCGATTTTCGCGCTTGACTTGTTTGATTCACCCCCCTGCTTGGGCGGTGTTTCCTTAACCGTATCTTCCTTAACGGGAACAAAGGCACCGTTTTCGTCGGAGACTTTGATTTTTGTTCCCTGGCGTATCGCATTGACAATAGATTGCAGCTTGGGCTCGAGCGGATTTTTTTCATCGTACCCCAGCGACGCATACCTGATCACGCCGAACGTATCGACGACGTACAACGCCGGCAGCGACTTGACACCGTAGCGTTCGGCCGTCTTGGTATACGGATCGAGCAGAACCGGCACCGTGTAGTTTTTTTCCTTGACAAAAGGTTCCACCACCGTCGAACCTTCCTTATCGATACTGATGCATAAAACCGTCACATTGTCGTTTTTATGCTTGTCCGCGAATTTGACAAGTTCGGGTATTTCTTTTTGACAGGGCTTGCAATACGTCGCCCAAAAGCTGAGTACGACCGTTTGCCGGATTTTGTTGACAAAAGGTTTTGCGAGGGTTTCACCGCAATACGTGGAGAGGGAAACCCGGTCTCCGGTAATCGAGGGCAGGGAAAAACTGGGTGCCTGCGTACCCGGGACAAGCAGCTTGCTGTCTTGCGGTTTTTGCGCATACAAGAGGCCTGCGGCAACAAAGACGGCGATCATACATTTGTAGAGAGTCATGGTTTTTCCTTTTTCGGCTCGGAAAAGGGGCGTCGGACCAGGCTAAAATCAAGTGATTATATATACAAAAGGAACAGACGCAAAAACAAGAATATTATGGAAAAAAAATACGGATTTGCAAAGGGCTCGTTTTATAGCTGCTAATCTGGTTTTCCGAGTTCCTCTGCCCTTGCTGCAGCGTCGACAACCGCCTTGATGACCGAATACTTGAATTTATTCTCCTCAAGCGCCATCAAGCCTTTTACCGTTGTCCCTGCAGGAGACATTACTCTCGCCTTGAGTGTGGCAACATCTTCGGGACTTTGCGCAACCATGCGCGCCGATCCCAGTACCGTCTGCACGGCACATTGCTTCGCCGTTGCATAGGGTAACCCTGCGGCAACACCGCCTTCGATAAGCGATTCGATGAACAAATAAACGTATGCGGGACCGCTTCCCGATAATCCGGTCACGGCATTAAGCAGCTTTTCCGGTACCATAATAGCCTGACCAATACAGCTGAGCACTTGCTGCGCAAGAGCTTTATCCGTCTCAACGGCCTTGACATTAAAACAATAAGCGGACATTGCCTCGCCGATAAGCGCAGGCGTATTGGGCATCACCCGGCAAATCCGGGCGCCTTTCGGCAGCAGTTTTTCCAATACGGCAATGGGCTTGCCTGCGGCAATCGAAATAAACAAGGGGTTGCAGATCTCGGTGTCCATATCCCTGAATGGCGCTAATGCGTCGCCCAGATCCGATGGTTTAGTCGCAATAATAATCGCGTCGGGCATGTTCTCGGTTTGCTCCCATTCATCGGGAGGCACGACAAGAACTTCATCCGGTAAACGGGTAAGACTTTCGTCGCTTTTATCGTAGGCTATTATCGAAATATCGTCAATTCGGCTCAACATGCCCGAAATCATGGCCAAACCCATATTACCGCAACCGAGTACCGCTATTCGCATGAAAATCTCCTGCTGTAAAATGTTGCAAATTGCAAGTTGATTTTTGCGTAATCTTCAATCTTTACTTTTTAATCTTTACCCGTTTATTTAACTTTTCATGGATTCCAAAAAGTCTTTATTGGTTTTCGTGCTTGCGATCTTCTCATTGAGGAATTCCATCATTTCGACCGGCGTCATTGTTGCCAGGAATTTTCTTAGTACCCACATACGGTTCAATTCTTCCTGCGTCAATAACAGTTCCTCTTTACGCGTACCGCTTTTCATGAGGTCGATTGCCGGATAAATACGGCGATCGGCGATTTTCCTGTCGAGCACGAGTTCCATGTTTCCCGTTCCCTTGAATTCCTCGAAAATCACTTCGTCCATCCGGGAGCCGGTTTCAATGAGAGCGGTGGCGATAATCGTGAGACTTCCGCCGTTGTCGATGTTACGCGCCGCGCCGAAAAACCTTTTAGGTTTGTAAAGCGCCTGGGAATCCACACCGCCCGACAGGATCCTGCCCGAATGCGGGGCTACCGTGTTATGCGCACGGGCCAAACGGGTAATACTGTCAAGCAATATCACGACGTCTTTGTTATGTTCGACCAGTCGCTTCGCGCGTTCGATCGCCATTTCGGCAACAACCACGTGGCGTTCGGCCGGTTCGTCGAATGTCGAGCTGATGACCTCGGCCTTGACGGATCGCGCCATGTCCGTCACTTCTTCCGGACGTTCATCGATAAGCAACACAATGAGCATGACTTCCGGATGATTGGTGGATATGGCGTTTGCAATGCTTTTAAGGAGCACGGTTTTTCCCGTACGGGGCGGCGCGACGATAAGACCGCGTTGTCCTTTACCAATAGGAGTAGCCAGATTCATGATACGAGTGGATATTTCCTTGGCATTATGTTCGAGATTAAAACGTTCGTTGGGAAACAAGGGCGTCAAATCGTCGAAATTGATTTTCTTTTTGCACTCCTCAGGGTCTTCGTAATTCACCATTTCAACGCGAAGCAATGCAAAATACCGTTCGGAATCCTTTGGCGGACGGACCTGTCCCGAAACCGTGTCCCCGGTTTTGAGAAAGAACCTTTTGATTTGCGACGGAGAAACATAAATGTCGTCCGGCCCGGAAAGATAGCTGTTGAGGGGTGAACGTAAAAAGCCGAAACCGTCGGGCATTATTTCAAGAACGCCTTCGGCAAACATCTGACCGTTTTGCGCCGCCTGCGTCTGAAGAATCTTGAAAATGAGCTCTTGACGCCGTAGATTTCGGTGATCGCCGATATTCAGGGTCAATGCCAAATCGTACAGATCGACCATGGACTTAGTCTTTAAATCAGGAACATTCATTACGCTACCTCAACAAGAAAAAATGTTTATATATGTTTTTGCAATTTTAATCGGTTTTATGGAAATAAGAGGCAATGGTTTTGGCCTGTCGGCATTTTATTATTTTGGATTTAATCGATGCGAGAAGGTATTTCTCATTAGCTATATCGTATTATAAATAATTATCACTGTTAGCTGCGTATTCCGTTTTGGAGAATTTATATCGAAAACTATTTAAGAAAGGATTTTTCGACAGAACAGGCAGTTTATGAGGCTATGAAACAGGAACCGTTTTTATAATAGCACTCGTTTCATCTACAAATATGCAGTACTCCCGGAAAATAGTCAAGATTTTTTTTAATTTTATTAGAAAATATTTCGAAATTATTCATACAAAAAATGTCAATGATTTAGCCTCAGTAAAAATTAATGATTTTTTTCCATTGCAAAAATCACGGCAATCTCGTCTTTTTTTAAGAGAACCGGGGTCCTCATATTACCCGTAAAACAAGACCTTTCAAATATTCACCTTCCCGATGAGCAATATTGAACGGATGGTCGGGCGCAGCGCAAAGCACATGCAAAACCTGAACATGGCGCCGACTGTCGGCGGCGGCGGCAAAAACTATTTGCCTGAACAAATTCGGATCAATCGCATTTGAGCAGGAGAAGGTGAAAAGTATGCCGTTTTTCCTGATATTTTTCATTGCAAGCAAATTGATGTCCTTATAACCGCGTGCGGCTGCGGAAACCTCTCCTTTATGTTTTGCAAACTTAGGAGGGTCCAAAACGATGCATTCGAATTGCTTATCGGTTTTTCGCAGATAATCGAACACATCGGCACCGACGGTTTCAAAGCGGGACCGGTCGATGTTGTTCAACGCACAATTGCTTTTTGCAACGCCCGATGCTTCTTTCGAAATGTCCACAAGGGTCGAATATCGGGCGTCGTGCGAAAGCCCGTACACCGAAAATCCGCCGCTGTAGCAAAAACAGTCGCACAGGGTTTTTCCTTTTGCATATGCGGCGAACAAGGCGCGGTTATCTCGTTGATCAAGAAAAAAGCCCGTTTTCTGCCCGGTCGCGATATCGGCATTGAACCGAAGGCCGTTTTCCAAAACAGTGACGCTGGGCGGCAATGTTCCCTTCATGCATCCGTCGCGGCCCGAAAGCCCTTCGCGTAAACGGGCATCGGTGTCCGACCGTTCGTAAATAAAATCCGGACTCATGCATTGTCCCAAACACGAAACGATCTCCGCGGTGAATTTCTCCATGCCCGCGGTCAGGATTTGGACGCAAAGCCCGGGTCCGTATTTGTCAACAATCAGACCGGGCAAATTGTCTCCTTCCGAATTGACCAAACGGCAACAATCCGTTTTATCGTCGAGCAATGGCGCGCGCAACGCGATCGCATCGGCAATTCTTTGGGACAAATCAGAGGGGTTGAACATTTCGCCGTTGGTCGAAAGCATACGCACCCGTATCGTGGATCCGGGATTGATAAACCCGCTTCCCAGCAATTCACCGCCGGCAGTAAACACGTCGCAGATGGTGCCGGCGTCGGCCTGTCCTTCAACGTGGTGAACCGCACCGGAAAAAACCCAGGGATGTCCCATGCGCAAGGCCTTGTCTTTCCCGTTTCGCAAATATACTTTCACCATTGTATGAATTCCCTTTACCTAAGATGTTTGCCCGGTATCTTTACTGCATGATCGTATCTTTAATGATTTCCGAAACGGTCGGATGCGGAAAAACCATGTTCGAAACATCGGCCACGGTTTGTTTGTTCGCGACCATCGCCGCAGCGCCGAAAATCATTTCCGAACAATAACCGCCCATAAGATGCACGCCCAGAATTCGACGGTCGACCGCGTGCACGACGACCTTGGCCATACCCCGCTCATTGTCGGTCTCGGCCAAATACCTGCCGCTGTAGCCCATAGGAAGTTTCAATTCCACGCACTCGATGCCCTGGGCAGCGGCATCATCTTTTGTCAAACCGACGCCGGCGACTTCTGGATGCGTATAAATGACGGACGGAATAGAACCGTAATCGATTGAACCGTCCCGGCCGAGCATATCCTGTATGCAAACCTGCGCTTCCCGGTATGCGGTATGAGCAAGCATTGAATTTCCGTTCACATCGCCGGCTGCCCAAACACCCTCAACATTGGTCCGACCCTTGACATCGGTAATAATGGCCGCCTTGTTGCACGCGATGCCGAGAGTTTCCAATCCAAGCCCTGCGGTGACCGGCCGTCTGCCTACGCTCACGAGTACGACGTCGGCATCTATCGATTTGACGTTTCCTTCGGTCTCGAAAGAAACAGTTCCTTCGCCGATGGACGTTACTTTGGATTGCAGGTAAAAGGTAATGCCTTTTTTCTCAAGCTCACGCTTGAGCGAAAAGCCTAATTCCTTGTCAAGATTTCCTCCGATATGCGGCAGCATTTCCACAACCGAAACCGCGCTCCCTATTTCGGCAAAAAACGTGGCAAGTTCCAGCCCGATCACCCCGCCGCCGATCACGACGAACTTCGACGGTACCGAAGAAACCTCCAATACCTTTTTATTCGTATATACGAAATCCCTGTCTATTCCCGGTATGGGCGGCACAACAGCTTCGGAACCGGTACACAACAGCAATCGTTTTGCGCAATATTCCGCATCGCGTGTTTTTACAATGAATCCGTTTTCATTTTTGCCCGCCAAAACCGCGGATTGCGCAATTATTTCCACTTTATGTTTTTTAAGCGTGAATGCTATGCCGTTTTTCAAGGTATCGACGACCTTTTGCTTGCGGGCCATGGCAACGCCGATATCGAAACGGACATTGTCGCTTAAAACACCGAATTTTTCCGATGATTTTGCCGCATGGTATAGCGATGCGCATTTCAAAAGCGTTTTGGAAGGAATACAACCTTCATTGAGGCAAACGCCCCCAATCGCATTCTTCTCAAACAGCAATGTAGACAATCCGGCTTTGCCCGCTTTTTCAGCAGCAAAGTATCCAGCCGGTCCGGCACCGATAATTATCAAATCATGCATTTTTCTTCCCTTTTTTTACAACGGTCGGTTCGGGTTTCTTGGAATACTGTCTCCAGGAAATAATAAAAACCATTACTGCGCAAAAAATAACAAGCCCTACATATATAGTATAGGGATTTCCCTTGCTGTGAAACCAGGCCCATTGCGGATATTGGGAAAAATAATAAACAGTGGCATATTGTGAGCCGGCATGTGCGCCTGCAGACATCGACTTTGTATACTCTTTTCCATCAACGGCATATTTGACAACATCGTATTCCTGATCATAGGTTTGTTTTTTTGAGGCAAATTCCTTTTTCGTGTAGCTGCCCACGACTTTGCCCGAAACCACACATACGGTCTTTCCCAAATTCACGATATATCCCAAAGCTATGCAACTTATAATCAAAATCACTGCGGATATGGTGGCCACGACCAGTGATGTGGAAAGTCCTTTTTTTTGATTTGCCGGCTGATTCATTCGAAGCACCCTTTCTTTATTATTAGTATTGAATGTACGATATCACATTGCATAAAATAAACTGCGCTCACGCCGGAAGTCATGACCAACAACGATTTTGTGCGGCTCCCGGCAATTTCTCATGCCCTTTTAACAATTCGTTATACACCCATTCCGATATACGTATGCGAAGCCCTTACGTATGTTTACCATTGCAATTTTGCATATGCGTCCGATAAGACAATTAACAAAAAGGTAAAGCGTTCCTTAAACGCTTAATCAAGCTTCCCAAATCGTTATTTCAACGCAAAACCGCTTTATAGAGACGGATTATTTATAAACCGTATTTTTTTTCTTGACTTATTTCTTTTTAAAATCTATTATATCAATTGCCCGTTTTTAATCCCAAATAATTGGTTTTTGATAAACACTCATTTTGATTTTACGTTTTATCAAATTAAAACGACGATCCGGCATGGACAATTAAGAATTAAACCTTACCCTTTGAGACAAACCTATTTAGCGAAAGGATACCGCAATGTCCAAAAGACTGTATGTTGTTTCGGTGGTCCTGTTGTTTTGCGGCATGGTGTTTGCCGCGGAAGAAACAGGCAATGCGTCAATTAAACCCCTGGCCTGGGCCGTCGGGTACGACGAAGGGCTTTCGGCAAAGCTTTTTTTGCCGAAAAACATAAGCGTCAACCTGAGCGTCGGCTACACGGTAACGGGTGCGGATTCGGTGTATAAGCAACCGTTAAACAACATGCTTATTAAAATCGGCGGTGCCTATTTACTTAAAGAATTCGGCAAATTGCGCATCAACGCATTTGTTGACATTGCAGAATCGATGGTCGAAGGCCAGCTCGCGCACAAAGCGCTGACCGGCGACGACATGACGTACTATCAATGGAATACGAGCGGCCGCCTCGGTCTTGCCCCCGAATTCTTCATTTCCGATCATTTCTCCTTTACCTACAAATTCGGCGCATTCGTGACTTTTTACGGCACGACCTATAAATTGAATGCCGACGAATCGGGCATTGAGAAAAAAGACGACGGTTACACGCAAGGCGGCGTTTTGGGATTTCAGAATAATACGCCCCTGTTGTTTTTGCAGAATATTTCCTTGTATTACTATTTCTGATTTTAACAATGAATAAAAAAGCAAACGATCCGCATTTCCATCATTTAACAAATCAAGGAGGCTCTATGCTTCGTCGTTTCGGAATGCACCGGCTTATCGGCGCTACTGCAGTGTGTGCCTTGGCAGGCATGCTCTTATTCGTTTTTTGTTCCAAGAACAATCCTGTCACTCCTCCGGGAGAACCAACATGGTCCATCACCGTGGATGTTCTTGACGGTTACACCGGCAATACGATTTCCGGTGCAAAAGTACAATATATGACGGACAGTCTTAAAGACACCGTCGCCGCGGCAAACGCACAAGGCCGTATCAAAATCGAAGGTCTTGCCATCGGTTCGCAGAGCTTTAAAATCACCAATTCCGACACAACGACAAAGTATACCACCTCGGTCATAAGCGCGCAAAGTTCGCCCGATTCGCTCGGCAAACTTAAAGACGTGAGCGTGACCGTGAAATTGTTCCCGCTTACGGGTTCGATTTCCGGCAAAGTGGCTACCCAAATCAACGACCTTTCTCTTAAAAACGGCGCAGGCAACGTCGTCGTCAGCGTATCGTACGCAAACGCCGATCTTGCGACATCGTCGCCCAAAGCTTTCCAGGTAAGAACGGACAGCACCGGCGCATTTTCGATTTCCGGGATTCCAGTTGCCAACGGACTTAACCTGACCGTCGCTCCGGCAACCGTGAACGCCATCGACTTTACACCGGATAGTTTCGCGCTTCCCAAGCTTGTTTCCGGCTTCACCGTACCCTTGGGAACAATCGTCATGCGTCCGATCAATGCGAAAAATTTCAAGCAAATCAACCAGGCACCGCTCGTCATCGGACCGAACGAAGTCATGGTCATGACCTATTCCGACCCGCTCGACAGCGCGTTGTCGTATGCAACACTCGAAGGCGTCGGAACATCGCAATCTGTCAAGGTCAACAAATTCGTCAGCGGCAACAAACTGACCATCACTCCCTCGATTTCGCTTGTTGACGGTGCGCAATACTACCTCACCGTATACGCATTCGGCAAAACCGGCGGCGACACGACATCCAAGACGACCATCGTCGTCAAAGGCGGCGGTCTCATCGACGTCACCTCCTCCAATGTTTTGGACGGTAACAAAAAAGCCATCGACGGTCTCGGGCTTTCGGATTCACTGTCTTTCACTTTCAGAAAGAACATTGCCAAAGCGTCCGCGACGATCATTAAAAACTACGGTACGGGCAATGCCGTTCCTATCGTCGATACGACTTACGTGAGCGGTGCGACCCTTGTGGTAAAACCGGCCGGCAACGGAACCTGGGAAGCCACGACATACCATGTCAAGATTTCCGCAAACCTTGCGGATTCATCGGCCTCGACATTCGAATTCGACATCACCACTATCGGCGGGCTCGACTTCGTATCGTCGAATGTTTACAATCCTAAATTAAGCAGCGCGATCAACGGTCTCGGCTTCACCGATACGATCAAGGTGACGGCCAATAAACCCATTGCATCCGCAACGGCGACATTGAGCCAGAACACGCCGCTTACTCCTATAAGCATGACGATTTCCACAAAGGGAAATTCGGCCATGTTCGTTCCGAACGATGTCCTCCATCCTTCGACAACGTATACGTTCAATGTCACGATTAAAACCGCACAAGGTGAAGCAAAGTCCTTCACTTCAACCTTCACAACTGCAAGCAGCAACTTCTATCCGCTCGGCGACAATATCCGTTTCGGCAACGATCCTGCCAAACCGGTGTTGAACTTTACTCCTAACGGCACAATTTTCATCGTGATGTCGTCGGACATCGATACCGCAACCGCACAAATTACCGGCGGCGGCAACGTTGTTCCTACAACGGTCACGACAAACAAAGACACCCTGAAAATCGTACCGCAAAAGAACCTTGCCGAAGGAACATCGTACAACCTCGTTGTTTCCATGAGCGACGGAAACGGTGAAGTTTACAATGCAAACAACGGTAATTACGTAACCGGATTCCAGGTCAAGAACAGTTTCGTTCCCCTTCAATCCAATGTCCGTTATAATAACGATGCGTCCCAACCGGTGCTCGATTTCGCACCCTATGGAGCCATTGTCATCAAAATGTCCGCACCGGTACAAAGTGCAACGGCATCGCTTAAGACTGCCGCAGGCTCTCCTGTAAACTGCAATATTACCGTTGCTACGGACACGATCCGTATCGTTCCTCAAGTCGATTTGGCTGTCGGAACCACGTACAATCTTATTCTCAATGCGCAGAGCACAACCGGCCTCACGTACAATACGACATTTGTAACGGGCCTTGGCGTACAGAACAAAATCAGGGTAATCGCTTCCAACGTACTTACCACTGACGGTTTCGGCGTCACGAATTTCCCTGTTACCGGAACTCCGTATTATGTCATGTCCGATCATTTCGACTCAACAACCATTTCCATCATTGGACTTGGCGTTGATTTCAATCTCCGGACAAACGGCGATACGATTTTTGTCAAGCCCGTAAACAACCTTGCTGCCGCCACAAGTTATGCCGACAGCATCAAAGGTAAGACAAAAACCGGAATCAGCTTCGCTATCGACAACACGGTCGGAATGCTCCCGTTTACAACCGAGCGCGATGTGTATGTTGTTGCAAGCAATATGACAGATGTTGGTGGAAATGCAATTGCTAATTTCCCGATTTACGGAACAATGTGGGTAAAATTCAGTGAGCCGTTAAGCACTGATCTTACCAAGATTGTATGGAACACAGCCGCAATTGCCGGAGTGACCGATCAGCTTTATGGCGATCCTACTAAAAACACTTATAATGTATCTGTACGTGTAAACGGCGATACTTTATTCGTTATGCCTCAAAAGAGTCTGGTTACGATCAACTATGGTGACGTAATCGGTTTTGGCGTAAAAGTTACTACGGCGTCTGGAAAAATTGCGGGTAGCAACATCAACTTTAAACCGGTCGTTCAATCAAGCGATTTGTTTGTTGCTTATACAAACACCAAAGATAATTTGGGAAATTGGCGCGAAAATGTCGGTTTGATGGATACAATAATTGTTGCTTCAAGCGTGAAACTCAGTGCAATAAAGCAGGTCACAGTGGGTGCTGCCGGAGTAGTACCACCGGATGTGAACCTTGACAATGTCAAGCTCAACGCAACCGGCGATACGATACGGTATATCCCGTCCATACCGTTAACAGCTGCAACTGTTTACAGTATTGATTTTGACGTTATACGTCAGGATGGTGTAACATCCGGTACGACGAATGTGCTCGGCGTTCAGTGGACAACGGTCTCCGGCGTCCGTATAACACAAATCAATAACCGCGATGTTGGCAATTACCATGCGTATAAAGTAATTGGCGACAGCGTTGTTGTAACTTTCTCCAAAAAGATAAATCCGTCACAAACAATTGCAAAACGATTCAAAGTAAATGGATTTACTACGAATTACTCTGTTTCTTGGAGTGCGGATTCAATGACGGCAACAATCAAGAATCTTGATTCGTTGACACCAGCACCGTTTGGTGAGGCAAATCCTTACACATCCGGTACTGTTTTAGGTACTCCTTCGACACTGAAGTATTTGTTGACATTTGATTTGACAACAAAAGACGGTGAAGTAAAATCCGCTCTTGTTCCGCCAAATGCAAATGTACAAATCCATACGGAATACGGCATCTATTTGGTTGATGCAAATTTTGTAAAAGTACATGATCTTACAACAGTACTTCCTGTTGCTGCATCGACAATTGATACGTTCCCAGTAAAAGGCAGCATTGCATTGACCTTTAATCGTGCTGTTGATTCCACTCTCATGAAAGCTGCTGCTCCTCAGACGTATTTCAAATTGGTCAATTCTGGAGCAACAACCATTTCGCTCGATTACTCTATGACTTTCTCAAATTCCGGTAAAACTATCACAATCACACCGGTTGATAGCCTCAGCTATAATTCAACATTCTATGTCAACATGGCAAATGTGCCGGGACTTGGAATATTATATGCGGGAACAAACGGGAAAGTTTCAGGTAGTTCCAATAAAGGCGGCTTGGCGCCCTTGGCCATTAACTCGAATGGTTTTACAACTGTTAAGGCTCCGGCGGTATCTAATATAAACAACCTTACTGTAGCGATTGCTTTGGATACTTCTTCGTCGGCTGTTACAGGAAAACGAAAAGGTTCTTCACCTGTCAGTGGTGTGTATGGCTCTGTAGTGTCTCCATTAAATACAGAATCAGCTCTTCATATTATAATTACAGAATCGGCTTGGAATGCAAAACATGCAGATTCTGTTGGGCAATATATTTGGAGAGTACGCTCAGTTTCCAGGACAGGGGTTGCGAGTGGTTGGTACGTCGCTACGGCAAGAATTAATGACCCAAAAACTTGGAGTTTTAATTCTGCAACCAATGCGTCAAATGCTCAATTTAAAACCTTCGTAAACATTAATGCTGAAGACTTTAAAACAAACTTACGTAAAGCTGATCGTGATGGAGCTGGTACAAATTATACCAACGGAGCTGATATCTTTAATGATTCAACAAGAATCGAGCTTCAGGTTGCACCAGTCAAAGACCTTGATGCAAGCGGAACCGCCGGCGACGTTGCCAGTGAAATCGGTACATGGTCAAGTTCCTTAACTTTTGTTGATGACATTGCACCATGCGATCCCAACTTCGTTACAGGGGTAAATTGCAATGATGTTACAAAGGGCGGAGTTCAAGTAGTTGCTGGAGCATACAGTGATGGTGGTTTAGACCGGACAGCTGGTGCGGCAACCACAGGCACATATACATATGTCTTAAATTTCCCAGAGGATATGGATACTTCGACGCATCCTGTTGAAACTATCTATTATGAAAATATTCCAGCAAATCTAATTACAATCTCTGGGTCCTGGGTTACAGCTAGACAATATCAAATAGTTCGTACTCTCCCCGGCGGTACTAATTACAGTTTAAATCTCCCGTACTATTCCATTAGCGTAGCGGGAATGAAAGATGCTTCCGGCGTTTCAATTGTAGCTTCTGGGAGTGTTGGCGGCGCTGCAAATACTATTACAAAAGTTGTAGCCGCAGGTACGGAATCACAAGGTTCACAAAACATAAGCCTATTAACTGTCATGCCATAATGGTTTGACAATTTAATTTCACTTTTTCAAAGGGTCTGCATAGAAATATGCAGACCCTTTTTTATTTAATAAGAAAATTAAGAAATATTTGTAGAATATGTTTTAAAGAATATCGGTAAGTATGGAAAGGACGGATTTAAGGCGTTTGTGATTGGAAATAGCCATCGATAAAATGAAGGATAGGGAAAAAGTAAAACGTCTGAACCGCTGATTGGGTCTGATTTAAATGATTTACCTGATTGATAAAATCATTTCTGATATTTTTTAACAGTATTATTTTTTAACCTTAGTTTTAAATCATGTTTTAATCAATTTAATCAGTTACCATCAACGGTTCAGACGTTTTCTCATTATTCTTTTTAGCAGTATTTCCAATATCGAGATTAAACTTCGGATTAATTAAGCGGCGATATTCAAAACTTTTAGCCCCGAAATTTATAAGCATCCCTATTTCAAGGTTATAGGCTTCCAAATAATTTAATGCTTGTGCTAGGTGAACATCCTCCAATTTTGCAAGAGCTTTAATTTCTACAGAAACGACATTTTCTACAAGAAAATCTACTCTCCGAGTGCCTAAATATTTCCCTTTATAAAAAACCTTCATTTCATATTCACGGGATGCATTGACATTTTTCAACATGCATTCTTCAGCTAAGGCTCTTTGATAAATAACCTCCTGAAACCCATTACCAAGGATTTTATACACTTCCATGGCACAACCAATAATTGCAGCTGTCAATGCTGAGTATTTATATTTTTCATCAATCATTGTTATTGCCAATAAGGATCATCTGAAAAAGATTGTATTAAGAACATCAAAACGTCTGAACCGTTGATAATGTTTGATTTTAATGATTTATCTGATTACTAAAATCACTATTAATTTTTCATTAGATCCCTTGTCATTTCTATGTTTTTGGCTTTTTATCATTAATAAATCATCTTAACCTAGTATAATCAATGGTCCATACATTTTTATCCTCGATGAAAATTATCATTCGTTCAATTTAATCCCGTACTAATCTGACACTAAAGCCTCCAGTTTTACTACTGCTACTTCGATCTACTCTGGTGACACTGCTATACATAAACCGAATCCATGAACTTGTAGATACTAAAGTTGGTGGTGCCCACCAATATCCAATATTCCCAAAATCACCAAAACTACCGTTCGAACGACGTGCCCCACCAGGCAAAGCGATAAAACCAGATTCATTAGTTGCTCCTGCGTTAGGTGTAATCCAGTGGGTAGTTCCGGCTTCCTTTAGCTTAGCCCCCGCAATACTTACGCCACCAAGATATGTGGAGAGAATTGTCCAATCAGAATCAGTTGCTACATGCCAACCAATTGGAGCTATATTCTTTGTATCTATTGCATAACAATTATAAAGTGCTCCATAATTATCTTTATTTGAAAGATCATTATTGTACCAACAATATCCTGATGATGTTAGATTTGCCCATCCAGAACTATCCGTGACTAAAGGAATGGGAGTACCATCATTAAAATGTGTCGTTTTCAGGTTTTCGACCATCCAAACCTGTGAACCTATTGTCACGGTAGAATAAACATTCCCATCATAATCAGAAAGAGAAATCCACTTTGCATAAAGAGTAATACCTGCTGTTCCCATCAGGTAACTTGCTCCATCGGAATATGCCACAGCCCCCGCAGTAGTAGAGGCCCAACCAGCAAATGACCATCCCGCTTTAGTGTATCCTATAGAAGTAAGATTTGCTGATGATCCACTTGGTATTGTTTGATTAGCCATACTTCCGGTTGCCGCGGCATCGTTTTTATCAAATATTATTGTATTTGTATTAGCAGTCCACTTTGCAAACAAAGTGATATTTGTCGTATCCATTTTATAGTTAAATTTGTTCGTATATACAACATTGCCATTTGCCGACGTTGCCCATCCGGCAAACGTCCATCCGGTTTTTGAAAAGCCGCAATCTGTCAAAGCCGCTGTCGAATCGCAATTATATGTTTGGTTTGCCATAGTTCCGGTTGCGGCAACATCATTTTTATCAAATGTGATAGTATAGGGATTTGCCATCCATTTGGCATATAAATTCACATTAGATGTTCCCATCAAGTAGCTGGCGGAATTTCCGAACGCAACTGAACCGGAAGCTGAGGTTGCCCAACCGTTAAAGGAATATCCCGGTTTATAAAAGCCGTTAGATGAAAGATTTGCCGACGATCCAGTCAATATGCTTTGCGTGGCCATAGATCCGGTTGCGGCGGCGTCATTTTTATTAAATGTAATAGTAAAGGAATTAGCTGTCCACTTTGCATACAAAGTCACATTGGCAGCGCCCATGACAAATGTCGCATTTGCGGAATAATTGGTTCCATTGCCGTTTGAAGCGGTATTCCAACCGGACAATGTGTATCCGGCTTTAGCCAAAGACCTGGGATTATTGAGCACGGTAACCGTAGCGCCTGCTACGTATTTATTTGTGTCTACCGGGACATCGCCGCCGGTTGTGCTAGCGTTGGCGTTATAGGTTACGGTGTAAGTTACAACTGCGGTCCATTTGGCATATAACGTCACATTTGAAGAAACCATGGCAAATTTTGCAGAAGCGGCATAATTTGTCCCACTACCATCCGAAGTAGTATTCCAGCCTGCAAACAAATAACCGGATTTTACCAAAGCGCCGGTATTGCCCAAGACAGTGACGCTGTCCCCTGTTTTGTATGAGTTCGCATCGTTCGGCGCTGTCCCGCCGGTGCTTGTATTGCCGCTATAAGTAACGGTAAACGTTGGCGTAAGCACCCATTTTGCATACAGCGTACTATTCGAAGTACCAATTGTAAATGTCGATAACGGGCTGTAGTTTGTTCCGCTGCCGTCTGCTGCGGTGTTCCAACCGGCAAACGAATATCCGGATTTGACAAGCGTACCGGAATTTTTGACTATCACGCTGTTTCCGGCTTCATACGAATTGACATCCACCGGAACATCGCCCGATGAACTCCCATTGCCGTTATACGTAACGGTAAACGTTGGGTTCTGCGTCCATTTCGCATAAAGCGTAACGTTTGTAGTCCCTATTATTATGCTTGCAGAAGCGGCATATGCTGTGCCGGCGCCATTTGCCTGCGTATTCCATCCGACAAAAACATATCCGGTTTTAACAAGGGAACCGGAATTGCCAAGCACGGTCGCGCTTGTTCCCGTCGTATAGCTGCCTGCATCGACCGGTACCGTGCCCCCGGAATTGCCGTTTCCGTCATAGGAGACCTTATACGTGGCTGCTTTTTTAATTTGAACAATTACGGTTAAAACGCTTTGCAACAATCCGTCCGATGCCTGGATTTTTATAATGGATGAACCGGTATCGGAAAGTGCGACATTGGTTTTCCAGGTGCTGAATACAAGAGAGTTTTTCAAAGGATCGCCGGATATCATTTGGAAAGTGACCTTATCGCCATTGGGATCGGACACCAATTTCGATATGTCCGTAGACAAGGAATCGTTTTGACTGACCGATACGATAAGCGTGTCCTGCGACCATTTTGGCGCAGCATTGATGTCGTTTGAGCAAATGCGTTTGGAAGGAACCGACGAACCTTTGGAATTTGCCGCAACGACATAATAATAAAACACCGTGTCTTTAATCGTATTTGCAAACGTGGTATCGGCCACGGTATCAAGACATAAGAACCCGGTAGTATCCTGTGACCGGAAAATCTGATAATTGTCCGCATTTTTAGGCATATTCCATTTAAAGGTAAAAATTCCGTTTGTCCTGGATACGCCTATTAAATTTTTAAGGCTATCGGGAAGGGGAATGGTTTTCCTGACCTCAACGGCAACTTTTAACGTATCCGCAAGCGGTGGAACGCCATTATCTACTGCGGTGAAAATTACCGTGTCGATTTTCATAGAATCGGTCCCGAGATATCCCGACGGTACCGCCCAAGTAAACGAGGAATCGTTGGCATTAAAGTTTGAATTCGCCGGTTTTTTGATGCATGAATAAGTTGCTTTTTGTCCTTTATCCTGATCTTTGGCAATTACGGTAAGTGAACATATTTCCGTTGCCAATATTTTTGTATGCCCTTTTAAAATGGAAAGTACCGGCCTATGGTTGATCGCGGGTTTTGGCGTTACATGGAGAATTGCCGGTGCGGAAGTAGCGGTGTCGCCCTTTTTGTCCTTCACGAGACAACTGTAATTTCCGGAATCCGACAAAGCAGAACTATTAATTGTTAATTTGTCCTTCGTTTCGTTGAGAATAACGGTTGCGTTATGGAACCATTTGTAGGTATACGGCGTATCGCCGGTTGCAATGACGCCGAACGATGCCATGGAATCTTCGCTGACCGTGTCGATTTGCGGGGTTACGGATGCTGTCACCGCTGTTTTTCCAACAATTGTCAATTTCGCTTTGGCCGTTGTGACCGTGTCGCCCCATTTGTCTTTTACCAAACAGTAATAGTTTCCCGAATCCGCCGAAACCAAGGAAGATTTAACAAGCGCGAACAGGGTATCGCCCGTCATTTTTTGCGAATCGTGGAACCATTGAAAGGAAAAAGGGCGGTCTCCGGTCACTTCGACGGTAAAGGCTGCGATGCCGTCGACCTGTTTTGAAGATTGCAGCGGCGAAACTGCGGCGTCGATTTTTTTGCTGAGAATGGTAATTTCCCCGCTTACCACTATTTTTTTGTTCCCTTGCACATAGGCGATTGCGACAGCGGTCCAGGTGCCGGTTTTTGTAAAAGGAAAGGATTGATATACGGTATCCTTATTCAAGCTGTCTTTTTTTATGCTTACGGTCGTATCCGAATTATTGCTGAACTTTTTTACGGTAAACGTGACGGAATCCATCAAATTGGAAAGGCTTAAAACCGCGCCAAGCTGAATGGAATATCCGACCGTATCCGAAATCGACGCATCGGTCCCTATGATGTTTTTCGAATTTATCATGACAAGCGACATCTTCGTATTGTCGGTATTAACAAAAGGGTTTTCGGGATTGGTGCAAAGAAAACTTATAAAAAGAACGCAACAAATTGGAAACAACAGCCGTTTTTTCATTATTATTTCTCCTCTAAGAAAGAAGTAAAGAACTTTGTAGCAAGCTCTGAGGACTGCGCATGTTTTGGAATTCAATTTCAAGAATATAAAATTCGGGAATCTTGATTAAGAAAAATATATAGGTACTAATCGGAAAAATGTGATTGGCGTCACATTTTTGCAAAAAAAGTCTTTGCGAAGAATTATCGGTTTCGATCGTCTTTAATTAAAGTGACGGGGTTTATCTTTTCTTCGGAAGGAAATTTACGCTGGGAAAGAAGCGACTTTTACACCGTGTTTTATAGCAAGGGCGCATAATTTTTTATCCAGAGACACCAATTGAGCATTATAGCGTCTTGCGAGTATGCAAAAAAGCATATCATATACCGGATGTTTAGCGAGGCAGGCAAGGCCAAAAGCCTCTCTAAAAAGATCGCTCGACCCAATAAAATCATCTATGATCGCCACGCTAGTTTCGAGGGCTTTCTCACATTGATCCAGAGGCACATTTGACAAATAATACAATTTCCAAAATGTATTTGCCGCTTCAGCCATATATAATTCCGGTGCAATGACCCATTCGGCCTCATTGATCAGAGATGAAATATCTTTTGCTTTGCCTCGCCCCAAAGCGAGCTCAATGCCGGCGGAAGTGTCTAAAACAATATTCATCGGTTACGATCTTCTCGAATTAAAGAGACGGGATCCGGAATTTTGTGGGAAAAAGTATTGTTACTGTTAAGATTTTTTAAAATATTTCGTCTCCGATCCCGAGGATTAAGTTCGCATTCCAGCCCTTTGGCCAATAAAGAAACTGTTTCCTGCGCAATGCTTCGGTGTTCGGCTTTTGCCCGGAAAGCAATTTGATCATAAATATGTTGAGGAACTTCACGAACTTGCAGCGATGGCATAATCTTTCCTTTCTTGTATTCATTATTAATTATAATGCATTTTACTGCAAATTGCAAGCACACTAAGAGGGTTTTATCTTTTGGCTCTTGCTCATGACTGTTCCATTTGCACATATTATTCATCATTATTACGTTTTTGCGTCTTAAAAAAAAACGCAACTATCATTAATCTTACAAGGACTACCCTATGCCCGAACAATGGCATGGCATCAATGATCCGGGATATTTCATAAAACCGCAAACCGCACCTGCGGACCAAACCCGAACACCTGCATTGACCGATAACATTGTGCCGCAGAAAAAGAAAGAAGAGCAAATAATAGCATCGCTAGGGTCGGCTCAATTTGTTCCAGACGATAAAACCGATTTCACGAAACCCTGCAAAGTGAAAGTCGACATTAACGGCGAAAAAACGTCTCGGGTCACCTTTGCCCTATGGGCACGGTACAAAGGCAAGGAATATGATTTGCAACATCAGGTTGCGGCGGATTCGGTTAAAAACCAAGCCACGGCAAATCTTAACCTGCATTACCTTACGGAACATTATAACGATTTTACCGGTAATGATAAAGGCGCAACCGTGGAATACTTTGCAAAGGTAAGCATGAAAGGTGCTAAACCCATTACCAGCGAAGTTTTGAAAATGCCGCAGAAAAGCACTGCGATTTCCGACAGCGTTGGACAAAACGGAAAAAACAAAACCGAAGACGTCAAACTCGTTCAACAAAAACTTATCGATTTATCCTACCCTGTTTCATCGGCCTCCGGTACTTGTGATGCAGAAACCATTAAGGCAATTAAGTTCTTTCAAGCTTTCAACAAGCACTTTCCTAAAGGACCCATTAGCGTGGATGGTAAAATTGACAAGGGAGGGCAAACCGAAAATACCTTGTTTGGAAAATCTCCAAAAAAATATGTCGAAATAAAAAAGGGATCAGATAAAAAATTAGAACCTTCTATTGAAAAAAAGAAAAATGACGCCATATCTGGCAAAGATGCTGATCAAAAAAAGAAATGGGAAAATGTAATGTCAATGTGGGACAAGGTTAACCCCTATTTGCCAGACCTTACACGGATGGAATCCGGATATAGGACGACCGAATCACAGCGCCAACAACTTTACATTAAGTACAATTCGTTTAAAAAGCAAATCTCCAAAAAATTTGGGGACGAGACTTGGGAAAAATATTCTGCCCTGCAAGATACCGACATGTCGGCTCAAGAATTAAAGGAATCCGACATTGTAATGCATCGTCATATTTGCGAAGCGGTTAATAGCAATGAAGTTGCGTTACCTGGAAAAAGTAAACATGAATATGGCCAAGCCATCGGCGCGTTTTTGAGTCAATGTCCGATTTTAGTTTAAATTAATCTCAAACTGCG
>JBBIGR010000022.1:0-70354 GCA_037447435.1 Fibrobacteria bacterium
CAGGGTGCCGGATCAAACAATAATCAGGTGCCGAATGGGGCAATATTATGCACTTTGTTGGCCCAGAAGGTCAAAAATTGATTTTTCACGCCATTTCATGCCGCTATCGGAAACGTAAGTAAATCCATATTTATCAAGAATAGGGTACCTTTCAAAAGGATAAGGCAAAACTTGTTTTCAAAATATAGTATTTAGAAAGTTTTGGTATTAATTTTTTGATATTTTATAGCTTCCACCGCATACATCGCCTTCAATTGTTCCTTTAATCCATTTTTCAAGTATTCGAATTCGTTCTTCTGTTAATTCCGTTAATTCCATACAAGCGCATTGCGGATAAATGCTTCCATATTCGGAATATTGATTTCCTTTTTTTACTGTGGGAAATCTGGCCTCAATATGGGCGTCTCGATATTTAATCCAAGCCCTTTGAGCATCTTTAAGCCGGCTTATAAAAAGGGTATCATCTTTATATTGCGCAATGATGCTATTATAAACAGCATTAAGTTTTTTATCTACTATATTGAAATCACATTCAGGTTCTTTTGGGGCAGAGAAAGAAATGAATGAAAATGAAATTACAAATAATAAAATTTTAAAAAAACATTTGCACATAATTGCACCTATCTGATTTTATTGTTTAAATAAATCGCCTTCTTCTTTTCTGCGTTGCGTTAGCCCTGGAAGTTCTACAAGTTTTCCATTCTGCAAAGCCTTATTCCATGATAATAAATGTTCCGGTACCTGATCATAATTTCCAGTGTTCAATTCTCTTAGCCATGTACAATTTTTTTCATCTAATCTAGCTGGACCAAAATTATAAGTCCAATCCATCAATGCATCAAATTGATTTTGATTCAATGTAACTTTAACGGCTTTATTAAGAGCATTTTCGAATTCAATAACTGCATTATCCAATAATTTTCTTGCATCTTCTTTTGTAATTCCATTTGCATATTTTTTATTGTCATCTTCATTAACGGCGCTTTTGTGAAGTAATGTGCCATAGCCAATAGTCGCATATCCCGCACTATCATTATATGGTTTATCTCTAAATCCTTCATGCTGCATGATCAATTTCTTGCCATTTTCACTTGTTTGCATCTTTGAAGATTTAGGGACTTTTCCACTTTGGTCTACGACTTTTGTAAATATTCTTGTGTCTTAGGGCATAGTATTCCTTTTTGATGGCCGATCAATTTCTCGCCGATATCAGTAGGTTTGCCTTTTACAATAAAGTTTCCTTTTTGGGCAGCTTCCTGAAAATGTTTTACGGCTTCGAGCATGTAATTATGGAACCAACCATCAAGGGCAAATCCGGTGTAAACATCTACTTTTTGCAAATTCTTTTGTGAGTCAATTACATAGTCGCCTTCGTGATGATTTTCGGCACCGCGTTGTCTGTCGTTGGCATTTGTACCGTTATTGTCATAATCGCCATGTCTGAGGGTAATGACCGGTTTGATCCAGTTTTTCTGCAACCATGTATCAAGTTCATTTCTAGTTTTTTTTCCGGCTATACCGTCAGCACTTTTTTGATCAAGAGTTTTATCAGCTTTTTCCGTTGGTTTGAGCAGAAACCAAGGCAAGAAATAAAGTTATCTAAATAAATAGATTTTTCATTATTTACTTTTGATAGTATAATCGCTTATTTTTGGTTTGGTGCTTCCATGAGCCAGTGTTTCTTTATGATTGGTCCGTTGCCGATACGGTATTCAATAAGGCGATTTGCCGTTGTTGGATGTATTTGCCCGATTAAACCTATACCTTTTTTAAATTTGTAAAATGATTGTTCATAAGAAGGATTTTCACTTTTCCATTTTGGAATTAAGAGAATTATACTATCCGTAGCACTATTGTCATAGGTAAGAGGATTATTTTTTAGTCCATATTCATATACAATGTCACCTTTTTGTGGTAATAATTTCCATTGTGGTGCATTACTTTTTAATAATTTATTACCAATGCTAATTTCGCTTACATATCCATCTTTGTTAATAAAATATTCAAGGCTTACTTCATCTTTTCTTTTTTTTCCTAATCTTGAAATCAACTGAATTTTTAGACCATTGTTTGTTGAAATTATCTGCTTAACGGAGTCGGTTTTTGTTGTAAATGGGTTCATACCGCCATCTTGAGCAGCAACTTCATCATCATGGTAAAAAAATGTATCCTGAGTTACCCAATAAGAGCCGGGAATTAAGGGAAAAAATGAATCTTTTAAATCATTCATCTGATCTGAATAAACGGTAAAGCCCAAAAAAAGATTTAAAAGTACAACATGAATTGCAACTTTAATCAAATTCGAAATGGCCACAATTATTATCCTCTCTTGTAATATTCCGTATAGTTCCATTAAATTCTATGGAATACCAAAGTAAAGCACGAATCCTGGTCGTTACATCGGCAAGTTGTGAATCTGCGGCTTGTCCAAATTCATGTTTGCTTTTACCAGGCAGGGCAACTTCATGAGTGCTCTTTGCTTCACAGATTTGCCGATGCATTTCAATGTCTGCCTGTTTAATTTCTTCCGTAGTCATTGTTGCTGTTTTGATTTTTGAATATTTAAGCCAAGTATCTTCATTAAACTTTTCTATAATTTTATTTTTAAAAGCTATGTATTTGTCATGCAACTGTTGCCGCTGTGATTCTGTGCTTCTATACCCCGATTCCATCCTAGTACCATCTGGCAGATAGGGGCTGACTTCATTCCAGGCTTTAATGACATTTGTCCAAGCCTTTTTTGCCGTATCGTCAGTGCCGTTTAGTGCATCATTCTTTTTCTTTTCAATCGAAGCTTCCAATGGTTTTATATCAGTCTTTTTGGGCGGACCGTATTTTTTTGCGGATTTGCCGAATAAATTTTTCTCGGTGTTTCCGCCTTTGTCAATTTTGCCGTCTATGGTTACTAAGCCATGTGGTATTTCTTTGTGCTGTGCCTGGAAAAACTTAATGGCCTTTATGTCCTCTGGCGCTATCGTTTCGGATTCATCTTTTACCGGGTATTCAAGTGCCTTAAGCTTTTTCTTTACTAATTCCACATCGTCCGGCAGGTTTTTTCCGCCTTGCCCAACACTATCTTTTAGACCTGCATTGTTTTGAGGCATCTTCAACTTTTCGCTCGAAATCTCTTTTTCTCCTCGCCGGTGCGAAGCTTTGAAAAAGTATTCGACCGTTTCACCCTGGGTATAATCATCCGGATAAAAAATTGTAAACTCGGTTTCGGCTATGCCGTTTTTTTCGTTCCCTACTTTGTCGGGTTTCATTATTTCCGTTTTGCCTTTGTAGGTGCAATAAAGGCAAAAGGTGATTTTGGTCATTATTGTATGGCGTAAATATTCGATTTTGACCTGGGCTTTACATTTGCCGTTAAAGGTAACAGCATCTTTGGGCAGTAGGAATTTTGCATCGGATAATCTCGCCTCAATAGGTGTAGGCTCTTTCGGTGGCTCCGGTACAGGGTCTGTTTTGTATTTTACGCGTGTATTATCTGCAGGCGCAGCTTTAGGCTTTATAAAATAGTAGCTGTGAATATCTTGGTAAGGTTCAGCCATGAAAGCAATTCCTTAAAATCTTTAAGTTAATTTCTTATACATTTTTTGGATGTGACTGTCGTCACAAATCCGAAAAATATCTAATAAGAAAATGTATGCCCGATTGTACTCGATGTCACACTGCCTCTTGCGTCTCGTGCGTGGACTTGGTAATAATATCCATGCTTCGGGGTATTTGCCGGAAGCTTAAATTTAAACATATAATCATAAAAAGAATCATCGCTCACTCGATATCCGCTTTTCCAATTGCTTTGAATATCTGCCGGTAGTGTTGAGTCAGGTTCGCTTCCGTCATGAACAAGAATTTGATATTGTGTTGCGTTTCCATCCTTAGCATCTTTGTTTTTAAAGTAAATCGTAATGCTATCGGAAGCCGTAACCGCGTTTATTACCGGCGCGGGTGGTGGTGCATCGGGATAAAGCCACATTGTATCTCCAGAAACATTGCCGTCATCATCCTTGCCGAATACCGCCATTTGAAATCCGCTGTTTACAAGCGGTGCCACAATGTTATAGTTGCGATAAATACTATCGGTTCCGGTTTGTGTGGCACTGGAAGTATCAAAAGGGGCATTAAATTTCCAGAAATAATTTTTTAATGTCCCATTGGTATCATAGCTGCTAATAGGAATGTTTATATTTCCCCCGACCGCAGGCGTTACAACAAATAATGTCTCTCCGCCAGGATTCCAAATCCTTGGTATACCAAGATGCACTGTCACTTGTTTTGTTGTTATTGTCAATAGACTGTCATTATCCATTGCACCATATCGAATTGTTTTCACGCCGGAAGAGCTAAAATGACCTAAGGCGCTTCCGTTTAAACTGCTATCTTGCCAAGCACCAGTATTAGTCCAGTCATAATAATAACGGATAATGGTTCCATTGGTATCACGGGCAGAAATTTGGTAAGTATTTGTGTCGTTTATCCAAATTGTTTGAGGCACATGGATTGAATCAATTGCCGGTGCTCCACGCCTTATTTTAATTTGCAAAACTGAAGTATCCGAAAGTAATCCGTCGTTATCTTTTGTAATTGCACGTATTGTTTTCGCCCCGGTGTCCGATCGAGCAAAAATTCGTTTGAAAGCGTATGCGCCTGCGGGTGCTTTAATGAATGCATTGTAACTTCCAGTACCATTATCAACGCTTATTGAATCGACCGTCCCGTTAGGATCAGAATACGATATTGCAAAGGTCATACTGTCGTTGATGAACATTTTCGAAGCAAGCGTATCACAGGTAATACCGGTAATCACCGGCTTGCCAAGATGAATATTCAACACTTTTGAGACCACGGCAGACTTTGTCCCCATATCATTATATGCCCAGACATTTATCGTTTTTGCGCCGGTATCGGAAATCGTATATGTATGAGCGAAGGTGTCAAGAACGGAAGCGCCTGTTTTTGTAACATTGGAATCGTTCGCAACAGTGCCGCCATTCCAATTGATATATACTTTTTTGATCGTGCCGTGGGGTGTTGATGCGGAAACGATGAATTTGTTGCTGCTCGAAATATATAGAGCATTTTCCGGCGTAATCGAGGTAATTGCCGAGACAACCGGAGCTGTCGTTGCTACGGTCAAAGTAGCTTTTACAGTATCTGATGCCAAGCCGTCATTATCTACCGCATAGGCGCTAACGACTCGGGTTCCGCTTTGCGTGAATACCGTATCGATGAAGCCGAGCGGCAGGGCATATGATTTGAATGCTTCGCCGGTGTTCCATGAAATAAACCATTGTTGTATGGTCCCGTTCGTATCGTTTGCGGTAAGAGAATATTGAGCATGGTCGTTCACATAGACCGTTGCGAGGTTCCATGAAAATGCCGTCGTCACCGGTGTGCCGCGGCGAATCGTCACATGTTTTGAAAAAACTTGCGATTTGTAGCCGTCGTTGTCCGTTGCCCAAACCGCAATGATCCTGGGACCGGAGGTGGAAAGCGGATAAACATGGACCGGCGAAATCAGGGAATCGAGTTTTGATGTATTATCAACGACGAACGAATCGATATTCGCGCTTTGCGTACTGTCCCAATTCACAAAAATCATCTTGACTGTACCGTTCGGATCCATGGCGCTGATTTTAAGATCGATTGCCTCATTGACAAAAAGCCGTGATTCTGCAGTGTCAATTACGGCCGAAAGAATTTTGGGCAATCCCGGATCAACGGTCACCAGGAACGTGTCCGGCTTTGCCGATTGTGCCCCGCGCGTATCCATGCACACGGCGGTGACGGTAAATATGCCCGGTTTTGTGAATTTGTAGGAAAATAGCGGCGCCGTAGTAGTGTCGTATTTGTTATCTTCCAGGACGCGCCAGTAGTATTTCGAAATAGCGGCACCGCTTGCACCGGGCATTGCGCTCACGGTGAATTGGTTGGCGACATCGACATACACGGTCGTGTCGGCCTTGGAAATAAAATAAGGATAATCGGCCTTGACATTTACTACGGTAAAGGACGTTTCGGACAAAAATCCGTCATTATCTTTTGCCCATCCCGATATTTTATAAAAGCCCGCATAGGGAAACGACAGTATAATCGATGAGTCGGCCGTCGTCGTGTCGGCCTTGCCGTCGTTGTTTTTGTCCCAAAATACCGTGTCGATTTTTCCCGATTTGTCCGGATTGACGTCGAACGTATGTGCGCTAATGACAACCGGCGTCAGAATGGGCGTTGCGATTGTGTCTTTACTCATGCGGAAAACGGGCTTGTATTGCCGTATCGTCACGAAGCTCGACAATTCGCTCGACGAATCGCCCACCGCATCTCTGGCTATAACCTTGATCTGAAGCGGGACGCTGTCGTTAAAGGTGCCGCTCCAGGCGGTCAATGTCGGGCCGCTGACGTTTGTAATTTTTGAGCCTTCAAAAATTTTCCAATAATAGCTGCCGTTACGTTTTGCCAGTTTGGCCGTACTGTCGAGCGTTACCTTCCAGGTCGCCTGATGCCGGGCGGTAATGACGTCGGGGAATTCCCCGGTTACTTTAGTCAATGTATATTGAAAGTTCTTCGGTATCAACTTCTGCGTCGCGGTGTCGCCGCGAAAACCGAAAATGTTGATGCCGAAGACCCGAATGGTCATGACCGAAGAATCGGGGAGAATTTTGATATGATTGATTTCGGTGGTGAAAACAGTATCAAAACCGGGCTTGGAAATTTTCCAGGTGTATTTGGACGCGCAGGAATTCGTGTCGGACACCTGCATGTCGATTGAATCTTTATTCGATACGAAAATACTGTCTTTGGAAACCGAAAACTGCAGTGAAGGAAGTTTGTAAAGGACAAAAAAAGTATCGGTCTGAATTTCTGATTTTATGCCCGCACTGTCGAGTAAATATGTTTTAAGCACTACTTTGCCCGTGTCGATAAGCGGCTTGCTCATTTTTATATCGACTCGTTTTGCGTAGGAGAAATAAACCGACGTGTCGGCATATGACGATGAATCGGCCTGAGATCTTTTCTCTTTTGTAGCTATCACTTTGAATTGCGATGCGGCGGCATTGGAAAGGAAGACAGGGCATTTTAACGTGTCGCCGCAATGAAACGTTTTGGGCAAAGCGATGCTGTCGAATGCTGGCGTGTAGCCCTGGATACTTATTGCGATGCGCGTGGTATCGGAGGTGAAATTGTTATTGGTTGCCCAAATGATCAATGAATCGCTGAATAAATTATCCGGAACAACAATCGCAATATGGTTCGTTCCTTTTGGAAGCGCTTGTATGGTATCGATGATTTGCGCCTGTTTCAATTTCAAAAAGAGATTATTGACTCCGCCGGAAGAATCCTCGATATCGATGGAAATAAGATTTGTCCCTCTACCGAGCGTTAATGACGCGGGTAAATTTTTCAAGCTGGGTTTGTAGGGATTTTTTACAATGATTTTCGCCGAATCCAATACTTTTTTCCCGTTCGGGCGAACACCGGTCAAATAAACCATGCCCGAAAATTCTTTTTTAAATTTAACGGCGAGCGTTGCTTTTTGGGGATCGTTCGTTCCATAGGCGACGGACACGTCGAATAATGCTTTTAGTGAATCGCCCGGGGTTATTGAGTCGAATTTGTCTACGCCCGTGCTGCAGGATACGATATAGGTTTTCAGCATTTCGAGGGTGTTTGGCGCCTGAAGACTGTCCCAATTCACTTCGAGAACATAATTTCCCTCGTACGAAGAGGTGACGGGGTTGTTGTTCTGGTGTTTTGAACAAAGGAAAATCAATCCGCATAAGCAGGATGCGGCCGCAATAATTGACAGGCGTGTAAATCTGTTCATTGGTATGTCCTGAATTAGAAGAAAAAAGTCACCGAGCAAAGCGCCGCGCATGCGGCGGCACAAACATATGCAATGGTTCTGCGCCCGTCGGCATCCTGGGATTTTTGCAAATACTCGTCGGCGCGCAGGCCCTGGTTTTTATCTTGGGACAAGGAAAAATAACGGTCCGATTGCGAATTCTCGTATAAACCCCATCCGAGACAGGCGACCGCGCCGATTCCGGAACCGATGCGAAACGTCAGCTTCCATGGAAACGGCTTATCGGCCGATGCGGGGGGTGGGGCAGATCTGACAGGATTAGCAGCCGCCACCGTCGTATCTTTTGCCGGCTTCGGTTGTTGGAACACATAGGAAAACGCCGCATTGTCCTTTATGGCGATTTCCTTACCTGCAACCGTCAAGTCGGTCCGGCCGTTCTTTACAAACATCATAGTGTCCAGCGTTGTATGCGACGACGGCGCAGCGACCGAAATTCCAAAAGTGCTGAAGGCGATCCTCGTATTTGTAAATGAGATAGTGTCGGCGGTTAGGTTTGCCGAAATGCCGTTCCAATCGAAGGGCGCCGGCTGATTCGACTGCGGCGGCGAAGCGTTTCGGTCGTTGTCCGAGGTGAAAACCACCGGGTCCATAGATGTGCCGTTGCAGCGAATATTGCCTTCGACGGTTATGCCCGTATACGGTTTGAACCTTATAATGCTTCCTGCTGCAAAAACAATCGTGGTCCCCGGTTTAACAATAATATCTTTGGTAACAAGGTATTCCGCTTTTTCGAAAACCCCGTCCTGTTCTCCGGAAAGTACGATATCTTTGGCGATGATGGAAAAAGCCGAAATAAGCAAAATGAAAATTGAAAAAGCGACATTGCCGAACTGCTTCATTTGATGAAGGGTGCTGTAATAAAAATGATTTCTCATAAACTCACATTGAATGATGTTAATTATTTCTTTAAAAAAATCCCCCAAAACTGTTTCTGCGGGTAACTTCGAAGCGTTGCCCTAGAGGGTATGTTTTTAAACGCTTCCTTGAAAGAAAGTATTTAAAAAATTAAACTATAATATAAATATTGGAAAAGCAGCAGGTTCATTAGTATATGTATGTAGTATATAAATACGCGGCATTGAAAACGACAACCGGATTTCAATGGGCCGGTGAAATGCGCAAAATATATAATTTATAGGCCTTTTATAGTTTTTTTTATCCAGAGAAACCATGATTTCCTTTTCGAAACTACGTAAGATCAAAAAAAAACGCATACTGGTTTTGTCGGCCGCCGGGCCGCGTAGCGGTATACAATGCGTCTATATCGGAGCGCAAACCGATTCTTGGGAAGCTTTGAGCCAGGCCGTTGTGCCCTATCCTCAGCATATAGACGATCTTATCGATTCTCTGTTGCTCGACCCTTCGGCAATGCTGTCGCTTGAAAAAACGGCGTGGCTTGACAAAAGAATTACCGCATTGCTTTTGGAATGCGCAAAGAACGCATTGGCCCACGCCCATTCTTCGCATCGTCAACCTCATGTCGTGGTTGTCAATAAATTGTGCCTTTTCAACGGCAAATGCGATGAAAATGACTCCATGCAAAACTGGGAATTGTCTTTCGGGGACGCTCAGGTCGTTGCCGCAGCGCTTCGTGCGCCCGTGATAACGGATTTTATCCGGCAGTCCGTGGTTTCGGGCGGTCAGGGGCAATTGCCCCTGTTTCCGGGAAACGTCAAAATTGCAAAAAACAATGAAGTGATTTCGGCATATTTGAATGTAGGTCTTATTTCCCGGTTGACGGTACTCGATAATCAGGCAATGCATACCATTATCGACAGTGACGTCGGTCCCGGGACATGTCTCATAAATATGGCTGCCGGAGATGCCGGCTGTGAAAACGGCTTTGATCGCGACGGATCGGTTGCTGCGCAAGGCAAGGTAGACAACTCCTGTGTTGAAACCTTAATCGCTTTGCCGTGGTTTTCGCTTCCGATTCCCAAGCAGGGATCGATACGTGAATTTAGCGCCATGTATCGTCATCCCTGTGTGACGGCGCTTTCAAAAATCGACAGGATAACGACCTTTACCGCATTAACCGCACGATCTGCCTTTGATTTTTTCAAGCAACAGTATCGTCATGCTTTGGCTCCGGAAATAATCCATATATGCGGCGGCGGTGCGAACAATTTGACCTTGATGGAGTACCTGTCCACTTATTTTGACCCGTTGCCCGTTAAAACCGTCGAGGAATCCCAAATAGAAGCGACCATGTTTTTTCCGCTATCCCTCGGTCTTACGGTGAATGATTACCTGATTGGAAAAATCGCCCCGGCACAAAACAGCGATTTGTCGTCGGTCGGCAGATGGGTGTTTGGGCAATGAAAATTTCAACGTTGTTGTTGCCGCTGGAAAAAAACCATGATATAATTTTTTATCTGAAATTTTCTTTATTTACAAATAGAGGCTTATGAATACTACGATACTTGTGGTCGACGATTCCAAAATGCATTTACATCTTATGGATAAAATCCTCCGCGATTTAGGGTATGTCAATATTGAGTTGGCCATATCCGGGGACGAGGCGAAAAAGGCGATCAATACTAAAACGATAGACCTCGTGCTTTCGGATTGGCATATGCCCGGCCTGTCGGGGTTGGATCTTTTGAAGTTTGTCCGTTCCACGCCCCGTGTTTCGGCAATCCCGTTTGTCATTATCACCACGGAGCACGATAAATCGGTCATTTTTGAAGCTGCAAAAGCGGGGGTGACCAATTATGTTTTCAAACCGATCAGCAAGGACATTTTAAAAAAGAAATTGTACGACCTAGCCAAATTGTTTCCCTCCTTAAATCCGCCTCATGAAAGTTTGTAACGCTTTCCAAACCATAGGTTATTTTTACCGAATCCATTCCTTATCCCGGATTTGTTTTTCATAAAGGTTTGCAATAGTGAAAATCACTTTCGTTTATCCGCGTTTTGAAAAGTTTCTTGCCAATAATCCGGAACTCGACAGAGGGCTCATCGATTATTTCCTCGGCGATTTTACGACGCCGCCTTCGTTGGGTATTCCCATTTTGGCATCGATGACGCCGCCCCATCATGAAATCGAGCTTGTAGACGATAATGCGGGAGACCGTGTCGATTTTTCAAAAGACGCGGATTTGGTCGCCATCAACTGTTTTACCCCGCAGGCAACACGGGCATTCGAACTTGCCGACGGGTTTCGCGCGCACGGCAAAAAAGTGGTCATGGGCGGCTTTTTCCCTTCGTTTATGGTTGACGAATGTCTTTTGCATGCGGACAGCGTGAATGTGGGGGAAGGCGAGCCGACCTGGCAAACGATCTTGGACGATTGCGAAAAAGGTCGGCTGAAGCGGATTTACAAAGGCGGATGCACCTACAACTTGGCGGACATGAAAATACCGCGACGGGATTTGTTTTACAAAAAAGATTATTACGATTGGGACGAAGATTTGGTGCAACTGACGCGCGGTTGCAGCTATTCCTGCGCCATGTGCGCCATACCCACGCACATGGGCGGCCGTATCAGGTTCCGTCCTATCGACAAGGTCGTAGAGGAAATCCGGCAGCTCAAATACGAAAATGTGTATCTGGCCGACGACACGTTGTTTTTTCCGCAACGTAAAATGATGGAATATGCAAAAGCGTTGCTCGAAGCGCTGGTACCGCTTCACAAAAAATATTTCGTCAGCTCGACGATCGCGCTCAATACCGACGATGCGTTTCTTGATCTTATGGCCAAGGCCGGGGTGAAAAATTTCTACTGTACGCTCAATGTAGATCCTGTTTCCATTAAAGCCTTAAGCGGCGGCCGGAAAGAACGGCAGTTGTTGATCGATTTGGCGCGGAAATTAAAGGAACGCGACATCAATTTCTTCGCTTCCTGCGCATTGGGCCGCGACTGGGACGAAAAAGGCGTGAGCGACAAAATCACGGCGTTACTTGACGAAGCAGATATACACACGGCGGAATTTTTTATATTTACCCCGTATCCCGGCTCGGTGCATTGGGACCGGCTGGAAAACCAGAAACGAATCGTGGACAAAAACTGGTCGCATTATAACGGCGCGCACGTCGTGTTTGAGCCCATGAACATGACCCGCGACGAGTTGTATGCCGAGTTCATCAATGTTTGGAACAGTTTTTATAAAAAGCAAAAAAAAGCGCACGCGTCGTATCTTGAACCGTCGACCTATAAAGACGGGAAAAAGGTCGTGGGCAAACCCCTTGAGCGTATGGGGGTGAAGAAACAGGCGGTCATAAGCGGCATTGGATTGGAAAGCCCCATCGGCAACTCGCTCGAAAGCGTTTTGCAGCATATCCGCGACGGAGTACACGGGCTTGCGCCGATTACCCGTTTCGATGCGTCGAACTTCCGTACGAATATCGGCGGTGAAATCCGCGAGTTTGACCCGTTGCGGTACCTTGATGAAAAAGAAGTCGCGGAATATCCCGACCGGTATTTACAGACAGCAATAGCGTCGGCGCGCAAGGCGATGCAGCAGGCAGGCATTCCATGTATTCCCGGGGCCGCACGCCGCGACATCGCATTGGTGCTGGGTACCTGCAACGGCGGACTTCTTTCGGCCGAGGAAGAATACAAATGGCTGCATAATAAAGGCGATAAGCCTTTTGATGAAAAAATGAATTTGCAGGCGCAATATTACGGTTTCGGCAAGGCCTTGTCCCGCGCTTTGGGCATCGGCGGCGAAACGTGGATAGTGACAACCGCTTGCTCCTCGACAACCGGCGCTACCGGATTGGCGGCATCGCTTATCAACCTCGGGTTATACTCGACCGTGATTTTGGGCGGGTCCGATTCTCTCTGCGTAGCCAATATGTCCGGGTTCAACGGACTCAAGGCGGTTTCCAATTCGCAAATAGCGCCGTTTTCAACGCCGATCGGTCTTAACATAGGCGAGGCATCGGTTTTTTGGGTGGTGGAGGAAATGGAACAGGCCCTTTTACGGAATGTCCCGCTTTTGGGAAAAATCGCAGGGCACAGCCTGACAAGCGATGCCTATCACCCGACATCTCCCGACCCGCGCGGCGAGGGTGTTTACAAAACCTTGTCTAATGCGCTTGCGGATTCGGGACTTACGCTCGACGACATCGGCGTCGTCAATGCGCACGGCACGGGTACCGAAGCAAATGACCGGGCTGAAAGCAAAGGCATTGCGAAATTCATCGGCAATACCGCAATCCCGGCAACCTCCACGAAATCGTTTTTCGGCCATTGCATGGGAACGACCGGCATTCTCGAGGCAACGTGCAATCTGCTGGCCATGAACCATGATTTGATTCCGCCGACGCTCAATTTTTCGGCACCCCGCCCGGGCTGTACTCTCGATTACGTGCCGAATCACGCGCGTGAAAAAAAATACCACGCATTTATTTCCGCGAATTACGCTTTCGGCGGAAACAATGCGGCGATCGTGGTGACGAAATGGGACTGCGCGACGCCGCCGCGGAAAAATGCCGATGCCCGTGTCGTCATCACGGGGCTCGGCACAATAACATCCCTTGGTCTGGGCGTCGATACCCTTGTTAAAAAAATGCGCGACCGGCAAAACGGCATAGGCCCGGCTTTGCGATTGGACATTAATAAAAGCATGTCGAAAAACGCCGGACTCGTTGCGCCTTTTTCTGCTGAGGATATTGACAAAAGATTGGACATGGCCGGAATGAACCTGATCAGTTCCTTTGCCACTGCGGCGACAAAATTGTCGCTCGACAACGCAGGACTGCGCGTAAGCCCGAAAAATGCCGACCGCATCGGCATCGTCATGGGCGTTTGCAACGGTCCTGCAGAAGACGACCATATGAACAGCGTGTTCTCATCCCCGGATTTTCAGGCGGATATCAATTGCTTTTCGAATATAACCGCAAACTCGACTGCCGGCTGGGTAAGCAACGCGCTTTGCCTTAAAGGCGTGAACATGACCGTTGCGCCGGGCCCGCATGCCGGCTTGGCGAGCGTTTCCTACGCGTTCAACGCGCTGAGGGAAAATCGGGCCGCTGCGATTGTCGCCTGCGCCAGCGACGAAGTGTACCCGCGCATGTTTCACAATTACGATATGATCGGGTTTTTGCGGAGCGGGGAAAAAGAACAAAAGTACGACCTTGATTTTGCCGACGCAAAACGGAAAATAATCGCCGAAGGCGCCGCGGCTTTCACAATGGAAACGCTTGACAATGCGCGGCAACGCGAAGCCAAAATTTACGGCGAGGTGCTGTCGTACGGCATGAGTGTCGACGGGTTGGAGTTTTCCGGTCAAAGCAATACCGGCGCCGGTCTGTTGCACGCATGCGAAACGGCATTGGAACGTGCGGGGCTTTCTTTTAAGGACATCGGGCTTGCGGTTTGGGCGCCGCAAGGAAATGCTACCGACGCCAAGATGCTGGAAATTATTCGAAGCCGGATCTGGAACGACCCGTCGCGGCAACGGGTGCCGTTGGTCACCACGTCGCTTAACACCGGATATATTGAAACCGCGTCCGTTTTGGCAAGTACGGCCTGCGCTCTATTTACTCTTTCGCAAGGGACAACATTGTGGCCGCAAATCACCGGCGATACGGATATCGATACAAAAGAACTCACCGAAGCGCCTGAATTCGTATTGGCGCTCGGCAGCACCGATCTCGGCTATAATTTCGCGGTTGTCATCAGGAACGGAAGTTTCGTATCGTGAGACAGCGCGTTGTCGTAACCGGAATGGGTGTTATTTCGAGCGCCGGAAAGAACTGCGAAGACTATTTCAAATCGATTTCAAACGGTATTCCCTCGTTTTCACCGATAGCCAGGCCTCATCTTTCCCATTTCCGCGCCACCCATGCGGGACTGATTACCGAATTTTCCGAATCCTCGGTTCCCCACGGGGAAACCCTTGCTTCGCAAGACAAATTCATCCGATTCGCCGCTATAGCGGCGCAAGAAGCGCTTGCCATGTCGGGCATTTCCGTTTCCAAGACATCCCGTCGCATGGGATTGCTTTTTGCAACATGCAGCGGTCCGATGCAAACCATCGAACGGCATTATATGCGCCTTGCCGACGGCGATGAAACGTTGACTAAAGAACAGCTGTTCGCAAAACGATATTATAGCGGCGCGATGCTTTTGTCCCGTGCTTTCGGCATCGCCGGTATGTGTGCAACGGTCACTACCGCATGTTCCGCAAGCCTTTCGGCCATCGGCTTTGCCGCTGATTTGATACGCCTCGGCCTGGCCGATGCCGTTCTTGCCGGCGGCAGCGATACGTTCAGCGAAACAACGCTTGCGGGATTCGACGGACTTAAGGCGACCGTCGACGGCGTTTGCGCGCCTTTTTCAAAACCTATCGGGCTTAACCTAGGGGAAGGTGCGGCATTCCTGCTTGTCGAAAGCATGGAACATGCAAAAGCCCGGAATGCGGAAATACGGGCCGAAATACTCGGTTTCGGTCTTTCGAACGACGCGTATCACTGCACGGCTCCGGATCCGTCGGGAAACGGCCAGGCAGCCGCAATGGAACGCGCGCTTGCCGATGCGAATACGGCAGCGTCGCGGATATCGTATGTAAATGCACACGGTACGGGTACCGAAGCGAATGACAAAACCGAATCGCGCGCCATAAAAAAGGTCTTTGGTTCTGCCGGCGCGAATGTGCCGGTCAGTTCAACAAAATCCATGATCGGGCATTGCCTGGGTGCCGCAGGCGCCTGTGAAGCGGTGGCAAGCGTGCTTTGTTTGACAAAAGGAATTTTGCCGCCCACGGCCAATTATTCGGAAAGCAGGGAAGGGTGTTCCCTGGATTATGTTGCGACCCCCGGAAGGGCGCCCGCTTTTTTGGGGCCGATGCTTACCAATAATTTTGCTTTTGGCGGCAATAATGCCAGCATGGTGATACGGGCGAACGGGCCGTTTGACAAATGCAACGATGCCGGCGATACCGGAAGCAGGACCGCCGAAGCCGTTATAACGGGTATCGGGCTTGTATCCGCCGCAGGTATCGGCATAGAGCCTTTTGTCGATGCAATTGCGAAGAATAAAAAATGCTTCGTAAACGCGGGACTTTCGGAGAAAAACGGTTACGACATAGGGACTGTCCCGGATTTTTCGATGCAGGAAATCGATCGCCGGCTCGACGATCGCAATATGGACAGGTCGAGCAGGCTCGGTTTGGCCGCTGCCCGGCTTGCCATGCTTTCGGCCCGGATCGGCGAGAGGCAATCGCAACGCAAGGACCTTGGCTTGTATCTGCATTTGTCGGCAGGGCCGTCTTGGGCGGAAGAGGAGCATATTACTTCTTTACTTCGTGAAAAATTTGCAATCAGTCAAGTGAATGCGTTTCCTTTTATCGTGCCTAATTCCGTTTCGGGAAATATCTGCAAATCGATAGGATTGTCGGGGCATAATACCACCTTGTGTTTCGGGCCGGGCGCGGGCATCATGGGGCTGGGCTTTGCCGCTCAGGCAATCAATGCGAACCATACGGAGGCGCTCATCAGCCTGAGTGTCGACGAACTTTCGAAAAGGATACTGTCGGACATTTGCGCTACGGGGAGTTTGTCGGACCTGCCATATCCTTACGCAGAAGGGGCTTGCGGTTTTGTCGTAGAAAGCCGGGACCATGCTTCGCGTCGCAATGCGAAAATCCTGGCTTCACTTTGTTCGACTGCTTATTCCACCAAAATAAACAGTGAAGATGATCCGGTCGCATTACTATGCAGTACTATAGACGATTCGCTGCGCCAGGCCAATATAGCCGCATCGGAACTGTCTTGTATTTGCTGTAATTTAAAAAATGAACATGAAACAGCGGCAATTTCCCGTATTTTGCAAACCGACGATTGTCATCGAATCGATACGGCATCGCAATTAGGGTTTGCAGAGGCAACGCTTCCATTATATAATCTGGCATATTCACTTTTAGGATCAGGCTTTGGTTATGCTTCGTCCAAAAATTATATTCTCGTAGTTTTCAGCTCAGACGATGGAATCAATTGTTCAACAGTTATTCGAAAAGAACCTTAAAATATGACAGAAACGATGCAGAAAGAAATCGAGCAACGCCGCGAAATCATCAATACGTTTAAAACCGAGCTCATTCGCCGCCTTAACCTTCCTTACACGCCCGACGATTTGCATGAAGATGTCGCATTGCTCGGCGCAGGTTTGGGACTTGACTCACTGGATGCTTTGGAAATCGTGCTTTGCATCGAGAATTCATTCGGCATAAAAATCCCGGACGAAAACATCGCGGTACTGCGTTCCATCAACACGGTTGTTGATTTTGTCATTTCGCAGAAGAGCAAAAAAGAGGGACAACAATGAGAACATCTCCTTTTCATAAAAATTTTGCAGCAAATAACGCAACCTTTGCCAACCGTTTTGAAACTGAAATCGTTTCCCGCGTCGGCGATGCGAAAAACGAATATGAAACGATTCGAAACGCTGCCGGAATTACGGATTTTTCATTTATGCAGCGTTTCCGTTTCCCCGAAGAAAAGGGTTTGGATTTTTTGGATTCACTGTGTGCGGGCAATGTTGCGAAGCTACGATTCGGAAGAATTCTGCATACCTTTTTAGCCGACGATGACGGCATGATCATTGCCGATTGCTATATAGCGAACAATGACGAAGAATTCATTCTCCTTTGCGAAAGTATTGCCGATGACGATGCCGTTGTGCAGCTTCTGCTTTCCCGCGGCGCTGCCGAGGCGGGCATGGAAGATTTGTCCAAATCCCATGCGCTGTTAAGTATAGACGGTTATAAGGCTTGGGCAGTTGCTAAGGAACTTTTCGGCGCGGATGTTCTCGGCCTGCCTTATTTGTCTATCGAACGCTACGAATATAACGGTGCCGGTATTTCGCTGTTTAGGGCGGGTAAGACTTCCGAGTTCGGCTATTTGCTGTTGGTTGAGGCGGGTAAAACAGACCTTCTGTTTGATGCCTGCCTGGCAAGTGCGCGAAAAATCAGCGGCGGTCTCTGCGGTATCGACATCCATAACGACCTTCGGTTGGAAGGACGTTTCTTCAATGTTTTTGCCGAAGGCGTTTTGGTGCGCGATCCGCTGGAGCTCGGTCTGCAATGGATGATCGATTTTAACAAAGAGCAATTTGCCGGACGCGACGCCATTGCGGCGAGGCGCGCGAGCGGGCTTTCCAAGAAAATTATCGGCATATGCGCTGCAGCCGACGTTTCGGGCTTTACAAAAGGTGCGACAATTGTAAACGGCAACGATTCGGTCGCGACCATTGTCGCGACTTGTTTTTCCTATACGCTCGATAAATTCGTCGGGTTGGCGCTTTTTTCCGTCGATTGTGCCTATGCCGGGCTATCGTTCAATCTCGGTACAGGTGAGGGACCCAAAGTTTCCACCATCTCGATGCCGCCCATTATGCCGAAAAGCCTGACGGTTAAACTTGACGATATGTAGCATCGATTAAAACCGGCTAGTTAACTGGGGTTCTCCGGTCTGCGCATTTTTTGCGTGGAGGTGATTTCGGCTGAAACTATCCAATTGCGGAGCAACGGATTTTAAATGTTTTCAAATAAGATTGCTTTGATAACGGGCGGATCGCGCGGCATAGGCAAGGCCATAGTCGCCGATTTACGCGCAAAAAACGCAACCGTTTATTTTACGTATCATCGCCATGAAGACGCGGCGCTCGCTACCGCAACCGAAACCGGTGCGATCCGTATGCTGTGCAACCAAACCGATACCGCCGCAGTGGACGGCGTCGTCGAAACGATTGTCGGAAAAGAAGGCCGTATTGATATCCTTGTCAACAATGCCGGAATAACCTCCGACCAATACATCATGATGATGCCTGTTGATGAATGGCAACGCGTCATCGATACGAACCTGACCGGCGCATTCCGGTTTGCCAAGGCAGTCGTACGCCCCATGATGACCGCAAAACAGGGAGTCATCGTAAATATCGCTTCGGTTTCGGGACTTGTGGGCATCGGCGGGCAGACGAATTATGCGGCTTCGAAAGGCGCATTGCTTGCGCTCACACGTTCGCTTGCAGCCGAGCTGGGACCGCGGGGAATACGGGTGAATGCGGTTGTGCCCGGGTTCATAGAAACCGATATGACCGCTAAAATGCCGCGGCAAATAAAACAACAGAATGTGGCGCGCATCCTTGCCAAACGGTTCGGTTCTGCCCGGGAAATAGCGTCCGTGGTTTCGTTCCTCGCTTCCGACGCATCGTCGTATATCATGGGTCAAGCTATCGTCGTTGACGGCGGCCTTACCGCAACGGTTGTGTGATCGTATGGACCTTGTTTTTCTTTTTCCGGGTCAGGGATCGCAGGAAATCGGCATGGGCCAGGACCTTTTCAAGGACGATACCCATTTTAAGTCGCTGATTTCCCTGGCAAGCGATATCACCCATGAAGATCTTGAAAAATTGTGCCTTCGCGGACCAGAAAAACGGCTTCGCAAAGCCCATTATTTGCAACCCTTGCTCGCCGCCGTTTCTTTGGGATATTATAATCGGGTAAAACAGGCGGGTCTTTTCCCTTCGCTCGTACTCGGGCATTCTCTGGGCGAAATCACGTCGCTGGCCGCTTCCGGGGTCGTATCGGACGAGGATGCCGTCGCGATTGCCGCTAAGCGGGGCGAACTGATGGACATTGCCGCATCGCAATGCGACGGCGGAATGCTTGCGGTGTTGTTCGTCGAACTCGACACGGTCAGATCGTTGCTCGCCGAGATAGGCCGCAGCGACAGGATCGTTTTGGCAAATGATAATGCGCCGAATCAAATCGTTGTTTCGGGCGATACTGTCTTGCTTGCCCGGTTTTCGGCAATGGTCAGCGAACGGGGGCTTGGCAAGTGCAAAAGTATCATGGTTTCCGGGCCGTGGCACAGTCCGTTTATGGCTTTTGCCCATGAACAGTTCCGGACCTGGGTCGAAACGATTTCCTTTCGCGCTCCTCGATTTCCGCTTATGCTCAATGCCACCGCGCAATGCGAAACCGATCCGCAAGCCATACGAACGCTCATCACCAATCAACTGATTTCACCGGTGTACTGGCGCGCGTGCATGAATGCGGTGCGCGCGAAACATACGGATGCATTTTTGGAAATCGGCCCGCAACGCGTTCTCTCGGGTCTCATACGTGTAAACGGTTTTCCGAAAGATACCGTTATTTATAATGTGAATAATTTGGTCGGATGCCAACGGGCCGCAGACGCACTTTCCCCGCCGCTCTAGGTACTAAACCACCGGGGGCGGAAAATACCTGTCTAAACGGGAAAAAATGAACTTGTCCCCCGAGAGAATGATTTCTTTATTGACAAGAGCATCCCGCATATTGATTTGACGGGTAAAAACCTTAGCCCAGGTTTGAGGAGAACTTTTTACCACCAGGTCCGGCTTTCCCGTAAGCGATTCGTAAAAATCGCATTTCCCGTGATCTATGCGCAAGGTGAATCCCAACGCCGTTTCTTTATCCGAAAAGTCAAAGTGCAAAGTCGTCTTCAACTTGGCGGTAGCCGCAGGGTCTATGCTTCGCGCCATTTCCTGCATCAGGATGCGCACATCGGTAGTGACTTTTGAGCATAGTAAATCGAGATCCCAGGATTTTTCGCCGAGGGCAACCGCATGTTCCCAATAAATATTGGAGTATTTTTTGAAATAAGGGATGTCGGCCGACAGCGGCGTTTCGGCCTTTTCCTTTGTTTCCGAAGAAATTGTCCCGTGGGTTGCAATTTCGTATCCGGCCTTGACAAAAGCAGCTTGAATCGTTTTTACCGTTTTGGGCTTTGCAAGGGTAAACGGGAGTAAAAAAGATTCCGCCCGTGCCAGCTCTCCGCACAGCTCCATAGACACCGCATTGGCGTAATGGGTCATCATGGCGCGGATGCCGGAAAAAATCTCGTCGCCTTTGAATGCACCGACAACGATATAGGCCAGCTTTTTCGGCCATTTTTCCGGGAATCGAATCGTGTTGCGGACAGAGCCGAGCGGCGATTGCTCAAAGCACGGCATGGTAAGCGGTAACGTGCGGTCCAAAAAAGCCTTCAAGCTGCTGCTGACTGAGAAAGAGTTGAGCGGCGTTGCGCATACGACGATATCGGCATCGAGCAAATCATCCTGCAATGCCTGCATGTCGTCTTTGTAAAAACAACGTCCCGGAGAAGTTACCCAACACCGGTAGCAACCGATACACGCATTTATGGAAAGCTTCGTAATGTCCCGGTCGATTATTTCGGCCGTTGCTTCGCGCATACCTTGGACGAAAAGATCGGTAAGTTGCGCCGTATATCCGTTTTTTCGCGGATAGCTTCGTAATAATAAAATTTTCATATGGATCCGTTTATCATAGCAAGGGTGAGATTGCCTTTGGCGATAATTTTATGCTTTACATGTGCTTCGACGGCATACGTAAACAAGGTGCCGAAATTCCGTTCGAAGGAAGAGACAAGCGATAGCGTTTCGCCGGGGTACGATGGATTGATAAATTTCATTGTCGATGCCGCAAGAAAAAAAATCTGCGGGGGTTCGGTTGTGCCTTGACCCGAGACCTTTTTTGAAAAACCCCATAAAAGCCCGCTTGTTTGCGCAAGCGCGTCTGTGACCAATACGCCGGGCATGATTTTTTTCTGTGGAAAATGACCGGCAAAATGGGGCTCGTCTTCGCGAATAAGTCGTGTCGCCTCAATATGCTTGTCGGGTACGAACCTTACGATTTTGTCGACAAATAAAAACGGGGGCCGATGAGGCAATATCGCACAAATTTCTTCGAGCGTAAAAACCGTTTTATCGTTCATAATCGCTCCGTCGCAGACGGCGGGAACCGGTCGGATTTCTGGTCCCAATAGGTGTTTTTGTCAAGTTCTTCCAACACCGCTTTCATTTGGTCGTGCACTCGGCAGGCAAATTGCGACGACCGTTCTTGGGGCAGAGCATTGCTGGGGGTAAGGAAACGGACCGTATAATTGAAACGGAATTTAGGGTATAAACTGCCCTTTGTCCTGGCCATGAACGGCAAATCGGTATGGATGATGACCGGTACTATCGGCCGTGCGGTTTCCAACGCGATTTTAAAGGCGAAATCTTTAAAATCCATAAGCCCGCCTTTTTTTCCGCGCGTTCCTTCGGGAAAGACGAGCAAGTTTTTTCCCAGAGCGAGAACTTGTCTGCATCGATCGAGAGCAATTGAAACGCCTTTTATCGAGTCCGAATCGGCGCGTACGAAATCGAGGTATTTGACAAATGTAGAATATATCGGCAGACGGGAATATTTCGGTTTGATGAGCACGCCGGTTTCGGGTAAAATCGAGAGCAATAAAAGTGCATCGAGTTTGCCGCGATGGTTTGCAATGAAAATGGAATTTCGCATTTTTGCTTTATCGTATCCTGAAACTTCGGCAATCGAGTATACGCCCAGAAACGGCAACCATATCCTGGTAAGAAAAAACGTATACGTTTTTAGAATGCCGTACATTGCTTTTTTCATAAAACCGGGGTAAAACGAAAGGACGAGCAAGAGCGGCAGGCCAAGGCACAGAAAAATAACGATTGCAACAAAGTAACTCAAATAACCAAGGCTTGTGGCCAGAATGCGAACAAGATACAGTGGTGATCTTTTTAGCTTTTGTCTCATGGATACCGTATGTTAAAACGGACTTTGGATATCTTTCAATTTCGGCAATGCCGCGTCTTTTTTCGACAAAACAGGCTGTGTCGCGGGCCACGATATAGATAGATCCCCGTCATTGTAAAAGATGCCAGCATCATGCGACGGCGTATAATATTGATCTACTTTATACAGAAACTCGGTATCGTTGGTCAACGTGCAGTATCCATGGGCAAATCCTTTGGGAACAAAAAGCATTGTTTTATTTTCTTCGGAAAGGGTTATGCCGAACGACGTACCGAATGTCGGAGAATCTTTCCGAAGGTCAACGACAACATCGTATACGGCTCCGCGAACGACGCGCACCAATTTGCTCTGCGCATAGGGCGGTTTTTGGAAATGTAATCCGCGCAATACCCCTTTTTCAAGCGACCGGGCATGATTGTCCTGGACATAATCGGTCGGGAGCCCGTGGTCGGCCATTTCCTTTGAAGAATAGGATTCAAGAAAGAAACCGCGATTGTCTCCGTGGACAATCGGTTCTATAATCCATGCGCCCTTAATTTGCGTTTCAGTAAATTTCATAAGTGTTTACCGTTTCCCGTTTGCCAATTGAAGCAGGTACGTGCCGTAACTGTTTTTTTTCATCGGTTCGGCAAGTTTTATTAATTGGTCATTTGAAATATAGCCGAGACGGAAGGCAACTTCTTCCGGGCAGGATACCAAAAGTCCCTGGCGGGATTGTATGGTTTCGACAAACACCGAGGCCTGGAGCATGGATTCATGCGTTCCGGTATCCAGCCATGCAACGCCGCGCCCGAGCAGTTCGACGTCGAGTTCTCCTTTGGCAAGATAGCAGCGGTTCAAATCGGTTATTTCAAGTTCGCCGCGAGGGGATGCTTTGAGGTTTTCCGCATAGCCGACGACCTTGTTATCATAAAAGTAAAGGCCGGTTACCGCATACGGGGACACCGGCGTTTTGGGCTTTTCGACCAAACTAATGGGTTTGTTATTCTTGTCTAGTTCCACAACACCGTACCGTTCGGGGTCGTTTACCCAGTATCCGAAAACCGTAGCTCCCTGCTTTTTTTTCGCTGCGGCCACAAGCGATGAAACGAATCCGTGACCCCAGAAAATATTATCGCCCAGTACCAGGGCTACCGAATCGCTGCCGATAAATTCTTTCCCTACAATAAATGCCTGGGCAATTCCTTCGGGTTTGGGTTGAACGGCATAGGAAATCGCGAGTCCCCATTGTGAGCCATTGCCCAACAGGCGTTTAAAGGCTTCGTTGTCATGTGGGGTGGTAATAACTAAAATTTCCTTTATGCCGGCAAGCATTAAAATCGAAAGCGGGTAATAAACCATCGGCTTGTCATATACCGGCATCAGTTGTTTGCAAACAGCCATTGTAACGGGAAAAAGCCGTGTACCCGACCCGCCTGCAAGAATAATACCTTTCATGGATACCCCTGAAAAGATGTAAGGTTAAAGCGTTTTTAGACCATATAAAATAAATCGGGGCGTTTTACTAAACGCCCCAGAAAAACAAAATACAGGATTCGAATAACGGATTAGTACCTATATCTGGATTATATACGCATTTTGCGTATTATAATGTTAACCTATCCCACGGGGTTAGAAATAAAATGCGAGCGTCAGCGCACCCAAAGCAGCGACGCCGACTTGCCAGGTGGAGCCGACTTTTGTCTTTGTTGTAAGACTTCCTGTGGTGACTTCCTCGTCCGCTCTGGAAGTTAATGACCATCCCAATTGATATTCCGCACTCAAACTTAATTCCTTAATGATAAAGAATTCTACACCGCCAATAGCGCCGATGCTAAATTTTGTGCCGCCTAAAAAAGTGTTCCCGTTAATTGTTTCTCCGTCTGCGGCTCCAACGCCAAAATTGTTTTTTGTAATTGTTTGATTGGCCGGAGGATTTCCAACTTCGGCAGTTTTTCGCTCGGTCGATGTCAATGTTAATCCTAAACCTCCGCCGAAATAAGGGCTGACTCTAGTTTTAAGCAAATGATATTCGGCGGCTGCGGAAATGCCGAAACGTGTTGCAGAAATACTACCATCGGTACCTTGTTGGGTTGCAGCAGGGTTCGCTGCAATGCCTTGCCCTGCCGTCATAAATTGAATTCCGGCGCGAACAGCGAGGGGATCGGAAAAATAATATTTAGCGCCAATTCCGCCGTCAAAAGCGTTTGCACCTAAAATTGACAATCCGCTAAATGAAAATAGGACAGCTTTTGAACCTGCGGATACCGAGGTTGTTATATCATCGGCAAAACTCGATGAGGCAGGAACAATCAGGGATAAGACAAGAGCGCCGATAACCGTAATCTTTTTTGAATTTGCGAAAGCCATCCGAGCAAAACGACTAACCATGAAAGACTCCTTTCAAAAAGGTTGTTCTCAACAGCCGGGTAATATAATGAGAAAAATAGTGTTGAAAAGCTACAGCAATAATATGACTATTCACGGCCGTTGCTGTCAAATAAAAAACAAAAAGCTCATGTAAGCCTACTCGCCGATAACTTGTACAAAGATGTTTCTCGTTCTTGGTCTGTTGTCATGGTCTATTACCACTATTTGCTGCCAAGTTCCCAGAACAAGGTCTTTGTTGCTAAACGGGACTGTTATGCCCGGCCCCATCAGGGTTGCGCGAATATGGGAAAATCCGTTGTCGTCTCCCCAGGTTTCGGAATGCCGGCTTTTCAGATTGCTGGGTACCAGTTCGTTTAAATGATCTTTCATGTCCTGAGCGAGAGCGGGTTCGAATTCTATAGTGGAGATCGAAGCCGTTGACCCGACCACGAAAATTGTGGCGATACCGTTGGAAAGCCCGGAATCCGCAATGATAAGCGAAATTTGATTCGTGATATCGACAATATCGGAATATCCTTTCGTCGCGACTGAAAAATTTTGCCCGAATACCATTATTGACTCCTTACGAATATGTTTTTCGCCGGTTCAAGCCCTCACAGCTTTTGCGAGGGGCCTTAATTTGGAAATAACAAATATATCTTCAAGGATAAAAATTATTTTGATAAAGTAAAAAAAACAAAGGGAATATCAATAATGTCGGATCTTGAAAAGAATGTCGATTCATTTTTGGAATATCTTTTAAAGGAAAAGGGTTATTCGGGCCTTACGATTGAGGCGTATAAACGGGATCTTCGGCAATTCGGCGATTTCGTATCGCAAAATTACGGCGAAATCTCTTTTGAAGACATTATGAAAAAAGGTGTGCTGAGATCTTTTACGTTTTCCATGGGTGATATGACGTTAAAGCCGCGTTCGGTGGCCCGGAAAATAGCCGCGTTGAAATCGTTTTCAAAATTTTGTCTCAAGAGAAAATTGATAGGTATCAATGGCGCCAAATTGCTGGCAACACCAAAGCTCGACAAACCGCTTCCGGCTTTTTTAACCGAAGCCCAGGCAGGGAATCTCGAAAATAAACAACCCGTACCGGGGACCGCCGCTACTGCGTTGGCAGCACTAAGGAACAAGGCTATTGTGGAATTGTTTTACGGCAGCGGCATGCGCCTTTCGGAATTGCATTCTTTGAATGTGGAGACTATAGACCATAAAAAAGGAATCGTGAGGGTGATGGGAAAAGGGCGAAAAGAAAGGGTAGTTCCCGTTACCGAGGTTTCGCTTTCTACGATCAAACGCTATCTTGCAACAAGGGAAAACGGGAAAGAATACGGTGCGCCGTTATTTTTAGGCGATAAGGGAAAGCGGATTTCAAAACGTCAAATAGAACGGATCGTTGAAAAGGAATTGTCGGCCGTTAGCCAGCAGAAGAAGAAAAGCCCGCACGTCTTGAGGCATTCTTTCGCGACCCATTTGCTCGACCGGGGCGCCGATATACGAGCGGTCAAGGAACTGCTCGGCCATTCTTCATTAGCAACAACGCAGATTTATACTCATATGTCAAAAGAACACCTGCTTAAGGTTTACAACCAAGCGCATCCCCGGGCAAATGGCCAGGGGCCCACGTAAAAAAAACGGGCCGGCACCTGTTCCTGCCGTCCCGTTTACCAGACCTTATGCTAACACTTTCCGGCTTACTCTTTATCGTGCCGTCTGTCTTTTTTGTCGGCACCGCCATCATTGCCGCCATGGTCCTTCTGCATTCCCATGAAAAAATCCTTGCTTAAAATCTTCTCGAATTGCTCTTTTGTTAAAATACCTTTCAGTTTCAGCATATGATCGGCCATGTGTTCGGCCATAGTCCGATGCTGATCGGCAAGTTGTTTTGCAAACCCGTATAAAACATCTTTGCTCGGAAGGGCTTTCAACAGTTCCTGCTTGCTTTTTTCCCGCAAATCTTTCATCTTTTCGAAGTTTGCTTTGCGGAATTGTTGCATGTCTTCGCGAATAGCCTTGAGTTTTAATTTTTGATCGGCTGTCAACTTTAACTCCGACCACCATTTTTGACGGCTTGAATCCTGCATCGCTACTCGGCTCGAATCGGGCATGGCGAAAACAGTTGCCGTATTGCCCAGAAAAACCGATAGCAGCAATGCGACAAGTGCCCACATTGCCGAGGAATGAGTTTTAGCAGTGAATGAATGAATGTTTTTCGCCTGGAAAATTTTTATATAAGTACTACCCATGTAATGCCTCCGAAAAAATTAAGGTTGATATAAAACAGTTTCAATGTCCGGATCGGCGATCGTTGATCGCTCATCTTCATTATAAAATGTGTTAATAGAAGACAATTCGTCGATTATTTCCGAGCTGCTCGACACTTCCATGAGTTTGGGTTGTAAACCTCTATACAGGCCTACGCTCAGGACAAGCGTTGCAGCCGCAAGCCAGATAGTTCGTGATATGAGGCTTTTGCGATGCAACGTTTTTTGTACGTTAAAGAATGCCTGGTCGGGCATTACCGGAATGTTGCAAAGCTCTTTTGCAAAACCAGTGGGAAGTTTTTCGTTTTGTTCCTGATCCATAAATTATCCTTTGAAATTTCTTCGGATTTCTTCTTTTATCCGGGACAATTGAGTCCGTAAAGTCCCTTCATTTTTTTGCGTGATATTCGAAAGTTCGGCATAAGACAAGTCCAATAATTCTCTCCCTGCCAAAAGGAACCGTTCTTCTTTGTTTAAACCGGCCAGAATCCTTTCCACATCCTCTTTTGCGTCGACGGCATCGGTTTGCGATTTTGCTATTCCGATTGTGTCATTATATTCTTCATTCATGCTTGCTTTTTTTTGCTTTGTCCGCAAAGTCAGGCACACATTGAAAACGATGCGGTAAATCCATGTTGAAAATGCCGATTGCCCGCTGAATTTCGACAGACTGTTATGCACCCGAATGAATGTTTCCTGCATTGCCTCCTGTGCTGCTTCATGATTGCCATGCAAAGTTCTATAAGCAATTTTCCAAACATAGGGTGCGTAAAAGTCGTAAACGCGTTTGAATGCCCTATGGTCTTTTTTCGCATGTGCAATGCTTAAATCATCTATTTCATTCATGCTTTATCCTATTAGACATGCAAAATACCCATTATGTTACAATGTGGTACAATTTATTTTTCAATTGTTTTGCATGACAAAATCATTGTAATTATTGTTTAAAAATAGTGAATCCAGGCTATTTTTGCCACATGGGAAAAGAAAGGACCTTCCGTGACACAAGGTGATGATGCGATCATTATAGGCGCAGACCATGCCGGTTTCAGGCTTAAGGAACATATAAAAAGGGAGCTTGAAAAAGCAAATATCCCGTTTGAGGATGTCGGTGTTTTCAATGAAGAGCGAAGCGATTATCCGGTGTATGTTGCCCGCGCGGCAAGCAAGGTATCGAGCGGGCTATTTAAGCGAGGCATTGTTTTATGCGGCTCGGGGATAGGGGCATCGATTGTGGCAAACAGGTTCAAAAAGGTCAGGGCCGCCCTTTGCGTTACGCCGGAAATGGCAAAAATGTCTCGTTCCCATAATGATGCAAACGTGCTGGTGTTGGGACAACGGATTACCACAGAGGACACAGCATCCGAAATATTGAAATTATGGCTTACCACTCAGTTTGAAGGCGGAAGGCATAGCGGCCGCATAAACATGATAGACACTGTTGACGGATCGCAGTAAACAGATAAAAGGAGCCGATGCGATGAATAAGAAAAAGAAATTGTCCCCCCCGTTAAAACGAAAACGCGCACCATGGGACGAATATTTCATGAAAATCGCATTACAAGTAGCAACCAGATCCACGTGCGACCGCAAGAACGTCGGGGCAGTAATCGTCCGCGATAAGACTATTTTGTCAACCGGTTACAACGGCAGCGTCCGCGGCATGCCGCATTGCGACGATGTCGGGCATTTTATGGAAACCGGGCATTGCATTGCCACCGTTCATGCGGAAGCCAATGCGATAATACAAGCTGCGAAAAACGGCGTCGCCATCGACGGGGCCGACATCTACATCACCGCATCGCCTTGTTGGCATTGCTTTAAGTTAATTGCAAACAGCGGTATTAAAAGGGTCTTTTATTACGAATTTTATAGGGATACGCATGTGATTGAGGTCGCCGGACAAGCCGGGATTGAATTAAAACAGGTAAGCTTAAAGATTAAAGATTAAAGATTTCCCAATTTTTAATTTGCACTCTTCAATTTATATTTCCCTCGCAAGCAATTCGAGCCTTCGTATGCGTTCTTCCATTGGCGGATGAGTCGAAAAAAGGCCCATAAGCCCGCCTTTGAATGGATTAACGATAAACAAATGAGCGGTTGACGGATTGCCGCCTTGCATGGGTATCATTTTAACGGCATTATCCAGCTTGCCGAGTGCATGAGCAAGGGAGAGCGGTTTTTCGCATATTCTTGCACCGAGTTCGTCGGCGGCATATTCACGGGACCGGGAAATCGCAAGTTGAACAATCATTGCGGCAATCGGCGCAATAATCGCCATTGCCAAGGCGCCGAGCATACCGCCGCGTTCGTCATCGTCCCTGCCGCCGCCGAACATGGCTCCCCATTGCAACATATTACCGATCATGCTAATTGCCCCTGCAATTGTTGCGGCAATGCTTGCAATAAGAATGTCACGGTTTTTCACATGCGCAAGTTCGTGTGCCATAACGCCGGTAAGTTCATCTTCACTTAAAATTTGCAGGATTCCCGTTGTTGCGGCGACCGAGGCATGACTGGGATTGCGTCCGGTTGCAAAAGCGTTTGGGGTAGGGTTTTCGATGATATAAACCTTGGGCATTGGAATAGACGCTTTTTCCGCAAGACGTTGTACGACCCGGTAAAGCATTGGCGCATCGGTTTCTTCGATCGGCTTTGCCCGATACATCATCAGAACCAGTTTATCGGAGAACCAATACGAGAAAAAGTTCATGACTGCGGCAAGGATAAAAAAAGTAATTGCACCATGAGTTCCGCCGACAAATTGTCCTAACAACACAAAGATACACGTCAATAGTCCAAGTAAAAGAGCGGTTCGTGCAAAATTCATTGTAACTCCCTGTTTCTCTGCTATTCCGACACTATTTTCGTAAAATACCTAAAACACCGGTTCAACCAGATATTACGGAACCGGAAATAATTTATTCCATAAAAATATACCTCTTTGCAAGGAATTATGTCATGAAACAAATCTTTAGTTTTTTCATTTACATATAGTTGCAAAGCTTTGAAACAACCACCTATATTTTCAAGTGAAACGATTAAATTGTTCAAAATGGGGGCTGAATGAATATTTCTATTGCAGTTGTGCCTGTTGCAGGCTTGGGAACCAGGCTGTTGCCTGCGACAAAATCCCAGCCCAAGGAAATGCTTCCGGTCGGCAAAAAACCTGTTGTTCAATATGTTGTTGAAGAGCTGACGAACATGGGAATGAAGCGGGTCTTGTTTATAACTGGGCCTGGGAAAACCTCCATTGAAAATCATTTTGATCTCAACGACGAGCTGATACAGGTACTCCGGGAAAGCGGCAAAGAAGAATTGCTTGAGGAATTGGCATATGAACGCGCGCCGTTGCAATATTTTTATACAAGGCAGCGCCAGCTTCTCGGATTAGGCCATGCAATCCTTTGCGCAAAACCGTTTGTGGGAAAAGAGCCGTTTGTGGTGGCGCTGGGCGATTCCATCATCGGCATGAATGCACAAAGCGATATCGTTAAGCGAATGATGAAGTGCTTTACCGAAAAGAATGCCGCTGCGGTAATCGCTTTTGAAAAAGTGCCGCTTTCCGAAGTACACCGATACGGAATTGCTAAACCTAAAAAAGACAACGACGTATTTGAAATAGAAGATCTCATCGAAAAACCTTCTAGATCCGAAGCCCCGAGCAATTTGGCCATTGCCGCACGGTATGTTTTTTCGCCCGCAATTTTCGAGGCCATTCAAAACACCAAACAGGGCAAGGGCAATGAGATACAAATTACCGACGCGATACGATTGCTCATCAAGGACGGACGGAAAGTATTTGGCGTCAAATTGCAGGACCATGAACGCAGATACGACATCGGGAATTTTCAGGCCTATTTCCGCGCATTCGTCGAATTCGCATTGGCCGATGAGAAGCAAGGGCCGCAGTTCCGCGATTATCTTGAATCTCTTCTTGCCAAGAAGACCAAACGGTAAGCCGCACCATGATCATCATAAAAAAACAATGTTTTGCCCGGGCTGGAGTGGTCGGCAATCCTTCCGATGGATACAATGGGAAAACCATATCCGTTATCGTACGAAATTTTTGCGCAGAGGTTGTACTTTATGAATGGGATCATCTCGATATAGTGCTGACCGAAGACGACCGGGCGCGATTTGAATCGGTTTTCGATTTGGCCAAAGACGTGAAACTGCACGGGTATTACGGCGGCATTCGTCTTATTAAAGCGACGATAAAACACTTTGTCGAATATTGCCTGGTGCATGATCAAAAACTTCACGACCGTAATTTTTCGATACGATACCATTCCACGGTGCCGCGCCAGGTCGGACTAGCCGGTTCGAGTTCCATTATCGTTGCGACGCTTCGGTGTCTCATGGAATTTTACGGTATCGATATTCCCTTAAAAATACAGCCGTCTTTCGTATTATCGGTTGAAAAGGAAGAACTTGGAATAGCCGCCGGGCTGCAGGACCGGGTCATACAAGTTTATGAAGGACTTGTGTATATGGATTTCGGCAAAAAACAGGAAAAATCCGCTTCGGGTTTCCGATATTACAAATATGAACCCTTGGATCCGGGATTGCTGCCGCACATGTATATCGCCTATCACTCCGATTTGAGCGAACCGACCGAAATTTTTCACAATGATTTGCGCACGCGTTTTGCCTGCGGGGAAAAAAAAGTGATCGACGCCATGGCCCATTTCGCACATCTTGCGGATTTGGGACGAAACGCATTGCTTGATCGCAATTATAAACGCCTTGGCGAACTGATCGATGAAAATTTTGATACCCGAAAAAGTATTTGTACTTTGCCGCAATGGCAGGTAGCAATGGTAGAAACCGCAAGAAAATGCGGGGCAACGTCCCATTTTACCGGATCGGGCGGGGCGATATTGGGCACGTATAAGAACGAGGCTCAGTATAAAAGACTTTGTAAAGCGCTTGACGAAATCGGATCAAAGGTCCAGAAATTGCGGGTACTGTGACGATTTTAATAAATGTATTACCGCAATTTCTCATTCCGGGCGCAATCCGGAATATTTCGTAACCCATTCGCCGTTATTGCCTCGCATTTCGACACGAACAATTCCCTGATGCTCCCACCATACGAGGTCTTTCTCGTCGGTATAGCGTACGCCCGAGGCCGATACTGATCTGGGCAGCGTATATTCCCGGCTGTCGGGCAACTTTATTTTAATGAAATACAAGCTGCTGTCGGACAAATGCCCGTACGTAACCGTAAACCGGTCGCCTGTGCCGTTAGTGTAATAAGCCGGTTGACTTGTAACTACGCCGAACCTGGGTTGAGCATGACACGCATGCGCGGTTATCAGAAGAAGTACAAAAAAAAAGTTTCTCATTATTGCAGATCCTTTGTTTGGGTCTCCTTCTAATTTAACTGACGCGCCTTGGCCGGGCTTAGAATTACGGATAGGTTGTCACTCGCGCCACCTGTGCCGTATTGGGGCCCACCGCATTGCCGTTTCCATTGACAATATGCGTAACCGTTCCCTGGTTCCCGCCAAGGGTGACCGTCAGCAGATTTCGCATCTTAATTCCCGGTGCGTTTGCCGGGACTTCGAATCCATTGTCAAGTACTACCGCAGCCCGGTTGAAAAACGCATAAGCGCCCAGGCCCCACCCTTCAAAGGATGTTACGGTATTTGCGACCTTATAAGACGCAAACCCGTTGATGCTTCCGTTTTTCCACGAGGCCTGATCGGGTACGTCGTAGGGGAATTCGCATTGGTAAAAATAACAACGCCCATTGTTGCCGTTCCAGACGGTTTGATATCCCTGCGTATGCTCGACAAATAATCCGTACAGGGTGACATTGTTGCCGTTGACAATGAGACCGTTGACGTTCTTGTTGGACGTCCAACCGACGCCGGTACCGTGGTCGGCACGCCAGAGCCAGAAATGATCGCCGATGACATTATTGCTGTTTATGGTCAGCATGCAGGTAGCCTGTCCGCTGAACTGTCCGCCCACTCTGGCAAAAATATCCCATAAGCTCGAAGGGTCGCTCGAATGGTCTTTTGTACTTCCTTGCTCGCCCATCACAATGAGGTTAGCCGAATTGTTCGCCGACGCATCGACTATGAATCCTCCGATTTTAAGGCCGTCGACATCCGAAGCTTCGAGAGCCGGTGTGCCGTTTTGCGGGACAAGCGACGGCATGCCTATGCCCAGAACAATGGTACCGGGACGGATGACTTTTATGCTTGCGTCAAGATTATAAATACCGGGAGTAAGGAGCAGGTTCTTTCCCGAGGCGAGTGCGGCATTGATGCTTGTCGCATTGTCGGTGCCGGCACGGGTTATAAAAAACTGGTCTATGGGCACCGATGTTCCGGCAATGGCTGGGTTTGCCCAGCTAATCCCGACGCTGCTGTCTGCATGAAAGGGAGGCACCAAAACGTTGTAAGACCCGCTATTGTCAACATATAAAAACGGTTTTTCGCGGATCGTCGGTGTTTTTTGTATAACGGTTATCGGTTGCGAGGGCCATGATCCTGAAGGCGGATTTGAGTTGCCCACGAAAACAAAATTCCACCCGCTGCTTGACCATCCGTTGTATTGGGAATTTCGTGAAAACCACTGTTCCTGCCAGCCATTGATGCTGCCTTCTACTCGGGTGTCTGCGATGAATCCGCCGCTCCCTGCGCCGGGATTTGGTGCGATGCTGAGGTTGCCCTTGACATGCATGCGTCGCATTGGGCATGCCTGGGACACCGCCCATAAATCGGATCCGCCCGTAGGCGTTACTGCTATTCCTGCGCATGACCGCCAGAAGTTGCAGGTTGCGTTCCCGCCAGATAAATACGCATCCGACTCGATGCTGCCGGAAATCTGGACGCTGTCGGGGGTTAGTCCAAGGCCAAGAACTTCGGTGTAGAAACCGAGGAGGACGGAAAGCGCGTAGTGCCCGGGTTTGAAAAGAATGGCGCATCTGCCGCTTCCGAATTGTGCGCCCTGCTGTTGGCTGTATAACGACGTGAGCTGGCTTTGGATATTCGACATTGACGGGTCGAAAATATAGGTGTTTGCCCCGAAATTAGGGGCAACAGGCGCGGCCATGGTAATATTCACAATGCCCGTTGGGAAAGAAAGTTGTTCAACATGCGATGCATACCCTTGCATCGTGGCCTGTATCCAATCCGGTGCCCCGGTTGTTTTCGCGAGGGTGCTGTTTTGCATAGTATTCGAATGGCCGATTAACGGTTGCATTATCGGCGATAGCGAATTGATTTTGTATATAGTGTTTTTATCGTTAGTCCGTATTGCCAGCAGGTAGGCACCATGGCCCAAACCTTCCACACCGCAGGGTATTTCCGTTATTCCTTTTCCAACCGTTCCCTGATAAATTGTAGAAACGAGAATACCGGAGAGGGAAAAAAGCTTAATTGACATTCTTTGCGAAAACGGCGTGTTTACAATCAATCTTTTATTGCCATAGGTTATATGGCTTTGAATCGATTGATTGTGACACGGGATAAACGCATTCACTGTACCGGAAAGGTTGTAAGACCCATTTGCATCGGTAGTGGCTTTTATTTGGGAAACCAACAACTGTACAATGGCGCCGGAAATGGGTTGACCCAGGGAATTGCTGACTTTGCCGGAAATTGAAATGGTTTGCGCGGATATTGCCATGATGCAAATACCAATGGCCAGCATTGCGTTCTTCATTGAAACCTCCAATAAATATGGACCGGGTCCCCACGTTTATAATAAGGTGAACTGATTTTTTTTGCAGGAATATGGGGGGAGAAAAGGATAATTCCGTGGAACCTTGGTTCCACAAAACCGGAAAAATTCAATTGTGAAATATTTATCAAATTATACAAAAAAGACTTGGAAAACAAAATGTTGATTAGTATACTATTTTTAATCAAGTTTAAAGAAAGGATTAAGGATGTTAAAAAAAATGGCGTTTTTCATGCTATTCGTTGTCGTTCTTGTTAAAGCCGAAGATAATAATTGTCAATTTGCAATCGGCCTACAAAGCAAAAATTATTTCGATGTGTATGCAAACCCCTATGTTTTTGCGATACGAAAGGACCTGACCACGTATTTGCATGAAGCTTCATGGCGGGCCAGTCTCAAGATGCAGCACATTGCATTTAAAGATCCTCTTGTCCAGGATACGACCTGCCTTGCATACTATGCCGATTCCTTTTCGGTCATTCATATTGCGCCGGGAGATTCCGGCTGTTGGGTTGGGAAAATAATTTTTAAACACAGACCCGATAAAATCTTCACCGTATGCGTTAAAAGACTAGACGAAGGCGAGTATCGGCTCCGATTAATCGAACCGGCTCAATATTCCCAAAAAGAAATAGCGTTCCTATTGAAAAAATCCGGCAAGCGTTTGTTCGAAAAATCCTTGTAACTACGTGCCGGGTCATTAATCTCGATTTCCCATTATTCCCCACCTAAATCCTTGGGGCACTTTACTTCACGCCTATTACTATGATATACTCTGAGGATAGGGCGCATTGTATGTCCTATCCGGATGTTGGGAAATTCATGAAAAAAATGGTCGGACGAATTTTTTTGAAGTACGGTACTTTTGCAAAAGCCATGGTTCTTTTGGTTGTCTGCAGCCTCATTACATTTATTTGCACTCCATTGCCTACCACTGTCGGATCGAATGACTATCCCATTCAACTGGGGCTCGGTGACGGGACCTTTACGACAAGCATTTTTTCCGGTCAACCGATTATTGCGACCATTTCCTTGCCCGATTCTGCTACTTTCGGCGATATTGCGTGGCATTTGGGGACAGCCAATTATGTGCATCCCAATATTGCGCCCTCAGTAAAACAGAAATCTTTCAAGGTCGAGCTTTTTTGGACTTCGTTGCCGATTTATAAAGATTCGATAACCAAACAGTTGTTCGACTCGGTATATGTGAGCATAGCGGGTGAAACAAAACGAAGCAATTCGGTGCGAATATATGTGACGAATGTGCCTCCGGTTTTCGACAGCCTTCTTATAGGAAACTCAGGTTTCAAAACCGGTGATACGATTCGGTATACGGTTTCCGACACATCGCAGATGTTGACCATAAAAGCTAAGACTTCCGACATCAATCAGGATGCTCTTAAATACGGGTGGTATTCGTCCCGCGGGGTAAACTTGCCTCTTACGCCGATTGTGACCTATCCTGTTCCCCAAGATAAATTTTCGGACACGATTGTCATCACAGTCTACGACGGAAAAGGCGGTCAATCGGAAAAGGTGCTTTTCCTGACGAAATTGCCTCCCGACAATCCGCCGGTGATTGACAGTATCAAAGTAGGAACAAAGATTTTTGGACCCGACTCATCGCTTTATTTGTATTCGGTACGGCAAATCGATACGGTTGGTTTCACGGTGTACGCACATGATCCAGATGCCCAAGACACCATTACCGCTTCATGGGCGCGTAAAAATTCGAAGGATTCCCTGATTCGGAATCCGGGAACATCGTTTCAAGTCAAACTCCTTTGCGATTCGCTTTACAAAAAGCCATGCGACAGCATGCGTACCGTGGACACGATTACGGCAACCGTGCGGGATTTGCGCGGAACCACGGTGAAAAAATCGATACGGATTATCCAGGGATACATCAGACATGTGCCGCATCTTGACAGCATAAGCGTAAACGGAATGATGCAGTGTAAAGGCAGCGTCCTGCTTTCGCGCGATTCGGTACGGGTCGGCAGCAGGGCCGTGCTCAAGCTCAAGTTTTTTGTGAGTAACATCGATTCGGGTGACACGTCGAAACTGACCGTTAAAGCGAAACTGTCTTCACAAATTACAAAAACATCCGACTCGACCGCACAATACGTTTGCAAAGACTCCCTCTATACCGATACCGTAGTGAGTACGGTTAAGGATTTGGCCGGCGACAGCGCAATAAAACGCATCGTAATTACCGTAATAGACCGTGCGCCCCTGCTGGACAGTATCCGGGTGAATGGAAAAATACAGTGCAAAGGCACGGCGCTCATTGCGAAGGACACCTCTATTGCTACTCGTAAAGACACGCTTATGCTCAGGGTTTTTTCGAGCGACTCCGACGCGGGCGATACGGTCAAATTGACGGTGAAAGCGAAACAAACCTCGCAGGTAACCAAACTTTCGGACACGGTCGCACGCTATATTTGCAAAGATTCCCTGTATACCGACACCATCGTCTGCATAGTTAAGGATTTGGCCGGCGACAGCGCGATAAAACGGATTGTCATATCGGTGGTCAATCGTGCGCCGCTACTTGATAGCATAGGAGTAAACGGAAAAATACAATGCAAAGGCACGGTGCTCATTGCGAAGGACACCGCTATTGCTACCCGTAAAGACACGCTTATGCTCAGGGTTTTTTCGAGCGACTCCGATAAGGGCGATACGGTAAAATTAACCGTAAAAGCGAAACAATCCTCGCGAGTGACCATATTTTCGGACACCATCGCACGGTACGTTTGCAAAGATTCCCTGTATACCGATACTATTGTCTGTATAGTGAAGGATTTGGCCGGCGACAGTGCGGTAAAACGGATTATCGTATCGGTGGTCAATCATCCGCCGTTGCTTGACAGCATACGGGTAAACGGTGTTATGGTCTGTAAGGGTACGCCCCTTTCCGCCAGCTATCCGGCAAACGGCAAAGACACTTTCATGCTGCGGATATACGCCTCAGACCCGGATTTGGGCGATTCGGTGAAATGTACCGTTACTTCGAAAAAAAACTCGTGCCTGACGATACTATCCGATACGACAGCCAGGTATGTTTGCAAAGACTCGCTGTATACGGATACTATTTCATGCGTTGCACGCGACCTTGCGAAAGACAGCGCAAAAAAAAGCGTCATCCTAACTATTGTCAACAGATCTCCGGTTTGCGACAGCATATATGTATTGGATTCGATTTCACACGATACGCTTTCGTTTAGGCTGAACAACTCGCCGATTTCGGGACAAACAATGATCGGATTATCGGATTCGGTAAAGGTCAGGCTCTATGCGCATGACCCGGACTCGCCAAAGGATTCGATAGCTCTGGTACAATGGACATTGTCGAGCGGGAAGGCTGTCAAACGGCTTGATACAAAGGGTTTTTTCGTCCAGTATCCGGGGCAGACCGCCGCATACAGCGACACGGTCAGCGTCCAAATTACCGACACAAAATTGAAGTCCTCCAAAATGTCCTTGATTTTCAAAAGCCATTAGCATCTACATAGGAAATTTTTGTGCGTGGCGATTAGACCATGGCACGCATGCTTGATTTCCCCTGAAACGTTTTTTTCGTGCTACAATCCCTGCATGCGAAGATCGTCTTTTTTCTTGTTGATTTCGGTTTCGAGGTCGAGCGAGGTAAGGGAAAGCAGGTAATCGAAACGCTTTTCCATGGCGCAGATATTGATCGAAAAGAGAATACGCGTTTTAGGATGGTCCCACCGTGCATAGGCCGAGACCATTATTTTTTTGTAATATTCATACGGATAATACCGAAGGTTCCAGGCTTCTTTTTTCAAATACGCGTCCAGATTCGAAAACATGTAGCGCGGATCGAGCTTGTCGAAATAAGGTTGTCTTTTTCCGTATTTTTTTTCCATGAGCCCGTAGATATCGAATATGAACGAAACGGTCTGGTCGCGAATTGCTTTATAGTAACCGTCGACGCTGCGATAGACATTATAATTGAAATCGAAGTTTTTTAAATTGTCGAAATTGAAACGGACCGTGGTTTGGAATAGTTTGTTGTTATAGAAATAATACTTTACCGATGCATTTTTGCCCGCAACGATTTGCGACGCGATTATTACCGTTACATTGAGCTCTTTGGGAAATTCATCGGACGTGGGCTGCGGTGTCCAAGACAGAGGATTATTGACTTTTTTCACCGAATCGGGCGAGCTTCCCCAAGTCGCATTCTGAAACCCGTCAAGCGCAAAAGCGCTTTGGGAAACAAAGAGCAACACCGTGCAAAGAATGAGCAGTAAGCGTTTCATGATCATTATTGTACTATGATATCCGGTTTTTTCAAGAAATTATCAGTTTCGGTATAAAGCTGTCCGGAATTTCATAAGATAAAATAATGCAAGGCAACGCAAATTACTTCGGCTGAACATTGCCGTGAATTTCACCCTTTGAAATGGTCATCGACAGGCCGCTCGCCAAGACTTCCGGATTGACCGCAATTTCCGTCAAATCGATTTTCCCGCCCGCTTGATGCGAAAAAGATTCGGCTTTCATGTGAAACCCAAATGATCTGCCGTTGGTGTCGGCAAGGGTGACGTAATACGACGATGTTGATTGACCGGTGCTATAATCGACACAATGGAAAATGCCGTCTCCGGTGACGATATAATTGCTGTCGGTACGATACAACTGAAACGTTATCAGTTTGCCTTCGCTCAGTTGCGAAAGCGCATAATCGTGGGAATAAAAGTACATGAACACCGTGTCGCCCTGGGAATAACATCTGTTCGGATAGGCGAAGGTTCCCGCCAGGGTTTCGGGCGTGCCCGCTGTTGACGAACCATAGGCGAAATTTCCCGTAAAGGTTATTGACGGAACATACAAGGGTTCTATAACGCCGTTTTTATAGGTGCAGGTGAGTAAAAACAGGGTTGCAATGACAACCGATAAATTTATAGGGATTGAGCGATTCCTCGATGTCATAGTCGGCCTCTGCGATTCCTATGAAGGGATTACGACGGCTGTCTTCTATTTTGATACTTCGGCAAAAATCGCCGTTATGAGCCGTTATGATATTACTATATCATAAAACGCGGTACCCGGCCATTGATTTTGCCCGCTATTCAAAGAGCCGGGCAATGTCGTCTTTTTCAAGGCTTTTAAAAATCGACGGTTCGGCGGTGATGATTGCATCGAACAAAGCCTGTTTTGACTTTTGAAATTCGACCACGCGCTGTTCGACGGAATCTTGGGTTATTAGTTTGTAAACAAATACCGGTTTTGTTTGGCCGATGCGGTACGCACGGTCGGCTGCCTGGTTTTCGGCCGCGGGATTCCACCAAGGATCGACCATGATGACGTAGTCGGCGGCGGTGAGATTGAGTCCGACGCCTCCGGCCTTGAGGCTTATCAGCATGACCTGAATGTCGTCGTTTGTTTGAAAGTTGTCTACCGGTTTTTGCCGGTTTGCAGTTTGACCGGTAAGATATTCGCAGGGGATTTTATTTTTATCGAGCCGTGCGCGAATGAGCTCGAGCACGGAGGTGAATTGGGAGAACACCAGCGCCTTGTGTTTTTCGGCAACCACGTTTTCAACCAGGTCGTCGAGGGCTTCGAATTTACCCGAATCGCCTTTATAAGACGGGTCGACTAGTACCGGATGGCAACAAATCTGGCGAAGCCGCGTAAGCGCCTGCAGGATATGCATGCGCGTGCTGTTTATTCCCTGCGTTTCGATAGCCTGCATGACGCTCGATTTGCAGGCGTCGTTTGTGATCGAATACAAGGTCCGCTGATGCGGCGTCATTTCAACATTGACCATGACTTCGGTTTTAGGCGGCAATTCCTTGGCCACCTGACTTTTAGTCCTTCGTAATATGCACGGTTCGATGAGCTTGCGCAGTATCTGCGTGCGCGGACCGTTTCGCTCTTTTTCGATCGGGTTGATGAATGTCGCGGAAAAGTTGCGGAATGTGCCGAGCATGCCGGGGTTGAGAAAACAGAATATGGACCAGAGTTCCGACAGATTGTTTTCTATGGGCGTGCCGGACAAAGCGAGCCGATTGTTTGCAGTGAGTTCCCGAATGGTTTTAGCGGTGCTTGACAAAGGGTTTTTGATGGCCTGGGCTTCATCGAGAATGATGTAGTTGAACCGCATTTTCCTGAATATGTCGAGATCGCGTTGCACCGTTCCGTAAGAAGTAATTACCACATTTGCCAATGCCATATCGGAAAGCTTGTACCGCTTCCGGTTTGGCCCGTGGTAATTCATGACCAGAAGCGTCGGGGCGAATGTCCGGGCCTCGCGCTGCCAATTGAAAATAAGCGAGGTCGGCACGATAAGCAGCGACGTCTTTGGCGACGCGCCGCGGAAATACTCGTTAAGCAATAACGCGAGGGCCTGAACTGTTTTTCCCAGCCCCATGTCGTCGGCAAGGCAACCGCCGAGACGGAATTTTTGGAGGAAATAAAACCAGTCGTACCCTGCCTGCTGATACGGGCGCAATGTCCCTTGAAACGTGGGGGCAAGCAGCTTGCCCGGTACTGTCGCGTATCCCTCAAGCTGCAAAAGCCCGGCTTTCTTGACATCTTCCCAGGAGTCGCCGCTTATCAGCGATTCCAGTACGGAAAGCGAGGAAACCGAACTTCTTCGCATTTGAAAAGACCCGCCTTTGGGCGGATTTTCGCACAGAGAAAAAATAATTGCAAGCTTTTCCAGCCATTCGCTTGGAATGATGCCGGTGGAACCGTCGGTTAATTTGACGTATTTTTTGCCGTGTATCACGGCGGAATAAACGCTTGAAAGCGCTGCCTTGCTTTCTCCGTATCGGACATCGATTGCGCAATCGACCATGGTACCGGTTTTGCCCGCAGAAACCGACAGGCTCATTCGCGGCCTGACAGTTACTGTTTTGAAAGAAACCAGGGATTCCCTTCCGAAAACCTCGAACCCCTGCGAGCCGAGCCGGGGTAAATTTTCTCTGACCCATTCGGCGGGATCGTTTGCCGGTGTAAACGTTCCGCTGCGGAACACGGCGCAACCTGCGTCGGCAAGCTTTGACGCCGCAGCCATTTCTGCAGCAAGTGAGCGTTGCAGACGTACGATTTTATTGGGGCCTGCTGGGAGCAATTTTTCGCGGCTTTTGTCGGCGCTGAAAAATTCCACGCCGACAGCCAAATAGGCGAACCGTAATTCGACAAGAAGCATGCCGTCCCATTCCGAGAGATATAAACGCGGGCTCGGTTTGTCGAATACGGTTTCTATTTCCTGTTGCTCGGGTTGGGGATTTATCGGCGGCGTTTCATCGGTTGCGCGAGATTCGGGTTTTTCCAAGGGAATCGGCGGTATATCCTCCTCGATCGGCGTATTGAAATCCATGCCGACCTGAATTGCCGAATGCGAATTAGCCGCCAGCATCGCGGCAACGATATGCTCGCAGGCGCTCCCGTAGCCGAATCCGCAGGTACATGCAGTTTCGATCTTGCTGCCGTTTTTTTTTGATACCACAGCTGTAATGTCGGAAGAGGCCTTAAAGGTTGCGATGATATCTGCGCCCACAATCTGCAGAGATTTCAGGGCTGATGTATCGGCAAATAAGGCACGGCCGGCTTCGAGCATGGGGCCATGGGCAAGGCGTCGTATTTCGTCCGAAGAAAAAAAAGGAGCGGTCATTACCGAAAGTTGACATCCGATTGCCGCAGTCCCTTGACTTTGCGGGAGTCGATGATGAAATTCTTCAGGCTCGTTTTGTCGACAAGAAGAAACGGCAGATCGTCTTTGACGAGAACTTTGAACGTCGTGTCGGAATATTTTTCCTCGCCTATTGTCACCCAGTTGCCGAAACCCGCTGCTGCCTGACGCGCTTCTACGGTATCGTGCGCCAGTTTTTTAGACGGTTGAAAAACAAAGGTCGTATTGTCGGCATGGCGATTTGCGACGAACTCAAGACTGCTGCCGGGTTGTTCGAATGCCACCGCGACTTTATCTTGCGAAGCCGATGTTGCGATGCAGGGTGTTTTGGATTTGAAATAAATTTGCTTGATGTAATAATCTTCAACCTTTTTAAGCCCATAACTTTCGGCGTCTATATTTTTATCGATTTTGGTGATGTGCTTCTCCATGAGAATGCCGTCGGAAATATAAAGCTGCAATTTTGGTATATCGCTTGAAGAGAGCCCGTATTCTTTGATTAATCCGGTAGTGAGAGCAACATGGGACGAGCAGCCGATAAAAATGGCTGCGAGCAATAATAGTACTAAGTGGCGCATGGGAAAAGTCCTTTCATCGCTGCGGCAATATTGTATCGAACCAATAAAATAGATCAAAATCCCGCTGGCGGAACCGCTGATTTTCCTGATTTTTTAGCGAGCATGATTTTCCTGCAAACATACTCATGCAACGATAGTATTTTAGCGGAAAATTTAAACGACCGTTTCGAGGAAATTCAAACAAAAGGAGATTGGAGATGAGCGAAGAGAAGAAGGAAACGTGGTTGAATTTTTTGGCATTGACAACAGTGATATTTGCCGTATGCGCGACATTATCGACCTTTAAAGGCGGCGGCTATTCGACAAAAAGCGTTATCAGCCAGGCCCAGGCATCGGATCAGTGGGCCTATTACCAAGCTAAAAGCATTCGCGAGAGCCAATATGTCATACAAAAAGAGAATCTCGAACTTGAACTGCGGGTTTTGCCCAAAACCGCTTTGCCGGAAGCGGTCCGCGGTTATGAGGATGCGATAAAAAAAGCGGGAGAAAATATTGATAAATACGATAAGGAAAAAAACGCAATCCAAAAAGAAGCCAAGGCCCTTGAAGCGATCCGGGACTATGCGCAGGGACACAGTAAACCGTTCGGGCTCGCGGTGATTTTTTTCCAAGTGGCAATATTGCTGTCGTCTATTGCCGGATTGTTCAAGCGTAAAATGATTTGGTATATCGGGCTGCCGATCGGCATAGCCGGACTAATCTATTTTGCCAACGGGTTCTTTTTGTTTTTTTAAAGACTGGGCAGTTGCGACAAACCAGTAAATAGATACCGCCGGAATCGGCGGTATTTCCCCCTATTGCACCACATGCGGCTAATATGACTTTTATACATAAACTAAATGGAACCATTAATAGGTTTTTTGGGATTTGAACCGATATTCTGGTAGAAGAAGAAAACGGTTTATGGGACATTGAATTTAAGCGATTAATTTGAAGGTTAGTTACAAAATCCGGAGGAATTATGAAAAAAAATCTTGTGATGACGATTGTTTTAGCAGCGACTTTCGTTACTTTTGCCCAATATAAGGGAAAGTATGAAGGTTGGTCCATAGGATATGTTTTTCAAGGAACACCATCCGGCAGCGTATGGAAGGCATTTACGCATGTTGCGAATTTCCAGGCAACGATATCGGGAACCTCGGCAAATACCGGGGGACTTGCCATGAATTCATCAAGCTTCGTTTCATTATGCCATGCAAATGGAGTCAAGGCTATCGTTTGCGTTGGCGGCCAAGGGGAAAGCGCGCATTTCTCAAGCGCCTGTGCAAGTGCGAGCGGCCAGACCGCATTGGTGAAAAGCATAATAAACATTGTTAAAACATATAAATACGACGGTGTCGATCTTGATTGGGAAGAAGGCGAAACCGGCGGATTTGACAACAACACCAACAGCGTGGCAATGTTCAAGTCGTTTCACAGGGAATTGCGCGATTCCATCAATACTATTACTCCTCGACCTCTTATGACCGCCGCGGTGGCAACGGATTGGTATCCCAACGGAACATCCGCAATTGCCCCGTACGTAGACCAGTTGAACAATATGTCTTATTATAACTATGTGAAGGACATGAATTCGTTATTCGCACCCGTTCTCAAACTGGGGGTCCCCAAAAAATTGCAGGGTGTGGGGTTCGGCTGGGACACGGACAATGAGGTTACCGACATCAATGATATTTTGGCAAAATGCCGGTATGCAATTGATAGTGCCTATGGCGGGATAATGGCGTGGGATATAACCAGCGCGCCGACCGCGACATTGGATTCCATTGCCCGGTACGTCACCCACACGGCAACGTCCACAGTAACTCCTTTTCAAATGCAAACTCAACGAAATGGAAACCTGTTTGTGAAAAATGCCGGCCAAACAGGCTCCTATGAGGTCGTTTATTCGGTGCCGTCGGATAACGGATTTGTCGATCTTGGCGTGTACGATTTGAAAGGCGCGGTCGTGAAAACCCTGATTCACGGACCGCAAGCATCCGGCATGGCAAGTACTTCTTTTTCGACGACCGTTTCAGGCGCCTATATCCTAAAATTGTCTACTAATTCTGGGACCCGGTCGACGAAGGCTTTTATGATAAAGTAAACGTACACACGTAACACTGCTCGTTGTTAAGACGGGCAGTGTTAAAATCCCAACTTCTGATTTACAAAAAGTACAAGGGAACGGGCCGGTGAAGGCCAGGCCAGTTTTTCACCGTTGATAAGCAATATTTTATTAATTTTGCTTCCCGGAATGCCGTAGGCCACCTTCACGCGTTCGGATTCCAGCGGCAAAACATGTTCCTTTATCCGTTTCATTCCCAATTCGACGGTAGCGACAATCTTGTTCACGCCCACAACATAGACGACATGGTCGGAACCGCTTGCCTCGCCGGCAAGTTGGCTGCCTGTCATTGACGCAATAAGAATATGGCCGTCTTCGGTTACCGCATGAGCGCTGCCGATGGTCCAATCTGCTGCGGCGCCCATCCGTTGCATTTCGCGGCCGTGTTTGGCCCGGTCCATTGCGTTGAGTTTTGTCTTTACAGAATCATAGTTTCCGGATCCGTTGAGGGCGTCCGCTATTCCGGTTTCTTCAAGTGTTCGGGACGACATGGTCATTACTTCCGCACCCAAAGGTATGATTTCGAGCACTTTTGTTTTTGCTTCGATTGAAGAATTTACCAGTTGGGCATCGATGCCGTTTTCTTTCAGAGCCGATATGCATTTGACAATTGTCGCTTTATCGGCCAAAGCGTTCCAGTTTCCGTCATATCCCATACAATGCTCCTTTATTCATGACCTTTCATCCAGGCTTCTTTGGCCACTTCCAGTTCGATACGACGATCGGGCACAAGCCACCATAATGCGACCCCAATGTACATTCCGTTTGCCAAAAACGGTATGAAGAAAGCGATCGGTATTGCTGTCAAGTAAAGTAATATCGAGAGATTGCCCTTTATGTCCGTTCCGATTGCTTTTGCAAGTATCGATTCCGATCCATGTCTGGCAATGATTGTGCGAACCAGAATCCAATAGGCTATAGCATTCATAAGCAGTACTGTTCCGTAAAGCGCTGTCGGAACGGCAGCAAATTCATTTGCACCCATCCATCGCGTTACAAAGGGAATAAGCGAAAGCCAGAATAGAAGGTGCAAATTAGCCCATAAAATGGCCCCGTTCACTTTATGCGCCACATGCAGCATATGATGATGGTTGTTCCAGTAAATTCCCACATACATAAAGCTGAGTACATAACAAAGGAACACGGGAATAATCGCCCGCAAAGCGTTTAGGTCGCGGCCCAACGGTATTTTCATTTCAAGGACCATAATGGTAATAATTATGGCAATAACGCCATCGCTGAATGCTTCGAGTCGATACTTTTCCATGTTACGCCTTTGCTTTACCCGGTCCCGAAAATTGGAAATACCTAAGAACGAAAAAAACGAAGCGATCGTCTTTTATCCCGGTTGCCCGACGATATTCTTGATGCCTTCCAAATAAGTCGTGGTTTTAAAATTGAACCGTTTATCGAATTTGCCGGAATCGAAGAAATAGTCCCTGTCGTATTGATACATCATTTCCGGCATTTCTTTCATAAGAGGATTAAATATACCGAGCAATGAAAGAAGCCACACCGGAAGTACGGAAACGGATTGGTCCGTTTTCATTTCCTTTGCGAATAAGGCTGCGATTTGGGTCCCTGTCAGGACGTTGGGATCGGTTGGCAAATGCCAGACCTGATTATACGCATCGGGAGTGTTTCCCAATAATGCCGTTGCTTTTGCCGCATCGGGCGTATAGGTAAAGGAATGTTTTTTATTCGGGTCGACAAACCAATAGGGCTTTTTCCCTTTCTTCAGGTTTTTATAAACAAGTTCGATCAGAGCGCTTTTATCGTTATCGGGTCCGTAAAAATCGGCAGACCGGGCAATTAATGCGGTCAGGTTTCCTGTTGTTACCTCGTGCAAAAGCATATCGGCTATTTGCTTTCGTACCAATCCCTTTTTACTCGGCGGATTTATTGCCGACTCTTCTGTCATATGGGAAATCGTTTCTTTCGCATACATATACACATTGTCAAAAAACACAAGCTTCGCTTTGTAAAGTACACAGGCATCGATTACCGCGCGCATCAGTTTGGGCCAATTTTTTTGCCACACTTTGAGATTATAGTCGAATCCGACGACCAAATAAACTATTTCCGATCCGGCAATGGCTTTTTCGACCAGTCCGATGTCGGATAAATCGGCCGGGAATAATTCGTCGCTCTGATTGATTTTTTTCGGATGCCGGCTTACCAAGCGGATTTTATCGGTATACTTGTTCAATTCCCTTGCCAAAACAGTACCGATTGTTCCATTTGCCCCAAGAATTGTTTGCATGAAAAACTCCTATTGCAGACGAAAAGGAATCATTTCTTTTTATTGAGAATCGTTTCAGCGGATTCTATTGCCGTTTCAAGGATTTTGCCGACCTTCTCCTCTGCGCTATCAAGATTGCGTAAGCTTACTTTGAGCGATGAAACCGCTTTTGCCTTGAATAAATATTTGGATCCGCACTTATGGCATTTTGCCTCCAAATCTTCGATGATCTTTATAAATTTGACTTTCATTTTTTTCTTACATCCTGGGCAGGCCAGTTCGACGCTTTGTTTTTCGGCCGAGGGCATATAAACTCCTTTTTTAAAATTGAGGAACACTCGCATCGCCGTTAAAGATTGCGGCATTGCGTTTTGTCCGGAATAGTATTAACCGCAAAAATTGTGCCTGTTTAAATAGAAAATGTTGATATAAAGTGGATTTTTAGTTGTTTATTCGGGATGTCTAGGCGTGTTGCGATACGATTCGAGGCAATGAAAAAAAGAAGCGAACGTTGTGGTCATCGAAACTGGGAAAATGAAAAGGGCAGGAAGAATCCTGCCCTTGCGACATGAGACTTGTAACTCGATGCCTCTTGCGCGGTTCACCGCACCGGGCAGTTCCTATTTTACGAAAATCGTTTGAGCTTGATTACGTTCCGGCGTTGCCATTTTCACGACATAGGCGCCAGGAGCGATGGAAAAACCCGAATTGCCTTTGCCCAAAGCAATAATGTGGGTTCCGGCGTCTTGAGTTCCGGAGGCAAGTTTTTGTAAACAACTACCGTTCATGTTGAACAATTCGATGTTCACGCATTGCGCCGACGAAACACAATACCGGATTTCGCCGGCCCCCGCGGTACCGTTATTGATAATAGAAAATATAGATTGCGGCGCCTGCTGCGTCGTGAGGGCCGCAAGCACCGGGGTTATATTTTTGTTGACATAATACGCTGTGACGCTGTCGCATACCTTCGGAGCCCGGGCTATTTCCCAGACCATAATGCCGCCGTAGCCGTTGTTTATCGTATAATTGATTTTTGCATCAATGTCCGACGGGTTGCCGTTCGGTCCGTTGCCCGCTTCGTTGGGTCCGTCGACCTCGTTGTCGGTGTCGTATCCATAACCGAGTCCAAGTTTGCTTTTTGCGACCCCTTTGCTTGTAAATGCCGCAAGCTGCGTGGGCACCGGAGCGCCGCCGCCGGTGAGATAGTCATAATACGACATCAGGTTGAGCTGGTCCGCATACGCCGCGACCGGCACGGTATACTGCGCCAACCCCATCCCGGTTGCGATGGTCAACAGCGGTTTCGGTGAGATCTTTCCGAGAGCGGCGCTGAGCTGCTGGACAAAGGCGGTGTATTGGGCGCTGTTGACATTGTCTTCCCAGTCGATGTCGACACCGTCGAATTTTTGCGCGGTCATTGCATTGACGATTGTCGTAATGAAATTCGCGAGGTTGTTGTTCGATGTCGATGTCATGAATGAGCCGCCGGCCCCGCCGCCGCCGATGCACAGAAGCGCCTTTGTGTTATTATTATGACATGCGGTGGTGAATGTCTGACCTTCGCTGGTGGATGGCGGATTGATACTTCCGTTAAAATAGGCGATATGGGTGTAACATTTGAAATTCGTATTTGCGACACTCTGCGGCCCCCATGTCGTGTGATATCCGGTTGACCATCCGACATACTTTCTTTGGGCAAATGCCGCTGACCACAAAAACGTAAAAACAAGTATGCAGAGTTGAATTTTTTTCATCGTTTAACCCCTTAAATTGAAAACGTAAACTTTGCCCTGCCAATAAAACATAAAGATATAGAAAAAATACCGAAATGCCGGGAAATACTAAGTTGGTTTGAATTAAATGTATTCGGGCTGGATACGAGAGAGACGGAGTTATGGCTGCTTTTGCTGAATAACCATAAAAAAAGGGCAGGAAGAATCCTGCCCTTGCGGCATGAGACTTACGAGAAAGGGCAGTTAAAAGAAATTTTTCTCTGTGTAATGATCGCCGTTTTCATACACGAGTTTCTGTATTGCACCTTTTGTTTTTGGGAAAACCAATTTGATTTTCTTTGTTTCGCGCTGCGTATCGAGGATTTCCGGATCGATCTTTGAAGCGGGAAGCGCTTTGTACTTTTCGCCGCTTGCATCGACAAGATAGAAATTCTCCGGCTTGATGCGCTGCGGATTATAGGAATTGTTGAACATGGAAACCGTCATAGTGGTCGTTCCGCCGATAACCGCAAGGAAGATATCGTATTTGTTTACGCGCGGATCAAGTTTGCCGTCGATCACTTTTGCATAACCGGAGACCGTATTTACGTTTGCTTTGTATAAATTCGAAAGAAGTTCTTTTGCGCCGGGATAAGCCGGATCGTAGACAAGAACAAGTTTGACGTAATATTCCGCTTTAATAAGCGCTTCTGGATCTTTTTCCTGCTTGCCTTCGGTATAGGCTTGCGACGCCATGTCAAAGAATTGCTTTGTGAAATCGCCTATAAGGGCTTTTTGCTTTGCAAGAATGGGTGCGGGATTATCGGTAATCGTGGCCGCTTTGGCGAGCCATAAAAGTCCGTCGTCGAGTTTGTTGCGGGAAACGCTGGAATCGGCCATGATGACGATGAAATCACAATATCTCTGATGTATTTCAGGGCTTACATCTTTTGTAAGTAACGTGTCGATGTCGGACATGAAAAGCTTGAGCGCATCCATATCATACGTGCCTTCGGTAAGAACCATGTTGGCGCGGTTAAGAGACATTTCAATGAAGCGCTGACGGAATTTCGTGGAGAGCTTGTTTTTATCCGGCTCAGCCTGAAGTACTTTTTGATAATAAATGTATGCCCGTTTTTCAAGCAAACGTTTGTTGAGACCTTCGGCATGCTTGGACTGATTGTATGCTTTGTCGCCTTTGCCTTCATTCGAATAGAGGGAGGAACACGAGAACATCAGTATAAAAACGTTTAAGCACAAAAGACCGGCGACAATCTTTTTCATTGCATCCTCCTCATAAAATATGTAAGTTAGTACAAACAAAATTTAAACGCGTAACACTAAAAGATGATTTTTTACAAAAGTATTGTCAACAAGAATCAATGCAAGCCCGCGTATTAACGCTTGCAAGGGAAAAAACGGAAAAGAGTTTATGGAAACTTCTCGGGAAAAAGCAGGTTTGGAAATTATCCGGCGATTGCGCGAAAACGGCTATAACGCTTTATATGCGGGCGGCTATGTGAGGGATATGATTCTTGGCGCGCAAAAGCGGGGGGATATCGATATTGCCACCGGTGCGACACCGCAACAGATAACCGGTCTGTTTCGGAATGTCGTGGGCGTTGGCGAACATTTTGGCGTGATGATCGTGGTGATCGATGAAATTCCGTTTGAAGTGGCCACGTTTCGAAAAGATATCGGTATTGCCGACAACCGGCATCCGACTTCCGTTTCATTTACCGACGCCCGGGAAGATGCGTTGCGTCGGGATTTTACCATAAACGGCATGTTTTACGATCCGCTTACCGGCGAGATCCTTGATTATGTCGAAGGCCGGACAGACCTTGAAAAAGGCGTTATACGCGCCATCGGCGATCCGCGCTTGCGCTTTGAGGAAGACTATTTGCGGATGATTCGTGCGGTACGGTTCGGCGCCCGCTTTAATTTTTCGATTGAAAAAAAAACGTGGGACGCACTGGTCGACTGTGCGAAGGGGATATCCAAAATTTCGGCGGAGCGGATTTTTCAAGAGCTTGACAAAATACTTTTAGGGCCGAATCCGGACAAGGCGCTTGTGATGCTCAAGGACAGCGGCTTGCTCGCCATGGTGCTTCCTGAGGTTGCGGCCTGTTGGGGCGTTGAACAACCCAGGGAATTTCACCCCGAAGGCGATGTATTCGCGCATATCGTGCTTGCGCTGTCGAAACTGTCGTGCCCTACGCAGATCGCCGCATGGAGCACCCTGCTTCATGATATCGGCAAGCCCGGCACCATGGTGGTCGCCGACAGGATACGTTTTTCGAACCACGACGTTGCCGGAGCCCGTTTGACCGAACGCCTCCTGCGGCGGCTGAAGGCGCCTTCGCAACTGATCGAGGGAGTGTATGAGGTCGTTGTCAATCATATGAATTTCATGAATGTGCAGAAAATGCGCTTGTCGACGCTGAAAAAGTTTTTGAGCCGTCCGACCCTCGAAGATGAATTGACATTGCATAAAATAGATTGTTTGGCAAGCCATGGCGACATATCGAATTTCGACTTCATCAGGCAAAAGCAGAAGGAATTGTCGGTTGAAACGATCAAGCCGGTGCCGCTGATCGGCGGAAAGGACCTCATTGCACTCGGATTTAAGCCCGGGCCCGTTTTCGGACAAATGCTGGACCAAATGTACGACCTGCAGCTTGAGGAAAAAATTGAAACCCGTCAGCAGGCAATCGATTGGGTTCTGCAACAATATAAAATATAAGCTATTTTTGTTTTTGATAATTTTGTTTTCCGAATACCATATCTTATATTTACTCTTCATCGTTTCGGGTAAGCATCTTGTGGAGGCGGGCGAAAGCCCGTTTTTTATTATCTGCAGGTTGCTGCGCGGAATGTAAAAATAAGATTTTTTATGCGTGGACGCGGATAAGATGTGAAAGGTCTTTGTATGTCATCGCTTGACGAAATAAAGCCGCTTATAGAAGAAAAACTGAAATTTTTACGCATGGACTTGTTCGATATTAAGTTCATTTCCGCCGGCAAACGTTCGGTCCTGAGGATTTCGATCGATAAGGAAGGCGGCGTTTCCATAGATGATTGTGAAAAAGCAAGTAATGAAATTTCCGTGCTTTTGGATGTGGAGGATTTTTCGCCGGGCCAGTATTCGCTTGAAGTGTCGTCGCCCGGCGCCGATCGGACTCTGACAACGCAAAAGCACTTTAAGAACGTCGTTGGTCAGTACGTTATTATTACGCTCAAGCCTTCGGAAAACGGGGGCTCGGCGAAAACGGTCGTCGGAAAGTGCTTGGCCAGCGTAAACGACGAGGTTGTCGTTGAGCTGGACAATGGGGAAGAAAAAAAACTGCCGTTGTCGACCATTGAAAAAGGAAAAATAGATATCAGGTTTAAGTAAAGACGGTTATTTGCAAAACAAAGAAATGCACGATTGTGCCGTAACGTACTAGTATGCACCGTGGGCTTACGAATCTTATACAGAAGAATTTGCATAAAAATAATAGGGAAGGAACCGTATCATGAAACGGAAGAGCAAAAACGAAAACGTCAAAGCTCTCGATATTGTTGCCGCCATCGGCGGAGTGACAAAAGAAAAAAGCATCAGCATGGACCTCGTGATCGAGACGCTTCGCGATGCACTTTGTACTGCGGCAAAACGGTATCTTGGAACGCCGACAAACGTAGAAGTCAAAGTGGAACGTGAAAAAGGCGTCATTGAAGTATACACGCGCCAGACGGTTGTTGAAACCATTGTTGATCCGGAAAAAGAAATTACGGTCGAAGATGCAAAGGCCGTTGATCCTGAACTTGAGGTCGGCGACGAACTCATGCAGGATCTGGACATCGATTTGTTCGGTCGTACCGCCATTGCAACTGCGAAACAGGTCATTATACAACGGGTACGCGAAGCAGAACGCGAAAAAGTGTTCGCCGATTTTAGCGAACGCATCGGCGAGCTCGTTACCGGATCGGTTCAGCAAATCGACAAGGGGAATATTCTGGTGAATCTCGGTCGCACCGAAGCGTTGTTGCCTTATAAGGAACAGATCCGGAAAGAGCGGTATCGCCAGGGCGATCCGATACGCGGATGCATTGTGGATGTCAAGAACAATCCGAAAGGGCCGCAGGTTGTAATTTCCCGCACCGCGCCGGAATTTCTCGCGCGCCTGTTTGAACTTGAAGTACCTGAAATTTTCGATAAAACCGTCAAAATCGTCAAGGTCGTTCGCGATCCCGGGTTCCGGAGCAAAATCGCGGTAACGACAAGCGACGATCGGGTTGATCCGGTCGGCGCTTGCGTCGGAATGAGGGGAAACCGCGTGCAGGCGATTGTCCGCGAACTTTCAAACGAACGCATTGATATCATTAACTGGACCGACGAACTTTCTTTACTCGTGCGCCGCGTGTTTTCGCCCGCAGAAGTCAAACGGGTTATTCCGGTGACCGAGAAAAAAATACTTGTCATTATTCGTGAAGAAGATTTGGCGCAGGCGATCGGTAAGGAAGGCCAGAACATTCGCTTGGCATCTAAAATGTTGGAACGCGACATCGATGTGTACGGCGACGAAGAGTTTGCCGGTTTTTCGGAAGAAGAACGGAATTCGATTCAGAACGGATCTCCTGTTAAACAAACCGAAGAATCGTCCGATTCCGGCGTGCCCCAAGGCATTGATGAAAATGAAGAAGTCGAATCGACGGAATTAAATGCCGACGGAGAAATCTCTACCGACGAAATGCCGGTCGAAACATTGGTGGAAAACGCCGTTGAAAATGATTCCGAAGAAGAACTCAATATCGATCCCGATAAAAACGTTTTAGGGACTGCATCACCGGCAATGGAAAGTGAAGACGAAGAGGCATAAAATTTTTCGGTTCCAATTTTCCGGTATAGCGTTTCTTTCGAACGATGCGGTTTCTTGCCCCTAATCATGGGTAAAGGAGCCGAAAACCAATAGAGGTCATTAATGGCAAAAGAAAAAGTTTACAAATTAGCTCAGGAATTCAAAGTCTCAAGTGAGGCGCTTGTTCAAATGCTCCGCCAGATGGGTATTCCGGTCAAGAGCCATATGAGTACGGTCGATGAAAACCTGAGGGATGAAATAAAGAAAAAATTCGAACAGGAACGCGCCGAGATTAAGAAGGAATATGAACGGAAAAAGCAGATTATTGTCAAAGCAAAAGAAGACCTTCTTACAAAAATGGACAAACCGGAACCTTCCGTAGTCGAAGAAATTAAAAAGACGGTCGTTGCACCGCCCGTAACGGCCGCTCCGGTAGCGCCGGCGGCACCGGTATCGCATGGTATCGAAGAGCAAAAGCAGTTTAAACCGCAGCATCATCATCATCGCGAATTCGCCAATGCAGAATTTCGCAGGGAAGATCCTTCCCCCAGAATTAAATCAATGGATTTCATGCCGAAAGCGACTCCCGTTACTCCAGCTCCCGGTGCACCGTCGCAACCGGCGGCGCATGATAAGCGCGATGACCGGTCGTCGTTTAAAAAAGGGAAAAAGAAGGGCAACAAGAAAAAAGTCGAGCGGCCTGAAGTTGACGAAATGCAAATGAAGGCGAATGTAAAAAAGACCCTCGCAAAAATCGGATCCGGATCGGAACGGAAAAAATATAAAAAAGAAGTTCGCGTAAAAGACGACGGGGCCGTTGAAGAAAAGAAGACTCTGAATGTCAGCGAATTTGTAACGGTCGCTGAACTTGCCAACATGATGCAGGCTCCTGTTTCGGAAGTTATCGCAAAGTGTCTGGAACTCGGTTTGTTTGTGACGATAAATCAACGGTTGGATTTTGAAACCATCGAACTGGTTTCGGATGAATTCGGATTTACGGCTCAGTTAATGACCGAATATGCGTCCGACGACGAAGATACGTCCGATGAGAGTGCCGAAGGAAAACTTGAGCCTCGCGCTCCGGTTGTCACTGTCATGGGGCATGTCGACCACGGTAAAACGTCGCTCTTGGATTATATCAGAAAAACAAATGTCATGGGCGGTGAAGCCGGCGGCATAACCCAGCACATTGCAGCGTATGAAGTCGTAACCAAACACGGGACCGTAACGTTTCTCGATACGCCCGGGCACGAAGCCTTTACAGCCATGCGTGCGCGCGGGTCGCAAATTACCGATGTCATAGTCCTCATCGTTGCCGCCGATGCGGGCGTGATGCCTCAAACAAAAGAAGCGATAGACCATGCGCGGGCTGCAAACGTTCCGTTGGTTGTCGCTATTAACAAAGTCGATTTGCCGACCGCAAATGTCGATAGAATCAAAAACGAACTTGCCCAATACAACGTTCTTGTCGATACATACGGTGGGCAGATAACCTCGGTCGAAATATCCGCCAAGACAGGAAAAGGAATCGATAAATTGCTTGAAATCCTGTCTCTTGAAACGCAAATCATGGAACTTACCGCAAACCCCGAAGGTAAAGCGAGCGGCGTGGTGATCGAATCGGAACTTGATAAAGGTAAAGGTCCGATCGCGACCGTTCTTGTTCAAAAAGGGACCCTTAAAAAAGGGGATGCCTTTGTCACGGGAATTCATTATGGTCGCGTCCGCGATTTATTTAACGATCGCGGAAAAATCGAAGATTTTGCAAAGCCTTCTCAGCCGGTTCTCGTGCTCGGGCTTTCCGGAACGCCACAGGCGGGCGATTCGTTCAAAGTTGTCGAAGATGAAAAGGAAGCCCGTGAAATCAGCGCTCGTCGTCGCCTTGCTCAAAAAGAACGCGAATTGCGACGGATGGGCGGTGTTTCCCTCGAACATCTCTATGAGCAAATTCAGGCCGGCAACGTTAAAACCCTTAATTTGATCATCAAAGGCGATGTCGATGGTTCTGTCGAAGCTCTTGCCGCCTCACTTGAAAAACTCTCGACCAACGAAATCAAGATCCGCGTTATCCTGAAAAGCGTGGGTGCGGTCAAGGAATCGGACGTCAATCTCGCCGTTGCATCGAGCGCCATCATCATCGGTTTCCACCTGAGTCCTAACAGTAAAATCAGGGACCTTGCGAAACGGGACGGCGTCGATATTCGTACGTATCGCATTATTTATGAAGCGATAGAAGCGATGAAAAAGGCAATGGAAGGCATGCTTGAGCCCGATATTAAGGAAAACGTATTGGCAACCATCGAGGTTCGCCAGGTGTTCAAAGTGACCAAGGGCGGCACGATTGCGGGTTGCTATGTCCTAAACGGTTCGGTTAAAAACGGTTCCAAGGCACGGCTTATCCGCGACGACGTCGAAATATGCGATACCCGCATATCGTCGTTGCGTCGCCATAAAGACGATGTCCGGGAAGTTGCGTCGGGTTTCGAATGCGGTTTAACATTGGATAATTTTACCGATTTCAATGAAAACGATCGCATCGAAGTGTATGAAGAAATCCAAGTAGCGCGCAAATTGTCGCTGTAGAGAAAGTTGAACGAATGAGCTATCATGTCGATCGGTTACGGGAGGAGCTGCATAGGGAAATAGGCATTGCAATTGCAAACGAGATGCGCGATCCCCGTATTCCGGAAATCGTCACCATTACCGAAATAAAGCTGGCGCCCGATTGTCGTAACGCAACGGTTTTCGTAAGCCTCATGGGAGAAGAAATTGATAAGAAAGAGGCAATCGATGCTTTAAATCGGGGGGCGCCTTTTTTACAGCATCTCGTTTCAAAGCGTATTGTCGTTAAATTCGTTCCGAAATTGTATTTCAAATTAGATAAATCGATAGAACAGAGTAATCATATACATGACCTCTTCAATGCAATCCGCGATGACCTGGACCAACCTTGATAAGGTAATCGAACAAAACACGTCGTTTCTTCTTTCATCTCATGTTGGAATTGATGGCGATTGTATCGGGTCTCAGCTTGCTATATATTGGTATTTGACGTCGAAAGGCAAAAAGGTCGTATTGCTCAATCACGATACGTTGCCGACAAAATTTCGTTTTCTTAAAAATTCGGAAGTTTTAGTAACCGAAATGCCGAGCGAACGGTTCGACGTCGGAATAATTCTTGATTGTTCGAATCCGCTCAGGTTGAAGTGGAGCGGACTTCGCGACAAATGTTCCTTTGTTGTAAACATCGACCATCATCGCGACAACGGAATGTTCGGCGATTTGAATTTTGTCAAAAAGGGCGGCGCCGCTACAGGGCAAATCGTGTACGAGTTTTTCAACGAAAACAAAATAGATTTTCCGCCGCATGTTGCCGAGTCCCTGTATGCCGCCATCATGACCGACACAGGGGCTTTCCGCTTTTCCAACACCAGCGGCGACATTCTTCGGATTTGCGGCGATCTCAGCGATCGCGGCGCCGATTGTGCCAAGATATATGAAAAAGTGTATGCGGCGTTTTCCCAGCAAGGACTCACGTTGCAATCGCGTATTTGGTCGAGCCTTGCGTTTTACCATGACGGGCAAATTTGCTCGATGGAAATGCCCTATTCCCTTATCGGGGAACTCGGCGCCACGTACGGCGATTCCGAAGGCATGGCGGACCAAACCGTTGTCGGAAACGATATTAAAGTCGGAATGTTGATAAAATATAATGAAAGCGAGACCCATTTTTCCCTCCGTTCCAGGGGCGAAATCGATGTGGGGAAAATTGCACAATCCGTCGCCGGCGGCGGCGGACACAGTTGCGCGGCCGGATGTACGGTGACTATGCCCTATGCGCAGGCAAAAGCGTTCATTTTAAATGTCATAGAAAAAGAGCTGGAATAGCCTTTGGACGGTTTTCTTCTTGTCGATAAACCGATTGGGCCATCCTCGTTTGCCGTTGTCAAACGAGCACGAAATGCTCTTTCGTGCGACAAGGTCGGACATTGCGGAACGCTCGACCCCTTGGCCTCCGGCCTTTTGGTAGTGGCCTTTGGGGCGGCAACGCGGCTTTTGCCGTTCTTGCCGCAAGAACCTAAGCGATACCGGTTTCGCATGAAGTTCGGTATAGAAACCGACACGCTCGACAGCGAGGGCGTTGTCACGCGGCAAAACGGAATAGTTCCGGGCAAAGACGCGCTTATTGCCGCGCTGCAAAAGTTCGTCGGCGGTCAAATGCAAACGCCGCCGAAGTTTTCCGCCGTTAAAATTGACGGCAAACGCGCCTATCGGCGCGCGCGCGACAAAGAAGAATTTGAAATCGGCGAAAAAGCCATAACCGTTTTCTCGCTGGAACTTTTGACATACGATATTGTTTCGGCCGAGGCCGAATGCGAGGTCGCCTGCTCGCACGGGACCTATGTGCGCTCGCTTGTCCGCGATATCGCGGCTTCGCTTGACACCGTGGCTTATGCAACCGCGATCCGTCGTATCGCAATAGGTCTTTTTAATGTCGAAACGGCCGTGGCGTACGACAAACTCGACGGGCAATCGGCGGCGTTTGTCGTGCCGGTGAGAAATGCGCTTACGAATATGCCGTCGATTACAATAGACAACGACCAATGTGCCATGGTTTCGCACGGCATGAAATTGAAGCTTGCCGGGCTAACGGCGGAAACCGCGATCGCCTATGCCGAAAACGGGAACGTCGCGGCGGTTCTTATACGGAAAGAAGCAGGAATCTATCACCCTGATAAGGTGTTTATATAGTCCATGAAAACCATTCACTATCAAAAACTTCCCAAAAGCGTCGATGCCTCAATCGTTACCGTGGGCAATTTCGACGGTATTCACAAAGGTCATGAGCTTCTTGTTACGGAAGTTGTGAAACAGGCAAAAGCGGCTAACGCGGCCGGCGTTATAGTTACTTTTGATCCGCACACGCGGTCCGTTGTTTTGCCCGGCGCAATGCAGCCCGTGTTGTCCACGCTTGAAGAAAAGGCGTTTTTGCTTGAACCCTATGGGGTCGATTATCTGGCGTATATTCCTTTCGATGAGGCCTTTGCCGCGCTTTCACCTACGGAGTTTGTGGAAAATGTACTTATAAAGGAACTACGTGCTACAGGCCTGGTGATGGGCGAGGGGCATACGTTTGGAAATCGGCAGGCGGGAAACAAAAAGTTTTTGCAATCCGATCTGGGCAGGAACCATTTTAAAACATTTGCCATTTCTTCGCTTTCACAGCAGAATACGGTTGTTTCTTCCACCGAAATCCGCAAAAGGCTCATGGATGGCGATGTCAGGGAAGCGGTTTTGTTGCTGGGGCATCCGTATTTGGTGTCCGGCAAGCGTGTTTCCGGGATAAAAAAAGGTTCGCAAATGGGCTTTCCAACCCTTAATTTTTTGCGGCCTTCTGTCAATAAAGTTCTTCCGCCGCCCGGTGTGTATGCGGCGACGATCGATTTTAAAGGAACAAAGCGGCCTGGGGCGTTTTATTTCGGCAACTGTCCCACGTTCGATGGCCGGGATTTCCATTGCGAATTTCATGCATTGGAATACATGACCGATGTTCCTGCCGAAGGAGAAGTAGGGCATATCTGGATTCATGCCATGGTGAGAAAAGACACCATGTTTTCGTCTCAGGAAATGCTTGTTGAACAAATGAAAAAAGATATCGTGGAAATAAATAACTTTTTTGCAGGAGAATGAACATGCCGCTTACGAAAGATCGCAGCAAAGCGATCGTCAAAGAACATGGCGCAAACGATTTGGATTCCGGAAATACCGCGGTCCAGGTTGCGCTGATTACCGAACGGATCAATTTACTCACCGAACACGCGAAGGTGAACAAAAAAGACCACCATTCCCGTCAAGGTCTTCTCAAGCTTGTCGGACAGCGTAAATCACTCCTTGACTTTCTCAAGAAAAAAGACGTTGAGAAATACAGGGAACTTATCAAGAAGCTGAATATAAGAAAGTAACAAAAAGCCGCGGTGTTCCGCGGCTTTTTTGTACCGGATACTTGTCCGGCGTCACACGTTTTTTTTAGGAGTTATACATGAGTTATCAGAAGGTCGATGCAACCATCGGCGGAGTTGCAGTCTCGATTGAAACAGGCCGTTTTGCCAAACAGGCAGGCGGAGCCGCAGTCGCCAGAATCGGCGACACAATGGTGCTTGCAACTGCCTGCGCGGGAAACGCGCTCGAAGGTACGGATTTCTTTCCAATGTCGGTCGAGTACATCGCGAAAACCTATGCTGCCGGAAAAATCCCGGGCGGGTATTTCAAACGTGAAGGAAAGCCAACGGAAAAAGAAGTTCTTTGCGCTCGCCTTGTCGACCGCCCGCTTCGTCCGTTGTTTCCCAAAACGTACAAAAACGAATTGCAAATTGTCGCAACTGTCATTTCCGCAGACGAAACCTACGACGCCGATGTTATGGCGATCACTGCTGCGTCGTGCGCCTTGACATTGTCCGATGTTCCGCTTCTCATGCCCATTGCGGCAGTACGCATCGGCATGGTCGACGGCGGGCTCAAGGTATTCCCGACGTTGGCCGAAAACGAAGTGAGCCCCGTCTCGCTCGTGGTTGCCGGAAGCGAAAATTCCATCGTGATGGTCGAAGGACATGCCTCGGAAGTTTCGGAAGACGTCATCGTCGACGCGATCATGCTTGCGCATGAAGAAATAAAGAAACTTGTCGCGATGCAAAAAGAACTCGCGCAAAAAGTCGGTGTCGTTAAGGAAGCGTATCCCGAGCCCGACACGACCGAAGCCGATGCTATCCGGGCCGACGTATGGGAAATCGTCAAGGACCGTTTTCATGAAATCAGTTTCAACGGCGACAAAAAAACACGCTATAAAGGCGTCAAGCTGCTTCTTGCCGAAGCACAGGAAAAGCTCAAGGAAAAATATCCCGAAAAGGAAAAGGTCATTGCCGAGGCTTTGCACCATATCGAAAAAGACGATTTGCGCAAAACCATTCTTGAAACCGGCAAACGAATCGGCGGTCGCGATTGCGACACGGTTCGCAATATCACCATCGAGCTCGACGTCCTTCCCCGCGCGCACGGTTCCGCACTGTTTACACGCGGAGAAACACAGTCGCTCGTTGCGACGACGCTCGGCACAAAGCTCGACGAACAACATATCGAAGACATCCAGGGCGAATATGAAAAGTCCTATATGCTTCATTATAATTTTCCTCCCTATTCGGTAGGCGAAGTCAAGCGCATGAGTTCGGTGAGCCGCCGCGAAGTCGGCCATGGGCATTTGGCGGAAGTCGCGCTTGCCCCGATATTACCGAATGAGAAAAGCTTCCCGTATACGATACGCATCGTTTCCGAAATCCTCGAATCCAACGGTTCCAGTTCTATGGCAACGGTGTGCGGCGGATCATTGTCGCTCATGGCCGCAGGCGTGCCTGTCAAGACGCATGTCGCAGGCGTTGCAATGGGACTTATCTGGGACGAAGGTCGCCATGCCATCCTTACCGACATTCTCGGTACCGAAGACCATGTCGGCGATATGGACTTCAAAGTGGCGGGAACGCGCGACGGCGTGACGGCAATCCAAATGGACATCAAAATTGCAGGCGTCAGTGCCGAGCTTCTTCGTGAAGCGCTCGGAAAGGCGCATAATGCCCGCATGCATATCCTTGGCATTATGGAATCGGCAGTGCCGGTTCCGCGCAAGGAAATGTCGGATTATGCACCCCGCATCACCACGATCAAAATCGACAAAGAAAAAATTCGCGAGATCATCGGGCCCGGCGGCAAAGTCGTGCGCGATATTCAGGAAACAACCGGTACGACTATCTTCATCGAAGACGACGGCTCCGTGCAGGTTGCCGCTTCCAACAGGGAACAGCGCGACGCTGCCCTTGCGCGTATTCGCGGCATTGTTGCCGAACCGGAACTCGGCGCCATCTATGATGCGAAAGTCAAGTCAATCGTCGATTTCGGCGCATTCGTGGAATTTCTTCCCGGCAAGGAAGGTCTGGTCCATATTTCCGAACTCGATTTCAAACGCGTTGCCAAAACCGAAGATGTGCTTCAAATGGGAGAAATCGTCCGCGTCAAGCTGATCGGTTTCGATCGTTTTGGAAAAGTAAAGCTTTCCCGCAAAGCGTTGCTCACTCCTCCGGAACAGGCGCCGCAGGCATAATTCCCTGCCGTTTGCAGTTCTACGCATAAAAACGGAACAGGGCGCATGAGCGCCCTGTTCCGTTTTATGAATGTCTCAAATCTTTAATTCAACTCGATATCTTCATTTCCCGCAATAGTCTCAACCGCCCGTATGGCGTCGATTGCCGCACTGGTAATGCCGCCGGTATAGCCCGACCCTTCGCCGATGGGGAACAGATTGCGCAAGGTAACGGACTCGAAATTCTTCTTCCGCTTTATCCGTACCGGACACGATGTCCGGGTCTCGGCACCCAAAAGAATCGCCTCGTCGGATATAAAAAGCCGGTTCTCGGTTTTCCACCGGCTAAAAGCCTGCCGGAGCGTCTCATTGATAAACGCAGGGAATATCGTATCCAATACCGCGCTTTGCGCGCCCATTTTATACGAGTTTTTATTCAAGGCAATAGATTGCTTTCTGCGCATGAAGTCCATGAGATTCTGCGCAGGCGTTTTCCAGTTCCGGCCGCCGGCGACAAACGCTTTTCTCTCGATGTCGCGTTGAAATTCCACGCCGGAAAGCGGATGCGATGACTCGAAATCCGTTGCCCTGCAGGTCACCGCGATAGCCGAACATGAAAAAGGCGAACTCCGTGCGGCATAGCTCATGCCGTTGACGACAAGCATGCCTTGTTCCGAGGAGGAATTCACGACTTCGCCGCCCGGGCACATGCAAAAAGTGTATGCCCCGCGTTTCGTCGTCCTGTTTGTAAATGTAAACGAGTAGGTGGCGGCGCCGAGTTTTGCATAATTCTGATATTTTTTTCCGTAACGCATCAGATTGATGGTTGCGGCAGGATGTTCTATTCTTACGCCGATGGACACGGGTTTGGATTCCAATGCCAACCCTTTTTTGTGAAGCATTTCAAATGTGTCGCGCGCCGAATTGCCGAGAGCAAGGTATATGCGGTCCGAACGGTATTCCGTCGATTCGTTGATAACAACGCCGCGGCATATATCGTTTTCAAAGAGGATGTCGGTCATTTTTGAGCCGTAATGGATTTCGCCGCCGTGCGACAGGATATGCTTTCTGATATTCCCCACGATTTTACGCAGCACATCGGTGCCGATATGGGGTTTTTCCATGTAGCGAATCGCCGGCGGCGCGCCGAACAAAACGAACGAATTGAGTACCTTGTTTGCATACAGGGAATTGTTCAACCGGGAAAAAAGCTTGCCGTCGGAATACAAACCTGCGCCGCCTTCTCCGAATTGGATATTGCTTTGCGGGTCGAGTTCGCGTTCGCGTAAAAACCGTTCTATATCGGTATGCCGGTCCTCCAGGTTTTTACCTCTTTCAAATATCAACGGAGCAATACCGTGTTCGATAAGCTCCAACGCGGCAAACATGCCCGCCGGGCCAAAACCGATTATTATCGGTCGCGGATCGGCAGGGACTTGTTTGGCAACGGGTAATTGCTTTTCTTCGTAAAGCAAAAAACCGTTTTTATTGTCGTATGCGGCAGGAACGAGGATGACAAGCGCCAATTCATAGTAAAACTGCTGCTTGTCGGCGGCAGCGAGCGATTTGAACAGGATCTTGACAAGCTTGATTTCCGTTTCGGGGAGCCCGAGTTTGTGCGCGGCCGCCTTGACGTATTCTTTAACCCCGTCTTTTTCAACTGGTATAAGTAATCCGCTTACAACCAGTTCCTGCGGCTCGGTAAAAGTAGAAATAGCGATATTGTCCTGGAAAAGTGTGTTCGAAACCAGTTTTCAACAGGATAAAATACCTCCCTTCGCAGGAAAAAAGGTCGGAAACTTGGGAAATCGGATCGGTAATGGGCCGATAAAAGAAAAAAATATCCCTATTTATTGCAAAGGGTATTTTATAGGAAAGTCGGATTTTCTTAGGAGAAACCAAAATGGCATTGGATCTAACAAGCTTAAAAAAAGCTATATCTTCGCTCGAAAAGGCAATCAAGGTTTCAAGAAGCCTTGCAGGAAAAAGCCTTATCGAACATGAAGAAGAGGTCATTTGTTCCGGCGTTATTCAAAATTTTGAGTTTACCTATGAATTATGTTGGAAATTCATGAAACGCTGGCTTGGAGAAAATCATAGTCAAGACATAGTCGACGGACTTTCCATGAAAGAGTTGTTCAGACTTTCGGCCGAAAGGCAGTTAATAGATAATGTGGAATCCTGGTTCGATTATCACCGAAAAAGAAACAGGACATCGCACACCTACGATCAAGAGGCTGCGTCGGAAGTATTTGATGCGGCTTGCTCTTTTTTGCCCGATGCAAAGGAATTTCTTAAAAGGCTTGAGGCCAAAAATGATTGATATTTCTCAACATCATTTGGATATCGTTATCGGTATTCTGCATCAATTTGTTTCGGATTGCGAAGTTCGTGTTTTTGGTTCGCGATTTGCTCATACGGCAAAAAAGTATTCCGACCTTGACATCGCCATAGTGGGCGACGCAAAACTTTCATCAACGCTTATTTCCGAAATACAAGAGGCTTTTCAGGACTCGGATATTCCTTTCAGAGTAGATGTGTTGGATTGGAATGCTCTGTCTGAGGAATTTAAAAAAGTGATTGTAAACGACGGGTTTGAAGTAGTTCAGAGCAAAAAATCATGAAATCGAAAGGCTTGAATTAATGCCCAAAAAAGCACCACCTAAAATCAATGTACTTCGGCTTCCTCACGGCGAAGGGTTGCCCCTGCCGCAACGGATGACAAAAGGCTCAAGCGGCGCCGATATTGCCGCCGCAGTCGATGGGGACGTGGTTTTACAACCGTCAAGCCGCGCGCTCATCCCGACGGGGTTCAGTTTCGAAATCCCGATCGGCTATGAAGTTCAGGTGCGGTCGCGAAGCGGGCTTGCGATCAAAAGCGGCGTTGCCGTGCTCAATTCGCCGGGAACCATAGATGCCGATTATCGCGGCGAGATAAAAATCATTCTTATCAATCACGGATCCTCCGATTTCATCATTAAACGGGGCGACCGTATTGCCCAGCTCGTGGTGGCCGAAGTAGCGCATGATATTGACTTTGTCGAAAATACGGAACTTTCCAAAACAACACGCGGTCATGGCGGCTTTGGTCATACCGGTGTGTAAACCCGGATTTGAATTCACCGCTTTTTCCTTTTTTCCTTAACTATTTTTAAAAGTGGAAAGTCACCCGCATCTATGGGATTTGCTCGATGCGGATTTAAAAGAAATAATTCATAAGCCGTAAACCTTTATTAATCCACCTTATTAATCATTATTCATTATAATAACCCCGCAAAGCTCTTAATTTATTAGCATTTTAAAGCAAATAGTTGTGACTTAACTAAAGAATTTTAAGTCCAAAATTATTCGCGGTTTTGCATGAATTTTATTTAAAATTAAATATGATATCAAATTAATTAAAACAATAAAAGTCGTTAAATAGTAATATCTTACATTGAAAAAACATATTTTTATCATGACAGCAAGAAAATTTTATCACATCTACCGATTTAGAAGCTTATATTAGTATAAAACCGGGGAAATTTTATAATAAAAATTCTTTTTTTTTAATAGTAACCATAGTAAGATTTCTCAGTCTAATCCGTTGCGCGGCAACCGGATTGTTTAAGCAGAGTTATACCAATAAATTTCAATTCGTTTTAATAGGGGGCAAATGGTTATGAGAAATTGCAAAAAGATTGCAGTCGCGTTGGCTGCATTTCTGTTTTCTGCAACGGCTTTTGGGCAAAGCGGCGATTTCACGGTCAGCGGAAAGGTTGTAAATTCCTCGGGCCAGGCGCTGAGCGGTGCGACCGTCACGTTTTTAAATGTCAATAAACGTTTGTCGTGGGATTTTTCCCGCGCCGACGGATCTTTCGGAACCGTCGTGAGCGGAAGCATTCCCCGCGCGGAACAAACCGCACGCTTGTCGATGTCCGCTTCGGGTCTGGTTACGGTCGATATATTCGACATGGCCGGAAAGAAAATCAGCACCGTGGTCAATCCGAGCCTGGCCAAAGGAACATACTCCCTGGAACCGGTTTGCGCAAAACTGTCCAAAGCCATGTATTTTGTCAAGATAACCGCCAATGGCAAGGTATCGTATCAAAAACTCGTCAATACGGGAAACAATCTGCGTACGTCGTCCGATTATTCCCTTTCGTCGTCGAGTTCCGAAATGGTGCTGGCCAAGAAACTCGCTTCGGTGGATTCCATTCGCGTCGGTAAAACAGGGTATAAGTCCGTCATCGTCCCGATCACTTCTTATACGGACAATATCACGACGCCGATCGCGCTTACCGCAATCAATATCGATGCGCAAGTAGACTCTATTTTTAATCTCATGACATTGCCCGAAAAGCTCGGTCAACTTGCCATGCCGCCCAACGCAGGCGGTACGGGAGTGAATGCGTCGAGTGCAGCAAGCAATAGAATTGGAAATATCTTTGGTGGTGGTGGGTGTTTAGATGGTAAAGATGCAGCATATAATGCTGATTACGTTGATGGTGTTCAAAATGCAATGATAAACAATACCCCTCGAAAAATCCCGGTTTTATGCGGTTATGATATGGTCCATGGCGCTAGTGCTGTACCAGGTGCAACATTTTTTCCACACAATTTAGCTTTGGGTGCGATTCAAGACACTCTGCTCATTCAAAAAGCTTTCCGTGTAACCGCATTGGAAGTACGCGGATCAGGATGTAATTGGGGTTTTGGACCTTGTATCGCTGTCATTCGTGATGATCGTTGGGGCCGTGCTTATGAGGGCTTCTGCGAAACTCCTGAACGTACTCAAATTATGGCAAGGCATGCCGTGCTTGGTATTCAAACCACGGATCTTTCTTTACCCCAAGCATATGCTGGCTGCGCCAAACATTTTGCCGGTGATGGCAACACTCTTAACGGTACAAACACGGGTACGACTGAAGGTCCCGATGCAACAGCAAGGGCAATCAACCTTCCTGGTTATGCTTCAGCGGTACAAGCTGGTGTAGCAACGATCATGCCGTCATTTTCCGCGTGGTGCGATGGTAGAAGGATGCATCGTAATCGTGCATTGTTGACGGATTGGCTCAAATCGACTGCAAATGGAAATCCTGGATTTAAAGGATTTTTAGTTGGAGATTATGAGGCAGCATGGCCTTTGGATTCAAGCGTCTGGGCTGGGGTTGATGTTCCGATGGCACCTGGAACCGGAGTTGGAATTATTTCGACTAACCCAAATACGACTGGTCCCGGCGGTGAGATTTATTATCAAAATTTTACAAACGTATATAATGCACCGAAATTCGGCGGGATTTTGCAAGGACAAGTGAACGATGCCGTTAAACGAGTTCTTCGCGTAAAATGCTGGATGAATCTTTTCAGTCCTTCACAATACATAACTGACCGTCGGCTTACATCGCTAGTCGGTTGTGCTGATCACAGAGCTGTTGCCCGTGCCTGTGTGCGAGCTTCACAGGTTCTTTTGAAAAATATTAATAGCGCCATTCCAATTCCTAAAAGTTCAAATGTTGCGATCATCGGCGATGCTGGGGATAATATTGGCTTGCAGGTAGGAGGGTGGGCGGTTACTTGGCAAGGGCAAGCTGGTGCCTATAACGGCGTTACCGGTACAACGGTAAGACAAGGTGTTGCGGCCACATGTACCGGCAATGTTACTTATAATCAAGGGTATACTAATTCAAATTATGTTATTGCATTCCTGAGCGAAACTCCATACGCTGAAACCGATTTTCCTGATCTTTCTCTTACAGGAAAGAATTCAAGCGGAAGCAATAGTTCAGTTATTACCCAAATTGCGGCAGCACATGCGGCTGGGAAGAAGGTTGTTGTTGTCCTCATTGCTGGAAGAGTGCTAGACATATCTTCTGTTATTGATAATTGCGATGCATTTGTATGGGCCGGGCTGCCAGGCACAGAAGGAAACGGTATTTCCGACGTATTGTTCGGCGATTACAAGTTTACCGGAAAGTTGCCCGTGACTTGGCCAATGAATAGCGCACAAGAACCTATTAATTCTGGCGACACAAAGGTTGGACGTTATGCGTACGGATTCGGTTTAACAGATTAAAAGATTGTAAGAGTTTTGCTTCTTTATTTGTAGAGACGCACATCGCTGCGTCTCTTTTAATTTGTTCACGCTTTAGAATATTGAAAAAAAGTTTTGGATTCGAAATCATGACTGCCGTCAATATCCTATCCCATCATTAGTTTTGAACTTTATATTTAAGCGTTGCTTTAATTGAGCTGTTTTTTAAATATATGGCATAATAAAGTTTGTTGCCTATGAAAATAGATAGTCCATTTGTTGCGTTGCTTGCGACTGGTACAAAGCCGTTAGCACGCACTGGAAAATTGTGCCAGGAACTTGAACCGATCACATATTCTTTTAAATTGCAAGTACCGGATGTCCCGTCAATGTATCCAGCATAAAGATTATGGGTGTTTTTTGAATAGGTCATATCTACTGAATTTGCAATATTAGAATTAATAATACCTATACTATTGTTTCCCTGCCAAATTTGCCAACCAGAAGCGCTACTGCCAAGAAGATAGGTGTAACCAGTTTCATCGATTTCCAATTTAATAGTTGCAGTAGCATCAGAAATTATACCTGCTGCACCGCTTGTAGTCCATGTAGCTAATGAGCTATTATATTTTTTTACTACAATATCATCAGCGCAAAACGGTGTGTTTTGGGAATTTAAAACAAGAAAGGGATGCCCATAACTTCCAACAATATTATCACCTGAATAAGCTGGCTCACTGCACCCGCTGGCATTTATTTTGTATGATTGCATAGATGAAAATTTAGGTGTGTAAATTGCTATTGGCACTCCGTCTGTGGTAACTTGATAATCCATATATGTTCCTACGATGGTAGAACTTGTAACTTCAGTGCAGGATGGTAAGGCCACATCTACCCAGTCGCTTCCTGAAAGCTTTTTAATTCCAAAAGAACCAGGCGAACCTACATTAAAAGCGATGTAAACATCTAATCCATTTGCGCCGATTCTCATTTTATAACTAGAAGCACTGGTATAAATCGCAGATCCAACTTGTGCCCATCCCGATGATCCTAGTTTTTTGACAACTAGATTACCTGCAACGTCTGAACAGGCCATATATAAATCGTTATTACTTGTCATTATTGCTGAATAATTTGCCCCAATATCATCTGGTGCCGCAGATTCCCATCCTTCAACTCGGACAATCCTCGTTGGTGCCGAAGCCACCACATTATTTGCGGCATCCTTGACCGAATAGGTAAACGTATAAGAGCCGGTTGCATTATTATTAAAAGTTGGGGATGTTGTTGCCGTTATGTTTGCAGAAATATCCCCGTCTTTATCGTCGGAAGCAGTACATTTTGGGTCAGTCCATGTTGATCCTAATAGAATCGTAGTGTCACTTGCACCAATTAAAATCATAGAAGGTTTTACATTATCGATTACGGTAACTTTGCTGGTGGTATCCGAGGTCGTTGTTCCGGCAGCATTGGAAATTACGACATAATATTTGCCGGAATCAGAATATGCAAGACTGGTTAATGAGCATGTCGGTCCATTTGATTTAATTGCTGAATTTCCTTTTTGATACCAAGTATAACTAAGACCGGAAGAGGGTGTGGCCGTTACATTTAATGTAACACTAGCACCCTTATTAGCAGATTGTGATTGCGGTTGAACCGTTATAATCGGCGGCGCAACGATAGTGGTAAAGGTACCAATATTTGACCAGGGGCTTGCGCCGCCATCATTTTTTGCCTTTACGCGCCAATAATATTGAGTATTATTGGCTGGCAAAGTAATTGACTTTTGAATTGTTGGAGCAATTGTAGAGTCATTGGTAAATACACTGGTTGAAAAATCCGAAATCGATGAAATCTGGATGTAATAAATGGTTGCACTTGCTATACTGGTCCAAATCAATGTGGCATTGAGTTGTACGCCGGATTGATTATTTGTTGGGGTTGATAACGTTGGTGATGCAGGAGCGTTTATAGTGAAATTTGCTGATACATTTTTCACTCCCGTCATTTTTACTGAACCGGGATTCGAATTTCCCGACAAATCACCGCTCCAGCTTGTAAATGTGTAACCGCCGGCAGCCGTGGGAGTTAATGTTACGACTGTTCCAGAATCATATAGGGTATCTTTCGGCGAAATAGTAACTGTTCCATTTGTCGCTGAAACAGTAAGAGCAAATTGTTTAATGGGCGTCAAAGTCCTTTCAACAAGGATATTCACTGTTTTTTGCGTTGTGGCTTTTTTATCGGTCGCTATTAAAACAATTTGATACGACCCGGAATCTCCAAAATTAGACATCCATTTTA
>JBBIGR010000023.1:0-70046 GCA_037447435.1 Fibrobacteria bacterium
GAGTTCGACGGCGGCGGTGCGATATGGGTACGCGGAGGAAGGTTCAAAGTTGTCAACTGCCGATTTTTCAATAACTGGTGCGCTGAGGCCGGCCCCGATGTCGGCGGCGGTGCGATACGCGTTTTCGATCAGTATCAAAACCTTCCCGTGTATATTGTAAACTCAACCTTCGGCGGGGTGCAGGGGTTGGGTAACAGCGGCGCAAACGGGGGAGCCATCAGCAGCATCGGCGTTTCTTGGAGCATCTTCAACTCCCTGTTTTCCTATAATAAAGCAATTGGCAACGGCGGAAATCCCGCGGATGCCGGAACTGTCGGCGGCAGCGGCGGCGCAATTTACAATGACGGCAATTTCATGACCCTGTCGATATTCGGAAGTTTAATCGAATATAATCAGGTTAATGCCTATGGGGCCGCAATATTCTTTGTCACAAACGACCATACGGGGATAGTGCATGTGGAGAATTCGACGTCGCGAAACAATATCGGCGGTTCGTGGTATGAACTGCCGGGGATTTCCATGCACAGCGACACGAAGCGGGAAATAATAAATTCGACGATTGAATAATGATAATCGGTTTCGGGGGAAATCGCATTATGGAAATAAGAATCACTCAATAACCAAATGAATATCCAAGGCCTTTACGCTATGTGTGATCGCGCCGACGGAAATGAAATCCACTCCTGTCTCGGCTATTGAAACAATGGTTTCGGCGCTCACGTTTCCGCTCGCTTCGAGCTCCACGTGCGGTTTTTTTTGGGCTTTAATGTCAACGCAGGTCTTCATATCGGAAACCGACATGTTGTCGAGCATGATGCGCTGTATGGGCAGCCCGATGACCTGGGAAAACTCCTCCACCGATTGGATTTCGACTTCGATTGCGACTCGCGAACCGGTCGACTGGACATACGATAAAGCGCGTTTTGCCGCCTGCGCAGGGCCGCCTGCGGCTTTGACATGGGTGTCTTTGATGAGGATCATGTCGAACAGGCCGAACCGGTGATTGACGCCGCCGCCATGAACGACAGCCTCTTTTTCGAGTTTCCTCAAAAGCGGCGTGGTTTTTCTTGTGTCAAGAAGTTTTGCCTTGGTGTGGGCAATCCGTCGCATGAGGGTATTGGTCGCGGTTGCGACACCGCTGAGATGCTGAAGAAAGTTCAGGGCAAGCCGTTCGCCTGCTAAAATCGCGTGCACATTTCCCGTGAGCGTGCAAATTTTGCTTTGCAAACCGAGTGAAGTGCCGTTTTCAAGCGCCAGGGCAATATGCATAGCGGGGTCGAGTGAGGAAAAAATCGGCGCGATAAGGTGGGCGCCCGATAATATTCCGTGTTGTTTACTTTTAATGATTGCCGAGGCCTTTGCATCGGCGTCAAACAAAGCTTTGGTCGTAATATCGCCGTCGTTGCCCAGGTCTTCCTTAAGCGCGGAAGCGATTAAATTTTGGTATTCGAACGATAAAATGGTCATTAAAACCCTCGCCACAGGCCTAAGGAGATTTCAAATACGTTGTCGACTCCGGAATCGACTTTGTTGTTATAGTTGACGGTGCGGGTACTCAAATCAAGGAAATAGAATTCCATATTTGCCGATAGCCCTATATTGAAGAAAAGCGGTTTCGTGATCAGGTCGAGCCCGGCTAAAAACCCCCACGATGGCATAGGCGAATAAGAGGGATAAAGGTCGGTTCTGCTTTGACCGAAATAAATCGAACCGTATTTGATGGCCTTGTAAAAACTGTCGCTTACGGTAAAGGATAATTGGAAATCAATGCCCGACATATTTGCGGACGGGTCGGTCACAAGCGGGTGGCGGTTAAAAATAGTCGGAGAGAAATTGATTTTGATTTCAGATCCTTTTGGCCAATTGACGCCGAATCCGCATTCGATTCGTCCGTCGAATTTGCTTTTTGAGAGTATCGTGTTTTGCGTAAACAATGTATCCTGTCGTCCGCCGGGCATAATGACACGGGCCCTGTTCGACATGTAAAAAGAATGGAATTGCCCTTGTATGAGCCTGCCGCTTTCCAAAAGAAGCCCCAGTTTCAGGAACATCCCGGTCCAATTAAAAGAAACGTCCGGCACGCGGAGAACAAATCCGTCCATGGCAAGTCCTGAAATTTTTTGTGCAAATTCCACGCTCGTTAGAGCGTAAAAATCGTATTCGTTGATCAAGTCGACCCCGATGTCGACTTGATATATAAAGGCATTCATTGCCGAATCGAGGACGCGTGTCAATGAATCCGCAACTAAGAGCGTATCGAAACGGTACACGGACTTATCCGAAGGCTTTTGATATTGCGAGGCGTCATAATAAAATCCTGCGCCGAAATGGTATATTGCCGGTTCGTACTGCACCTGTAGCCCGCCGATGGAAAACGACGACAGGTCTGCGATAAATACATGTCCCAAAATGTCTCCGGTCTGCAATTGCGCTTGCAAACCGAGTGGATGAAAAAGGGAATACTGGTTTTTTGCGTTAAAATCATCCACGACAAGACCGTCGCCAAGGGAAAAATGGTCGAGGCAACCGAGTTTGACGAATGTCGAGTCGCCGAAAGGGCCGATGCTGATATGGTCGACAAGGTCAAAAATGCCTTCGGTGGAAGAAAAATTATACAATGACAATTGTCCCGTGTAGTTTGCTTGGAGCGGAAAACGAATTCCTGCGCTGAACTGGGGGGTCGAATATGATCCTGTAACGGTAAAACAAGGAAATGCGGAGCCTATGGCCATTGAAAGCGTGTTGTTTTCCTCCAACATAAGCGGGCCTTCTTTGTACAAATCGGGCTTGCGATACAGGGAAAATTGCGAGGTGACTTTTTCCCTTTCGGTAAGTATTGCCCCGTATATTTTGTTAAGGCTGAACGGGATCTTGTACATGCCCTGATCCGCGTTTTTGCCGTATTGTTGGGCCATCATTGCTTGGGAAAGCGAGGTTTGGCCGGTCCCTTTGTCTTCGGTGGGTTTAATTCCCGCGACTCCCAATTCGGTTTCGATATAGTCGTCGCCAAAAAAGTGTTTTAGAACCGATACATGGCGCACCGTGATATACAGCGGCGCGGTCGGTTCTTTGCCGGGGAAAATCATTGTGGTTTGGCCGGAAGAAAGCCGTATACCCTCTTTTTGCGCAATATTCCTGGTTTTCACATTTCCGCCAAGTGTCTGGAATCCGGTTTCACCGGTTTTCGATTCGACAACGGTCGAAAACGCGCCGTTGTCCGTTTCGCCGACCGCTGTGGACGTGTACACGCTGATATGGCTTTTTGATATCGCCTTGACAAAGCAGCCGCCCGAAAAAAGGGTCAAATTGACATCGTGAATTGCGCCGCCGGTGTCGCTCTTTACTTCTCGTATATTGACAAGCGCTTTGGAGTTGGACCCGAGGATGGCGACATTTCCCTGCCCGAATTGCAAAACGATTTTTGCCTGGAAATACGTTTCTATGATGTCGTTGTCGTTTATCTGGGATCCAACGGCAAGCTTTTCCCAGTCCCGTTTCTGCACACGCTGGACCTTTGCTCCTCCGTCAAGTGAGATGACGTCGAATACCGCCTGCGAAAACCCTTCGGTGACAAAGACGGCGATAAGCAGACAAAACACCGGCAATATATTTTTCAATGATACGTTCATTTCTTTGGTAAAACAGGTTTGCATGAATAGGCCGGAATATAAGACTATGAAATTGCAGATATTCCTACCTAATGGTAAAATAATATCCTCTGCATATCAAGGGTCACGAATACCATTATGATAAAAAAACAGTCCGAAACATTGATTTGCCTGTTTACCGTTCATGCGGTCATCATATTTGTTTTATCGGTTTTGCTTTTTATCGCCAAATGGTTTCCATATGGAACCTATATCAAATGGATGCAGCAATGGCTTTACAGAGTTTTTTAAGCCTCGGATTTACCGCTGCTTTTTTTCTGCTCCTTTTCGGCATCGGATCATTTATCCTGGAGAAAGCCTCGATCCGATGCAATGACCCGCTATTGCGGCTTTGCATGAGCATCGGCATCGGTTTTTGCCTGATCGGCAATGCGATGACGGCTGCAAACTTTTTGCATGTTGCCACGCCTATCGCGATCCGGATCGCCAGCATCGCCCTGTGTATACTCTTTTTGCCCTATTGCTGGGGCAAACAAAAGGAAATTCTCGGAATAGGCAAATCGGTTCTCAAAACACTGCGCGCGAGTCACCCCGTTGTTGCGATATGCTTTATTTCTCTTATTTCGGGCTATTTGGCGCTCGCAGTGCTTCCGCCCACGGATTTCGACAGCTTGATGTATCATTTAGCCGTAGTGAAATTATGGTTGTCCCACGGCGGATTTTTCAACGTGTTTTTCAATCCGCAGGCCGATTTTCCCATGCTTACCGAAATGGTTTCCATGATCGGTCTTGCCTGGGGAAACGATATTATTTGTAAAACAATGTCCGTAGGCATCAGTTTCGTACTATTCGGCGCGATTGCGGTGATGTGTAAGAACTATTGCGGTACAACGCGCATCGTGATTCCCTCGCTGTTGATATTCTTAACTTTTACAAATACAATAACCAATATGCCCGATTGGAACGTGGATACCGCCCAGGCATTATGGACGCTCCTGGCGGTTTTTTGCATGGACCGTTTCATCGAAACCGATCAACGGCGCAACGCAGTATGCGCGGGCTTGTTTGCCGGTATGGCAATGCAAACCAAAATTTTCGGGGTATTTGTGCTGGCCGTATTAGCGGTTCAGGGCGTTGTGGCTTGGCGGCAGTGTTTCAACAAAAAAAAATTACTACAGGGGTTTGCCGTCGTCGTTCTTATTGCGATTTGTTGCGGATTGCCGTGGTACTGCAAAAGCTATTTATTTAAATCCACCATACTTTCCATGAGTTCACATGCTCTTATTGACAATGAATTTAATAGCCCCCTCGGAATCGAAACGCATACCGGCATCATGTTTCTTTTAATCAATAGTGTGGGCCGACTTGTAAGTTGCTTTTGGTCATTTACTTTGTTTTTGCGTCATCATAGGGCCGATACTTTTGGCCCCTTGCTTCTTGTCGTGCTTCCATTTGCATGTTTTATAAAAATCCCTCAAAAAGTTATGGTGTTGTTTTACTGTGCAGCGTCATATTTTGTCTGCATCCTTGGAATGGAAATGGCTGTTTTACAATCGGGTTCCAGCATACGGTACTGCGGTTTCATTCTTGCCGTAGCTTCGGTGCTGATCAGCTGGACAATATCCCGTTTGTCCGAATTGCCAAAAATAAAAAGGATGCTGCAGATAATGGTCGTCGTAATGGTGTTTCTCGGCGCAACACTTTTTGTCAAACGGTATAACCGGGAATGGAAAGCTCTTTTTACAAATATGCCGCGTGACGCGTACCTATCCTCCGTATTGCCCGAATATCCGGTAATTTTGTCGATCAATTCCCTTTCGGATAAAGCAACGGTCATGCCGATTTACAATTTCTCGAATTATTACCTGGATGTCCCGTATATCGCGGCGTACCGGAACTATGCGTCGGTTCAAGAAATGAAAAAGGATTTTATGGAAAAAAACATTCGCTATATATTTGCAAACGATAAGCTCGATACGGCCGCCAACGCCGGGGCGTTTCCGCAGATTCTAAAAAAGCAATGTATTGCTAAAAGGAACGGATTTTATTTGTTCAAAATCGACTTAAATGATTTCTGAGCCTTTTTTTACCAGCCACAAGGCCCCGACTTTTTCGTGGAACGTTTGCAGGGGAAGTTTTGTTTTCAGCACGCAGTTGAAAAAATTATACTTTCGTAAATCATGGTCTATGATTTGGTCTTTCATTTCCGAATACAGGGATGTTCCGGGCATGGGAGTTAAAACCGTGTACCCCGCATAGGTGACTTTTTCCGCATTGGCAAACTCGGCCAATGCGTCGAAGTCGGAATCGTCGTAATCGGGCGATACGACGTAATTTCCGCGTATCATGATTCCGTTTTCGTGGAAAATGGAAATAGCCTTTTTTATATTTGCCGCATCAAGCTGCTTGTTGAATGCTGCAAGCTCATTTTGCCTGAACGATTCGAACCCGCAAATTACTACCTTGAGCCCGGCCTTTGCCATATGCGCAATAAGGTCCGGGTTATTTGCGGCCGTATCGCAACGGATGTCCATGATGAAAAACTTATTGAGCCCTTCCTGGTTTATACGGTCGAAAAGGCGTCTCGCATAATCCGCGTCAATCACCGAATTTGCATCGGCAAACCGTACCACGCCGTAATCGGTAAGGGTGCGCAATTCGGAAATGATGCTTTCGATGTCGCGCAGGAAAAATCCTCCGTCCCATTGCGGCCAAATCGAGCAAAAGGAACATTTGAACGGGCATCCGAGCGATGTAAATAAATACGTGGCTTTTTGACCGCTTCCGCCCGGTGCCAGATATGCCGGGAGCCATTGCCGGATAAGAGATCGGTCCGGCATGAGAAAGTCCTTTGTTGCGTAATTCCTCAGCACGGGTTTTCCGGTTGTCGGAATCAGTCCCGATTTCGTATTGAGCATACAGCCGGACAGTGTAGACATGTTCTTTTTGGTTTCAAGGGCCAGCGCGATGTCCGCAAACGTATGCGATGCTTGACCAATACAAATAATGTCCGCGGCAGATCCGGCAAAATCCGTTGGACACAATGTCGGGTGCAATCCGCCGGCCACGGTCAAAATGTTTTTGTCGTATTGCTTGACTGCTTTTAAAATTGCAATGCTTGAATCGAATTCCGATGCAATGACCGTGATGCCGACTATTGCCGGCGATGTTTTCTTACAATACTCAATGGCCAGTTCCGCCATATCCGGCGCGTTTTCATTGCAATCATATTCGGCTTTCATGTCCAGAACAGTAACATCGTGATGTCTCACTGCAGCGGCAACGGTTAAAAGACCAAGCGGCGGACCTATCAGTTTTTTATGGATAAAACGTTTTGCCGCTTCGGGCGCAAAAGTCCGAATTGCATTAAACGGCGATCGCGGAGGATTAATAAGAAGAATATTCATACGGCCTTAAACGCATGGACTATTGCAGTCATATGGTTTTTTGTCCAAAGCGGTTGCGAGGTCCTGTTGCTCATTTTTCGCGTATGCTTGGCTTTCTTTTCTAAAAAAGCGCCTGAAAGAATTTTTACCGTATAAGAAATATCCGGAAAGCAGGACGCGAGTTGACGAGAAATGCTGAATTTGCATTTTTGAGGGTCGTCCGAATAGAAGAATTCGCAGTCGGTAAAATTATAGGGCTCAGGTAAAACTTTTTGCAAAGCTTCTTTTGTGCAAAACGAAGCGCAAAGCCCGATTGCCGGGTGTACAAGGGTCTTACAATGGGATTTTTCTTTTTTCGTGAAAACAAAGGGAAAAAAATCCAAAGGCGCGTTTTCCCATTGAACAAACCTGTCGATATGCTCCGAATCGATTCCGCATCCAACGCATCGGACGCAGGAACTACATGTCCAGGTTAACGATGTTGTCACCGTGTTTTACAATTTTTAAGGTGAGAGTTACAACGTCTCCGATTGTCGTTGCCGGCTTTTTCATCAGGTGTTTGCCAAGAGTTTTAAGCTCTATTTTTAAATTGTATTTTTTTCGAACAATTTCCAAAAGCGATAAAAGCATGAGCGAATCGCCTTCAAGTTCCTCTATAATGTTGGTTGAATCAACGAGTTTTGCAATATCTGTATCGCATTCCTCTGCAAAAAATTCATAGACGAGGCCCTTAATGTCATCATTGATTTTTTGATCGATTTCTGCCATCGACGGCGTTGCTCCTATAATTAAAGATAATAAATAAGGTTTTTAAAATACTTTTTTTACACTATACTTATACGATTTTTTAAACAATCGTAAAAACAAGTTTTTTTCCGAATTCGGCTTTCCAACCCTTAAATATGCTTTTTAGAATGGTGCTGGATTTAATCTTAAGACGTTGTGTATTTTATCTGCTCATGAATTTAAAGCCTAATTTCTCAATGCAGGTAACGGTAGAATTTGAGGACGTGGATTCGTATCGCATTGCGCATCATACGAAACTTATCGCATATCTCGAGCGAGCGCGCGTACGTTTTTTTTCAAACACGGGGTTCGACCTTGCCGCACCCGATATGGTTCTGGTTTTATATCACCTGGAAACCCAATTTAAAAAACCCGCGTTTTTTCAGGACGAGCTTTCAATTGGGGTGCATATCAAATCCTTCGACAGCTTCAGGCTCGTGCTGGGGTATAAAATTTTTCGTGACAAAGACCTTATTGCCCGGGCAACGACCGGATTATGTTTCGTGGATCCCGTCACCAAGGTTATGATTGCGGCGCCCGACAAATACGTCGATAAATTGACGCATGCATTACAGGGGGAATGAAAACGATTTATGCCTGAACAAGTGGTAATTACCGGTCTTGGCTGCGTGAGCGGTCTGGGGCTAGATGTCGCATCTTCGTGGAAAGCGCTTGTATCCGGAACAAACCCGGTCAAAAGATTTTCCCTTTTCGACCCGCTCGATTTGCCCAATTTCTTCGGCGTCGAATTGGCCGACGGCGCGCAGGACTTGTTTACTACTCATATAAAACCGAGAAGCCGTTCGCAAATGACCAGAGCGACCATGATCGCCGTCGCGGCGGCGGACATGGCGGTCTCCGACGCGCAGCTGGATTTTGCCGCTTGTAATGCATCCCGCATCGGCGTTGTTTCAGGGGCAACCGGAACCGGATACGGCTTTGTCGGGGAAAAAGACGAGCTGCGGATTTTACGCAATATGGCAAACGCGTCGGCCTCATGGATAAGCCTGCGTCATAAATGTCAAGGACCGTCGTACGTCGTCAGTACGGCATGTTCGTCTGGCGCATATGCGCTCAGTTGCGCCTACGACCTCGTTGCCTACGGCCAATGCGATATCGTCATTGCCGGCTCGGCCGATTCTTCCATAAATTTCCCCGATGTTCAGGGATTCTGCAGTCTCATGGCATTGTCCGAAGAAAAGGACTTTGTCAACGCTTGTCGGCCGTTCGATGCGCGGCGGAACGGATTTGTCATGGGCGAGGGCGGCGGCATGCTTATCGTCGAATCGTCCGGACATGCCGCAAAACGCGACGCGCACATCTATGCGAGGCTGCAAAGACCGGCTTTGACAAGCGAAGCGTACAATATATTGTCTCCCCAGCCCGGCGGCATCGGCATGGCGCAGGCTATGGAGCGGGCTTTGGCAAATGCGCAATTAATACCGGGCGATATCGATTACATCAATGCGCATGGAACGTCCACGCCCTACAACGACCTGTATGAAACCCAGGCGATCAAATCGGTTTTCGGCGACGCGGCCTTCCGCATACCCGTTTCCTCGACCAAGCCGCAAACCGGGCATTGCCTGGCGGGCGCCGCCGGCGTCGAGGCGGTATTATGCGTCAAGGCTTTGTGCGAAGGCGTCGTTCCGGCGACCATAAACCTTTCCCAGGCCGATCCGGAATGCGATCTGGATTATGTTCCCTTGACCTGCAGAAAAAAAACAATGAAACATATCATGTCCAATTCCTTTGCATTTGGCGGACACAACGGCGTATGCATATTTTCGGCATATGAGTAGGCCCGTTTATATCGCAGGAACAGGATCTTTTCTTCCCGGAGATCCGATTCCGTTCGACCGCATCGACTCGGTTCTTGGTCCCCTTTCCCAGGCGCCCCAGTCCATACGGAAATGGTACGAGTCCCGCGCCGCAGTCATGAGGGAACTTTTAGACGTGTCGTATGTGCATTATGCCATAGATCCGGTCACGAGAAAATTTACCGAAGATAATGTGACCATGTCGGTGAAAGCAGCCATGGCCGCATGCGCTCACGCGGCTATGGCTCCGTCCGACATCGAATTCATCAGTTACGGTTCCGCCCATCAGGACCAAATGCCCACAGCCTCGGTTCGAATACAGGAGGCCCTGGGCATCGAACGATGCGCCGAACTTTCCATTCATGCGAATTGCACTTCCGCTTACAAGGCCTTGCATTGCGCGTTCGAATTCGTTAAAAACGGTGTTTACAAAAACGCATTGGTTATTTCCTCGAGCATGTCGTCGTCGGAATTGGTAGCCGAATATTACAATCAGGAAAAATTGGACAGGGAATCCCTTTTTCTCCGGTGGTTTTTGTGCGACGGTGCCGGTGCGGTTTTGCTTTCGAGCGATCCCGCATTGTCCAAAGGGTATGCTTTGACCCATACGTTCATCGAATCGATCGGCGGAAAAAAGCCGTCGCTCATGTTCAATGAACGCCCGGCATATTGGCTGCCGCCGAAACAGGAATACGAGGAAGCGCGTCACCATTTGCGCCAGACGTTCCGCAATGCCCTTTCGACCGAGGTGTTTCAGGAAAAAGAGGGGTCGGTGTTTTTTAACGGACTCATGCGAATGGTTTCGGCGGGAAACATTCCCTTGGCAAAAATAAAGCTTTTTCAGGTCAATATGCCGACAAAGCATATCATCGAATCGATAATGGACGAATGTGAAAAGGCCGGCATCAACCGGTCGGCACTGTATTCCCGGCTCTCCGACTTAGGATATGTCGGTCCGCCTATGGTTTTTATCTGTCTGGACGGCATCATTAAGAATGAGAAATTGCAAAGCGGCGATTTGATCGTCAGTTTTGTCACAGAAGTAAGCAAATTCATGCAGGCGGGATATTGTATATCGGCATGACCACCCAACCGAAAATCGCATTCGCTTTTCCCGGCGCCGGCGTCGATCCGTGCGGGTATGAAAAAGCGTTTTATTCGCAGTATGAAACCCTGATGAAACCGTATCTGGACATTGCCTCCGATTTTGCCCGATTCGATTTTGTCCAAGCCGTGAAGCGCGAAGAAATTTCCCGCCTTGACGAAAAAAACAGTCAGCTCTTCGCTTTTGCCTATAGTCATGCAACTGCCATGGTTTATTTGCGCAGCCATATCACGCCGTCGTGTGTCGGCGGGTACAGCCTCGGCGTGTATGCCGCGCTTTCGGCAACCGGCGTTTTTTTATATGAAACCGGGTTGCAAATTGTCGCACAAGCGTTCGATATCATGCAAAAAAGCTGTTCAAGCTCGGAGTTCGCAATGGGTGCGGTTGTCGGTTGTGCATCGGAAGAAATACGGACACTGCTGGAAAATAATGCCGTGGGCTCATTAACTGTTGTCAATACCAATAACAAAACCTGCAGCATACTGTGCGGATTGCCGCACGAACTTGAAATGTTTTTTCACATCGCTAAAAATGCAAATGCGTTTTCCGTAAAACGGCTCCCGGTGCGCTTGCCGTATCATCATCCTGTGTATATGGCGCAGGCGTCAAAGGATTTTGCCGCCTATTTGCGTTCGGTTCCTTGCAGCGATGCAATTGTCCCGATAATTTCTTCGGTAAATCAGATACCGGTCCGGTCCGCACATGAATGCAAATCGCTCCTCGTGACCAATCTTTCCACACCCATACATTGGGAAAAGGTCGTGGAAACCATGTATTCGAACCATATAACAACGATGTACGAATGCGGTCCGGGTATTTCTTTGTTGCAAAACGGCAGGTTTATGGATAATGATATGTCGTATATAACAATAAAAAAAACTATCAGGAGCGCTTTGTCGTGAGCAAACGCATCGCAATCGCAGGCAGCGGTAAAATGGCCAAAGACGTGGGCATGTATTTCCTGAAAAAAGGAAACAGCATTACTTGGATTTCACGGCAGGAACAATTGCTGATCGATTTACAGGCAAGCATCGATAAATCGGTACGCATGTTCATGAAGTATTCGGGCGGTATGGTCAAGCAATTGTCGGCCTCGTTTCTCCTCTACGACGAATTGGAAAAAGACAAATTCGACGTCGTCATCGAATGCACGAAAGAGGTTTTGCAAGACAAAAAGGACGTTTTCGCCTCCTTGGAAGGGCATATTGCCGATAAGGGATTGCTGTTTTCGGTTTCGTCATCGATCCTGCCTTCGCAAATTCACGAAGCGTGCATCGGCTTTCATGCCATGTTTCCATTGGAAATGACCACCACTGCCGAGCTTGTAATCGGCAATTCGATCGCACCTGCTTGCCGGGACGCCGCATTATTGTTTTGTAAAGAAAACGACGTCGATTTCATTGTTCAAAACGAGAAAAATGCTTTTGCCCTGAACCGGCTTTTATTACCGCTTCAAAACGAAGTGCTTACGGCATTGCTCGATACTGTTTCAACGCGCGACGTAAACAGCGCATCGCGGTCGTTATTGTTACCGTTAGGCCAAATCGATTTGATTGAAAAAATCGGGCCCAACATAGTTGGGGCGTCGGTAGAATCCTATCGGCGTCGGATGGATCCCGTCGAATCCGCAGCGTTTGAACCATTGTCAAAGGGACTGTCCGCATTCCAATCCTATGTGCACAATTCTTCGACGCAACCGTTATTGCCCGACGACAAGTACAATGAATTTAAAAACCGCTTGTTGTGTCTGTTTATAAATACCTGTTTGACGTTTATCGAACAAAAACAGATTCCCAGGCAGGAATTGGATTCCTCGTTTTCCGATGTGTTTTCGTCCGAAGGCACCTTGCAGAATGCAATCGACGATGTCGGCTTGGAAACGATAATCGAAGTTTGCAATGCGGAATATAAAAAAACGGGGAAATATTATTTCAAACCATCACTGCACGCCGACGGGCAGCCTTTATGACAGACGGGATTTTACCGGACAACGCGATAACCCTCCGGATCGGGGAAGGGAATTTTGACCTTTGCCCGTTGCTCCATGCCGATGCAAACAACCTGCGGTCGCTTTTGGAAATGCCCGATGTTAAAAGTTGCTTATTGGTAGTCGGCGGTATTTTGGAAAACGGACCCCAAAAAGCATTGCCGGCGGAATCGAATGCGCGCTTCGCCGGAGAAATCATCGATGCGATTCGTTTTGCACCCGTGCCGGTTGCGGGAATCCTGCATACCTGTGCGTACGGCGCTTCGCTGAATTTGTTTCTTGCTTGCCATTTGCGGTTTGCGTCTCCCGAGGCGGTCATGAAATTCTCGTTGGGCTCCTCGCAAGTATACAATGGCTTTGAACGGGATTTCCGGCATTCTCCCGAACTCATGCAGACATTTTCGTTTAACGAAACGGTCGATGCGGTAAAGGCAATGCGATTAGGATTGGTCCACGAAATTGTGGAAGGAGCCATCATAGAAAACAAGGTCAGGGACTATGTTAACGGGCTGATTTCGGGCAAGCATAAAAAGGTCGTTTCCAGCGTTTTGCATGCGGTCCATGCAAGCAGGAATCTTCCGGTGCACGAGGCGTTGGCTGTAGAGACGCGGTTGTTTTGCGACTTGGCAAAAGAGGGTGGCCATGAATAAAAGCTCCGGCGATCGGTTTATCACGACAAGTGTCGTATCTGTAAAAATCAACAAGTCGCCGAAGGCCTTGGAGTTGTTGCGAAACGCCTGTTTTTCCTCTGAAAAAGAAAAACCGGTTTTCCACTATCCTGCGCAACGTATTGCCGGGCTTGCCGCTTGCAAAAAGGCGATTGCAAAAGTTATACGCGAAATGTTCGGGGCGACCATCCGGGCAAAAAGCATAGTTTTAACCCATCGGACCGCCGCTTCACCGAAAATTGCTTCTTTGCCAAAGGAATTCGCGCCCTTAGAAAAAGACTTTTGTATTTCGCTGTCCCACACAAAAACCCATGCGTTCGGTTGCGCCGTGCTCACGATACAAGGGGACGACGGTGAGTGAAAAGTCGCCTTGCATCACGTTTCATCTTGAAAACGCCATCGCGTATGTAACGATAGCCAGCCCGCCCAAAAATGCCATGGGCAATTCTTTTTTCATGGAATTGGCTCGCATGCGAAAAGATGTTTTTGCCGCATTATCCCCACGCAACGTGCGGGGAATGGTTGTCTGCGGCATGGGGCGTCATTTCTCGTGCGGCGCCGATCTTATGGAGTTAAAAGATGCGCTTGCCCACATGGATCGTCAAAAAGGCATCAACGGATTGCTTGACAACAGCAGCAGTTTCTCCGCCATTGCGGATATGCCGTTTCCGGTTGTGGCGGCAATAAGCGGCTGTTGTTTGGGAAGCGGTCTCGAGCTTGCGTTGGCCTGCCATTATCGTATCGCAACAAAAAATGCCGTCCTCGGCCTGCCCGAAACCACGTTCGGGCTCATTCCCGGCTGCGGCGGCACGGTCAGGTTGACGAAACTGATCGGTCATGAAAAAGCCCTTAAGATTATTTTGTCGGGATCGTCCATGCTCGCAGACGAAGCGAAAAACGCGGGCATAGTGGATCTGGTTGTGGAAAAACAGGACTTACTGGCCTCGGCAACCAGGTACATCGAAGAAAATCCGTCCCGCAACGGCAATGCATAAGATTTGTCAGTTCATTCCGGCCGGCTGTTGCATTGCGTTTGCAAATAAAGGGGAGTATATTTTAAATACCCTTGAAATTCGACAGTCGGACGAGGCAACCGCTATTCCACCTCGTAATAACGCAATTAATAAAGGATCATGGTGAATGGGTTTTAAAATACCGATAATTACTTTGTCAAGCGCTCACGGGAAAAGAGTGTTGTCGTCGATACGAACTGCCGCATCCGACAGAAACGCATCGGCGCTAAGCAATGTCGCCAATATCCTGTGCGACGTCAAAACCAACGGCGACAAAGCATTGTTCAAATACTCCAAACAGTTCGACGGTGCGACCGTGACGAAGAATACTCTTCGTCTTAAGTCGGATTACATCGGGAAAAGGGCCGCGCTTGCGGAAAAGGCGTTTACCGCATCCTGTAAAGAAGCGGCAAAACGGATCCGGGCTTTTCATGAAAAGCAACTGTCCAAGTCGTTTACCATTAAAACTCCTGAAGGAAAGCTGTCGCAACTGATTCGTCCTCTTCAAAGAGTGGGCGTGTATGTCCCGGGCGGATACACTGCTTACCCGTCTACCGTTCTCATGGATGTTATTCCGGCGCAAATAGCGGGCGTGGCCGAAATCGCGGTTGCAACGCCGCCCCGAGGCGAACTTCATCCCGCAATCGCGTTTGCTTTGGAAATGCTTGGCGTACAAGAAGTATACCGCATGGGCGGCCCGCAGGCGATCGCGGCCTTTGCGTACGGGACGGCAAGCGTGAAAAAAGTCGATAAAATTGTAGGGCCGGGAAATTTATACGTGGCATTGGCAAAAAAAGCGGTGTACGGCACTGTGGACATCGATTCGGTTGCCGGGCCCAGCGAAGTCATCGTGCTTGCGGACGCATCGGCCAATCCGCAATGGGTGGCGCTCGATATGCTTGCCCAGGCCGAACACGGCAGCGGCGACGAGACCGCAATATGCGTGACCGAAGATATGGAATTCGCAAAACGTTTGCAGCACGCCGTTTCCCTTGAAGTTGCGGCTTCGCCGGTGAAGGATGTTTTCAAGAAATTGCGGCTCGACGCATTATGCATTTGCATTGCAAAAGACCGGAAACAGAGCATAGATTTTGTCAACGAATGCGGTCCCGAACATCTGGAAATCATTACCGCGACCTATGCCAAGGACCTCGATTCCGTCAAGAATGCAGGCGCGGTATTTTTGGGCCCGTATTCTCCCGTTGCCATGGGCGATTATTTTATCGGCACCAATCATGTACTTCCGACGGGCGGAGCAGCGCGCTATGCATCGCCGCTGGGGGTCGAAAGTTTTGTCAAGCGCATGTCGGTTGCCGAAATTTCCAAGGCCGGATGCAAAAAGGCGGCAGCTCACGTTTCTGTACTTGCGCGGACCGAAAAATTCGTTCATCATGCGCTCAGCGCCGAAAAAAGGGCCGTCTAAATCCGTTTTTAAAGAACTTGTTTTCGATATATTCCACCTTGTCAAAGGACGTACCGTATGGCCAATCCTACCGTGATTCTCGTCGTGGTTCTTGCCATTGCCGCATTGATTCTGTTTTTCTTCGTTGCTTCGGCCCTTTCGCTTTGGGTGCAGGCGCTTATTTCCGGCGCACGCGTGGGCCTGTTGAATATCGTTTTCATGCGCTTTCGGAAAGTACCGCCCAAGGTCATTGTCGAAGCAAAGATCATGGCAAAAAAGGCGGACATTGAAATATCAACGGATTTGCTGGAGGCGCATTTTCTTGCCGGCGGAAATGTGACGCGCGTTGTCAAGGCGCTCATCGCCGCCGACAAGGCAAACATTTCGCTGGATTTTAAGCGCGCGACAGCCATAGACCTTGCCGGTCGAAATGTGCTCGAAGCGGTGCAAATGAGCGTGAACCCCAAAGTCATAGAGACACCGCGAGTCGCGGGTGTTGCCAAAGACGGCATTCAGCTTACCGCCATTTCCCGCGTCACGGTGCGCGCAAACATCGACCGTCTTGTCGGCGGTGCCGGAGAGGAAACGATTTTGGCACGTGTCGGCGAAGGCATCGTGACTACCATCGGTTCCGCGAATTCGCATAAACTCGTTCTTGAAAAACCCGATATGATTTCCAAAACAGTGCTGGAAAAAGGGCTCGATGCCGGCACTGCTTTCGAAATTTTGTCAATCGATATCGCCGATGTCGATGTCGGCAAAAATATCGGCGCAGTGCTGGAAACGGACCGGGCAGAGGCAGACAAGAAAATAGCGCAGGCAAAAGCCGAAGAGCGTCGTGCAATGGCTATTGCGGCGGAGCAGGAAATGAAAGCCAAAACACAGGAAATGCGTGCAAAAGTCGTGGAAGCCGAGGCGAAAATCCCGCAGGCCATGGCGGAGGCGTTTATAAAAGGTAATTTGGGCGTCATGGACTATTATAAAATGAAAAACGTCATGGCCGATACCGGAATGCGTGAGGCAATAGGCGGTACGTCCCATGAAGGTTCCAAAGGCGAACAGAAATAACCAGATAATCACAGTTGCACGGTAACGGTTACCTTGCAACTGCCGACTTTTTTGAAACGGGTATTATATGCATGCAGATATAGGATCGTTTGTTCAGCCGTTTGTAGTAATACTATTTGTCATTATCATGTTTTTGTCCCAGCTTGCAAAAGCAAAACAAAAGCAAAAACAGGCCGAAACCGAGCCAAATCGCAGAGGAACCGGTCCTCAATCCGCAACACCCGAAGAACAATCAAATGATCATACGACAACAAACGACGGCCGCGACCCAATAAAAAAAGAGGAGCCGTCGCAACTCAAGCGGACACTCGACGAAATTTTCGGCGAACTGGGAATACCGGTGCCGGGCGAACAAGAACCAAACAGTGAAAAACCGCATGGATACACGGAACCGCAAAAAAACAGGCCCGCCGAAGAGACTGTAACAAAGAATAAAAGGATCGATAGTAAAGAGCCCAAGCAATATCCGGTGTCAGTGTCAGTTGCCACTGCCGCGATATCAGCCGTTCAAAAGGACGCAAATGCGGCCTACGATTCTGCGAGCCCGCTTACGGAGAAAAATATCTATGCGGTTTCGTCATCTGTTGTCGAAGAGGAACGTTCATTACTGGGTAAGTACGATGCCAAAGAATTGCAGCGGCTTGTAATTTGGAGCGAAATCCTTGCAAAGCCCAAGGCCTTGCAAGAAGAGAATTGAACCCCGCCGCAAAGTCCGAATGCCTTTTTTTCCGAAGACCGCGATTACAACCGGATGTACACTTCAGTGAGCAGCCTGCAATGCGCTCGAATATGGGATTCATGAAAAAGAAAAAAGTCCTGCTTGTTTATACCAATACCGAAAAAGCCCCGTATCCGGTTCCGCCCATCGGCCTTTGTCTATTGGCCCAGGAAATTAAATCCGAATATGACGTAATGATATTCGACGGTCTCATGCGTCCGCATACGGAATTGCCGGATACGATAAACGATTTCCAGCCCGATTATATCGGTATCGGCATCCGGAATATAGACAATATTGTTATGGACAATCCGTTGTATTATATCGACGGCATATTCGAAACTTTCATTGCGCCGATCCGTCACTGTACTAAAGTTAACCTTATCGTCGGCGGAAGCGGTTTTTCCGTTTTCCCTATGGAAATACTGAAACGGTTCGGTATTGAATACGGCATCGTGGGCGAGGGAGAAACATCGTTTCCCCGGCTTCTTGACGCATTGGATAACGGGAAGAGCGGCCGCGGCATTCCGGGCGTTGTCCACGTCGACGATCAAGTCGAATCTTCGCTTTCGTTACCGGGCGATTTACCAACAAAATTTCCGGTTCAGTCTGAAATCGACGCTTGGATCGATTTTTCTCCGTATCGTCAACGCGGCGCATATCCGGTTCAAACGAAACGGGGGTGCAGTCAGCAATGCATCTATTGCACCTATCCCTGTATAGAAGGTACAAAGTATCGGAGACGTGACCCAAAAGAAATTGCCGATGAAATCGAGGCGACATGCCGAAGGCTTGGCGACGTGCTTTTCGAATTTGTTGATTCCACTTTTAATGATCCGCCCGGTCATGCCGAGCAAATTTGCCGTGAAATCATAAAAAAGAAAATCAAAGTCCGGTTACGTACCATGGGCATTAATCCGCGCGGTGCGAGCAAGGAGCTGTTCGACCTCATGGTCGCGGCCGGATTCACGCAAATCGATTGCACGCCGGATTCCGCTTCCGGCATCATGCTTTCGAATTTGCGGAAAAACTTTACAAAAAAAGAACTTGAGGTAACGGCGCTGCATATACGACAATGCAATATTCCCACGATGTGGTTTTTTATTTTCGGCGGGCCGGGCGAAACCGAAGAAACCATACGGGAAACATTCTCATTTATCGATGAATTCGTGAACGAACAGGATATGGTGTATATGATGGTAGGTCTTCGTGTTTACCCCGGTACCGAGCTTTATGATATTGCCGTTGCCGAAGAATGCTTTCCAAAAGACACATCGATTTTAAAACCGGTTTTTTACGTACCCAAAAGCGTTTCACGGCAAAAAATCGACGCGCTCCTTTCCGAAGCCGCGCAAAAAAGGCATAACTGCGTTCTTGCCGCAAATTCCACTCCGCCTCCCGAGCTTATGCAAAAAGCAATGAAACTCCGCAACGAACAAAACCTCAAAGAACCGATGTTTCGGACCTTGCTTCGTATAAGAAAAGAAATGATGGCGCAGTCCGTTTAAATCTTTGATCGCAAAATGTTACGGTATTCCCAATAGCTGATATTTCCGAAGGTATCCAATATTGACATGCTTCAGTTGTGCCGGACAAATGTGAGAAGCTGTTTAAAAGATGTTTATTATTTATAATAATAAATATTATATTATTTATAATCGTATTTATTGTACAATCAATATAACGGTGTTTCCATGGACTTTGAATGGGATCATGATAAAAATATCCTTAATGTAAAAAAACACGGCATTTCATTTGAGGTTGCGGTAAAAGCATTTCTTGATCCTAAACGAAAAATCCGTTTAAATAAAAAACATTCGGTAGTTGAATTGCGATACTATTGTCTTGGCATGGTTGAAGGCCGAGTATTAACCGTTAGGTTTATAGTTAGAGGAAGCAAAGTTCGAATAATTGGCGCAGGATACTGGCGTGAAGGGAGAAAGATATATGAGCAAGATTAAGAGCTATACCAATGCTCCGTCCGACATTGCAGAGGAACTTAAAAATTCCGTCGCCACCGATGATTTTCTGCCGTCTCCGGAAAGCATAGCAAATGGTTTAAAAAAACAGGAAACCATACCCGTAACAATGAAGCTTAAAAAAGAAACCGTTGCCCGGTATAAAAGATTTGCGGATAAGAAAGGAATCAAATACCAAACGTTTGTTTCGGAAGTTTTGGATTCCTATGCAAAAAAGCTGTAGAAGAAAGATTGGAGGCGGCACCCAGATTTGAACTGGGGAATAACGGTTTTGCAGACCGCTGCCTTACCACTTGGCTATACCGCCCCGAAAGAATGGAAAAAAAGGAAGGTTTTTGACGACCTTCCTTTTGAATTTTGGAGCGAGAGACGAGATTTGAACTCGCGACGGCCACCTTGGCAAGGTGGAGCTCTACCAGTCTGAGCTACTCTCGCTTAAACTGAAGATTAAAGATAGTTTATTTAAAAAAAAGTGTCAAGCTCTTGATGAAAAAAATCACCCGGGATTCCATGTTTGTACGGTTGTTAATATAAGTGCCAGGTAAATCATCATCCCGACGGCCAAAGCAATATAGCGTTTTGCATCAACATTACGCTTGATGATCTTAATTTTTTCTTTATCCGTCGTGGAAATTGAAACCGTAGAATCAGGTGTTTTTGCGATAGCCCGTACCGAATCCGAATGAGTCGCGGTTGTCGACGGAGTCGTCGCGGGCGCGGTTTGTCCAAACCCTGGTATGCACATTACACTCATTATGAAAAGGATGATTGCGACGAATGCAGGACGTGATATCATAATTTAAATTGTTCCCGATTAAAAAATTGCTTCAAGTCCGCCCATAATTTCCTCCCCATTAAAAAGGAGAAAGAGAGCGTTCATTTCAAAAGCGAAGAGACCAGTTTGCTGACTTCCTTCGGGTTTCCTTTACCTTTCGTCATTTTCATGACCTGGCCCACAAAAAATCCTTCAAGCTTGGTTTCGCCCGCCTTAAACCGCTCGATTTCCTTCTGGCTTTTTGCCAAAACTTCCCTGACCATTTTCTCGAGTTCGCCGGTATCGGAAATCTGCGTCAACCCTTCCTGCGAAACAATCACATCCGGGTCCTTGTCCTGATTTTCTATTATGTCAAAAACTTTTTTCCCCGCAGACGCCGAAATGGTGTTTTCCGCGATAAGTTTGCACAGGTTTCCCAGGCGCTTGGGCGTCACTTTGATCGTACGAACATCCGATTTGTTTTCCTTGGTGACTCTAAGCACTTCACCCATGATCCAATTGGCCACGAGCTTGTAATCTTTGCAAAACGCAACAGCTTCCTCGAAATATTCCGCCGTTGCCGGCGAAAGAGTGAGCACTTCCGCCATATAGGGGGTAATTCCATAGGAATCGATAAACCGCTTACGCTTATTTGCCGGAAGTTCGGGCATCGATTTTTCAATAGATTCAACCCATTGGCTATCGACAATAAGGGGAAGAAGATCCGGTTCCGGAAAATACCGGTAATCATGCGCATCTTCTTTCGACCGCATGGCAACAGTCTGGTTTTTATTCGGGTCCCATAAATACGTTTGCTGCACGATTTTTTCACCATGCATAAGCGCGTCTTTTTGCCGGATAACTTCGTATTCCAATGCCTTTTCGACCCCGCGAAACGTGTTCATGTTTTTAAGTTCGGTTTTCGTCCCGAGTTTTGTTTCACCCATGGGCCGCAGCGAAATATTGGCGTCGCAACGGAGGCTTCCTTCTTCCATATTGCAATCGCATATGCCAAGATATTCAAGGATTTGTTTGATACTGGTCAGATAAGCGTATGCTTCCTGCGGATTGCGCATGTCGGGTTCGGTTACGATTTCTATCAGCGGCGTGCCGCAGCGGTTCACATCGAAAAGGGAATCGATATCCTGGTCGTGGACCAGCTTCCCGGCATCTTCCTCCAGATGTATCCTGTTTATCCGTATGTTCTTCCGAATACCATGCGCCTCGATTTCAATAAAGCCGTTTTCACAAACGGGCATATCGTATTGGGAAATTTGATATCCTTTGGGAAGGTCGGGATAGAAATAATTCTTTCGTGCGAAAATGGATCGTTCATTTATCCTACAATTCACGGCGCGGCCCATGAGTATCGCCATCTCGACAACTTTACGATTAAGAACAGGAAGCGATCCGGGCATGCCGAGGCACACCGGGCATCCGTGCGAATTCGGCGCAGCCCCGAATTTCGATGAACAGTTACAAAATATTTTTGTATTTGTTAATAGTTGGGCATGAATTTCAAGGCCGATAACTGTTTCGAAGTCCACGATCATCCTCCGCGTAGAATTTTCCGATTACCACGAATTCTAAAAATACTTTTAGGCATTGGCAAAAACCCGCTAATCTACAGGCAGGTCTTCAATAATTCTGAATTTGAGGCCTTTTTTAGCAAGAGTTGAATCCGCAAAGCTTTGGGCGCTTTGTTTGGAGTTAAAAGTGCCGACGCGGACCCGGTAAATGTTTTTTCCCTCGGCAATCGCGGCCATGATCGAAACCGGCGAATATTGTTTAGCAAGTTCGTTTTTCAGCGATCCGGCGTTTTCTATGGAGCCGAATGCGCCGACTTGCAAGCTGAACAAGGTCTTCGGCGAATTTCTTATTGCCCCTATTTTCACCGGCTTGTTTTGCACTGAGTCTTTGGCCGCCCAAAGTGCGGAATTGGCCGATGCGATAGGAGACTTTGCCAAAGTTTTGGGTTGCAGCAGCATGGATTTTTCCAAATAAAACGGATATACCCGTTTTACATGAGCAAGTATCATTGCAGCTTCTTCATTCCGCTTCAATGCCGTAGCGCACGCGTAAACTCCGATATAGGCGCTGCAGGTGAAAAAACTCGAATCAGGCGATTTGCTGGCTTGGGTGAAATGGGCAAGGGCCTGTTCGAAATCGCTTCTTGCAAAATAAAAAAGTCCAAGATAATAATGCGATAACAACCGGTACTGCGAAGCGCTGTCCTGAGAATACGATTGCAGGGCGTGGAAGCCGGCGGTGTCGCTCGTGTCCCGTATGGCTATTTGAAGTTGCGTTGCAACGAAATCGGGTACCGACGACAGTGCTATTGCTTTTTTGCCGTAGGCGCCCGCTTTTGAGAATTTGCCTTTCATATACATTGCACAGGCGAGCCGGCAATATGCCTGGGCCCGCAAAGAATCCGGGGCAGCGGAATCGACTGCCGCTTTTTTATACAATTCAATCGCATTTGCAACGTCAGGGGTTGTTTTCGCATAGCAAATCATGGTTGCCGGGTCGCTTTGCGAAAGGGTAAACGCTTTTTCGGCAACAGCCTGCGCTTCCGCATAGTCACCGCTTTCCAAGAGGGAATCAACTCGCAGCGTCGGTGTTGTCGAAAAAACGGGGATACCAAACACGAAAACGCACAGGCAAGAAAATGCAAGGATACTTTTGCCGTGGGTTCCCGTTATAAACGCATGGGGAAACGATTGAATCATACTGAGGGTATATTTGTTTGTGATGTTGGGTGTTGCTCGCGCGAACTCGACACGACAATCAGGTCTTCCTCGAGCTTTTTTATTTGTCTGTCGCGTTTGAAAATTGCGGTTTTAAGCGTAACGTAATAATAGGCGGCAAGGGTACAACCTATGGCAAGTCCCAGTCCCAACGCGCCCGCAACATAGAGGTAAATGGGTAACGGCCTTGTTTGATAGGTAAAAATGACGGCTGCCGCAGTCTGACGGAATTGAGGTTGGGAAAAGGTGACTATGATGACAAATGCAATTGCAAACGCCACCACGAAAACGGTTGCCCATTTTAAAAAAGTCATAAAACTACTCCCTTTCACCAACGATCGTCATGCCCGAACTTCGTAAAGCGCGTATCGGTAAAATCATTCCTGCCAGCGGCTCGTTGCAAGAAACCAGGACCCGTTTGCACCCATTATCCTGACCCATCCACATTTTGTCCCCCTCTTCCTGGCGCGCCGTAAAAAGCACGGAGAGGGATGTTCCCACGCAAGCCTGATACCGTTGTTTTGTGATTGCCGTCTGCGTATCAATCAGGGTCTTTAGCCGTTGCTTTTTTTCTTCTATCGAAACCGAATCGTCCATAGCCGCCGCAGCGGTATTGTCACGTTTCGAATAAATAAACATAAAAGCGGTTGTAAAACGGACACGGTTGAAAAGCGACAACGTATCCAAAAAGTCCGCCTCTGTTTCGCCGGGAAAACCGACCATCGCATCCGTAGTGATGTCGGCGTCGGGAATATGTCGTAATACGGCGTCGATGACCCGCATATAATCGTCCCGCGTATATTTACGGTTCATGACGCGTAAAATTTTGTCCGAGCCCGATTGAACCGGTAAATGAAAGTGTTTGCAAACCTTGGGCAATCCGGCTATAGTTTTTACGAGTTTCTCGCTGCAATCCTTCGGATGGCTGGTCGTAAACCGGATTCGGGAAAGTCCGGGTATGTCATGTAATCTTGCAAGCAAACCGCTGAAATCGATGTCGCCGTCACGATACGAATTCACATTTTGACCGAGCAACGTGATTTCTTTTGCCCCGCTTTCAATAAACGACCAAATAGATTCTTCGATGGCGGCTGTCGGCAGGGAAATTTCCGGACCGCGGACATGGGGTACTATGCAATACGCGCAAAAGTTATTGCAACCGCGCATTATCGGAACGAATTTGCCGATGCCCTGGTTCTGGTTTGTCGACAATAGTGTCGTTTCGGCGGGCTCGAGGTATGCGTCCAATTCCATGAGAAACGTTTCGAAATTGCGGGCGCCGATAACGCGATTCACTCCCGGGATTTGCGCTGCGATCGTTTCACCTTTTCGCTCGGCCATGCATCCGATCACCCAGATCGTTTGGTTTGTTTTGCCCTGCCGTTTATGAGCCGCTATTTGCGTGATATGCGACAACGCGCGGTCTTCGGCATGCTGCCGAACGCTGCAGGTATTTACCACGACCAAATCGGCGTCATTGCTGGACAATGCTTCGTCATACCCGCGCGACGACAATGCCGATGCGAGAAGCTCCGAATCCGCAACATTCATTTGACAGCCGAATGTTTCGAAATAATAAGTTGGCATAGTAAAAATCTGAGTAAAAAGTTAAAAGCAAAACGTCAAAAGCAAACTTGTCACTTTCAACTCGGAATTTGCGGCTTGCGTTAAAGCCACGCTCTAACCGCGTGGTAACCCCATAAAATCAACATGAGCGTAATGTTGGCAAACACGCCGGCTGCAACGTCGTCCATGGTAATTCCCAGACTGTCGTCCAGGGCTTCGAATTTAAATATCGGATAGGGCTTTACAATATCAAAAAACCTGAAAAGGAAAAACCCGAGAACAAGGACCTTGAGCGACAACGGGACAAACAGAAACGTAATGAACTGACCGGCACATTCGTCTATGACTACTTGTTTGGGGTCGTCATTGCCGAACACTTCCCGCGGGCGCGCGGAAACAAGTATCGAAAATGCTATGATGAACAGTCCTGCGCCCCACATGACAAGCGGCGTCAGAAGAATATGTTTATAAATGCATATCCACCAGATCAGGCCGATGGTTGCCGCGGACCCCAAGGTTCCGGATATAAGGGGGATATAGCCGATGAAAAGCATCGATGCCAAGGCTCTTTGCAGCCAAATGAGAAGCGGGTTTTTCATGGATGGTCTCCGTAATGGATTTCGTTTCTTTCGTGTAAAGCCTGGTTTAATGTCAGTTGGTCGATATATTCGAGCTCGGTGCCGGCCGGGACTCCCCGCGCAAGAAGGGAAATTTTGAAATTTCGGTTGCCAAAAATCCGCGCAAGGTACAGGCAGGTGGTTTCCGATTCGGCGCTTGCCCCTAATCCTAATATAAGTTCTCTGACGGTATGGTCGTCGAGTCTTGCGCGAAGTTCCTTAACCCGAAGCTTGTCGGCGGTAATGCCGTTAATGGGCGATAAAACGCCGCCGAGCACGTGGTATAATCCTCTGTAAACACCCGACTTTTCGAACACCAAGACGTCCGACGGTTTTTCGACGACGCAAATGATCGATTGGTCTCGTTTCGGCGACGCGCAAATTTCGCATAGGTCGCCAAGCCCGTAATTGAAGCATCGTGAACAGGTCTTTACTTTCGATTTGACCGTCGAAATCGAATCGGCAAGCACGGTCAGTTCCTCCTGCGGACGTTCCAAAAGATATAAGGCCAGCCGCATGGCGCTTTTCCGGCCTATCGTCGGAAGACGACACAACGCTTCTACGAGGTTTTCAAGAGGTTCAATCATCGGTTATGAAGGAAATCCCATTTGTCCAAGGTCCATTCCTGCGGTGAGGCCGCCGAACGCCGCGTTGGACTGTTCCTTGACCTTTTCCTGCGCATTTTTAAATGCCGCGACAATAAGGTCTTCTAGCATTTCAACGTCGTCGGGATCAACGATTTCAGGATTCAGCGATACGCCAATGCAATCGCCGCCGCCGTTGACCGTTATTTTCACCATGTTTCCGCCTGCGGTACCTTCAAAGGTTTTCTTTGCAAGGTCGTCCTGGGCCTGCATCATTTGCGATTGCAGTTTTTGCGCCTGTTTTAAAATCTTATTGATGTTCTTAGACATGTAAATGCCTCCTTATAAAACGGTTCCGTCGAAAATGTCGAGAATGTTTTTTATGATCGGTTCATGTGCGATTTCATCATCTATCGAAGCAAAAGCATTGCTTGGGCCAACGATAATCGAGTTAAGGCCGGCAGGGTCGGCATCCTGCGCTTCCAGCGTTATATGGAGTGTTAATTGCGTTTTGAAAAATTCATTCAAGCCGCTTTGTATCTCGTCGCGATGTTTCTTCTTTGTCACCTCGGAAAATTGAAAATGAAAGGCCTTGGGAAACCGCAGATCTATCGTATCCGCAGTCATCGAAATGACGGCGGCCACCGATAAATGATATCCGAGCGGCGGCCTGCTTTTTTGTATGTAATCAATGAATTGCGGCCAATCGTTTTGAATGGACTTGGCCGGGGAAACATCGGTTGCAATTTCCGGGGAATTTTCAGGGGTTTCCACAGGTTTTTTTTCGAAATCGGACTGGGGTTCTTTGGAAACTTCAGGTATTGCGGCAGGCGCTACCGGCGGAATTATCGGCATCAAATCAGTTTTTTTTTTATCGTCCGAAACCGGCATAAAAGAAGCTGCTGTCGACGCTTGAGGGTTTCCCATTGCTTTGAGCAAGGTTTCGATCGACACGGAGGTGTCGAGACGGACCAGTTTCATAAGCATGATTTCAATCAGAAAGCGGGGAAACGAACTCCACTTGAGTTCGGCCTCGGTTTTCCGGATGATTTCCGCCATGCGCAATAAATCCGCTTCGGTGAACGAAGCGGCGTGTTTTGTAAGCTGCTCGGTCACTCCGGCGGCCAAGTCGAGTTTGTTGTTGTCAAGTACGCCGGGCACATGACTAAAAAGCATGGTGCGGACATAATCGAGCAATCCGCTGCAAAATTCGCTTAAGTCAAATCCGTGCGATAAAACTTCCTCGATTGCGGCCAATGCCGGCTGCGGATTTTTAGCCGCAATTGCGGCAACTACCGTATCGTACATCTCATTGCTTATTATGCCCAATGCCGATCGTACCGATGCTTCATCGATGGTGTCCTGGGAAAACGAATAGACCTGATCGAGCAAGCTCAACCCGTCGCGCATGCTTCCTTCGGCTTTGCGGCCAACCAAAAGCAATGCCGGATGGTCGAACGGGATGGCTTCCGCTTTGCAAATGTGTTCGAGGCGACCGGTTATCTGTTCGGTAGAAATCCGCTTGAAGTCGAATCGTTGGCATCTCGAATGAATGGTCGCGGGTATTTTTTGCGGTTCGGTTGTTGCAAAAATAAAGATAACGTTTTTCGGCGGTTCCTCAAGGGTCTTGAGCAATGCGTTGAATGCCGATTTGGAAAGCATATGCACTTCGTCTATCACATAGATGCGGTATTTCCCGCCCATGGAAGAGTAACGCACGTTGTCTCGTATTTCCCGGATGTCTTCAACGGAATTATTGGACGCGCCGTCGATTTCAAGCACATCGAACGATGAGCCGCCGATGATGTTTTTGCATGGTTCGCATTCGCCGCACGGCGTGGCGGTCGGGCCTTTGTCGCAATTCAGCGCGCGGGCGAGGATCCGGGCCGTCGTTGTTTTGCCGACCCCGCGGGTTCCGGTGAAAATATAGGCATGCGCAACTCGATCTTTTTCAATGGCCTTTTTCAGGGTAGCGGTGATATGTTCCTGGCCAACGACATCGTCGAATGTCAACGGACGCCATTTGCGGGCAAAAACCAAATAGCTCATAAAGACCTAGTTTAAAAAAAGGGCCAAGTTTACCTGCGGCACACTCAGTTACCGTTTACCGTTGCTCCCTTCCGGGCCTGGCGGGGTTCACAGACTGTCGTTGCGCAGGGCCTGACCCCGATTTACTGAGAATGGCGGAGAGGTGGGGATTTGAACCCCAGATACATTTCTGTATACACGCTTTCCAGGCGTGCTCCTTAAACCGCTCGGACACCTCTCCGAATATTTGTCATCAAAAATAACTATTCGCAGCAGCTATGTAAACAGGCATATCAAAAACCATATGCAGATTTTTACCGGGAACAAGAATTAAATTCCTGAAAATAGGAATACTTTTTGCAATTTTACACAAGAAAATAGATTTTAGCTGTTGAAACAAATTGGCATTTAATTTGCCTCTAAGAATATTCGAATTAGGATTTTGCAAAGATTTCAAAATAGGGTAAGCGTGAAAATAGATAGGCCGGACTCAAAGGACGGTATCGTATGATTGTACCTTACCATTTAAACAGTAAATCGATTAATTATCTATCATTGGCACTTATGGGTTCAACGGTAGAGCGCGCTTCAAAACGCAGGGGAATTCAAATGAATCATGAAAATAAAAGGATTTTGCTCGTCGACGATGAAGAGGTCGTTTTGTTTGGCTATTCAATGGTTTTATCCGAACCATGGCTGAGCGTCGACACTGCGGAATCGGTTATAGAAGCGAAGACCTTGCTTAGCAATCATGCGTACAATGCGGCAATCTTGGATTTGCGCCTGTCGAATTCAACGGCATTGGAAGGCATGGATTTGATTGTCGAAGTAAAAAATTCCCAGGCCAAATGTAAAATCTTTGTTCTTACCGCCTATGGTGATGATGAAACGCGACTTCGGGCAAAGACATTAGGTGCCGATTATTTTCTCGAAAAGCCGGTTGATCCGGAAGGATTAAAGAAAATGCTTTTTGAAGTGGGTTTGTAATGTAGTGCCTTGGCAATTGCCCGTTACCGCCTTTTCAATTCGATGAACCCTATACCGATACGCACTCTTCTTTAATGGATATTCAGGATCTAAGGTTTCCAAATCGCATACAAGGTTATATTGGACGTTCCAATTGGTAAACTGTTGCCTGTAGCATATGTGGTACCGGCACCAAGAGGATCGGTGTTCCATCCGCTAAAATTAAACCCGGTATTTACAAGAGTGCCAGAATCAAGAACTGTCGCATTTTGGCCTGGAGCGTAGGTGTTCGGGTCAACCGGGGCTGTTCCACCGGTATTGTTGTTCCCGTTATACGTAACCGTAAAATTTGCTGCGAAACTTACAGCTATCGTATGGTTTACAGAAATGTTTGTAAAAGAGTATGTCGTTACTGCACCTTGCGAAACGCCGTCGACCAGCACCTCTGCGACATGATAGTTAGAAGCCGGCGTTATAGTGAATGTCTGTGATGCTGCGGCATTGACAACCACGGAACCGCTCGGAGAAATGGAGCCATTGGCGCCCGCAGATGCCGAGATGGTAAATGTGTTGACGGCGAACGTTGCACTGATGCTGTGATTTGCCGTAATACTTGTAAAGTTAAATGCGGTAATAGCACCTTGCGAAACGCCGTCGACCAGCACATCGGCGACATGATAATTGGCTGCCGGCGTTATTGTGAATGCCTGTGAGGTTGCGGCGTTGACAACCACGGAACCGCTCGGCGATATGGAACCGTTGGCACCCGCGGACGCCGAAATCGTGAAAGTATTGACGGCAAAAGTCGCGCTTATCGTATGGTTGGCTGTGATATTTGAAAAAGTGAATGTCGAAACAGTGCCTTGCGAATTTCCGTCGACCAAAACGTCGGCAATATGATAATTTGCGGCCGGCGTCAAGGTGAATGTTTGCGAAGTAGCGGCGTTAACGACCACCGAACCGTTCGGCGAAATGGATCCGTTGGAGCCGGCCGAAGCCGTAATAGTGAAGGTATTTATGGCAAAAGTCGCGCTTATCGTGTGGTTGGCAGTTACATTCGTAAAGTTGAACGTCGAAACGGAACCTTGTGAAATTCCGTCGACCAAAACGTCGGCGACATGATAATTTGCGGCAGGCGTCATGGTAAATGCCTGAGCGGTAGCGGCGTTAACCACCACCGAGCCGTTCGGCGAAATGGATCCGTTGGAGCCGGCCGAAGCCGTAATGGTGAATGTGTTTATGGCAAAGGTAGCGCTTATCGCGTGACTTGCAGTCACATTGGTAAATGTATAGGTCGTGACTTGCCCTTGTGAAACGCCGTCCACCTGCACGTCGGAAATATGATAATTTGCCGCGGGTGAAATTGTAAATGTCTGGTTGGTTCCAATGACCACCGAAACAGATCCCGCGGGCGAAATAGAGCCGTGAGACCCGGCCGTCGCAATAATGGTTGCCGTCGGAACGGCAGTCCACTGCGCATATAAAATCACGTTTGCGGTTCCCATGGTAAATGTTGCACCGGCATTATACCCGGCACCGTTTCCGCCGGACTGGGTATTCCATCCCATAAAGGTGTATCCCGATCGAGCAAGATTCCCGGTATTGCCCAGAACCACCACCGATTGTCCCGTTGCATAGCGGGCGTTGTCCACGGGGACGTTGCCGGATGTTGCGGTAGTAGAATTATAAATAACCGTATATGTCTGGTTCCATTGTGCATACAATATCACATTCGAAGTGCCGATCACCAGAACGCTGCCCGACGTGTAGGATACCCCGCTGCCGTCCGAAGCAGTATTCCAACCTGCAAACGCGAATCCTGATTTCGCAAGGCCTCCCGTATTACCGAGAACGGCAGCAGTTTGGCCGGTCGTGTAATGCCCGTTGTCCGTGGGTACGTTCCCCGAACCTCCGTTTGCATTATAGCTTACCGTATAGGTCGGTATCAGGTTCCATCGTGCGTACAATGTTTCGTTCGCATTTCCCAGGACAAATGTCGATCCCGCAATGAACAGGGTCCCGTTTCCTGCCGCTGCAGTGTCCCATCCTGCAAATGAATATCCTGTTCTTGAAAGGTTTCCGGTGTTTCCCCGTACGACGACGCTCGCACCTGCCAGGTAATTGTTCGGATCAACCGGAACAGACCCGCCGGTACTGCCATTTTTGTTGTATGTCATGGTGAATGTAGGATTTGCGGTCCATTGGGCATACAAAATCAGGTTGGCCGAACCCATTGTAAAGGTGGCGCCGGCGGCATAACTCGTGCCGCTGCCGTTTGTTTTCGTGTTCCATCCAACGAAAGTAAACCCGGATTTAACAAGGTTTCCCGAGTTTAAGGCCGCGGTAACGGATCTGCCGGCAATGTAGTTATTCGTATCCGTCGGTATGGATCCCCCGGTATTACCGTTGCCGTCATAAGAAACCGTAAATGTCGGGAGGGCTGTCCATTTTGCAAATAAAGTCACGTTGGAGGATCCCATGGTAAAGGATGCCCCCGCTGCATAACTGATCCCGCTGCCGTCGGCAGCCGTATTCCACCCGCTAAAAGTAAAACCTGATTTTGCAAGAGCTCCGGTGTTGCTGCTTGCGATGACGCCTTGTCCCAGGACATAATGGGCTGTGTCGGAGGGAATTGTCCCGCCGGTGTTGCCGTTGCCGTTATAGGTTACGGTGTATGTCGAAATGATTGCCCACTGTGCATACAAGACCACATTGGTTGAGCCCATTGTAAAAGTTGAGCCGACCGCATAGCTGGTTCCGCCGCCGTTCGCTTGCGTATTCCAGCTTGCAAAAGAATAGCCGGTCCTGACAAGAGATCCCGGGTTAAGAACGGTCACGATGGAACCGGACAGGTAGTTGTTGATATCAGTAAGAACCGTTCCGCCGGTATTGCCGTTACCGTTATAGGTGACGATATACGTGGAATTTGCGGTCCACTGTGCATACAAAATCACGTTGGCCGAGCCCATTGCAAAAGTAACCCCGGCGGCATAGCTTGTACCGCTGCCGTTCGTTTTCGTGTTCCATCCAACGAACGTAAATCCCGTTTTGGAAAGAGTACCGGTATTCGACGATACGGAAACGGAAGCACCGACGGTATAGTTATTGTTATCTGCCGGAACGGTTCCGCCGGTATTTCCATTGCCGTCATAGGTGACGGTAAAGGTAGGGTTTGCCGTCCATTTTGCATACAACGTGACATTGGCAGACCCCATTGTAAAGGTAACGCCGGAAGCATAGCTGATGCCGCTGCCGTCGGCAGCGGTGTTCCACCCGATCAAGGTGAATCCTGTCTTAACGAGAACTCCGGTGTTATTGCGGGTCACGACGTTTTGCCCGAGAGAATAGTGTGACGTGTCGGACGGTATGGTTCCGCCGGTGTTTCCGTTGCCGTTATAGGTTACGGTGTATGTTGAGATAACGGTCCATTGCGCGTATAAGACCACATTTGCCGAACCCATGGCAAATGTTGAACCGACCGCATAGCTGGTTCCGCCGCCGTTGGCTTGCGTGTTCCAGTTCGTAAAAGAATAGCCGGTTTTGGCAAGCGATCCGGGGTTAAGAACGGTAACCGTGGAACCGGTTGTGTAATTGTTTACATCGGTTCCGACGCTTCCGCCGGTATTTCCATTCCCGTTATATGTAACCGAAAATGTCGGATTCGCGGTCCACTGCGCATATAAAATCGTATTTGCCGAACCTATTGAAAAGGTAACGCCTGCTGCATAGCTCGTGCCGCTGCCGTTAGTTTTCGTGTTCCATCCAACGAACGTAAAACCGGTTTTGACAAGAGACCCGGTATTGGACAAGACGGTAACGGTTGCGCCCGTTGCATAGTTGTTATTGTCAATTGGGACAAGACCGCCGGTATTGCCGTTGCCGTCATAGCTAACGGTAAAGGTGCTGTTTGCCGTCCATTGCGCATACAAAGTCACATTTGACGAACCCATTGTAAAGGAAATGCCTGCGGCATAATTGATGCCGCTGCCGTTTGCCTGCGTATTCCAACCAATAAAGGTGTTTCCCGTTTTTGTCAGGGCTCCCGTGTTTGAGAGTACTGTCACGCTTTGTCCGAGCAGGTAATGAGCAGTGTCGGAGGGAGGCGTTCCGGCTGTGTTGTTGTTGCCGATATAGGTAACGGTAAAAGTCGGATTGGCAGTCCATTGTGCAAACAACGTTACATTGGAAGAACCCATTGGAAATGTTGCGCCTTCGGCATAACCGGTACCGCTTCCGTTCGCTGCGGTGTTCCATCCTGTAAATGTGCTGCCCGATTTTACGAGAGAGCCCACATTCCGTGTCGTGACTGCTTGGCCTTGCGCATAACTATTAACGTCGGCAGGGACGTTTCCTCCCGTGTTTCCGTTGCCGTTATAGGTGACGGTAAAGGTTGGATTGGCAGTCCATTGCGCGTATAAAACGGTATTGGCGGTGCCGATAGCAAAGGTAACACCCGCCGCGTAGGCAGTGCCGGTACCGTTTGCCTGAGTATTCCATCCCACAAATGTAAATCCCGTTTTAGCAAGCGACGAGGTGTTTCCGAGTACCGTGACGATTGCGTTTGCGATATAATTATTATTATCTATCGGGACGGTCCCGCCGGTGTTGCCATTTCCGTCATAGGTCACCCAAAAAGTCGGATCTGCGGTCCATTGCGCGTACAAGGTCGTATTTGAAGAACCCATTGTAAATGCAACGCCTATTGCATAACTGATGCCGCCGCCGTTTGCCTGAGTATTCCAACCAACAAAAGTGTTTCCCGCTTTGGCAAGCGATCCCGAATTGCCGAGCACGGTGACGGTTTGGCCCAATTCGTAATGGGCCGTGTCCGATGGAACTGTCCCGCTTAGGTTTCCGTTTCCGTCATAAGTGACCGTATACGTCACGTTAACTGTCCATTGCGCGTATAAAACAACATTGTCTGTACCAACCGGTAATTTCGCGCCGGTTACATAATATGCGCCGCTGCCGTTAGCCTGTGTGTTCCAGCCGACGAACGTAAAACCGTTTTTAACAAGGTTCCCCGAGTTGCCGATTACGGCGACGCTTTGGCCCTGCCCGTATTTATTGCTGTCTATGGGAACGGAGCCGCCGGAATTTCCGTTTCCATCGTAAGAAATCGAAAACAGTTTTTCAAAAACAATGCAATGGATTGTGTCGATGCCAGATACGACGTTTTTGTTGTCAATCATTTTCACGAGGATGGTTTTTTCTCCTGTGTCATTGAACTGAGTTTGAAATGTTCCGGTAGGAGTAGTATCTAAAAAGTCTTTCCCGTTTTGGGCCCACAAATACGATTTGATTGTACCGCCCACATCGGTTGCCAATACCGAAAGGGAAAAGGGAAGGGCTTTCTGCGCTTGCACGGGAGTATTCGTTGAAATAATTTGAGGGCGGCTCGATTTTATAATTAGCCTGGCACTATCAGCGTCGCTTACATTTCCGTCGAAATCGGTTGCTATAACCTTCAGAACCGCTGATTTTATTGGAAATTCTCTGGTAACAATCATGGTGTCTTTGTCGGTACCGTCGGCGCTGTCAAAGAAAGCCGAGTCGTTATTCCATGAAAAATAGACTTTTTTTACCCTTCCTTTGATCCCGCCGATGCCGGTGTCGGAAATGGAAAGAGATATGGAAATAGTATCTTGTAAATATCCGGAAATGGTGTCGGCATTAAAAAACACATGAGGCCTTTTTCCGGATATATAATTGCCGGATTTCACATCAAACGGATTATCCCTGTTGCAAAATAAAAAAAGCAATGTAGATCCAAGAATCACAATCATCGATGGCATAAATGATTTTATAAATCTCGATTTCATATAAAAACTCCTGAAAAAATCGGCATATACTAAATAGGGCATGCTAATTGCGTGCCAATAATACTATAAGAAAATTTTAATGAGTCAAAGCTTGGAATTGATGATCATTAGTAAAAATTGATTTTTCGCAGAATCATCAAAAGTATATCTGAAAAGTAGTGCCCCTAAAACTATCATGCAAGGTTATGGAATATGGCTTTTTCTTTAAACGACTTTTCCAATATTAAGAAAATAGGCGAAGGTGGTATGGGCCACGTTTATAGTGCCACACAAATTTCCTTAGATCGCAAGGTCGTTATCAAAGAATTGGCATCTAATCTAGATAAAGACCCGAACATAATCAAGAAATTTGGTAATGAAGCACGCTCGGCAGCAGCACTCGACCATGAAAATATTATTCATATTTACGACTTTGGTGAGGACCGCGGATCGTTTTTCATATCAATGGAGTTCATTGACGGCATGGATTTGGAACAGTTTTTACGATGGCAGCCGTTTTCTTTTGAAGTTGGCCTAATGGTCTTGCTTGAAGCTGCAAAAGGCCTCAGATATGCCCACGAACGCGATATTGTACACTGTGATGTCAAACCCGGAAATATTCTTATCTCAAAAATAGGAAAAGTGAAAGTTGCGGATTTCGGATTGGCCCAGGCAGGCAACCGGAAAATCGAAATAGGCGATTCAACAAGCGTGTTCATAACCCCGGGATACATGCCTCCCGAGATTGCATCCGGAATGCAAAATCATGATAAAACCGTAGACATATGGTCTATCGGTGTTTTAGCATACCGGATCATTACCGGATCCTTGCCGTTTACAGCCACAACCATGGCGAAACTCGTGAATGCCATTGTAAATGAAAAGGAAAAAGATCTCGAGCAAATGGTGCCTTCCTTGCCAAACGACCTCTGCGAAGCAATAAAGCATTGCCTGGTTAAAGATCCTCAAAAACGTGCGCAAACGCTTGATGCTTTTATCGGGTCACTTGAAAACTTTATTTTTGAAATGGGCGTGCGGGACATAGACAGAATGATAATGGCCTATTTATCCAATAAAGAAAACGCCATGCAAATGCTTGCCGAGCTGCTGGTGCAATTTCACATGCATAAGGGGAACGATTTTCAGGACGAGGGGAATATTTACAAGGCCGATGCTCATTTTAGACAAGCAGAGAAATACGGGGTTTTCGACCCTCATTTACGGCCGCACCAACCTGTCGTCCTTGGCGGGAAAAACGTTCCCGGTTCCCTGTCAAAACCGAACCGATTCGCTTTTTTGAAAATGCCGCGTCCCAAGTTGTTTCCAATGAAGAAATCCGCCGGTATTGTGAGCGCTTTATCCATCGTTGCGGTCGGGGTTTTATCGATGATTTTCTTTTCGGGTCGAGGGCCGGATAAAAAGGAAGAAAAAGCCCGGCTTTTACGAAATGATGCGCAAACTGTTTTCGAAATAAATAGTGATCGCGGCATAAGCAGTCCTGCGAATAATGCCAAGCCCAAAGACACGGCAATTGGGGCTTCCGAAACATACGACGTTCTTAAGCAAGGTCTTACCAAGGTAGATGGATTGGATAAAGCGGAAAAGACGAATAAGAAAACTGCGGTTTCACGTGCAAAACCTGCGGTTGAGAGGCAAATAAAGCCATTAGTCTCATCTTTGGGATTTGTAAAATTTAAAATCGATCCTCCGCAAGCGAGCGTAATGGTCGACGGTAAAAGATGCAGTCCTCTCGAAATTTCACAAGGAAAACAATTGAACCCCGGCGGCCATTCCATTGCCGTTTATTCGATAGGGTATGCGGCATATTCATCGACGTTAATGCTGGAATCGGGTGAGACCCAAATCCTGAACGTTACCCTCAAGCAACAACAACGCGGCATTGGGAATCTTCATGTGTATTCCTACCCCTGGGCCGAGGTTTATATCGACGACTCTTATCAGGGAAATGCGCCAACGCCCAAGCCGCTTTCCTTGCCCGAGGGGGATCATTCTCTTGTGTTAAAACGAGCGGGGTTTAAAACCTATAACGCCACGGTACACGTTGCAGCAAATGAAACGACCCGGATAAAAGTGCAACTCGAACAGTAAATCCTAAAAAGCATAACTCAACGCCCATTGTCCGTTACCGTTAATGCCGAAGGAAAAGTTTTTTGAAGGAGCCTCTTTTTTTGAAAACAGATAAATGGATATCGGTAACATGACCGCACTCGCCGCGGCGCACGCGATGCCTGCGATAAGCGATGTTTGGTAATTGTTGTAATATTTGTCCAATTGCGTTTGATCGGGACTATTCACCGATTTGTATTTTTGATTCTGGTCATTAGCGTATAGTAATAAAATGCCGCTTCCACCGGCGCATATAAGCGAACCTGTCAATAAAAGAACCGGCGCGACGATATTTTTTTTATAAACGGATGTGGTCGCTATGGGCTTGTTTTGTTTTTCCTTCGATATGGCTTCAAGCTTTTTTTCCAGTTTTGCCTGATTGAAAATAATGGTGATGTTCGGAGGAACCTCCAGCGTGTCTATTGACATCGCCCCAAATTTATTCAGTGCTGTTTTAAACGTAAGTTTCGATTGTTCGATCAAGTTGAGCATGCCGTAGGCAAAACCGAGGTATTTATAGGCTTCGATCTGATCTTCGGGAACAGATAACTGCGGAATCAATGCGTTGAGGCTATCGGCTGCTTTTTGATACTCGCCGTCGGTATAGGCAATTATGCAAGTTTCAAGTTTCGTCCGTAATTCGTTTTGGGCTCCAGACATTGTCCAAAAGGAAGCGATAAAACAAATACACATCAAGAATCTAACGCCGGCATTTGCGCGAACCATGGCCCTGTTTCCCCCTTGTTATTTGCAAAGTAATAAAGCTTGTGTGCGGCAACGGCATGTTCCTACGGCTTTTCGACGCTTGTTTTTGATCCGTGCTTTAAAAAAGTCCCGTTGTGGAATTCTTGAAACGCAATTTTTAATTCCTCTTGCGTATTCATCACAATCGGGCCATACCATGCGACCGGTTCGTTGATCGGTTTGCCGGAAACAAGCAGAAATCGCATGGGTTCATGCCCGGTTACTATAGTGCACTCGTCGCCGTCGCCGAAAATCACCAAAGACTCGTTCCGGATACGGCCTTCCCGTGCCATGTCAAAATAATTGCTGCCTTCCATGTCAACCTTATAGGGGTCCCATTCTTTTTCAAAATATCCGCACCCTTCTATGATATATGCAAAACCGGTATGTCCTTTTCGTATCGGATGCGAAAATGCCGCGTTGGCGGGCATCGAAACGTCAAGATATTGCGGGGCAATAATAATGTTCTGGACAGGTCCCTTAACATTATTGATTTCTCCGCAAATAATCTTAATCTTACAATTGTTTTTCAAGGTGATTTCGGGAATTTGACTTTGTGTGATTCCCCGGTATCGAGGACTGGTCATTTTATGAGACCTGGGGAGGTTTGCCCAGAGTTGAAATCCCCATAACGATCCGTTGGCCGATCCCTTCGGCATTTCCTGATGAATAATGCCGCTGCCCGCAGTCATCCATTGAACGTCTCCGGATCCGATAATGCCCCTGTTGCCCATGCTGTCGCCATGGTCAATCTCTCCACTAAGGATATAGGTAATTGTTTCTATCCCTCGGTGAGGATGCCAGGGAAATCCGCTTACATACTCTTCCGGATTGCTTGAATGAAAGTCATCTAAAAGTAAAAAAGGATCCAACAGGGGAACGTGGTCGTTTCCAAATGCTCTTTTTAAGGAAACGCCTGCACCTTCAACAGTTGGTTTACTTCGTATTACTTTTTTAATGTTGCGGGTTTTTAGCATAATTTAATCCTCTCATTTTACAATAGTATTCACAATAATCATGCCAATATCATACCAACACTAATCGATACTAATTCCAGAATAATTCTCATTTTAGGAAATTAACAATTCCTATATTGAGAATTTCAACACGTTGGTAATTTTAAAAACTCCTTCGAAAAGGATTCCCGTTTATTTCTCTCTTCCAAAGGCCGATGGTACTGCTTAGTCTGCTTTAATTCGCAATAATTTAGACACAGCAAAATGAAAAAAACAGAAGCGTTGCATACGGCATAAGTCTTGCATTAATAATAGTTGAAAATGGAAAACCCAAACTTTAAATAGGGACACAAACTATGAATCAGGAAAAAAAGCCTTTGCTCATACAAAGTGAAACCAACCCGCTCTTTTTTTTATTCCCGGTCTTGATTTTGGCAAATTTAATTTTCGGCGCAGATAAAGAAATCGCCGTGTTACGTACGGCGGAAAACGACAAAACGATAGCGACCGATCAATACCTAACGAGTCGTCACGAGGAAACCGTCGATCCTGCCAGTATCCGGCATCCCTTTGCAAAAGGAGATGCGGTGAGAATCGTCATTGCTCCCGATACTATGCATTTTGTCAATGGAATATACCATATCGACGATCACGGATATGTTTTTTTGCCCGTTATCGGAAGCACGCGGGTGGATACGATGTCCGAAAAAACCCTCACAACGTTTTTAAACACCGTGTATCTACAATACTTACGGTACCCGACGGTCCAGGTCCAGCCGCTCATACGTTTATCCTTGCTCGGTGGTTTTTACAAACCCGGTCTGTATTACATTAACCCGCAGGCTTCTGTGTGGGAGGCAATTGCCCTTGCAGGAGGGCCTGTTCGTGAGGACGGACTTAAAAAAATCAATTGGTACCGGGAAGATGTAAAGCTCAAATCCGGCCTTGTTCCTTTTGTTTCAAGCGGTGTTTCACTCGAAACCATGGGTGTGAAATCCGGAGACCATTTCAGGGTGATGCAACAACCCATGCGGACCGGTTGGGAGGTATTCATTGCCGATGTATTGCCCATCGTCAGCGTGACCGTTTCCGCACTTTCCACAACGGCAACTTTGTATTATGTGGCTCAAGCTTCCAAAGGGGTGAAATAATGTCAAGTTTTACAACCCAGATTTCCGCCCATGAGCGTCGAGGCAATTTTTTTGCTCGAATACGGCATTACCGGCAGTTACTATGGAGAACAAAATGGATATTGCTTTTTTGTGCCGTTTTTTTTCTTATTTCATCGTCTATCACGGTGCTGTTCCTGACAAAACATGGAAAAGCGGAATTTGCAACGGTATTGATCGGTGTGGAAAATACGGCCGACCGCACCGCGGTCAAAGACGTGAGCGGGCTCATGCAGGCGCAGTCGGATATGATATTAAGCCGCACTTTTTTACAAGGTATCGTTTCAGATATGTCGTTGCGTTTAACGATAAAAAAATTTCCGCGCAGCTCCATCGTCGATTCGATCGCATTGGATTCCAATACGTTAAACGGAAGATACCGGTTTACTCTGGATTCCGACAATCCGGGAATGTATTGGATTGGCTATTCGGGAAATGACGGGGAGGGAATAGTCAATGAAATACGTTCGCATTTGGAAAAGCCGAAAGAAATCCTTCGCGGAAACGTTTCGGAATTGTCGGTGATTTCCTTCGGCGGTCTGCGGCTCAATTTTTGCAGCTCTTTTAAGGCCAATCCGCATAATTTCTTTTTCAAAATTATCGATATGCAAACTGCTGTCGAGGACCTTTTCGATAAAATTTCCGTCAAAGAATCCGATTCCCGGACGGGCGTATCGAATATTTCCCTTTCTGTAAAAGGAAAGGATTATAAACTCGCTGCGGACATTGCGAACAGGACCGCAGACGCATTTGTCGACAGAAACATGAATTTCAAACAGGCGCGGACACGTAATCTCGTTTCTTCATTGGAAAAACAGCTCGAATCCGTAAGCAAGGATTTGATGTCCACACAGGACGCGCTGGAACGATTCCGGGCTGCAAACCCGTCGATAGGTCTGTCCGAAAACATCAAACAACGGATCGGCAGTTTGAGTGCGATGGAAAAGGGCGCTTTTGATTCGAAAAAAGCCCTTATCGAAGGCCAGGAATTGCAATCCCGGTTTTCAACACAAAGCACCGACGAAAAACAGTTGGTGGGCAAGGAAATTCTTGCATTTCTTGCGGCTCGAAACGTGTCGGCCGCTGCGGCATTGACAACCGAATTTACCGAGCTTGTTACGGAGCGGAGACAACTCGAAAAAAATTATGTTGCCGAACATCCCTTACGCATCGATAATGCGACAAAACTCGGGAAGGTTCTCGATGACATAAATGCGGCGTTGACCGCTTACTTGTCGTCAACGCAAGCCCAGGCATCCGCCAATGCCGCAAATATCGCTTCCTTGTCGAATGAGTTGCAGACCTTGCCGAGCAAGGAGTTGCAATTGGCCGAGCTTGAACGTCGCCATCAAATCTTTTCCGATATTTATTCGTCGGTTTTGAACAGATATAATCAGGCAAAAGTATCGAACACCGGTGAAGTTTCTGAGGTATATGTCATGGATAGGGCGGTTCCGCCCATTTCGCCCCCTCCGATGATTCTTAAGTTGCTTGTCATTATTTTTTTCGTGACGCTCATGGGCACGTTTTTGCCAGTTTTGGCATTGGATTATTTCGACCGTACGGCGCACACCGAAGACGATTTCATATTGAAATGCGGCAAGCGGGTTTTTGAAGGAATTCCTAAACTTGAAGTGTTATCTAAAGTAAAATTGCGGGAGAACGGGCACAACGGGCATGTAACGGTCGATTCGTTGCATGATTCCGACGAAATTACCAAAGAAGTGTTCCGGGTTCTTCGCACGAAGTTAATGCTCAAAATATTCGATGCGCCTAAAAAATCACTGGTTGTCACAAGTCTTGAACCCGGGGCAGGAAAATCGACCGTAACGGCAAATCTGGCGTTTTCTCTTGCCCAACAACGCGTGCGGACGCTGGTCATTGATGCCGACCTGCGGCGGGGAACCCTTTACAAATGGTTCGGCAAGCCGCAAACGCCCGGATTATCGGATTTTTTAGGTTCCTTTGCCGAGGTGAATCGCGATGCGGCGATGGCGTTGGTCCATGCGACATCCGTGCCGGACTTGTTTTTTGTGAATGCGGGGACACCGCAGGATACGTCGTCCGAATTGCTTTCATTGCATAATTTTGAGCAATTGCTTAAGGTGTATTCCGAGAAATTCTCGCTTATCATAATCGATTCGCCGCCGCTCGAAGCGGTCATCGACGCGGCGATTATCGCGCCGCTTATATACGGATTCCTGGTTATCGCAAGGGCAGGGGTGACCGATGTTTCCGAGCTGTCTGAAAAAATATCGGAATTTCCGGTTATCGACGAAAAAGTAATAGGGTATGTGTTAAATAGTTTGACGTCGGAAAAATCGTCGAAATATTTCAAATATTCCAAGTATTATGCGGCAATGAAACCGGAAAAGGCATAGGATGCGTATGCCTGGTATAAGGCGCCCGGCATTAGAACATCCGGCCCCTATTCTTTTTTGCATCACCCTCATAATGCTACTGGCCGGTCTTTGGCCTTTCCGGTTTTCTTTTCCGAATAAAGCGCATATCACCCAACGAGGCATGATTCGGTTCTCGGCACCATCGTTTGCCTACGACGACAAAGCCTTAAATCCTTTGGAACAAAAATTCCTCTCCGATTCCAATTACTCATTGGATCTAACGCTCAACGGTTGGCCGCAGCAACGGCGCTATGTCGCACGAATAATTACCTTAGTCAACGGCGGGCGGGAGCATGTGGTCGTTGGGCAATGGAAAACGCATTTGATCGTATATGCAACCGAACAAATTCAGGGAAAAAGGATTGGGAAAACAAAAGAACTTCCCGTTTTCAATGCGTTTGCAAAGACAAAAGATTTTCATCTTTCCTGTCTGCAATATAAAGATACTCTTTTAATTTACGTAAACGGCGAATTGAAACGCAAAGCCGGGCAGGTGAAACTGTTCGACAGGTTTCCAAGCGGTAATAATCGCTTTATGTTCGGTTCCACGCAACATGGGAAATTCGGATATTCCGGCGAATTCGGTGAATTCAGGATTTCAAGGTCATTAATGAATTATAAACCCGACATCGAATTTACGATAGGTCAAAGAAGAGGTGACGGCGCCCATGCCATTATCGTACCGAAAGAATTCCCCTTGTTTTTAAAACCCGTTCTTGCTTATCCGTGGCATGATTTTACCAATGATGCGTCGTATTGGTCCGATATTGCGGTCAATCTTGTCGGGTTTTTGCCGTTCGGATTTTTTATGGCTGCGGCAATGTCCGCACGATATAAAATGCGAGGAAAAGTTAATTTTAAAAAAGTGGTCATATTCACGACAATTGCAGGAACTGCCTTCAGCCTGACTATCGAACTGTCGCAAGTTTTTATGCCTTTGCGAACCTCGCAATTATCGGACCTGATAAATAACGGATTGGGAACTATGATCGGCGCAATACTGTTGTCCGTATCCTTAAAATCAGCCCCTTGCTCCACAAATTGAGCGGCGGCACAACGAGGATAATGGCGATATATGCAACGGTAAAGGCCGCTGCTGCCATGGAATTCCCCAGCAACGACGGAAGATGACGGGGTAACGAATGTTGGAACAGCGGCGCAAAAAACACCAGGATCGCACACAATACGAACGGGAGGTATAAAAAGAATATCTCCCGCAGCTGGGCCATAAACGGTAATGCAAGCTCCTTGAAAACCGAACGCCATATAAGGGTCGTCAATACAAACCCCGATACCGATAGCCCGATGGCGATTCCTTCTATTCCCATATGAAGCCTGACAAGACCGTAGCACATCCCGATATTCAACCCGAGGCTGGCGACGACGTATAAAAGGACGTTGTTTTGTTTGTCTATTGCAACAAGATAATTGACTCCCGAACGAATCAGGCAGATGAAATACGCTCCGAGTAAAAGGATTTTCGCGGACATTGCTCCGGGCATATATTTACTGAAAAAAAGCTTGTACACATCCGGGGTCAAGATGAAAAGAGTGCCGATGATAAGCGGAAGCGCAAGGCCGAGCAACCGTGCCGGCATTATCACATATTCGGAAATGGTGTTTTGTGACGCGTTTTTGCCTATTTCTTCATTGACTTTTGGGTAGAGTACCCTCCCGAGGATCATGGGAACCAAGACAAGGGCCGATACGATGCTTGCGCCCAAACCGTACCATCCCGTCGCCTGTTTTCCGAGCATCGCCATGCATAAAACCCTGTCAATGGTTGTTTGGAACATATAAGCCCACCAAATGATGGTAATGGGAAACCCGACGCCTATCAAGTACTTGAGTTGCTGTATGTCAAATGAGGGCGGAACAGCTCCCAATGTTTTTTTATTCATCGCAATCGATATGCCCAGTATGCATATCTCGTTGACTGCAATGGCAATGACCGCGCCGTTAAGGGACCAAAAATATGAAAAAGGAACTATAAGGCAAAACAGCGAAAGGGAACGGGCAGAATCGATTATCCCGACAAGCCTGAAATCCTGATGAGCCATGAACCGGTAATAATAGAATGCGGAAAACATGGAAACGCTTGCGGCGATTACCATAATGCGGATGATGAATGTAAAGGACAGCAGTTTCGTCGTTGTCGCGAATAATGGAAAAAGTAAACCGAGCACTATGAGGACTGCGGCCGACAAAAAGATTGAACCGAAAACATTTGATTCGAGCGCTCGTGCTTTTTCCGCTTCTCCCTGCCCTGAAAAGAAAGGGAAAAGCTTTATCAGCGACTCTATTGTCCCCAGACAAACGATGGAAGAAAATGACCCGATGACTAGTACCGTTATCCAGGTTCCATAATCGCCCGGAGAAAGAATATGCGCGACCAAAAACATGGTAAGCGCACCGATGACTTTTACAAATGCAACCGCGATCGAAAAATAGGCAAGGTTTTTTGCTGTTTTGTTCATTCGGTACGATCAACCTTGTTCCAGGTGCCGGTGCTGCCGTTGAATCGACTGATAATTTTTGCCGGCGCGCCGGCGGCAACGCAGTAATCGGGAATATCGCCGTTTACAACCGAATTAGCGCCGATGACGCAATGTTTCCCTATTTTTGCCCCGGGCAGTATCACGGCATTGTGGCCGATCCAGGTTTGTTCTCCGATCAAGACATCCATTGCTTTGCGGATCCCCTGATCGGTAATGGGGACCGAAACATCTTTAAATTCGTGGCCGTGATCGGATATGAAAACATTTCTTCCCAACAGCACATGCTTTTCAAGGATGATGTTTTTGGCTGCGGATATGGTCGCATTCATGCCGATGGAAACATTGTCGTGAATTGTCAAGAGCGGCGTTTGAGGAAGCGCATTGTTTTCTATCACGGTTTGTATCCAGCAATTGCCGTTGATGACGACATGTCGTCCAACTGCGATAAATCGCATATTCGAAAACCTGAGCGGCGGCGTAATGACCGAATCCTTTCCAAAAGTATGAAAGCACTGCCGTAATACGAATGTGTATGCGCGCGCCTTGATCCGCAATAATTTTACAAGCAGTGTTTCCATCATGTCGTCCTTTTTATAAAATACCGGTTGCCAGGTCATTTGCTTGGGTATTCCGCCAAAGATTTATTGAGGACATCGGTTTTTTGGGTCGAGACATTCCTCCGAAGGTCCATCGTTTCACAATGCAACGGATAACCCCAGTTGTTTACGAATTTTATATCGGCCACCGACAAATAAACGATGCTGTTTTTATCGTATCCGCGGGTTTGCCATGCGGAAAAACTCCATCCCTGATAGGGCGTCGCACGCGCGAAACATTTTCCATCGAGCGGCATGCAATAGGTGTTGTCGTCAATGGTTAAGTTGCGTTCGTCATTGTCGGATTCAAAAGTGACAACCGACGACGCGCCGACGATCGTATTGTTGACAATGGCGGTGTTCCCGCTTGTTTCGAGCCGCACCGCCGCGGTTCTGGGACTATAAACCGTATTCCCCTGAAAAATCGTTCCTTTCGACGTCCATCCGAAAAAACACGCGGAATAACTATGCGCGTTTATATAGACGTTGTTTTGGATGATCGTACTGTCCGCATAGGAAAGAAATGTCATTGCCGTGCCGCCGAAATCGGTGAAATTCCGGTTATTGTAAAACAAATTGTTTTCAACGATGTTATGAATAGGGCGGCTTCCGTTAGCTTTACGAATAAAGACATAATCCGTATGGGGAGGGTCGCCCGTTCCCTGATAAAAGCCGTTGTCGAATTGATACAAGTCGTGAATAGTATTCCGTGATACGAGGTTAAAGGCGCAGGTGCGGGACGATGCGCTTAAGTCTATTCCCCAGGTAATGTAATCATGAACGACATTCGAATCGATAACGCATCGGTTGCCGCCGTCTACGGCAATGCCGCTTTCGCCGCATCGCGTAATATCGCAATCGGCGACGACGCACGAGTCTGCCCAAACGAGCTTCACGCCAACACCCGAAGGTATCGTCAAGCCGTCGTTTTTTGCATATCCTATATCATGGATAAAACATCGGTAAAATTGACAGAATGAACAATGATTGAAATAAATGCCTTTCCCGCCTGCCCAAGAAGAGACGGCATTGGCAGGACAATTCCTGATTTCGAAATTTCGCACGACAATATGGGAAACGGATTTCGCATCGGAAAAAAAGCCATAATACCGCGTATTGCCGCCGTCAACGATTGCCTTGTCCCAACCCCATTGTCCGTCTGAATTTCCGTCGTACACGATCGGCTTGCCCTTTTGGCCGGAAAACGGAATCGTGACGGTGCCTGCATACACGATGGAGCCGCGGAAAAAAACCGTATCGCCCGATTCCAACCTTGTTTTCGCCGGTTGGCCGACAGCATTTTTGTCGCCGGGGCAATGTTTGAAGCATTGTGATGTCGACATACCGTTTTGCGAGTCGTCACCGTTTGAAAAGTCGACAAAATACGATTTGGAATATGACGAGGTGAAAAGAAACAAAGTTATGATAATTGCAATAGAGAAATTATGCATAGTTATTGCCTTGCGTCAAAATGAGAAGCCAAAGATTTTGTCGGCAAAACCGTTATTTTGGTGAAAGCCGTTTGAACCGGTACCGAAACGCAATCTGCCGAAATGGCGATAGCCGCCATGAGAAAAAACCAAAAAACCTGTATCTGATCGAAATATGAAACGGAGATAAAGGATACGGCATGGGCGAATAAAGATGCACCCATCGCCCAAACAATGAATCGGTTGCCAAAATTGCCCGGTGAAAGCCCTCTGACCGCATGGCCGACTCCCATAAACCCACGAACCACAATAACGATGAACAGTATCATGGTAATGATACCGCCGTTTACTCCCTGTACAAGATACTGATTGGTTATGTCAGCCTTTGTCGGGTCGATAAGCAGCCCGGTAGGCATCCAATGGGCAGTTACTTTCGTTCCGATAAGCCACCATTCGTTGAAATACCGAATTGCCTGGTCAATAAGGTACGCCCGATGCCATCCGGTACCGCCGGTCAAACTGCTGAGCCGTGCCAAGACATACCATACCGGCGATTTCATGGATAATTGTAAAGCAATGATGAGGCCTACCATGATCCAACGAACAAAGCGCATATGGTCTTTGAGTACCCAGAGCATAAGACCGAGTATTCCGTAAAGCGATGCCATAAGCGCTCCCGAAGAACCCGAACAAATAACGATGACAAACGCGGCAACTATTCCCGAAAAGGTCAGAAGTTTCGAGACTCCTTGTTGCCACCAAAGCGAAATGATGATCGGCAGCATTGTCGCGCCGAATGTTCCCATTAGTATAGGATGCCTGAAACTTCCTTGACATCGAACTCTCCCGTTGCGCAGTTCCGATATTTCCGGGACTCCTCCCAAAAAGTAGAAAAGATTTTTCCCGGTGACGAATTCGTAAGTCATGGCGCCGGCCAAAGGGATCATCAGCGCAATGCAAACCACGATCATTCTCGTAACGTCTTCTATTGACGTGAGATATAATCGGCAAAGAAAATACACGCCTACCGTATCGAAACATAGCCCAACTCTGTTTGCAAAAGCCTGGCCGGTTTGCCACAAAATCGTATAGGTAATGATTGTGGAAATAGACCATGCTATCATTGCTTTGTCAAGGGGCGAAAAACTCAGGACTGCATGATCCTGGATAATGGCGATCCTAAGAAAGCCGAATACCATCATGACCCGCAGCATGGTGAAATGTGCGGGGCCGATCACCACATATTGCCCTAGCGTAATAAAGGCGGCAACGATGAAAAGCGGGACCAGGGCGTATTTTTTAGGTAAAAATATCATTGCAAACCCGAGTAAAAGCACAATGCCGAATATGCCCCAATTGGGATTGATGATGTCTGTCGATGACGGTTCCACGGTTACATTTCGCCTTACTGTTTAACACGGTGAATCGGTGAAAGCGCCCACAGTAAAATCGTAAACCATTTTTGTATCGACCAGGCGACTTTTTTTGTTCTGCCGTTTGCAAATGAAAACGGAAGAGCGATCGCAAGGACGATCAGCCGCATGCAGGAGGCAACGGCAAAAGCGGTCTTATACAAATCCGCATACGGTTTTCCACGCCATTTTTTCAAGAATGTATAATTTGCGGTTTTCATGGTTTTTACGGAGAATTGTTTTATTGGAGAATTCTTCGTGCTTGTTCCGCCGTGGTGAACAATGCTGGCATCGTTCGCATAATATATTCCGTATCCCTGCTTCCCGATGGAATAGCACAGGTCAACATCTTCGGAATACATAAAATAGGAAGTATCGAACATGCCGGCTTTTATAAAAGCTTCCCTGCGGACAAACAATCCGGCGCCTGACAAGGCCGATACTTTGACGGGGGATTTTTGCCTTTCGTACAGCTGCTTTGTGCCGAAAAAGGAGAACCGGTGGAATTTTGTCCGCAAAAATTCAAATGAGAAAATCTGGTTGAAAATGGTCGGAATGGGCAATATCGCCGATGTTTGTACGGACAGGTCGGAGTTGAGCAGTCTGCAACCAAGTGCGCCCGCATCCGGTAATTTGTCAAGGTGCCGAATGCAGATGGTTATTGCATTTTCAAGGATTACGGTGTCGGGATTTAAAAAAAGAACGTACGAACCCGATGCCTGATCAAACCCTATATTGTTCGCACCGGCAAATCCCAAGTTCAAAGAGCTTTCTATGATCCGTATGCCGGGGTACTGCCTCCGAATAAGGTCGCACCCGTTATCGGTTGATGCATTGTCAACCACGATGACTTCAAATTCAATATCCCGCGTTTCTTTAAATATTGAAGCAAGACAAGACAACAGATACGATGTACTGTTGAAATTTACGATGATAATCGATGCGTCCATAAAAACTCATTTCCATATCGTTGGCTTCAGAAACAGGCGGTTCAATTGTTGTTTTCGCAGGTACTTGACCAATTGCGGATCATTTACCCTCTGCTTGCGGGAAACTATTGCCTTGCAATACCCGTACAATAACCCGAGCGATTCGATGAAAAACGGCCACCGGAAGCTTCGCTTGATGATTTTGGAGGCTAAATACAAAGGATGATATCCGGATATATATGACCCGACCCCGTTTTTTATCGCATTCTTCCAAATGCCGACTTCCATACCGGTTGCTCGATGCTGGACTATTTTCAATTCGGGAAAATTCCGGGTCGAAAATCCCAGCATGTTTGCTTTTACTTCGTCAAGCGTATCCCATCCGTTTATCGCATACATGCCGCCCATCTCGTCCCATAGTTTCTTCTTGTACATTTTCGCGGCGCCGCGGACGTGAAATCTGGGTGTGCGTTCGAGATTTAAGACGCCGTTTTCAAGATTGTAAATTACGCCGCTTGCCAGTCCGAGTTTGGGGTCTTTGTCAAAAAAGTTCATGCATTGTTCGAAATAGTCTTTTTCAAACGATAAATCGCCGTCAAGCTTTACAATATAGTCCCAAGTCATATCGTTTGCGTGCTCGAAACCAAAATAAAAAGCCTGGACCTCGCCGCCAGCCGAATTTCTGAATCCGCGGTCTTTTCTGTGTAAAGCAATGATCCACGGATATTGCCGTGCGAACGAATCGATAATTTCTCCCGTTTTATCCGACGAACCGTCGTCGACGATGATATATGCTACAGGGAGAACCGTTTGCGAAATTACCGAACGTATGGTTTTGTCTATAAACCGTTCTTCATCCCTTACCGGTGAGATCACGACATATTTGTTGTTTTCCATACCGATTAGTCCTTGGCCGTATCGGAGTTACTTTTTACAAGGTTGTTGGCTATTTGAGCGAAAACCTTGCTTTTTATGTCCCAATTATTATCTAATGCAAATTTCAGGCCGTTTTCGGATAATTGCTTTTTTCGCGATGAGTCCCCTTGCAGATTGATGATGCATTCCGCTAAACTTTCGGGACTGTCCGGCGTAAAAAACATGATTTGCGAATCGTTAAAATAAAATTCATCGATTGTTGTTTTCGATGCAATTACGGGTATGCCGGAAGCCATGAAATCGAGGATTTTCGAGCTGAACGCTTCGGAAGCAAAAAAACCCCCTCGTTTCGGAACTATTCCAATGTCAACCATTTTATAGACTTCTACCAACCCATGGATATCATGCGGAGGGAAAAACTCGATAACGTCATGGAGTTTTCGTTCGGCAATAAGTTTTTCGAGCTCGCTGCGGTATTGCGGAACCCAGGACGCTGCATAAATTTTCAGTTTCGCATACGGAATGGTTTTCCGGACAATGTCCATTGCGTTTACGGCGATGTCGATTCCGTGATGATGGGACAGATGCCCCGGATAAATAAGAGACAATTGATCGTTGCGTACCCGATATTTTATGTCCTTGAAATATTCCAAATGAGGATAATTGACAAATCCTATAGTTCTATCGAATGCCTTGTGGTCCCTGGTCGAAATTTTTTTTCGCCATAAATCGTTTCCCGTGATGACGAAATCCGCGAAAGAAACCGAAAGGAATTCGACAATGCGAAGCACTTTTCCTTGCCAGGAATTGAGCGGCTTGTGAAAACGTTGGCAAAAAAATTCGGGCAGGATATCGTGGATGTCGAGGATAACCTTTGCACCCAATAGTTTTGGAATGAAGGCGGTGAAAACAAAAAAATCAGGAACATTATGAACGATTATGAGCGAATACTTATACCGTAAATGGTTCTTTAAAACAAGAAAACTGCTTTTGATGAAAAATGTCCCCATTTTCAGAAGGTAATCAAAGGGACCTCCCTGCTCATCGAAATCCCTGGATTGGATGCGATGCACGTTCACGCCATCAAGAATCTCGAAACTCTTTGTAGAATCAGTTTTTAGAGCGATTGCATCGGTGCGGTCGCCCTTTCTGTGAAGCACTTCGGCGTAACGCCGTATTCTGAAATCGGTTTCATAAAAGGCATATGCCACTGTACATGAGTTCATGATTGTTTCCTCTCATCCTGTAAATGAATTGACGGCATCGATGATTTTTGCCTTGTCCGAATTGGAAAGCGTATAGTAAACAGGTACGGTCACGACGGTTTGGGAACATTGTTCGGCAATGGGACAATCGTTTGCATACCCGTATTTTTCCTTTGCCTCATTGGATATATCGTCGAGGTATTTTGCCGCATCGATGCAATGCGCTCGTAAATGTTCCGCAAATCGGTTCCTTGCCTCATTGCTATGGGTACGAATGGCGAATTGATAATAATTGCTTTCGCAATATGGTTTTTCAAACGGGAAAATCAGGCTCGTATTTTTCATAGTCTTAAGGTAGAAAAGCCCGTTTTCTCTTTGGCGGAGAATTTTTTGTTTAAATGACCGAATGCGTTTGCGGATCAACGCGGAATCACCCGGAGATACGGAACGCATCGTAAATCCCGTCTTAGCAGTCAGATTAAGCTTTTTGTCGAGTCTGATGCCGATCGGATATCCTATTGTTCCGTACCAGGGACGTTGATACAAGGTGGATTTTACCCAGGTCGCCCCGAAATGCAAAAGCGAGGCAATCATTTTCCACTCCGGTAACGAAGATACGATTTTTCGAAGTGTCGCCGACAGCTCCGGTTTTTTTGATATGATAACGCTTCCTTCTCCGACAGATAAGTTTTTACCGCTGCGAAAAGAGAAGAACGAAACGTCGGCAATATTACCTGTCAATATCCCCTTGTATGTGCTGTACAGGGACTGGGCGCAATCTTCGATAACCCAAATCCTGCCTGCCGCCTCGCGTAATGCATCCATATCGACGCTGTGGCCGAACATATGAACGGCAATGATTGCGCTCAGTTCGTTTCGTTTTTTTTTGACATCATCAATGGATATGGTGTAGGTTTCGGGTGAAATATCGATAAATCGGGGAATAAATCCGGCCTGAATAATTGCATCGAAAACCACGGGACAACAGAAAAGCGGTACACCTATTTTCGATCCTTTTTCAAGGCCGAGCGATTGCAGAATTGTAAACAACGAAAGTCTTCCGGACGTCGTGTAAAAATGATTCCCCGAAAAAAGCGACGAGAGATTCGAATCGGACTTGTCCGCAGGGAAAATGGTTGCCGCAATCGCCTGAAAAAGAGTCGTTGCGGTGTAATCCCAATTATAGCGGGGTATCAAACGGGTTTTTGAAAAAATGGTTCCGTTCTTCATAGGGCTATCCTAAATGTTTAAATAAAATCGGGCTTATGGATTCCATTATGCCAAGAGGCATATGCCGCCAGATTCTTGTCATGACCTTATAGCCAAAATCGCTTTCTTTAACCGAAACGGCGCCTTTAACTCTGGGGAAATAATAGTACGGCAATTCGGTATCAACCATTCCCCACATGTTTTTGTATCTGATGAGACCCGTATTATCGGGAGATGTTCGTCCAAAATCTAATGCTTCATATCCGTTTTGAATCCCCCACGTTATCACATGCCAGGTAAGCAAATGGTTCGGGTGGAATTTTTTAAGCGAATCCGGGTCCGATGCGTTGTATTTGTAATGGATTTGCTTTGCAATGGTTAAAAAAACCGATGCTGCGATAATTTCGTTTTCATGGTATGCGGTGAGAATGAATCCGTGACCTTCGACAATGACGCGGGAAAAAAGGTTGTCGAAAAACACTTTGGGCTGACAGGGTACTCCGTGTTTCCGTCGCGTCAAGTTGTTGAGACGGTAAAACGCGTCGAGTCCTTTGCCGTTATTCTCAAACTTGATCTGGACCCCGGCTTTTTCCGCTTTTCGAATGGAATATTGTATTGTCTTTTTGTCCAGGGCGTTATGTACGGCATCAATTCCTTTAACTAAATTTAGGACATGCCGCTTGTAGTAATTGTGCAGCAAAAAATCATTCCCGCTGCCCAGATTGCTCCGTATTTCGATGTAACGGACGTCCTCGGCGTGTTCGTTTTTGACATGTTCGATCAACTCCTGCTGGGCAACGGTGGTCGTGCAGAGCGGGCCGCCGTAATCGGAAAACGGCAACGAGACGATACGGTTTCCAATCAGGCGGCTTTTCAATTTAAACAAGGGAAAAACACCTTCCAAAAAGCCCGCTTCATTTTTAACAATGTATAATAGCGGCTCGAATCGGTACGTTTCCTGAATTGCGTATAACCAGCACGATAAATGTGACGGGCTGGCAGCCGGATGTTGTTCGATAAAAGCGTCCCACAACGACATGGCTGCTTTATTGGATAATGAGAGCTTTTCGATTTTCATATAAATGTCTTTCGTTGCGATCTTTTGCAGCATTGTGTTTTGGCACCAATTCGACATCGACATACTCTTTTTTAAAGAACCGGGCAATGTCCTTTGGTAACACGTTCCAATATTCATTCGCATACCTGGATTGTACGTAGGTAATAAAGTCCGCATAGTAAGAAACCGGGTATTCCTCTGCCTTGCACCGCCGATGGGTAAAATTCATGTAATCGGGATGAGTATTGATAAGCGCCATTCCGCCGTTTTCCGCAATCCAGTCGAGTTTTGCTTTCCAAACTGAATTGTCCTTATTGCCAAGAAGGACAAAAAGAGAAAAGTCCTGGCATAACGTATACGGTAATTCCACGTATCCGTTTCTGTTGATATCTGAGGCGGATATCCAGAAGGGGAAAATCGTTTTCATGTTTTCCGGTTGCGGTTCAAAAGGATCGGTGTCGAAGGTCGAGGCATCATATTCAATGTCGAATTCCTTGATCCACTCGAGATTTCGAATCATAGACGGCGCACGAAACCCGACGGCTTCCCATTCTTTGAGGTAGTTGTTGATTTGCACGCATCTTTTTTGGAAAATTTCACGGGAGCTGAAAAGTTTTCCATCATGAGTAAGGCCGTGAACCCCTATTTCGAAACCGTTTTTCGCAATGGTCTTTCGCACTTCCTCTAAAACCCGGTACCGCTGCGGAACAAAATTGAATGAGGAAATAAAACCAAGGTTTTTTTCCAATTCCATTAGGGCGATACTGGCATCATGTCCTTTTTGCGTATCTACATCGTGAGTCAAAATGAAGGCGAATTTTTTTCCTTCGGGCCAGCCTTGCCAATTTGTGGGTTTGGATTCTGATCCGGGAAATATAGGCCATGTATCGGCATGCGTATGTAGCGCGCGTCGAACCAGCATTCTTCGTAACGATAATTGTACGCTTCTCGGTACGAGCGGCTTGACAGTATAAAAAAATTTATTACCCATATAAGACCTTTCTTAGGCAACGTACTTATACACCAGCGACCCAACGGCATTGAGAATTGGAACCGGCAGCTTTTTAAAGATAGTGGTATAGAATGCGGGGACCGTTGCTGAGGGAGCTTCGAACCCCTTCGTTGCGAAATTGTATTTATAATACTGCAAAATTTCCTCTTTTGCACCCCAACCTGATTTATAATAGCGAAGGCCTTCGTTGTCCATTTCCGTTCTTCCCATTACCATTTTAACGATATGGTTTTTGCAAAACCATTGTATAGCTTCCCACATGACCAGGTTGTTGGCGCGTAGGTTTTGGAACGATATGTCGGAAGCGGAATATTTGTAAACAGCCATGGTGCCGAAATGGAAAAACATGGCCCCTGCAATCGGTCTTTTTTCATAAAACGCCAATACGATGAACCCGCACCCTTTTTGTAAAATGTGAGCGTGTATTTTCTCGAAAAATGAAAAAGGTTGCGGCGGTGCTCCGTGACGTTTTCTCGTAAGGCTGTGAAGACGGAAAAATGCTTTCAACGATTCCATCGAAGTCGAAATGCTCGTATCGAGTCGTGCACGCAACGCCTTTTTAACGTTACCCTTGTTTCCGTTCGAAAAACCCTTGAACACCTCGCTGGGGTCGGGTTGCAACGCGAGTTGATGATTATAAAATTCCGCCGAAGCCGTCCGGGAGGCAAGAGAAGGAACGGCCCCCCTGATTTCAAGCGTTTTCCATTTTGACAAGGCACCGAAGTCCAGAATTCGGTCCATGATGTCTTTATTGTCAATAGCGACGATCGGCTCGCTAAAATCCGAAAACGGCAAAGAAACGCCTTTTTTCGGCATAAGCCGTGTATTGATTTCCATGAAAGGGACCAGCGTCTCTATAACGTTGTTTTCAATTGCTGCAAAATACACCGGTTTAAATCCGTAGGAACTCGATAGTGCTTTTGCCCACGCAGCCGAGTGAAAAAACGAATGCTGATTGTTGGCCAAAAGCATTTCGTCCCAGTGGGGTTCCAAAAGAGGGTTAATAACGACAAGACCTTTATTCATACGGTTTCCTCGTAACAAGGGCGTCACACTGTCATTGCGCTGTCTCGAAAAAATCAGCTATGGTTTCAACGACGAATTCTTGTTGCTGCTCCGAAAGTTCCGGAAACATGGGTAACGACAACAATTGGGATGCGACTTTTTCCGCAACGGGAAAGTCGTTGCTTTTAAGCCCTAAATATCCGTAGGCTTTCTGCAAATGCAACGGTAAAGGATAGTGTAAACCCGTACCGATGCCCTTTTGAGTCAAATATTTTTGCAATTTGTCTCGATGGGGCGTCGCAATGACGTATAAGTGGAAAACCGATTTCGCCCATTGCGGTTCAACAGGCAGGGCAATGGAAGGGATTCTATCGAATAGATAATGATAAAAATGCGCCCTTTTCCTGCGGTTTTCATTCCACTTGGGCAGATATCGCAGCTTAACGGATAAAAAACCCGCCTGTATGGAGTCAAGTCTCCCGTTATAACCTTCCATGTCATGGAAATATTTTTTTTCCTGACCATGATCGCGAATCGTACGGATATAATGAGCGATATCGTCGTCGTCGGTTGTAACTGCCCCGCCTTCGCCAAGCGCACCCAGATTTTTTCCGGGATAAAAGCTATATGCAGCTGCTCTGGAAAGCGCGCCGGGTTTTACCCACTTGTCCAATGATTTCGAAAAGTATTCCGCCCCGTGGGCCTGGCACGCATCTTCAATGACTACGCATCCGTATCGTTTCGCTATTGCATTGATTTCGTCCATGTTGGCCATTTGCCCGTATAAATGAACCGGAACGACGGCTCCGACGATTTGATTGGTTTTTTTTAAACGGGCTTTTTTTATCGAAGTGTCAAATTCGCAATCCCCGGTGAAAAATTCCTCCAGTTTGGTCGAGGACATGGAGTATGTCTTCGGGTCGATATCGATAAACATTACTTCGCAATTGGTTTGTGAAATTGCCTCGGAAGTGGCGATAAAGGTATTGGGCACCGTCAGTACGATTTCATCGGGGCCGACACCGGCCGCAAGTAATGCGAAACGAAGCGCGTCGGTTCCGCTGCTCACGGCTATGGCATGCTTGGCGTTGCAGAATTCGGCGAATTGGGATTCGAAGTTCTGTACAAGTTCTCCGCCAACAAAGCTGGCGGAACGCAATGCGGCGGTAAAAACGGTTACCAACTCATTTTCCAAAAGCCGGTGAGGCGAGACAAGGTCGACGAAAGGTATTTTATCGGTTGACATGGTTTCTCCTTTTTAAAGTTGCCGGATTTCCGGCCACAATGGTGTTCGCTTCGACGCTTTTTGTCACGACGCTTCCGGCACCTATGATCGCGTTTTCCCCGATGGTCAAATTACACAGAATGGTGACCCCCGACCCTATTGAAGCCCCTTTTTTTACCAGGGTTTTCTCCAAATTCCAATCGCGTTCGCTCTGCAACGATCCGTCGGTATTGGTCGCACGAGGGTACTTGTCGTTGATAAAGGTCACGCTATGGCCGATAAAAACGTCGTCTTCGATGTTGACGCCTTCACAAACAAACGTGTGGCTCGAAATTTTACAATTATTGCCGACCGACGCATTTTTTTGAATCTCCACGAATGCGCCTATTTTCGTGTTGTCGCCGATAGTGCATCCGTACAGGTTTACGAATTTCGAAAGATATACGTTTTTACCCAAAACGACATCGCTGCCGATGAACTGAGTGGATGAGGGGTCGTTGGTCATAATGCCACCGTCTTTCCATTCATTTTCAACGACCGGTCGCATGCGTCGAGAAGCTTTACAACCTGCAATCCGGCTTTCCCGTCGTTGATAGGGGTATCTCCTTTTTCAATACAGTGAAGGAAATAGGACGTTTCCATTTTAAGGGCCTCTATATTTTCGAGCTTCGGCACATTGATATCGCCGGATCGGTAGCTTACTAAAAGGTCGTATATTCCTTCTTTCGTCGTTACATTGATTCCTTTATCGTATATCTTGATTTTTTCATCTTCCACGCCGTCGTTCCAAACGAGCATTTTTTTCTCACCGCCTATGAGCGTACTCCTTATCTTAACCGGGGACAGCCAGTTTACATTGATATGTGCAATAAGGTTCGACTGGTAGTATACGGCGATATAGGCAATATCTTCATAGTGGTTTACATGTGCGCGGCCGTAGGCAGCGACTTCGACGGGTCTATCGGGAATGACGTAATCGAGGATCGCGAAATCGTGGGGCGCGAGATCCCAAACGACATTTATATCGTGCTGAAAAAGTCCGAGGTTTACTCGGGTGGAATCGTAATAGTAAATCTTCCCGAGCACGCTTTCGCGCAGCAATTCCTTTATTTTTTTTACCGCGCTGCAAAACAGAAATGTATGGTCGACCATGATGACAAGGTTCTTTTTTGCCGCGATTTCTATGAGTTCTTCGGCGTGTGTAACGGAATCGGTAAACGGTTTTTCAACGAAAACATGTTTGCCGTTTTCCAATGCCCGTTTGGTAAGCTCGTAATGCGTCGAAACCGGAGTCACGATTGCAACGGCATCTATATCAGACGAAAGCAGTATATTGTCCGGTTCTGTTACCGTCGCTATGCACGGGTGATTTGCTGCCAGTTTTTTAAGCGTCGCGGGATTTTTATCGCATACCGCCGTTACTTGCGCACCGTCGGCGGCTATAAAGTTTCTAACGATATTCGGTCCCCAGTACCCATATCCGATTATACCAATCCTGATCATAAGTCACCTTCTTTTCCTTGATAATACTAAATTCATTTTGATTACTACTAAGAGCTTGAAACAATACGAGAAAAACCATCAGTAAGCCCCCCTAAAAACAGCCAGTGGGGTCGACAAAATGAGCTTAATATCCCACCACAAAGACCATTTCATTATGTATTGAAGGTCCATTCTGACCATAGTGTCGAAGGTTGTTTTGCTGCGCCCGTAAACCTGCCAGTATCCGGTTATCCCGGGTTTGATTTCATAGACGCGGCGTTTGTGCCAGGTATGGTAATTCTCTAGTTCGTAAAGGATCGGCGGCCGCGGTCCGACGAGGGACATGTCGCCGATAAAAACATTGAAAAATTGGGGCAATTCATCGAGTGATGTTTTTCTGATGAATTTCCCTATCTTTGTGATACGGGGGTCGTCGACAAGTTTGTAAACCGTATTTTTCCCCTCATCGTTCGACTCGACCTTACCGGATATCAATTTCCTTATATATTCGTGATGTATCGAAGGATCGTTGTTGGTATACATTGACCTGAACTTGATAAATTTGAACGGTTTCCCGCCGTAACCGATCCTGTTTTGTGTAAAAAAAACCGGCCCTTTGGAGGTCAGTTTTATCATTACCGCAATGATAATAAAAAGAGGGGAGAATAAAACCAGGAGCATACCGCTTCCGATGATGTCTTCCAGGCGTTTTAAAAAGCGGGCCCCTGTTTTTGTTTGCAAAACGTTAATGCTTGATGGATAAAAGTGGAGTTCCTCGGGTCCTTGCATGGTATTTCCGTCTTTGCTCTTGGGTTGCGGAAATATGGCATACGTGACGTCGACCAAGTCCGCTTTTTCCTGCCCGAACGAATGATGAAGATTATCCAGAATCTTTTTTACGATATTGTCTTTGCCCGATTCGGTGATTTCGGTGTAAATGATGCCGATGCACCGGTCGAATTCATACCAACCCTTTATGTCGATTTCTCGAGCGGAATTTGCTATCACATGCCCCATGTTCTTGACAAAGAAGCTTCGGGAAACGGTGCTCGAAAGGTTTTTAATGTGCATCATAACGAGCATGATCGGCTTTTTTGAGCGTTCGGTTCGTTTTCTCTCCATTGCGAGCATTTCAAGGAAAAACGATTGGGAAAAAAATCCGAATTCATCATCAAGTGTTTCGCTTTTTTTTGCTTTCATTTCAAATTTAGGCAGCAGGAAATTACTTTTTTTTGTTTTATTTTCATCATTACTTTTCATATGCATTGACCTTTTATCATGTTTTTTACGAGATCGTTCAATCGGAAGCTTTCATCATAATAATTAGGTACGCAAACCCTATGCCTATCGATAAACAACCGTGAATTCCCGGAAAAGAGGTTGGAATAGCGCTTGATCGGATCCCAATATGTATTGAAATTGGGAAAATTAACAAATGTTAAAATCGATCCCGTTGCTTTGTCATTTTTGCGAACGGCGAATTCCTAATTTGAGAAAATAAAAATTTATCCTAAAATCCGGCTAGGATTTTGGCGGGTAATGCCAAAATTTTGATATGGTACAATTTTTGCGCTTAATGAAAATTTCTTTTATATTATGGATATTACATTTATCTTTAACTGCGTACCGATACTCTGATTAAAAGGATAAACCCCACTTGATAAGCAAATTATGAGAAACAAAAAACTGCTCCTTGTAGACGACGACGAAGCTGCGCTTTTCGGTTATGAACGGTTTTTATCGAAAAGCGGATTTGATACCGTTGGTGTGTCCACCATTGCCAGTGCAAAAAACGCGATAGGATCCGATCGATTCGATGCCGTTGTTTTAGATTTAAAATTGCCTGATGGAAATTCAATGGATTGGCTACCGCTTCTTAAGGCGTCTTATCCTGCGATGCCGGTTATCATCATTACCGGTAACAACGATATTCCGACTGCGGTAAAGGCTACCAAAAACGGTGCAGAAGACTTTTTGACAAAGCCTGTGGAAATGGCCGACCTTGAGGCTTGTCTGCAAAAATGCCTTGAAATAGGTTCGCTCCGGAAACAGGCACTGGTGCAGAATCGTCTTGTCAAACAGGATAATCCGTTTTTCGGGTCAAGTCCGGCAATAAGTCAGGTCATCGAACATGCGACCGTTGCTGCGGCAAACGATACGGTTGTTTTGCTTTTGGGGGAAACCGGGACCGGCAAGGGCGTTTTGGCAAAATGGATTCATTCCAAAAGCGAACGGAAAGCAGGCGCGTTTGTTGAATTGAATTGTTCGAGTTTAAAAGGGGAACTTCTTAAAAGCGAACTGTTCGGGCATGCAAAAGGGTCATTTACATCTTCGGTGAAAGATAGGGAAGGCCTTATAGAGGTTGCCGACGGCGGCACCTTGTTCCTTGATGAAATAGGCGATATGGACATCGATGTTCAGGCGCAATTGCTTAAAACAATAGAAGAAAGGTCGTTTCGGCGGATCGGCGAAAACAATGTTCGCAAAAGCGATTTTAGATTGATATGCGCGACAAACAGGGATTTGCTCAAAGAGACTGAACTCGGAAAGTTCCGGAGCGATTTGTATTACAGAGTTTGCGTTTTTCCGATACGGATGCCGTCGCTTCGCGAGCGTAAAGATGATATAGCCGGATTATGCGAGCATATCCTTTCAAGTTTCGATTATTCCCATCAACCCTTAAGCCGCGAAGTGTTACAACAGTTGATTTCGTACGGGTGGCCGGGCAATATCCGTGAACTTCGAAACATGCTTGAAAGAGCTTTTTTGCTTTCGCGCGGGCAGGAAATTCTGCCAGTGCATTTCCCCGGACTTGGCATTTCGGTTTCTATGCCTCTGCCGGAACCCAATTTGGAACTCGCCAGTATCGAGAGCATGGAACAAGTACATATTAAAAAGGTTTTGGATCATTGTGACGGAGACAAGTATAAAACCAGCGAGATTCTGGGCATATCACTTTCTTCACTGTATCGAAAGTTATCGCAATTCAATATTACGTAACCAATCGACTGGCAGGCAAAAAAAATGCCGTTTTGCACATGCTTAACGGCATTTTTTATTGTGGCGGAGAGGTAGGGATTTGAACCCTAGGAACCCAGTAAAGGGCTCAACGGTTTTCGAGACCGCCCCGATCGACCACTCTGGCACCTCTCCACAGACTATTTAACTTACTGATAAAACTCAAATTGCCAAGATTAATCAACTTATGGCGGTCATTTCGAAAAACAAATCTTGACGATTTCTTGACGGAAAAATTCTCCCCGACTTATATTTTCCCCGATTGAACTTCTAAAAATATATAGCGTTTGAGGCCGGTTCAATGGGAAAATCAAACCCACTATACAAAGATCCCAATTCCAAAGTCTACTTCGCCCGTTGGTACGAAGGGAAGAAAAGGATCATGTTGACATTGTCAACGGAAGATCCCCTTGAGGCCATGCGGCGGGTGCCCATAGTAACTGCGACCAAAATGAGCTGGCTTCAATATCAGAAGACCATTTCAGGGTATAAGGAGAACTCTCCCTCTGAAATCAAATCTCTGTCAGGAATCAGCCTTAGTCCCCCGCTTATTATGAACGCAACCAGAGACGGGACGATCAAGCTTATTGAAAAGGGCATCAAGGAGGGACGTGCTCAGTTTGATCAACAAACCGGACAGTGGACTATTTATGCCGACAGTCCTGCGAAGTTCACCGACGCAATTGATCATTTCCGACGCGAATTGTCAACAGTCGACAACTCGAAGGAAATCGAGGAGTTTTATCTGGTAAGCATGCCACAACTCTATCTTGACAAGGTGACGGCTGAAAGGTACGCCCGCATCTGGCTGGACTTCCTTAAGATTCAAAATGTATCGTCCTGGAGCAGGGTAAATGAGGCGCTCTGTGTTGAATTCAAAAAATGGAGGAAAGAAACCAAGCAAAGCAGGGGAGAAAGGGAAGGCGTTGCGCCGTCAAACTTGGTTGTAGAAAGGCATTTCAAGTTCTTGTCTCGCTCGTTTGAGGAAGCTGGTGATAAGGGATTCATGCGGGTCAACCCTATAAAGAATTGGCGGCCAGAGACCCACACGCCAGAACTTCAGCAGTCCTTGACCAAAAACGAATTGTTCAAAGTTTTATCAGACAGACGGTGGCAGCAGGATTTTCTGATGAACGGGAAAACAAAAGTGGAATTGGGATATAAGTTACAGGATGTGCTCTTGCTGCTTTTCGCATCTTGCAAACGTCGGGGGGAAATCCTCAAGCTGAAAATTGAAAACATTAATTTCAAAAATCATTTTTCATATTACACGGAAACGAAGAATTCGTCCAAAGGCACGTCATACATAATCCACAAGGCCTTCTGGTTGACGCCTGAACTGGAAAAGCTCATCCGACAATTGATGGCAGGTCGAAAAGAAGGTTACCTTTTTCCCTGTCCTCCTGTCATGAAGCGGGCTGATTCAAAAACGGAAGATATCCTTAACGGCGAATTTCTGAGCGAAGTATTTCGAGAGGTCGTCGGAAGAATTGTTCCGACGAAAGAAGTAAGTCTGAAGAATTTGAGGCAAACCGCCACAGATTTCATGGAGCAGGAAGGCCTCACCGACGACGAAATTGATGCGGCATTGGGGCACCATCAAGTCAAGACCGCATTGAAGCACTATCAGGACAGGTCGGCAGAGGCTATTGCCAAGCGCCTTTCGCTGAGAACAAAAAAGGGAATTGAAATACTCTCCAATACTTGCAATCAGTTTTTTGTTTAGAAGTGTTATTTCCTATTAAAAATATTGATAAAAGTTAAAAAGTATAAGTTCTAAACTTGTGTAACAATCCCTGAAATTGCTTTATTTTTACTTTGCATTTCATTTGTCAAATCTTGCAGGTGATCGGTCATCGCGCCACATAGGGCAAAACGCCATTGGAATATCGTGTGTATGCACTATTGAGTATTGCAATATTGGTTTTGAAGAACTTCTTGAACCAGAAAACTACGGAAAAATCAATTAAACACTTTCAAACGGGTCTTTGCCACGCTGTCTGTGTCCGTGTTGGCCACGTGGAGATGACACCGCCGGCATTGTTATATTGACCCCAACACCGGTTTTTTAGCCACCTACCAAAGGCTTAAACCTGTCGAATATGGCTGGAGTGGTCTAGGATTTTCACAGACTTGCAGGAAATACCATTTTTCTGATTACGCTGTTTGTCTTTATCCGGTCTAATTTCAATATTTCCAAGTAGATCCACAACTGGCCTTCCTGAGTAGTATCAATTCGATAAGCACCTTAGTCATTCTTCCGTAATTCTCTTTTAATATTATTTGAAGTGGTATAGTCGATTGTCGAATTGACACGATCTAAAACCATAGAGGAGGGATAAATGCAAATGAATAATGTAGTGTATGAACTGCACCGGATTGCTACCGATCTTGAGAGGGAATATTCTCGAATTGCGGATTCGAAAATTGAAATCCAGCTTGAGGAACTTAAAAAGGAATTCTTGAAAAACGTGAAAAACAATCCTGCACTTAAGATCGATGGGGAGACGGTATGGAATAAAATAAAGGAGTCCATACGTCAAGATATGCGGAAAAGACCGCAGGATTGGAGGACATGAAGACCTATGGAGGAAACGTCTCAGGATGGACACGGTAATTTGGTTTACTTAAAAATTTGATAATATCACAAAGTAAGACACTATTTTGTGTTGTGCCAAAGAGGTCTTAATTTGATGATAGTTGATTAAATGGCTTTATTATGGTAGAATAAAAAAAGTTCTTTTAGGATAAACCCGTAAAACAGGGAGCTTTGTTTTTTCTTGCTCTGGCTAATTTACCGGACTATATTCTGGAGAGCTTGGCAGAAAATGTACAATGAAAATTTATAACAATATGATAAAAGGAGTATTAAAAATAAGGTAGAAAACCTTTAAAATTGAAAACCAATTAACGCATCTTTTTGCTTTGTTCTGACTTGAAAACTGGCACTTTTCCATCCGACAGAACGAGTAGAAGGCATGCGTCCCATATGGGACGCGCTTTCTTTCGTCTTGTCGGATAGGTATGCCAGTACCTCAAGTCAGGACGGAATGATTGTCGCGTCCTTTTTTTATTTGTGGCTGTGGGTTTGTTTGGGAAAAGGAAAAATATCTAATGACAAACAGTGTTCCCAAAAATATGCCCAAACAAGGTTCCTTTCTTTTTGTATAATCACTATTATGAAATCAAATTTGCCAAGCATTTACCAGTACAGTGACTTTCGAAGGTTCCTTGATGAATATCAAAGGGCCAGGGAGATGCAGAATGAATCGTTTTCCAGGAGCGCTATATGTAAAAGATTAGGTTTACCCAACACAAGGAATTTTCTGAACAATGTGATAGCCGGAAGAAAAGTGACACCTACCTATGTTGAACGGTTCGTTCGGGTTTTTGAATTTGATGGGGAAGAAGCAAGATTTTTCAGGGTACTAGTAAAATACAATCAAGCGGAAAATACGGAAGAGAAGGAACTGTATCTTGAACAGCTTATTTCCCTGAATAAAACTCCCAAAAAGATTGTTGATAAAAAGGCCTTCATGTTTTTCAAGGAATGGTACCATAGCGTGATTCGATCCATTCTTGATGTGTTTGACTTTACAGAGGACTATAAGTCGCTCGCAAGGACTTTGTATCCGCCGATTTCTCCGAAACAGGCAAAAAACTCCATTGAATTGCTTAACAGCCTTGGCCTCATAATCAAAGACTCAAATGGGTGCTGGCGTCCATCGGATAAATCCATTACCACAAGTCCTTATATCAAAGATGATTTGATTTTCCAATATCAGATGCAGTGCCTAGAACTGGCAAAGCAGGCAATTCTCTATAGATATCATCACCCACAGAACATTACGACAAACATTATCAGTATATCAAAGGATGGATACACAAGGATTCATAAGAAAATCGACAAATTCAGAGCGGAAATCCGTTCGCTCGTTCATAAGGATTCAAACCCGTCTGAATGCGTGTACCAATTGAGCATTCAATTGTTCCCGGCTGCAAAAATCTTAAAGAGGAATAATGCCGCTTAAAACATTTATAGCCATTTTGGTTTCATTGACATTTCTCTTTTGTTCAAGAGGTGGGAAGGATCTTACCGGAACTACCATTGAAACCCAGACCGGTACTCAGGCGGCAATTGAGGGTATTATCGTGTACAATGACAGCACGCCGGTTTATGGGGCCAAAGTGATTCTCCATGATCAGAATCTTGTTAAAATAATTACTCTTGGAAAGAAATCTGCCGCTATTCGTTCGGGAGCCACCACGACAAACATAAACGGATTTTTCAGATTTAATGCAGTCGACACCGGAAACTTTTTTGTGGAGATAAACGATCATGACTCCCTGGGTGCTTTGCTCAAAGCTCAAGTGAAACCCAAAGACACACTCGTTGAAGTTGATGGAGTTTTAAAGCCTTTGGGATGCATTCAGGGAAAGGTGGATACCACGAGGATCAAAGGTGCCGGTTCAGATTCAATTTACCTGCCTGAAATAGGGCGGACAGTGGTGATTGATTCCATGGGAAAATTTACCATAAATAATTTGTCGGAGGGTAATTACCAACTAAGGATTATCGTTGCAGGTTCGATAATTCGTTTACCCAATGACACTTTAAAAATCCCAGTCAAGCAGGGAGACACAACCAGAGTGCCGAATTTTGGAGGAAGCGCGATAGTCGACACCGCGAAGGTGGTGGGATTCAGATATTACCGTTTTGTCGTAAACGCCGTTGCTTTCGGGAGTACAACGACAACTTGCCTAACGGAGACGCATTTCCTGCTTGGTGGGATAGCCTATCCGCCAACAGATACATATTCTGTTATATCATTTTCTCCAACGCAAACAGGGCCGGATATCAGTGCGTTATTCAATAATGATCCCAGCGCCAACAGCGGCTATGTGAAATTCGATAATGCACCTTGGGAATGGATAATCGACATGAAACGGAGTTTAAAATTCGATGGTTTTTATATAGGGTGCTGGCAGGTTGGATTCTATGTTGAGCCGAGCAATTTCAGCATTTATGGTTCCGATTCATACTTAGGGCCATGGAAACAGATCGGGGCGAAAATTGATTCCGCGGCATATGCGTCTGACCTTGTTCCATTGACAAATTGAGGATTATTTAAAAAGTTTTGATAGATGTTCTTTTAACCTTTAAGGAGGTTCGTGTGTTCAAATTACTTTCTATATTGGTTTTTTCAGTCTTTGCAATAGGTTTTGCCCAAATGCCAGCAGATAACCTTATCGCTTGGTATCCTTTTAACGGCAATGCGAACGATTCGAGTGGAAATGGTCATAACGGAAAAGTGCATGGTACAGCAATATTGGCGGCTGATAGATTCGGAAATGCCAATAGTGCATACGGTTTCGACGGCCATGACACGATAATGGCCGATTCAAGTTCGGTTTTTGCAAAGACGAATAATAGGTCAATTTCAGCCTGGGTGCTATCTACGGCAACAGGTGACCAAGGAATCGCTGGTTATATTGGAACCAATGGGCGAGGAGGGTTTTTATTAATGGTGCATAACAGTGGTAAAATGGTGTTGATGGAAGATTGGCAGACCAGTTGGGGATATACAATGAGTAATCAGACTCTTGCAGGAGACGGAAAATGGCATCATCTTGTCGGGCTCCGGCGTAATGACACAACATTCTTATATGTCGATGGAGTTAGACAAACAAGTTTTCTTGTACAAGGAGCAACTTTTAGTGCAAATGCAAAAGTCGTGATAGGCAGTTCATTAGATCCTCAAGCCGGTTATCCGCAAAATCTTACCGGCAAGGTTGATGAGGTACGGTTCTATAATAGGTCTTTGACGGATTCTGAAATACAAGCTTTATTTCGTGAACCGTCTCCTAAACTTATTGCTTGGTATCCCTTCACAGGCAATGCAAATGACTCAAGCGGTAATGGACATAATGGAACGGTAAGTGGTGCAGTTTTGACAATAGATAGATTCGGAAACGCTAACACTGCTTACAGTTTCAATGGTAGCAATAGTATCATCACTGCACCAAGCGCACCTTCTTTTCTGAGAAGCAACAATAGAACCGTCTGTGCATGGGTGCTTTCTTCTTCTACCCAGGAATCCGGCATTGCCGGCTGTATTGGAGCAAGCTCAGGTCATGACGGGTATTTGCTCATGTTGAAGGGTACCACTGGAAAGTTTCTGATGCTTGAAGATAATTATAATAACGGTGCTGGCTCCTGGGATGGCCCATCAAGCAACCAAGTCTACGGTGGGGATGGATTGTGGCATCACGTTGCTGGAGTTCGGCGAAACGACACGACTTATCTTTTTGTTGACGGAGTAAAGCAAACCGGATTTACAACCCGCAGTGCAACGACTTTTCCAGGGTCCGTTATAGTGATCGGTGCGGCCATAGCCTCAAGCCCAACGCTACATCAGTTTTTTAACGGTAAACTTGATGATGTTAGGTTCTATTCTACCGCTTTGGCAGATACGACCATCCAGACGCTTGCCAATGATTTGCCGTCCTTGATTAGGAATTCTATATCGATAAATAATTCTCTATCGGGAAAAGTATTAACCTTTTCGAATCCTACCGCTTCTGCAATTAAAATTCAATTTGTAAACCAAATTCCAGGCCATGTTGAAATTACAGTATTGAATGCACAAGGCCAGGAAGTCCATCAGGTCTTTGACGGCCTTACGACATCAGGAAGACAGGAATTCATCTGGGACGGTACCAATACTTTGGGACAAAGGGTGGTAAATGGAAACTATTTCGTTCGCGTTCAAATGCCTGACGGTCATCAAGTTATAAATCCATTAACAATTGCGAAATAGTGTTTTTTTTTACTTTCTATGATTTTTCGTTAAGAGTTTCGTGCACCCTGCCCTTCGGCATCTTTTTGCCGAAAGGGCATAGGGTGTTTTGCAAAACGCATATGCAATATGGTATCATAGGCATTTTATATTTCAGTCAAAGAAGTATCTTTCAATCGTCAATTTTACAGCGCATTTTACCCTCAAGAATCTTTGCTGCCCCCTCATGATATGGGAGGGTCACCATTAATGGTAGGTCTGTTTTTTTTGCTCTTTCAGTGATGAGCTGATTATCGTAGTACCTAACCTTCAAAACGATTCCTTTCCCATTCTGTTTGATCTCGGTCCACGCCCGTTTTAGCGAAGTTGTTCCAGCCGCAATGACGAGAAAATGGATGTTTTCCGAATCAACGCTTTTCAGTATGCCCCATATTTCAACCTCCTTCCAACGATCAGCTCCGCATTCTGAACATTTCCCATTGTTTTCAAAACCCAACTTGTTGAGTTTGTACAATCGACCAAATTCCAATCCTCGTTTATCTAATTCCTTTTTCAGGCGCGTTTCGTATGCCAGGAGTTGACGGTCCATGTCGGCCTTTATTTTTTCATTTCTTCTACGAACTATTTCGACGGCTGCTTTTATAGTCATAAGTCAAATTCTCCTAAATTGGATTGTGTGCTAAATAGTTTATTTCGATTATTAATCACAATGGAATCCCAAATGTAAATATTTGTTCCTCCTTACTTTTCAAATTTATAAGCTTATGGTTACTGAATCCCATAGCAGAACCAGCAATCGACGATATTGCTGATTTTTGATCCCTAATATGGTACAAAAAATTTTCCCAAACCTAAAGGACTATTTCAGGGTTTTTTTGCATTGAACAGGACATATATCCTGCTATCCTAGGACGTCGCGATGGGAACGAGAACAAGAGGAAGGTTGATACGAAACACGTTAAAGAATTTGAGTAGGCTTTACAAATTTTATTAAAAAAAAGTAAGATTGCAATCAATGTTCTACTTTTTTTGGGGACATGCTCTGTTGCTATCATGTTAAATGTAAATGGACAGGTAAAAATATCTCGAAACGAATTTTCTGAAAATTATGTGAAATTGACGAATTTCGATAAATAAGAGGCACCTATGGTTTTGCAATTTAATGATAAGACACAAGCCCTACTAATTTTTTAATTATAAGTCATTTGACTCATTATAATATTATATATTATATTTTATCATAAGACGAGTGTCGTATTAAAAACAAAATCTTTTCAAAGGAGCTTTAATGTCTCGCAGAAAGCGGCTTCCTTATCAAATGTATTCAGATGACGTCCGAAAGTTATGGCAGTACATGATGGATCAAGGTTTGACCATACGGCAGATAGCGAAAAAAGCAAAAATTCCCCATCAAAATTTGGCACGTTGGTTTAAGCCAAAAAACGCGTCTAATCCCGAAGGAGATTTTGAACGTCCGCTTCACAATTTCACGAAGTCTTTGCCGCAAACCATGCGCGGGCCATTGAAATTATTGAAGAGTAAAATTAATGATCTTTTTTCGGATTCGGAACAAGAATGGCTTGAGCTCGCAACTCGACAAAGAAAAAGTATTGAAGGTGAAACAATCAATGAGGTAATTATTCGCACAATACCACTTGTTGAAAAGATTGCTGATTCTGGTGATCTGGGAAATTGGTGTGCCTTTCACCAAAACCTTATCACTCGTGGCATGGATCGATTACAGCTTGCAGCCGTTTATGTTGCTAACAATGGAAATGTAAACGATTTTTCATTACCTACTCAAAAAGGGGATTTAGAACCGTTCAAAAAAAATGAAGAGGAAGAATGAAACAATCTAAAAATAACAAAGGGGAACGCCATGGTCTCCCCTTTGTTCGATTAAAAAATTATGCTGCTGCGCCAAACAGGCCTTGTAGGTCTTCATCATCAAATAGTGAATAAGAAACAAACCGGATGACTTTAGTCGGTTTATTATTAGCTTGTTGAAGCTTCTTCGTAATTAGACTTATTGGATTTGGTAGCACAATCATTCCGGATTCGGATACCTGAGTAACAAAAAATTCAGAGGACGACTCAGGTGTCGGCTGAGAAAAACGCCATGCCACATTGGAGCAGGTTTCCACACCATGCTGGGTAATCGGTCGTATGAGTTCAATGAAAAACTTTACGCCCAAAAGACCTTCGACTGATCGACTTGATACTATAGTCTGAAATTGATGCATAATATTGCCCCATTCGGCACCTGATTATTGTTTGATCCGGCACCCTGT
>JBBIGR010000024.1:0-67465 GCA_037447435.1 Fibrobacteria bacterium
GGAGCGAACGGACCGAATCCTTGTCGTGTTTAAATACATTCCGGCATGTTACGGTACGACGATAATGATCGAGTAACATCCGCAGCTTTGACTGTTTCAATACCATGCCGTAAACTTGAAGAAATCGTTCGGATGCGGCATCAACAGTTGCCGGAGTCAACGCAATGACTAAGCCTTCGGGTTCGATCGAGCGTTCCGGATCAGCTGCAACGGTTTTGTTTTGCAAGGTCCTAAAAAAATTCCAGGAAAATACGATACCGGTCAAAACGGCAATTCCTAAAAGAAAAAAACTTCCCAATCCATGAAGATAAACGAAAAATGCGCAAATGAATTTTGGCAGTATGCTTGCAAAAATAAGGCCGGTTCCTGAAAAAAGTAATACGATGGTGCAAAGAATCGCTAGTTGAGCATAGCGTCTTCCAAAACGCGATTTTATTATAAATCCGAATAGGTCATTTTCCCAAAAAAACTGTATGGAAACCGATCGTTTTACCCAATAGGCGTACACTGCCGATATAAGCAATAATAATCCTATGCCCATATGCAAATGCAAAATTTCCAAAGATCGCGGTGCTATGATCCGATAAAATTCAGGAACCCCAAAAGTCATTCCGGTTACAAAGAGAATCGCGATTGCAGCACATATCGGAATGGGCCCGGATAATGTATCTGCAAACTTTCGCGATGTTTTTGCGGACACGGATTCAATCATTTGACCGTTCCTCAAAACGAATACTGGTTTGGGTGGCATTCGGTGCAACGGCTTTTGTCCGTAATATCGGATATTTTTTTCATTGACGGACATTTATTTGAAGAACTGTGGCAATTCGCGCAGGTTTTTTCCAGCGGAAACGGAGTATCATACTTTTCCGGCTTTACGTGCACGACCCCCTGATGACATGCGACGCACCCCATCGGATCGTCGAAGGACACCTTTTTCAAAATCGCGTTGTTTTTGAATTTACCTGCGGTGTGGCATATTCTGCAGCTGTCTCGCAGTGCGGAATGTTTGCTATGCGCAACAACGAGGCCGATCGATTTCAATTTTTCGGGTAATGCGGCTTCCGCGAGGTTATTGAATTTGTCCATTGCGTTATGGCACGATGTGCAGGTCCTGGTTGTGGGCCGGCCGGCTCGATGCGCGTTTTTATAGGAAAATGTCAGAGAATAAAGGAGTTCTTTCCATAAAGCCTCGAAACCATTGGCATATTTATCAAAATGACAATCTTCGCAACCGACGTTTTTCCTGCCGTGCGAACTGTTGTCGTACATTGTTGTCACTGAAGAATCGGTGTGGCAGTACAAACAGGCTTCTTTGCCGAACGATGGAAGACACACTGCGAGAATTAAGAACCATTCCAATCGGATTTTTAGCATTGTTTATCCAGACTGCTTTTTGTTTAATAAAGAAAAACAGTACTTAAAAGGTTATGGGTTTACTTGCACTGAAACAGAGTCCGTCAATCCGGAGTACCGCACGTAAACAGTGGCGTTTCCTGGGGAAATGCCGTTCAAATTGCCCAACGCATTGACCGTAACGATCATCGGATTGCCGCTTGACCACACAGGACGCGACGTAAAATCAATAGCCCCGTTCAAATTGGTGAGCGCCTGTGCGGTGAGCTGAAGGCTCGAAGCCACTTTCATTTCAACCGGATTGGGATCGATAACTATGTTGCTTAAAAAGCCGATTGTGTCGAAGCCTGCCGAATGGAAATGACAATCCCAGCATGCGCGTCCGAAACGATGATTTCCCGGTTCACCCGTATTTGCATGCGCATCTTTTCCCGGCGCATGGCAGGCATCGCAGGCGCCGTTTTTTACAGAGTCGACCGAAAACATGGAGGAATCGGTGAAGTTCACGGTTTCGGGTCCTGCGCCTAATCCTCCGTCAATCGACTCGCGGATCATGGCAAGATTCTTAGTCCCGTGCGGATCATGACAGGTTTTGCATTCAAAATTATAATTGAAACGTTTTGATATTCTTGAAGAGTGTATCGCGGCTTTTGAAAAAGCAACATATCCGAGTTTGCCTTTGGATTGTTGAGTGGGGGCATGGCAATCAAGACATAAGGCGCTTGAGCCGTTATTGATACGTAATAAACTGTCTCCGGCCGATGGGGCGAAATGTCCCGGGCCGTTGGGATCGTGACACACGTCGCACCGGTAACCCGGTCCGTTTTTTCCGTGTAACGTTTGCGCGTATCCTTTCGTATTGCCGTGTCCGCTCGGCGCATAATACGCCATAATGTTTTTGGCCTGCTTGGATTTTACAATAGACGATCCGTCGTGGCAGCTTTCGCAGAAATTTCCATCATGAAGCCAGGTGCCTGCGGGTTTTTTCCAATATGTTTTGGCTTTTTCGGCACCGCTGCCGTGACACCCGCTGCAAACGGTCGTTGTTGTCAGTGGTTTTTCATCTTTCATCAAGACGATACTGTCTATTACGGAATGTGACGATCGATCGTCGTGATGGCAATCTTCACACGTCGAACCGCCGAAGGTGGCGTTTGACACGTGCAGATCGTGAAACCCGGTCGTCATAACGTATCGGTTGTTTGTTCCATGGCAAACCGCACAGTCGGTGCCGTTGACGTCGAGAGTCACTTGCGGCTTTGGAGCCTCCTGCACGCAACGCGTGAGAAACAAAGCGACAACTATGAAAAGCAAACGCATAGGTTTCACGGCGATTATTTACCTTTGTGACAGGTCGTACATGATTGTGTTCCGTTAATCAGATTCTGGTGATTAAGAATTCTCCCCCAAGACCGCTGATGACAGGCATCGCACGATTGATGGGAATCATGGCAAACAAAACATTGGTTTGCGGGGCCGAGGGCATCGAATTGATGAATGTAAAGATAGTTGTGCGGGTGCACGTCCTCGGTGATTTTCCCCTGATGACATTTATCGCAAAAATTATTGACATGGCATGTTTCGCACGACCGGGGCGCTTGTTTATATAAATCTCCATGTCCTTCTCGGTCGTCCATTCCATGGCTCATCACGATTGCCGGATCCGAATGGCAGAATTCACAATCGTTGCGCACATTGTCTTTTTCATGACAATCAACGCATGCGCTCATAATGGGCATATCTTTCCGGTCAAAATAATAAGTTTTATCGATATATCCGTGACAGGTTTTGCATTCAATCGAATCGTTGATATGGACTTTATGGTTAAACTTGATTTCCCGCTTGGGTTTTAACGGTGTTTTGCCGTTTGGGTTAGTATGGCAAACAGAACAACTATCCTGATTTTTAATGTCGTGACAACCGGTTTTATTGCACAGTTGTTGGTCGGTATAATTGTCGTCCCTCGCTTTAGTACTTTTCATGATATTCGTGTGACATGCGTCGCATTTACCGGCATTATAAATCAATTCATGCCGAGAATGCGTGAAAATCAATGTGTCATAGGATGATGTTCCAAAGCTCGGCACCGTAAGCAGCAACGTCATGAATGAAAACAACAGTTTTTTCATTGGTTGCCCCTCAGTGATGTGCGGGCATGCCGGTTTGAATAACCTATGTTAAAATCAATAGAGAAACGTACGTCGTGTTGCACAAAAATGTCGGTTCTATCCTGGACACATACTCGCAGGAGGGGGAGTGCCGATTGGAACGGCTTGAAGTTTGCAAATGCGTAATATCCGAAAAAATCGCTTGCTCCGTATTGACCGTAATAAACGTCAAGTTTTGCGTAATCGGCACCGGCTCCAACCGACATTATTTTAAAAATCGGGTAATTTCCCGATAGGCTGACAAGGCTTGCGGCTGTTACGGAACCGAATCGAAACGATACGGACGCATCCACGTATGTTGACGACAAGGCAATTTTAGCCGTATGGACGGTATTATTCGAGAGAAGCATAAAATCATACTCACCCGTCACATACAGATGTTCCTTCGGTAACGGCTTAAGCCGCCATCCCGCATACGCACGTTGATAATTGAAAACATCGAAATAGTACATGGTCATGGAATCTGCAAACAAAGGATTATGGTAATCGTATCCGATATAGGGCATATTCTGGTTCGAAAGGTAATATTCGCCTTTGAGCTTTGTCTCACTCAATTGTACCGTAGAGCCAAAGCTCGCTAGTCCTTGACCTTTAAGCACAAGGTTGCCCGGCATCCAGAATTTAATGTCGAGGCCGATGTCGTTTGCCGTTATGGAATTATTGACCATCGACCGTTCAAAACTCAGGTCAGCATACGACCGGTACCCGATAATCTGTTGCAGCTGGATAAAACCGGTAGAATTCTGAATGCCTACCAAGGTGCCATTGGAGTCGACTCTCGCTCCGCTAAAACCGGATAGGGTGGTGTTATCCCCGAGCGCAATAGAGCCGCTCAAACCATCCATTTTAAAAAAATGAAATCCGGTGAAAACATTTTGTCGGCCCAACCGCGCATCCCGTATGATTCCTGCATCTCTCACCGTCGCGTTCAAGGTTTGCGTTCTCCAGAGAATGCTTGAGGAAGAAGTATCAAAAATCCGAACATCCATATTACGCGTAATGCTAAATCGATCCAGGAAATCAATATTCGAGGAAAAAGAGAATTTGTTGTCCGGGCCTTGAAACAGATCCAGGGATATGGATTGGACCTGTTGACCGTACTTGTCGTATACGACATTCGAATCGAGCGGGTTGGTTGTGGGATGGTCTTCACCGGAAACGGCAAATCGCGTGGTTGAATTTACGGAAAGCCCGAGATACTTTTCGGTTTCCACACGATCTGGCATCACGATTGCAAACGAGGATGAGGGACACAGGACTGTGCACCAAAGGAAGAACAGCCCCGTGCCTATTGACAGACCGCAACGCGGAAGCGTTTCCGCAACGCGGTTAATTTTATTACCGGTTTTCAGAAGTTTGCTTTCTTTTCAGTGACTTCGATCGCGTCTTTGTCTTTGATGATCGGCATGGACTTATATAGTACCTTGACGACGATTTCACCGCTGCCAATTTTTGCGTCGTAGGTAAGGTCCAACTTCTTATCAACCGGAATGGAAGTGTCTTTTTTGTCTTTGTTATCGCCTTTTTCAAATACTTCCCGATGCATGTCGACGGTTTTTTCATTTTCGTCTTTTACCGCAGTCATAATAAGAAGTTGCCTGCCGACAGTTCCGGAAGGAAGCGTGTGGCCGGCGCAATCGTTAGTGATCGTTACGTGAATTTTACCTTTATCAACCGTTACCGTTAGGTCGCGCACCGATTCTTGCAATGCCTTCAGATCGTATCCGCCGTAGGTTACATGTTGGAATACTTCTTTTGCAATTCCGCCCTTGGCTGCAGGACGTTTTACCGGTTTCATATGGCATTTTGCGCATGTGGAATAATTTTTCGAGCCTTCATGGGAGAACGAACTGGTCTTCCATTCTTCAGATGTATTCTTGTGGCACATCTGGCATGTCGAATTGTCTTTAAATTCGGACGTCGGTGCGGGATTGCATTCGCCTTTCGTATCTTTGAATGGGCCGAGCACTTTCTGGTTCTGGCGATGGCAGCTGATGCAGTTTACGCCGCTTTCCCTGTTTTCATCACGCAAGATATTTTCTTTCCCAATGCCGGTTTCGAAAATCGGTTTCGGCGCATGGCAAGGGAGGCATTCGGCTTTTGTCCGGTTTTGGGATTGCTCGGTAAACTGTTTTGATTTCCAAGCCTGGGCGTGCCGCGTCGTTTCCCATTCCTTATAAATATCGGCATGGCATTCCTTGCACGATTCGGCATTGTTCCAATCTACTTTTGCAATTGCTCCCTGATACGAGCCGACGGCCAAGCCGCACAGCAAGGAAAATGTTACCAATCGCATTGTCGTACCTCCCGGTTAAATAAAAAACGATATCCCATTCGGTGAATACTTTCGATACTAAAGCGTCATTTTCCCACAATGATTTTATAGGCGCTATTGGACGTTTGCGTCCGGATAGTCAATAAATACATTCCAGATTTTAGCCCTGCAAGCGAAAATTCATTTGCAGTTTCAGGACGTATGAATCTGCTCCAAACCTTAACGCCGTTACAGGTAAACAAGGATACTGTCAACGATTTTCCCGCATTTGGCGGGACAGGGAAAGTCATTGCACCAATTGAAATTTTATTCCCTTTTTGTATATCGATTTGATTGATTACTTTAGCGCCCGGAACGACATTGATCCGTAAGAACAACGTGTCGGCCGCACCTTTACTGTCGGACGCTATAACGATAGTGGTGCACGATACGGATGTCGGGTCCGGAATAATTATGAGCGTATCAAGAGAAAAGGAGTACCAGGCCGTCGGCGTTAGAGGTAATTTCTTGAAAGAAAATAATATGGAGTCGCCGTTGGGGTCCGTGGCCGCGGCAATCCATTTCGTAATTGACCCGACGGGAGCATTGACCGACGACGCGCTTGTGATGACTGGAGGCGCATTGATTGCCGAGGGATTGAACACCGAAATTTTTAGGGCCAACGTATCGAGTCCGCCTTTACCGTCCGATGCATATACGTTCACCGTCGTGTTTTTTGATGATGCGGACGGGCCCATCGTGATCGTTGCATTGGAAGCTGTGATCCATGAAGGAAGGCCGGTAAATGAATAGGAAACAGCATCCCCATTCGCATCGGTTGCATGCGCGGTCCAGGTTACTATAGAACCAATTCTCGCGGTAACCGTGTCCGGATTTGTAAAGACCGGGGGAACGTTCGTTAATGGCGGACTGAAAACCGTTATCTTCAGTTTCAAAGTATCGAATCCAGTCTTACCGTCCGCTGCGATCACCGTTACCGTATCGTTTTTAGAGGTCGTCGTAGGGTTCATGATCAATGTTGCATTGGATACGGTTATCCAGGATGCTTGACCGCTAAATGAAAAGGTGATTCCATCGCCGTTGGCGTCGGTCGCCAAAGCGGTCCATGTGGTAGTGGCACCGATCTTCGCACTGACCGTGTCCGGGTTGGAAATGACCGGTGGAACATTTACCGCAGGCGGGTTGTAAACTTTAATTTTAAGTTTCAATGTATCCAAACCGCCTTTACCGTCGGACGCGATTGCGGTAACAGTATCATTTTGTGAAGATTCCGTGGGGTTCATGGTCAAAGTTGCATTGGATACGGTTATCCAGGATGCTTGACCGCTGAAGGTAAAAGTTACGGGATCGTTATTTGGATCCGTTGCAAGTGCGGTCCAAATGGTTGTTGTGCCTATTCTTGCACCAACGGTATCCGGGTTCGTTATAACCGGCGGGGAATTCGTAGTGACAGCCGGCGCGGTGTATACGGCATTTATGTTTGTCAGGGCTGTAGCGGAGTTGCTTGAATCGGTACCGGCCTTTGTTTTTGAAGTTCCGTCTATTACTATGGAACCCACTGCGTGATAGGGTGTAGGGCCATCTTGACAAATTTCGATCCAATATTTATACGTGCCGTTCGGAACGATATTTCCATCCGCACCTTTAAGGTTCCACGTCCCGGAGAAGGTTGCTTTTGAAGAAAGAGTCGCACTTGAAACCGCATCGACGCTCACGACATTCCCCGAAGCCGCCCGCCAGACTTTGAGGTGGTCATCATTTCTCTTGCTCCAAATTGCAAACGTTTGTTGTAAAATATTCGCTGAATTGGTGATCCACATCACCGCAGCGGTCGGACTCGAAATTCCGCTGGTAGCGGTCACTGTAAGGCCTGCGGCAAACACTGCTAAAAGCCAGCCCGACAAACAGAGTATAGACACTATAGTACGCAACTGTTTCATGCCGAAACTCCTTTACCAAATAGCATTTCCGATTGTGTTTTCATAGTGGGTGCCTCTATACTACGACTGCATTGGCCTTTAACTGCTTCGTTAAGAATCCCGTAAAAATGAATTAATTTCCTACAATGATTTTTTTCGAAATATTGTAATTTTTAGATGCAAAATTCAATAAATATGTGCCGGGACCGATTCCATCGATCGATATAGCGCTGGAATTATTGTTGTTTATCAAACCTTCCCAGATCTTTATGCCGTTACACAAATACAAAGAAACAACAAGAGACTTTTCGTGGGGAATTGTCACCACAGAGGATGTTTTTCCGATTGCAACATTGACTTTCATCAGATTCCCGGTTGAAAGAGGAAAAATCGGTTCCACTGAACCTGTTGCCGGTGCGGAGTAATCTGCCGATACATTAGAGATATTCGCTGCAGACGTAGTCGAATCGACACCGGCCTTTGTTTTTGAAGTTCCGTCAATGACGATAGAACCGACGGCGTGATAGGGCGTCGGACCATCTTGACAAATTTCGATCCAATATTTATACGTGCCGTTCGGAACGATAGTACCGTCTGCACCTTTTAAATTCCAAGTTCCAGACATTGTTGCTTTTGATGCGAGTGTTGCACTTGAAACCGCATCGACGCTTAATTTATTGCCGGATACAGCCCTCCAAATTTTCAAATGGTCGCTGTCTCCTTTATCCCAAATTTTGAAAGTTTGTTGCAGAACATTTGCAGAATTGGTTATCCACATAACCGCCGTGCATTTGCTCGCTATTCCGCTCGTGGCCGTCACGGTTAATCCGGCGGCGGAAGTAAGCATCAATATTCCGGTGGATGCAATTAATAAAATCACCTTAATCAAACGATTCATAGGGAAATCCTCTTTTTTTGAATTAGTAGTATTTCGTACAACCTTAACTGGAAAGGGTTAATGGTTCTCCAATTCAATTCTTGCTATCGTCGTATCGGAACCGGAGTTGATTTCCAATTCGTAATCAAGCGATTTCACTGAGCCGTTGGGCTGCGGTGAAAGTATCCTGAGTTTATATTCGCATTCATTCTGTTCGCATTCGCCTTCGGGCAGGTCTTTGATTTCAAAAGCACCCGTCGAGTCGGTACGGGAAAGTTTTTCCAACCCATACACTTGAACGTATGCATTAGCAGGCAACCCGGTAAGGGTGATTTTGCCGTAAACTTTTACCGCCGGTTTTACGATGCGCGTTGCTAAAACAAGTGAATCCTGTTTGAATGAAAATTTATAGAGTGTGGCCTGTGTTTTTACCTTATTATCATTTACTTCCAAACAATATGAATATCCCGTGTCAATTGATGCGATCGCAAAATGTCCGCAGGTATCGGTGGTCATAGTTGCCAGGGTGTTTCCATTAGACAACGGTTTTGCCCCGGAAGTGTCGGAAAGATATCCTTGCGTTCGTAGCCTGACAATAGCCCCTTTGACCGGCGTACTGTCCGCATAGATAACGTGCCCGGAAATAATACCGTTTCCAACGCCTGTTCCCGAACCGTTGCCCGAAGCAACAGGGGAAGTGGTGCACGAAGCGACCAATAGTATTACGGCAAAAGCCATGAAGCATATTGTTTTCAATACGGCGGATGTCGGTGTCCGATCATTCATGATTTTCATCAATGCAATCCTTTGCAATTGGATAAAGCTGGAAGTTTACATGGTAAACCCTTCCGACATCGCTGTCATTGGAAACCATTTGCAAAATTTCGTCCCTGAATTCCTGGATTCGTTTCTTGATTTGTTCAAAACCCGTTTGGGAAATATTTACCGTGACATGCGAAAACTCGCGTTGCTCCAATGGAATGTCGTCGAGTGCGTTTTGCGCAATGGACAACACTTGTTTATGGTACCGGCGAATGGCAAATGATTGATTCTCGTTTTTGGTATTGAGTAAGGGTGACGATTGGACAAAGCAATGGTCCGAGTTCAATTGGATCAATCCAAGACGTTTCAGGAGCGCAATGGATTTCCTGATTTTTGCCGGGGTGACTTTTTTCTCCAAGATCCGGGATAGTGATTCGAAATCAAGCGGTTCTTTTTTGTCTTTGATCAATTCGCGAATTGCGGGATGATACCATTCTCTGAAAAATTCGAGTTTGTCTTGTTCGAGAAATACGACATTTTTATTCGACCGTTGCGAAGCAATGAGGCCGAAATAATAGTTTTTGTCGACACTGGTTTTTGCTTGTGCAAAAAAAACGAGATATGAAAAATATTCCGTTTCGTTTTTAGTAAAGCCAAGTCCGGTGGCGATTTTCGCAAGAGCATCTTTGCTGAGATTGCGTTTCCCATCCATGACAAGCTTCAGAAAATTCGGAGATGTAAATCCTAAAGAACCGGCCATCAACCGGTGAGAATAACCGCGAACATTTTCTTTTTGCCACGTATAGTATGCCAAAAGAAAAGCCCGGTAATCGATAAATTCATATAGTGACGGTGGATGCATATTCAAATTTGATAGGTTTGTTAAACGTTAAAACTGCCTTGCAAAATTATTCCTTAAAGCTAAACTTTATTGATAGATATAATATACTTATAATTATGAATTAAATTTCTAAAACATGTGAACAATTTATCATAATATATCACATAAATCAGAAAGTGTCAAATTAAATTTTTCACCTAGTATACAAAAAAGTATGTAATGTATTGAAAAATAATTAGATAAAATAAAGATAAAAAAAATATAATAAAAGCTAGTATACAATAAATTTGTTGGTGCAAAGAATAATTTATTGAAAAAAGTGGGGTAGCCATAATGAAAAGGTTCCTTGATTTTTTTTCAAGGAACCTTTTCATTAACCTAAAAACGAGCAAATTTTAACACCCTTACATCAGAACGAACCTTCGAAAATAAGCTCGGGGCGTGATGTCAGCTTTGAATCGTAAACCGTTTTTGGATTCGTAATAAAGAATCGAATCCGTGGCTTGATAACGAAATTTTTATTCACTGCCCATCCGTATTTTAAATCGAAAAATGGATACGAATCGTCTACCGTAGAATCTTTTGCGTCTTTATCGGTACTGTAATTGAAATCGAAATCAAGTTTTCCAGGGCCGAGTTTGACCGTTGTACCAACATTGAGGTTCATGCCCGAACGTTCGGATGGCTTCACGGCAATGGTTGACGTATCCGAAGGGTTTAACGGGTTTTTTAGAGTCCTTGCTCCTGCAGCATAGGAATAGGTGTTGGCATTTTGAGCGTAACCGAATCCCGCTCTGAAATTTGCCATTTCGCAACATTTATAGGTGAAGTCGGCACCTGCGCCGATTTCCATATCTCCTTGGTTTGTTGCTTTATTAAAGCTGCGATCGACGACGGCATAAACCTGCGGGGTTGCCGTAAGCGCATTGTACCCAAAAGGCAATTCACCGAGAAATTCGAGAGCGTCGGCATTGGTATTCCACGTGTTTGCGCCCGCGGCAACTGCACGTTGTTCGATGATTGCGCCCATCAAATCGACACCGAGCTTAATGTCATCTTTCAGGATCGGCGCGCCGATTCTGAGGCCGGTTTGGCTAAGGTTTGTAACCGTTCCCCAAGGAGTATGAGCGGCGCCTATATATTTTTTGTTGTTAAGGATCGAAACGCCAAGCAAATCCATTAGCGGCGTACCTCTTACTGGAATTATACCTGCCTGAATGTGCAAATAACCCGGGTCCCATTGTGCAAAAGCAAGACTGAACCAGGGTGTCATCGGATCTCTGTTTTTATAATAATTTCCCGGTATCCCTGTTGCGATATCGGTTCCATACCAATCGTTACCGATTTCAAACTGTAACAACGCCTGATCGTTCGGTCTGACTTTTACACCGAGTTTATAGCCAAGAGGATATTGGAAAGTGGCGCTCAGTGAATCGATCCCGTTTTTCGCTTTGTTGCTGCATATTTCTTCGCGAAGACGAAGCTGTGCCATTCCGTACCAGGTTAACAATGGCGATGCGGCAGCTGGCGAAGCCGGACATGCCGGACAGGTTGAATGAGATTTACAAGCTGTTTTGCCTTCCATAGGGCAAGCGGGCTTTTTATCGTTTTTTTGCGCTTCCGTTGCGACTATCGGAGCCGGGGAGGGGGAAGTTGTTTGCGTTTCGGTTGTTTTTTCGGTCGATGTTGCTGGCTGAGAATTTTCAACCGGAGCCGGTGCGACAGCTGGTTGTGCCGCGGCAGGTGCAGGAGCAACAGCCGGTTTTCCGGTTGTTGCAGGGGCTGTTGTCGATGTTGAGTCGCTAGCCAAAACAAATCCGCTAAAAACAAGTACTGTTAAAAAAGCACAAATCCTACGCATCCAGCCTCCTCGAATAAATGTGGGAAAATCATATTTGACAATATTTAACGGCAAAATACCTTATAATTCTTTTGGAAAATAATTTCATGATATAATAAGTCGCAACGATTACGTGAAAAAAATCGCAATTTAAAGCGGTTACGGGCAACGTGTCCGGCATATGGGGCAAGATACGCAATTTCAAAAGACGGTTTCCCTGATTCCGTTCTTTAAAAAGGAAATGCGAAAGTCTCGTTATACGAAACTTCCGCACTATAATGCCCAAGACCGGAATCGAACCGGTACGGACGGTTAATCCGAAGGATTTTAAGTCCTTTGTGTCTACCTGTTCCACCACCTGGGCAAAAATTACCGAATTTGAATAGCCTAAAAATGACTCCGGCTTCGCGAAAAAGCAAGAAAAAACCCCTGAGATTGCTTATCTCAAGGGTTTATTTTTTCAAAATTAAGGTGATTTACAAAATTTTTTGCTTGAGCATCCGTTCCAAAACCGTATCGAGGGTTCTGTCTATGGGGTAGTTGTTATTTTTTATTTTTTCCTGAATCTTTTCCACAATAGGGATTCTAATTTCCGGCGCTTGATTAACAACGTCTTTAAGTTTTTGCATGCTCATTGACGTATCTGAGAAATCGACGACTTCCTTAGGCGTGCTTTGGCTTTTAGACGCTTCCGGCTTTTTGTTTAGTTTAGAGCTTGGATCGTATAACGGTGATCCGTAAGCTGCTGCAATTGTGTTTATATTCATAAAAACCTCTATAATTCTTACTGGGGTATTCTTCCATCCCTGGAAGTCTGTCCGTCCCTGGTCTCCCCATTTTATTTCCATCCGTGGTGAGGGGTGAGTCCCTAACTCATTATAGTTATCGGTATTGGTGCATTCCGGCTTTAATGATATGGGCAATAATTTATTTCCCTCACTAAGCATCGATGGCCGGGAGGCTGGCTATTGCTCTTTATTTAGTAACCAGAGGGATTTCTTTATCCAAATACCGGATATAGCCTTTAGACCGTGGAGTATTCAAGGCCGATAATGCGAGTTTGGCGTTATTGTATACCATTTCATTGTCCGAAAGAATATAAAAACCGGAAAGGTCTTCAAGTTCAACCGAAGTTATTTTAATTTTCGAGATGACCCATAACCCCGATGCCCTCATAAAATTATCACTATTCTTAAGCATTTCCAGCAAATCCGGCTCAATATCCGAATAACCTAAGGTGAAAAGCGCTTTAAGCACATTTCCGCGGATTCGATTGTTCGGATCTTTACGGTATCGAAGGAGGATCGGGATGATCTTTTTATTACCCACTGCTTCGAGGGCTTCCACGGTATTTGCTTTTACCCGTTTATCCTTATCGTTGAGCAGCGAAAGAATGAGCTCCTGATTTTCCGGGCCAATGATCCGCCCCAAAAGGTTTACCGCGGTTGCGCGTATTTTTTCGTTTCTATCCTGCACAAGGGTAGCCATGAGTTCCCTGATTTTCGGATTCTTTTTAAGCAATCCCAAAATCTGAATGGCCCGTATTCTCCTGTCGTTATCGTCGCTGTACAAATCCTTGACGATTTCATCGATAACCAACGGGTCCAGCGTTTCCATGATCGTGCCAAGTTTTTGCCGAACTTGGGGCTCTAATTCCTGGAAATGGGTAATAAGATTTCCGCGGATCAGGTCGCTTGCTGATGACACCGCCTGGTTTTTTATTTGCGCGTTGGCGTTCTTCGTGTAATTGAGTATTATTTGTAAGTCGGGCAGTTTTCCGAACTTTCCGATTAATTGCAGCCCTTTTGCAACTGTTTCGGGGGATGGGGAATTGAGACTTTTTTTTGCATTTTCAAGGTTCATTTCGTTCTCCGCAATTCCTGTATTTTGTCTCGCAACTTTGCCGCTTTTTCGAAATCGAGTTTGGCTGCGGCTTCCTGCATTTCTTTTTCCAATTTTTTTAGAACTTGTTTCGAATTGAGCGTTTGTGAGGGGCCTGTTTCATAGTGGCCGGATTTTTCCCGGACAAGATCGGTGACAACCGGTTCTTTACTTTCGCCATCGATAAAGGCTGAAAATTTGTCCTGTATCCTTCTTTCGATGGTTTTAGGCGTAATGCCGTGTTTCGTGTTATATTCGATTTGCTTTGTCCGGCGTCGGAGGCTTTCCGCAACGGTCTTTTTTATCGAATCGGTCATCACATCCGCATAAAAAATGATTCGGCCTTCCGAATGACGAGCCGCCCGGCCGGAAATTTGTATAAGCGAACGGGCGGATCGTAAAAATCCTTCTTTGTCCGCGTCCAAAATAGCCACAAGACTTACTTCCGGTAAGTCAAGGCCTTCCCGCAGCAAATTTATCCCGATGAGAATATCGAACTCGCCGAGCCTCAGATCGCGCACGATATCGGAACGTTCGAGCGTTTCTATTTCAGAATGAAGATATCGGACCTTGAAATCGAGCGAGACGAGATATTCCGTCAGGTCTTCGGCGGTTTTTTTTGTCAGCGTCGTCACCAACGCCCGTTGTTTCTTTTCGACAATACCGCGAAGTTGCTCTATCAAATCGTCTATTTGGTTGGTTGCGGGTTTTATATCGATGACCGGGTCGACCAGACCGGTAGGGCGAATGACCTGTTCCACAAATACGCCCCCGCTCTTTTTTAATTCGTAATCGGCGGGGGTGGCGGATACGTATACGACGTTGTCGGTCATGGTTTCAAATTCGTTAAAACGCAACGGTCGATTGTCCAACGCGCAAGGAATCCTAAACCCATGCTCGACCAAGGTCTCTTTTCGCGCACGGTCGCCGTTGAACATTCCGTTGATTTGAGGAATTGACGCGTGCGATTCATCGATTATGAGCAAATACGGCTTTTTGAAAAAATCGATCAACGTATACGGTCGGCTTCCCGGTTCCCTGCCGTCGAGTATGCGCGAATAATTTTCGATGCCCGAAACGAATCCGACTTCCCGAAGCATTTCGATATCGTAAAGGGTCCTTTGTTCAAGGCGCTGGGCTTCCAAAAGTTTTCCCTTTGCCCTGAATGCGGCAAGCTGCTCCTGCAATTCCCGATGGATTTCCAACACCGCTTCTTCGAGGTCGACGCGCGATGTCGTAAAATGTTTTGCCGGGAAAATAGGGATTTCGTCAAAACTCGTGATGATTTTTCCCGTAAGCGGATGGATTTGACGAATATATTCTATCGTATCGCCGAACATTTCGATTCGCAAAGCCATTTCGTCGTATGCCGGCTGCAATTCAATGGAGTCGCCCCGTACTCTGAATGTTCCACGCTCCAAGATAAGATCATTTCGGATATATTGCATCCGAGAAAGCTTGCGGAAAAAGTCGTTTCTGTCCAATTCCATATTTTTTGCAATTTTAATACTGGCTGCCAAATATGAATCAGGCGATCCGATATTGTAAATGCAGGAAACACTTGCAACGATAATGACATCTTTTCGAGACATGAGAGAAGTGGTTGCCTTTAAACGCAGTCTGTCGATTTCGTCATTTATTTCCGATGTTTTTTCGATATAGGTATCGGTGGACGGTATATATGCTTCCGGTTGATAATAATCATAAAAGCTGACAAAATATTCCACGGCATTTTCCGGGAAATAGCCTTTAAATTCCTGGAAAAGCTGTGCAGCAAGTGTCTTATTATGCGATATGATCAACGTCGGTAACTTTATTTGCTGGATGACATTTGCCATGGTAAACGTCTTACCTGAGCCGGTAACTCCAAGTAAGGTTTGATGCTTGACGCCCTTGTTCAAACCGTCGACAAGTTGTTTTATTGCGTCAGGCTGATCACCTGCGGGCTGAAAATCAGAAATGAGTTTAAATTCCATGCCCTAAAGATAAATAAGGCGCAAAAGACCATATCATTCGAAATACTATTAATATTCTTGAAAAAAATGGATATATACGGTATATTGTTAGATGGGTCTAACTAGATTAGTACCTGTGTATAAAAGTATAGGTATCTACGAGCGGAGGATAGTATATAATGCAAAAGATAGTATTATCGCCGACCCTGGAAGATTATCTCGAGGCAATTCTTCAGATAACGGCTAAGCATCAAGTCGCCCGATCGATGGAAATTGCGGAAAAGCTACATGTCAAGCGATCGTCGGTCACTGTTGCGCTTCGATCGTTGGCCGATAAAGGACTCATCAATTATCAGGTACGATCGTTTGTCACATTGACCGAAAGCGGCCTGAAAGCCGCGAAATGCGTTGATAAACGGCATCATATCCTGCATGACGTTTTTACCGATATTTTGAATCTTCCCGAAGACGATGCAGATGCGGCGGCTTGCGCAATGGAGCACGGCATGACGGAAAATGTTTGCAGGAAAATGACCGCACTTTTAATGGCCTTTAAAAACAATAATCAAGATACAAAAAAAGTTTCCGACTCTCTTGAGGCGAATTCGCAAAAAATCGACTGCAATAAAAATTGCAATTACATCCCTTCGCCCGTTTTTACCAAGAGCGAAGCTCAATTATTCGACTTGAATTCTATAAATCCGGGCGAATCGGCAATTATAGATCGAATTATCGGCACAGGGGTTTTAAAAAAACGCCTTCGCGAAATGGGGATCACCAGAGGGCAAAAAATTCTGGTTGTCCGGTCCGCGCCGCTCGACGACCCGATCCAAGTGCGGGTCAGAAATTTTAATCTTTCGTTGCGACGGGAAGAAGCTGCGACCGTATTGGTTGAAAAATGTTGATTGTAATATTTGTAAATAGGATGTCGTTATGGGTTTGAAAATAGCGTTGGCTGGGAATCCGAATGCCGGTAAAACGTCGTTGTTTAACCGGATGACCGGAGCATCTCAGAAAGTAGGGAATTGGGGAGGCGTGACCGTTGAGATTAAAGAAGGAAACGCCAAAGTAAACGATGAACCGGTCACGATAATCGATTTGCCGGGGACGTATTCGATGAGCACGTGTTCTTTGGATGAGGCTGCTGCGAGATCGTACTTGTTGGAAGAAAAACCCGACGTGGTCATCGACGTGATCGACGCGACAAATTTGGAACGGCATTTGTATTTGACCGTGCAATTGCTTGAACTCGGAATACGGCCCGTACTCGCGCTCAATATGTGGGACGAAGTAAAAACCAAAGGTATTGAAATTGACATACCGCTACTCGGAAAATTATTGGGTGTTCCAATAATGGCGACGGACGGCAGAAAAGGGGACGGCGTGGAACGTCTGCTGGCGACCGCGGTCGATTTCGGGCATCAAAAACAAACGGTATTTGAAAATAAAGTGCAATTAAAACTGCCAAAAGAAATTGAAAAAGCCATTGATACTCTTTCGGATCACGTCGGAACATTCTACAATGGGAACAATCCCCGTTGGATAGCAATGCAACTTTTAGAGCACGATAAAGCCGTCGAGATCATGTTTTCCCAAATAAAAAACGACCGTTCCGTTCTTGATTTGCGCGATACAATCGATAAACAAATTGCCTCCCTATTCGGAGAAACGCCGGAAGGTTTTATTGCAGAAGCCCGCTACGGTTTTATTGCCGGCGCGGTCAAAGAATCGGTAAAGGTCGAAGTTAAAATAAACCGGATAGAATTTTCGGAAAAAATCGATTCGGTTTTGACTCATCGGTTTTGGGCATATCCGATTTTCCTTTTGTTCTTGTGGTTGCTTTTTCAAGCGACTTTTAAACTCGGTCAATTTCCCATGCATTTGATCGAGCTGGTTTTTTCCTGGCTAAACTCGATCGCAAGCCATAGCTTACCTGCGGGAGTAATAAGGGACCTTTTGACAGACGGCATTATTGCGGGAATAGGGGGAGTGATTGTTTTCTTGCCGAACATTCTCATTTTATTCTTCGGCATTTCGATCATGGAAGATACGGGCTATATGGCTCGTACCGCGTTTATAATGGATAAACTCATGCATCGTATCGGATTGCACGGCAAAAGTTTCATTCCGATGATCATGGGACTCGGCTGTTCGGTTCCCGCAATAATGGCCGCACGTACTCTGGAATCAAAACCGGACAGAATAAAAACTATTTTATTAACCCCGCTTATTTCCTGTTCGGCCCGGCTCCCGGTATTTGTTTTATTCGCCGGTACGTTCTTTCCTAATCATGCGGGAAATATCGTTTTTTTATTTCAGGTCGTTTTGGGGTTTTCGGCCTTTATTTGCATGGCTATTTTGTTCAAGCATACGCTGTTTACAAACAGTGAGGATTATCCTTTCGTCATGGAGTTGCCCCCGTACCGGCTCCCGACTTTTCGCAGCATACTCATCCATATGTGGCATAAAACCGAACATTATTTAAAAAAAATGGGCGGAGTTGTATTGTTGTTTTCCGTGGCGTTATGGTGGCTTGGGGCGTATCCAAAGTCAAGAGGTATCGAAGAAAAATATTCAATTGAAATCGAGAGTATTAAAAACGACAAAACAATGAGTGATGATGGAAAAAAGACGGCCCTTGTAAAATGCGAAAATGAAAAGCACGCTTCGGTTATGGAGCATACCTATATCGGCACTATTGGGAAAATGTTGGAACCCCTTGTTAAACCGTTCGGCACCGATTGGCGCGGCGCGGTATCGTTGGCAACCGGGTTTGTGGCCAAAGAAATCGTCGTAGGATCAATGGGTGTTTTGTATGCCGCAGGCAACGACCATTCCGATAATAAACAAGGACTGCGTCAGAAACTTCAAAAAGTGTATACGCCTCTTTCTGCATTCGCTTTCATGCTTTTTGTTCTTTTATATACGCCGTGCATGGTTGCTTTGGTCACTGCAATGCGAGAACTCAAGGATTGGAAATGGTCTGTTTTTTCTGTTTCCTATCAACTGGCACTTGCATGGATTTGCGCGACAGCTGTTTTCCAAATCGGGACGTTGCTACGGTTATAAAAACACCGATCTCATAATCAGAATAATGAGACCGGTGCTTACATGATCAAATATCGCGATAATCAAAACTCGGTGCGTTTTTAATTTGATCCTTTGAAGCGGAAGTTGTAACGATCATTTCTTCGTCTTTGAACCCCGTAATCCATTCGCAGGGGATAATAACCCGCTTCGATTCGAAAATCGTTCCGATGTCTACAATGAGGTTCCTAATTGTCCATTCTTCATCGTCAATAATGAAGTCCTTTATTTTGCCGAGGATGCCGTCTTTCGTTTCCAATTCGCAACCCCTCATGAAATTCGCACCCCGTAAATGCGAATCGAATTGCTTGCCGCCGAAGTTTTCATGGAGCCTGGTATCGTTGAAATTCGGCATGTCGAAGTTATGGCTGCCGATAAATCCTTCGCCCCACGAAAAGTAAACGCCGTATTCCATATGGCTCCGTATGTCAGCTTCATGTTGACCTTCTATCGGCAGATCCGTTTCTTTATCAGGGCTTTGGGTTATTTGATCTTTTGTGAGCGCAACGGTCATTATGGAATGTGAAAGATCCGCTTTGCCTAATTCGGAGGATTTAATTAATACTTCGTGTCCATTAAGCCATGAACCAACTTGGACAACTGCATATTTGATTTTCCAATTTGAATCGTCAAAATAAAAATTTTTAACTTTCCCAATGTTGCCGTCCCTTGCTTGTAAAGAAAACCCCTCAATAACATCTAAACTCATTGGTGCTTTCATAAAACACCTCCTTTTGTCTTTACCGTTATAATACGGCTATTGCGGGGAAAAAGTTGCACTGTAAAAAGACTGAAGCGGTTAAAGGCGTACTTTTTTGAGGTTTTTTAAACCAGATAAAAAACTGATTAACAATTAATCGATTGGCAGTATCGAAAAACCCTTATGTTTTGAAAAATCGAGAACGACCGGTTTCATACGATCATGGGATTTGGTTTCGAAAACAAGGATTTGAGGCTCAAAGGGATGGTCAGTCTGTACCTTTGATATAACTGCGATGCAGTCGATCAAGTTTGGAATAGGGCTTCCGCTTATTTTGACCCGAGTGCCAACCGGATAGGCGGGCGTCATGGCTATGAGAGTTTTGACAATATCCGAATTGAGCTTTTTCCCTTGCATTTCGATAAGCAATTTAATTGCATTAGAAGGGCCCTGCGGTTTGCAATAATGCGGTCTTCCGTGAACCAACATATCGTAAGTGTCCGCAACCGCAACAATTTCCGCAAAGCGGTGAATACCTTCGCGAGTAATGTTTTTTAACGGCGGCTTATTTTCGCCCTTTAGGCCCCTCGGAATTCCGGTGCCGTCTTGATATTCGTGATGCGACAAAGCGACAATGGAACTCGTTGGAGGAATGACGCTGTTATCGGAAAGCATCATGTGTCCGTAAATCGTATGTTGGTCCAAAACCTTTTTTTCGTCCGCCGAAAGCTCTTCTGTTTTGTTAATTATTTCCTGCGGCACGGCAAGCATACCGATATCGAAATTCAAAGCGCCGAGCCCTAATTGCCGCATTTCGTCGGGTGACAAGTGGTATTTGTGGCCAATACAGAGAGCGATGACCGTTACGCTGATTACATAGCCGAAAAAACCTTCATCTCGCTCCCTGATTTTTGTTATGTTAAGCATTGTCCAGGGCTCGGTGATAATGTCGTCTATGACGCGGGTTATGACTTTGAACATCGAACTGGATGCCAGTAAATGGTTTAAGGTTTTTTTATCTTTGGTGATTATATCCGTAATCCGTTCATTGTTATTTTTATTTTGTTGAAAAACGGTTTGAATGGATTGTTTGGAATGTGCAACGGTTCCGGCCAATTCGGTTTTGACCGAATGGGTTATTACATGTTCGGGAATAACGCTTTCGGTACCCTCCACATGGATCATAACGGACCTGATCCCCATTTTTTTTAACAGTTCGATTTGCGATTGCTTTAAAACAAAACCTTGAGCGACCAATAAATTGCCGTTTGCAGCCAATATCGGTTCACCAAGGACCATGCCTTCGGCTATCTCGTCAATATCATATTTTACCATACTGGTTACCCGGATCTACTAGCCTACACTGTGGAATTGATAATGCGGGAATTAATGACAATGCAGCCGGCGGCGGGATCGTTTAAAAAATTCCTACCGACCGCTTCAACCTCAAGCCAGTCACCCGATTTGCTCATGAATTTAGTGGCAACGGAAATAGGAGTTCGGTCGTTTTGCAGGGATTCGCTGATTTTTTCCGCTATAAATTGTTTGTCGTCCGGATGCACGATGTCAAGCAGGTTGACGCCTATGAGATCTTCGGGCGCATATCCGGCCAAACGCTGAATGTTGGGGCTTTCATAAATTATCGTTCCGTCCTCCGAAATCAACGTGATAATATCCTGCCCGAATTCAAGCATGATTCCAAAAAGTCTGTCACTATCGTCTTTGAACCGGTTTGCCAACATCCGTTCTATCGAAAAACGGATCGTTCGCCGTACCATGACGGATGTTAATTCGGGTTTCACGAGAATATCCTGAACGCCTTTGCCTATTGCCATTGCACCGCAATCGTCATGGCCTTCGTTGATAATTGCGATAATGGGGACAAATGGTAACGAAGTTCTCAAAACGTCGAACTTGTTCTCGATAAGCGAACAATCGTCGGGAATAGCCAAAATAATGATTTGCGTTTCGTCAAAATCGGAGATCGTTTCGGATAAGGTTTCCAATGTACAGGATGAAATGGGATAAAGGTCCTGTGGAAGCAATTGGTTTAAATTTGCCAGAAGTTCGGCATCGTCACCGCAAAACAAAACTTCTGTGACGTCAAAAGATTCGGTTTGGGGCATGGAACCTCCTCAGGAACATAGAAATGGATGAAACGCAATGCTATTTTACCGCTAAAGTTGGGCGAGGTCAATAGAAAATCAAATATTACCCATTTTCATTCGAAATCACTACGTACCGTTGAAAATTGATATAGGGAGAGCGGTAATTTTTTGAGGAGGTGTCGTATGATCAAAACAATTGTTTTCATTTTGGTTTTAATCGCATTGAGCACCGTTGTTGTCGGACAACCCGCTGCGACCAATGAAAGATCGGAATACAAAGCGTATGTCAACATAGGACAAAACACTTTGGTATTGCCCGAATTCATTAAATTCGGGGATAAAATAATTATCAGTAATTTGGATGGTGACAACGTATTCGAAACCACAGTTCCGAAAGGGGTTTTTTACATTAATACCAATAATATCCGATCGGGTCTTTATGTCCTAAGCGTGATAAGGAACAAAGAAATGATCGTTTCAATAAATGTTCCGTTGACAGAATAAATTGAACTATGCAATTTGCTATTGATTGTCGATGGAAGAAATTATTGCCGATGTGAGGTCGGCAATGGAGGAGGGGCTTTCGATTTTATTCCCATCTTTATTTGTGATATAAAATGAATCAAGTGCTCTGTCGATCCGGGTGGATAACCGGGCCGAAACGATATTGACGTTATGATTGCTGAGACTCCGCGCAATCGTATAAAGCAATCCGAATCGGTCTTGTGCTTCAATTTCCAATACCGAATATAATTTTGAGATTTCGTTGTTAATCTGAACGGAAGGCGACCGTTGAATCGTCCGTGCTTTCTTTTGCGGGTACATTTTCAAACGTTCTTCAATCAATTTGTCGGTTGATGATTCTCCAGTGGAAACAAGTTTCCATTTTTTTCTGATGTTTTCGGCACGCGCTTCGGAAGAAATACCCGTAACGCCGTCGGATTCCACGTGAAAAATATCGAGAACCCCTCCGGTGGACATGGAGTATGCTTTTGCAGAAAGAATACTATACCCTTCGGAAGAAATGCAACCGGTAATATCCGCAAACAAACCGATTCGGTCGAATGATAAAATGCTCAAGCGGTCGAAACCGATGAATTTTTCAAGCTCCAGCTTGAATTCTCCGGGTTTTAATTCAGCGAGCCAGGCATTTTGTTTTTCCCTGTCTTCGGCAAGACTCTCTATTGATATAAAAGAATCGTCGGGCGTTACCGGGGTAAGCGAAGGGGCGTCGTGTGAAAGGAACGCTAAAATCCGATCGTAGGCAGTTTCCAATAAACGAGCACGCCATGCGGTCCACGTTTTATACCCGACATTTCTGATGTCAAGGACGGTCAGCAGGTATAGAATATCAAGAGTTTCCTTGCTGCCAATCGATTGTGCAAATTCCTTAACCAAGTGGTCTTCCAGCTCTCTGCCGAATGCGAGGCTGGAAAGTGCCAAATGATTATAAATGAGGAAGGTGACCCGCTGTTTCTCTTCTTTTTCAAGACCAAGACGATCACAAATTTCCTCGGCAATGATCGTTCCGTTTAAAACATGGTCGCCGTCCATTGCCTTACCTATATCGTGCAGTAAAACGGCAAGTCTGAGCAGACGCTTTTGAGTGAGCTGGAGAAATAGGGTACGGATGACCTGGTCTTGGTCCGAATCAAGTTCGTCAAGCGCCCGGAGGGAAAGAAGAATATGTTGGTCGACCGTATATTCATGATTGGTGTCGTATTCGACTTTGCATGTTAACGGTCCGAATGCGGGAATAAGGGCGGAAAGTACGCCGGTATCATGCATAAAGGAAAGGACGCGACCGGCCCCTTTCTCCAGAGAAAGAATATCGAGGAATAAGGCATCTATTTCTTGGGACCGGAAATCCTGCGACGTTTTTTCCTGAATTACCGAGCGAATCCAGTTTGAAAGTTCCACGCTCAGCGTTGCTTTGTAAATGGCGGCTTGCTTGAAAATATCCAAAATCCAAACCGGGGTTGATACGGGTTCCGGGTATTGCTTTTGCGATAAGAAAAATATTCCGTCAAGCAGATAGAGCCCGGTTTTAATTTTTATCGCGCCGACGCTCGACCGCAATGATGTCCAAAGCCCCCTGCCGGGAAGACGTTTCTCAAGGAAGGTCATGGCAAAATCCCTCACATTGCGTACGGTACGGAAATACGCCTCCATGAGGGGGGCGGGATTGTTTTTGCCGAATCCGAGAGCTTCCGCAACATCGGCCTGCAGCGCGGTTTCGAGAATGTCGAGTCTTTTATTGCAAATCATATGCAGCTCTATCCGCAAAGAAATGAGAAATTCATATGCGGCGGTAAAGGAATCGATTTCCGACTGCTTATAATGGGAAATATGGTATAAATCGCTTATGGTTTTTGCGCCGGCAATAACGCGTTCAGCCCAAACGATTCGTTGACAATCGCGCAGCGCGCAAATGCCGTCCTTGACATTCGGTTCCGTTCTGAAGAGTGTGTTGTCTTGCGAAAATATGCCGTTGTGAACGGTTAAACGCATCGTGTTGGCGAATTGCTTTTTGTTTTTTGAAAAATAGGGTTTTATGACTGCGTTTTCAAGATGGTGGAACAGTCGTTTATTGCCGGCTAAAAATCGTACTTGCAAAAGGGCAGTGTCCGAGGCGATATCTTCGCCTAAAATCTTATCGCATTCATGGAGGCTTCGCACGACCAGGCCGAGCGAAAGACCTAAATCCCAGAAAAACCTGACCGCAGCGGCGATTTTGTCTTTATTTGCGCTACCGGAATGTAAAATTAAAAGGTCGATGTCGGAAAACGGACATAATTCACCGCGGCCGTAACCGCCGAGGGCGATGAGACAAACATGCTTATCGATTTCCGATTCTTCGAGTCGTGCCGAATATGCCGAAGCGAGAATTTTATCGATTTCTGCGCTGAACAAAGCGGTTTTTGTCATGCCGGGCAAAGATTTTTGCCCGGCAAAAATTTCGATACGTTTTTCGTTGATGAAATTTTTATGCGTATTCAAGTTTATAAAGCATCTGAACCGTGTTCGCGAGTTCGTATTCTGACGACGTCTTCGAGCGGAAGGACAAAAATTTTGCCGTCTCCGATTTTGCCTTCGGCACCTGTCCGGGCTGCATTAGATATCGCTTCGATGGTTTGGTCGACAAAGGAATCGTCAACAGCAATTTCCAATTTCACTTTTCGGACGAAATTTATCTGATATTCATGTCCGCGATATACTTCCGTATGGCCGCGTTGACGACCGATACCTTGCGCCTCGGTAACCGTAAGCCGGAACATTTCTATGGAACTTAAGGCTTCTTTGACAGCCTCTAAACGGGTAGGCTGAATGATTGCGATGATATATTTCATTTACTCTCCTTTAGGTATTTGCTTTTCAGGCATTATCCGAGCTTACTCAAAATAACAATTATTACTCGAATACCGCATTTGATTTTAATACTACTTCCAAGTTATTGCATCAAACTATCTTCCGGGTATGCGCTAATATTATGGATACTTAAATCGGAACCTTGGCGTTCTTGCTGTTCATCCAGCCGAATTCCGACTGTCTTTTTTAATGCGGCATACACGAGAGTGCCAACGCTTATTGAAAATATAATTGCGCAAACAGTACCGATACATTGCGAGAAAAAACTGACCCCGCCGACACCGCCAAGAAATTTTTGACCGAATATTCCAGCAGCGATTCCTCCCCAAGATCCGGTAATTCCATGGAGTGGCCAAACGCCGAGAACATCATCGATACGCAGTTTTTCGGTTTCAAATTTATAACCGACAATAAAAATCAAGGCGCCGATACCGCCGATAAAAAATGCGCCAAAAGGATGAACTATATCGGAGCCGGCGCAAATAGCAATAAGGCCTGCCAAGGCACCGTTATGGACAAATCCGGGATCGGCTTTCGTAAAAATCAGGCCGAAGATGATGCCGCCCACCATAGCGAATAACGAATTGACCGCAACAAGTCCGCTGATTCCTTCAAACTTTTGAGCGCTCATGACATTGAATCCAAACCATCCTATTGCAAGAATCCAGGAACCCAAGGATAAAAATGGGATGTTGGATATCGGTATGCCATAGCTTTTGCCGTCAACCCAACGTCCGATCCTTTGACCAAGTAAAACAATCGCCGGCAAAGCAATCCAACCGCCGACGGAATGTACAACTACCGATCCGGCATAATCGTGAAACGATGCGCCGAATTTTACAAGTAAAAAATTTTGTAAAAACGGAAATCTTCCCCAAATAACGGATTCGAATAGCGGGTATGCTAATCCTGTAAAAATTGCACCGGCAAATACCTGGGGCCAAAATTTCATTCTTTCAGCAATACCGCCGGAAATGATGGCAGGAACACAAGCGGCAAAGGTCAATAGAAAAAAGCAATGCAGTAAATCGAAGCCCTTAATTCCTTCGATAACTTTTCCATTGAAGAGCTGAGACAGGTCTCCGGCGTTCATCCAAAAATTTATTCCATATGCAAGTGGAAAGCCGATTAAAAAGTACATAATTGTTGAAACACCCCAATCGGACATGATTTTTACCAATGCATTTACCTGATTTTTCTTGCGAACAGTACCGACCTCAAGAAATGCAAAACCCGCATGCATTGAAAAAATTAACACTGCGCCGAGCATTAGGAACAAAGCATCGCCGGCATATTGAAGACTTTGACAGGTAGCCATAAAAATTCATACCCCTTAATGGTTAAAGTTTTCGGTTATTAGTGCAACTGGCGTGCCATTCAAAGGGTACGGGGCAAATTAAAAAATAATTTTATATAACGATACGTTTTTGTTTAAAAAAAGAATTGATTGGTACAAAATGGTATCAAAAATCTTAGGAAAGGCTTTTTATCAAGTATCCGGGAGAATATTGTTAAGAATTTCAACGTAGTACTGTTGCGGTGGCATGATTGTTGCGTTCAATGGCAGATTACTATCAAGAAATCAAAAAAAATGCAATAAAAAGAAATATAAGAATAGTATGAATGATTGCATTAAAGAGGTTTTATTGTATATTTAAAAACTTTGCTTTAATTGCAGTGAACGAGTTTTGTTCCGATTCAAAAGGATAAGAGGTAACACAAAATTTTATGAAAACTAAAAATTTATACGATCCGTTTTTCGAGCATGACAGTTGCGGTGTCGGTTTTGTTGCAAATGTTAACGGCACACAAACGCATAAAATTGTTACGGATGGTATCACCATACTTATGAATCTCGTCCATCGCGGCGCTATCGGCGGCGATCAGAAAACCGGCGACGGTGCCGGGATGCTCACGCAAATTCCGCATGAGTTTTTTAATCGTGAAGGAAAAAAGAACGGGATTAAGCTGCCGAATGCCGGGACATACGGAATCGGAATGCTTTTTTTACCGACCAACGTTAAGAAAAGAAAAGACGCCGTTCAAATCGTTCAAACTGTTGTCAAAAGAGAAGGCGGGGAGGTACTCGGTTTTCGTGACGTCCCTATAAAGCCCGATTGCCTCGGCGAACTCGCAAAAGCAGGCATGCCGTTTTTTTCCCAGGTGTTCATTGAGTTCAAGGGAATTGTCGGCGATGAGCTCGAACGCCGGTTATTTATCTTACGTAAATGCATAGAACGGGAAGCCGCATCTGCCGGATTTTGGGATGAGGATTTTTATATTCCATCAATGTCGGCTCGGACAATCAATTATAAGGGAATGTTCGTCGCACCGCAATTCTCCGAATTTTTTCCCGATCTTCACGACGACCTGTTCGTGAGCGCCATCGCTCTTGTTCATCAACGATACAGTACGAATACGTTTCCCTCTTGGCATCTTGCACAACCGTTCCGTTATTGTGCGCATAACGGCGAAATCAATACGCTGAAGGGCAATATCAATAAAATGAATGCCAGGGAAGCGACGCTCGAATCGGAATTGTTCGGAAAAGACATAAAAAAACTTTTTCCCGTAATTGCCAAGGGCGGAAGCGATTCGGCAATGTTCGATAATGTTTTGGAGCTTTTGTCGCTCGGCGGACGGTCCATTCAACATTCCATGATGATGATGGTCCCCGAAGCATTTGGATCAAAATATCATATCAGTGAAGACAAACGTGCTTTTTTTGAATATCACGCATCGATTATGGAACCATGGGACGGCCCTGCCGCGCTTGCTTTTACAGACGGTATCCGTGTCGGCGCCGCACTTGATAGAAACGGACTTCGCCCTGCGCGGTACGTGGTGACCCGCAGTGGGATGATCGTATTGGCTTCGGAAATAGGCGTACTGGACATACCTACTCAGGATGTGCTTGAAAAAGGGAGGCTTGCTCCGGGAAAAATGCTTTTGGTTGATACTTCGATTAATCGAATTCATACGGACAATGAAATTAAGGCCTCTGTGTCGCGACGAAAACCGTATCGCCGGTGGTTGGAAAAAAATAAAATTGAACTCAAGGGTTTGTTTGGGGTTCCCGGACCTGTTCGAATCCAACATGAAACGTTGTTGGCCAATGAGAAAACGTTCGGCTATACCCGCGAAGACTTATCTATGATTATTGGGCCCATGGCCGAAAATGCCCAAGAACCTGTCGGATCGATGGGCAACGACGAATCCTTGGCGGTATTGTCCGACAAGCCGCAACTTCTATATAATTATTTCAAGCAATTGTTTGCGCAAGTTACAAACCCGCCGATTGATCCGTACCGGGAAAACCTGGTCATGTCGCTTATGAGTTTTGTCGGCCGTGAAAGTAACTTGCTTAGTGAAAGCGAAAATCACTGCCATCAGCTCAAACTTTCACATCCTATATTATCCAACGACGATATGGACAAACTTCGGACAATGAATGTCGGCGGTTTTTGGTCCAGCGTCATACCGATATTGTTCGATCCCCAGGCCGGTGGGCTTGAAAAAGCAATGGGTGAACTAAATACGGCCGTCGAAGTCGCGGTCGACAAAGGGTGCTCGTTGATAATTTTGAGCGATAGGGGAATCGACGCGAACCATGCGCCCATTCCGTCGCTATTGGCCGTATCGAGCGTCCATCATCATTTGGTGCGAACCGGGAAGCGGCAATTGACTGGTATCGTTATTGAAACGGGCGAGGCTCGCGAAGTGATGCATTTTGCTTGCTTAATGGGATTCGGTGCAAGCGCAATCAATCCGTATATGGCTTTTGAAATTATCGCGGACATGCATGAAAAAGATAACCTTAAAAAGGGCATTTTACTTGAAGAGGCCATAGAAAATTACATAACTGCAGCAAAAAAAGGCCTGCTCAAGGTAATGTCTAAAATGGGAGTATCGACGATACGCTCGTATAAGGGTGCCCAGATTTTCGAAGCAGTCGGATTGCATGAAGATTTTATTTCAAAATATTTTCCCGGTACTCCTTCACGTATCAACGGCGTCGGCATCGATGTCATTACGAAAGAATCGTTGGCCAGGCATACGGCGGCTTTCCCAAAACCGGGATTTGAAATCGTCGGACCGCAGGGTCTCGTTTCCGGAGGGCGGTATCAGTTCCGCAGGGATTCCGAAAAGCATTTGCTCAGCCCTGAAGCCGTAGCACTGCTTCAGCAGGCCGTCAGGTCCGAAAATTACGGCGTTTTTAAAAAGTATTCCGCACATGTCAATGATATCAGCGAGGGAATGTGCACCTTACGCGGCTTATTCTCCTTCAAACAATCGACGCCCATTCCGATCGACAATGTCGAACCGGTGGAATCCATCGTCAAACGATTCGTGACATCGGCCATGTCGTTTGGTAGTATAAGTAAAGAAGCACATGAGACCATGGCCATAGCCATGAACCGTTTGGGTGCGGCAAGCAATTCGGGTGAAGGCGGCGAGGATGAGGAACGATACGTTACGCTGGCAAACGGTGATTCGAAAAAAAGCGCCATAAAGCAAGTGGCCTCGGCACGATTCGGGGTCAATATCAACTATCTTGTCAATTCCCGCGAATTGCAAATTAAAATGGCACAGGGAGCCAAACCGGGTGAAGGCGGTCAGTTGCCCGGCGACAAAGTCGATGCGACAATCGCCAAAGTCAGGCACAGTACTCCCGGCGTTATGTTGATTTCTCCGCCGCCGCATCACGATATATACTCGATTGAAGATCTGGCGCAATTGATTTTCGATTTGAAAAACGCCAACAGGGAAGCGAGAATTTCGGTCAAGCTCGTGGCGGAAGTCGGCGTCGGTACCGTTGCTGCCGGGGTCGCGAAAGGCCGGGCGGACATGGTCCTGATCAGCGGGCATGACGGCGGGACCGGCGCATCGCCTCTTTCTTCGATCAAGTATGCGGGAATTCCTTGGGAAATAGGATTGGCGGAAGCGCAACAGGTTCTTGTCATGAATAGATTGCGCGATAAAATACGGGTGCAATGCGACGGGCAAATGAAAACAGGGAGAGACGTCGTGATTGCCGCATTGCTCGGTGCAGAGGAATTCGGGTTCGGAACCGCCGCACTCGTGACTCTCGGCTGCATTATGATGCGCAAATGCCACCTCAATACGTGTCCGGTCGGCGTCGCGACGCAGGATGGACAACTAAGAAAACGCTTTTCGGGAAAACCCGAATATATCATGAATTTTATGAAATACATTGCGCAGGAAGTCCGGGAATATATGGCAATGCTTGGTTTTGCAACCATGGATGAAATGGTCGGTCATGTTGAATTACTCGATGTCAACAAAGCGGTCGAACATTATAAGGCGAGCGGACTTGATTTTTCGAGAATACTATCGGTACCGCAACGGTCGAAAGACCAATCCTTGTATTGTGTTTCAAAACAAGAACACGATTTCAGCAAATCGCTTGATTTGGAATTGGTTCAAAAGACTATGGAATCGATAGAGTCGAAAAAAACAGTTGCGTTTGAAATGCCTATCAGAAATTGCAACCGTACCGTCGGAGCTATTTTATCTTCCGAAATCGCAAAACGCCATGGTTCTGCCGGGTTGCCCACCGATACGATAAAAGTAAAATTTTCGGGTGCGGCCGGACAGAGTTTCGGTGCGTTCCTTTCACATGGGGTAACCTTTGAATTGGAAGGCGACGCGAACGATTATGTGGGAAAAGGCTTATCGGGCGGCAAAATCATAATCTGCCCACCTGCGAATTCGCCTTTTAGGCCGCATCGAAACATCATTACCGGAAACGTGAATTTGTTCGGAGCCACCAAAGGGGAAATGTACGTCCATGGAATGGCCGGTGAACGGTTTGCGGTACGCAATAGTGGGGCCATAGCCGTTGTAGAAGGCGTCGGTGACCACGGCTGCGAATATATGACGGGCGGTTGTGTGGTAGTGCTCGGATCGACGGGCGTTAATTTTGCCGCAGGAATGAGCGGCGGAACAGCGTATGTCCTCGATGAAAAACAGTTTTTCGACACGAAATGTAACCTCGAGATGGTCGATTTGGAACCGGTTATTGACGAAGAAGATAAAAAAAATCTGCACACGCTCATTTCCAACCATGCACGGTATACGAACAGCGATTATTCACAGAAGATACTATCGGATTGGACCGAAATGCTCCCGCGATTTGTCAAAGTAATGCCCACCGATTATCGCAAAGCACTTGAACGAATAAAGAAAGAAGCGTCACGCGAGACGGACGTCGTCTCGATGACCGAGGAGGTTTATAGATAATGGGAAAAGCGACAGGATTTTTAGAAATACCGCGCGTCACCTATACCAATAGGCCTGTCGACCAGCGGAAAAAAGACTATAAAGAAATCGTTCAACCGCTTTCGCTTGACGAAATATCGAAACAGGGAAGCAGGTGTATGGATTGCGGTATCCCTTTCTGCCATTCGATGGGATGCCCGGTTTTCAACCTCATTCCGGAATGGAACGATTTGGTATACAAAGGCAAGTGGCGTGAAGCGTATGAACGGTTGGAAATGACGAACAATCTTCCGGAAATCACAGGGCGAATTTGTCCCGCTCCCTGCGAAACGGCCTGCACTCTTTCCATAAACAGCAGTCCGATAACTATAAAGCAAATCGAACTTGCTATTATAGAAAACGCGTGGGAAAAAGGATGGGTAACTCCGCTTCCTCCGAAAAATGAGACTGGTAAACGCGTCGCGATTATCGGCTCCGGCCCTTCAGGAATTGCTGCTGCACAACAATTGAGAAGAATGGGTCATACAGTGACCCTTTTTGAAAAAGATGAGAGGATCGGCGGGATTTTGCGATTCGGAATCCCTGATTTTAAACTTGACAAAAAGATAATAGACCGGCGTTTGGCTCAAATGAGCGCCGAAGGGGTGATGTTTGAAACTGGAGTAAGAATCGGCGACGATTTGTCGGCACGGTATCTCAAACGGACATTTGATGCGGTTCTGGTGACCATGGGGGCTGGTGAACCGAGGGATATTCCGGTTCCAGGCCGCGATTTGGAAGGCATACATTTTGCAATGGACTATTTAACCCAATCCAATAAGTTTGTCGCGGGAATTCTTGGAGATGTAAAGCAGATTACCGCAAAAAATAAAAATGTTGTGGTTATCGGCGGAGGCGATACTGGCTCCGATTGCGTTGGCACGGCCAATCGTCAGGGGGCTAAAAAGGTTTATCAATTTGAAATTATGCCGAAACCGAGAGAATGGAATGAAGCCTATAATCCTCAGTGGCCATATTGGCCGCAGATATTGCGAACATCGTCGTCGCATGAGGAAGGTTGCGAACGCGATTGGAGCATATTGACCAAGCAATTCAGCGGAAACAACGGTGTTGTGGAAAAAATGCATTGCACGCACGTCGAATGGAAACAAGCAGATGCCGGCAAACCGCCGAGTATGGTGGAAATTCCCCAAAGTGAATTTTCAATTGAAGCGGATTTGGTATTGCTTGCAATGGGTTTTCTCCATGTGCCGCATAATAAGTTACTCGAGGATTTCAATGTGACCTTTGATCCTCGCGGCAATATTCAAACCAAAAATTACCAGACTACGGTGCCTGGTGTATTTGCCGCAGGCGATGCGGATATCGGCGCTTCACTCGTCGTGCGTGCCATATTTCATGGCCGAGAAGCCGCACAGTATATCAATGAATATTTAAGGAAATAAAAGCGAATGAAATGTAAGGGATCAGGCCTGTTTTTGTAAAACAGGCCTGGATTTTTATTGCAGTTGGGTTGAGTTCGTCACACCGAGCGCATCGTAAATTCGTAATGTGGCATTGGACTTGTTGAGCGTATAAAAGTGTATGCCTTTTGTCTTATTGTCAATGAGGTCCCGCACTTGCTCCGATGCCCAATGAATCCCTACGTTTTCCACATGCTTATCATCTTTGGCGCGGGACAATGCTTTAAGCAGGGGGGCCGGGAAATTGGTTCCTGGCGATAAATCGGCCATTCGTTGCATTCCCTTGATGGACGTAATCGGCATAATTCCTGCGAGAATCGGCACGTTTATCCCCGCCAATTGGCAGCGTTCGCAAAAATCGTAAAACGAATGGTTGTCGAAAAACAATTGCGAACAAATATAATCGGCACCCGCATCAACTTTGATTTTTAGGTATTCTATTTCTTTTAACCTGTTCGGTGCATCGGGCCGGCCTTCAGGGTAACCGGCGACGCCGATACCCATAGAGGGGAAATGCTTTTTTATAAAAGCAACGAGATCGGACGCATGATCAAAGCCATTTGTCGCCGGGATATACGATGATTGTCCCTTCGGCGGATCTCCGCGCAATGCCATGATGTTTTCTATGCCGCTTTCCGCATAGATATTCAGAATGTTTTTAATTTCATCCTGAGAAGAACCTATGCAAGTAAGGTGCGATACAACGGTTATGTTGGTTTCCTTTTGTATACGAACGACCAAGTCATGCGTAAGGGCACGCGTGGTGCCGCCTGCGCCATACGTAACGCTTACGTATGATGGCGAAAGCGGTATTATGTCGGCTATTGATTTGAATAACACCTCCGAAGCTTCCGCATTTTTGGGAGGGAAAAATTCAAAACTAAAACACATCGTGTCGCGATTTAAAATTTCTTTTATATGCATAAGATAAAAATAACGTTTGGCATAGCAAGAGTGAATGGCAAAACGCCTTTTACCGGCAATTGCTAATTCGTTAAAATTATTCGTTGGGAAATTCCGGACTCCATATTTTGAATCACAAAAAATCCTCCCGAAAGGCAGCTCGCCAGATTTATTGATTTTCCGCTCGCAGTGAATAGCCGTATTTTCAAATTTGCCATTGTAAAAGCCAATTCGGTCCGTGAGAGCATCCTTGGAAATTCTTTCAATCGATTATTTTTATTCACTTGACTTTCAGGAAGCAATACTGCGGTTGGTTTAAACTCATATGCTCCAATGTCCCAAGCGTTTTGTTCCGGCCTTATTGTCTGATCTTTATCATTGGAAAATCCCGATATTGTTGTTCCCGAATTAATCGTCGGACTGGCGGACAAATAATGGAGGTCCATGGTTTGACAAGCCAGAGGATATCCGCTGGTCTGAATGAATTGCAGATTTGCAGTTGCATCGACTTTTATGGAATGCGAATCGTAGCCCATGTTTTTCCATCCGGCAAATGTTTTTGCGGTATATGGACTTATAAGAACAAAAGACTGCGCATCGTTGGCGACGGAATAGATGTTGAAATCACAAATCAAATTGTTCAAATCGACAGATCCTGCATAGGCAATGTTTTCGCTGGCTGTCACAAAAACATTATTACGAATATCGTTATTACCGTTGGATTCCAGCCGAATCGCGCCGGTACGAGGGGCATAAACAGTGTTATTATAAATTTTGGTGCCTGCGGAGGTCCATCCTGCATAAATGGCATAATATTCGTGCGGGTTGATAAAAACATTGTTTCGTATTATGCAACTATCGGCATAGGACAAAAATACCATCGCCGTCCCGCCGAATTCCGTAAAGCTGCGGTTATTGTAAAACAAATTTCGTTCGACGATGTTTTTGACCGGATGTTGCCCGTCTCCCATTCTGATGAAAATATAGTCGGTGTGAGGCGGATCGCCGGCCGCGCCCCAAAAACCAGCATCGTATTGCCATAAATCGTGTATGGTATTGTCTGCGACCGTGTTGTTGTAACAAAGTTGATACCCGCCGCCCAAATCAACGCCCCATGTTATGTAATCATGAATATTGTTTTTAGAAACCGTGCAATTTTGTGCGCCATTGAGGGAGACTGCCGATAATCCGATTTTTGTAATTTCGCATCCTGTAATAAGACAATTTACCGGCTTGGTCATGCTTACGCCGCATCCGGCCGGCACAATTGAGCCGTCGTTATTCCAATACCCATTGTCGTGAATGAAGCAATCGGATATGATTATATTGGTCGCGTTGTCAATTCGCAAACCCGCACCGCTGATCCATGAAGCGGCAGAATTGTATTTCATGTTTTTAATTTCGAAATTTTGAATGGTCACATACGAGAGTGTGGGTGCAATGTTTATAAAACCCTGATATCGTATGTTTTCGCCGTCGATTATAGCTTTTCCGGTTCCAAAATTTCCGGACGAATTTCCATCAAATACTATTGGCGAATTCGGCTTTCCCGAATACCGAAGACTTATTGCACCTTTATAGACAACACCGCCTTTAAAAAAAATCGTATCGCCCGAATTAAGAACGGCCGATAAAGAAAGCTGAGTGCAGGCACTGTCTCCCGGGCAATTTTTCCACGCAGTTTGCTGGGAAGTGCCGGTGTTCGTATTGGATCCTGAATTATAATCAACGAAATACGTTGCCGCATGTGCAAAAGAAAAAAGAAACGGAACAATCAAGAATAAAAGTAAACTTACATTAAACGAAAAGCGAATTAGAAATTTATCCACGGTTCTCCCATTTTGGAAAAAATGCAACAAATTAGATTTCGTATATAATTGCTCCAATATTTTGCGAAAAATTGCACAATTAAATATTCCAGGTTTTTTTTGCAATTTCCAGCATTTCGGTAACCCGATTATCATACGTATGGTTAGCGAGAACTTTTTCCCGGCCGTTGGCAGCTATTTTATTTCTTTCCTGGTCGTGAACGAGGTAAAAATCTATGAGCTTTTTGCAATGGGAAAGCGAATCGAACTCCACAAGTTCTTGCTCGGCTCCCGATGTGTTGAAATATTTTGAATTTAACATTCGTTTATCGGTAAGAAGAAATGCTCCGCTTGCTTTACAATCGAATATACGTTGTGTAAATGATGTCTGGATCTGAATCCGGTTGATGTTGATATTGATTTTGGTGGCTCTATAATATTCGCATAAATTTTTATAGTACATTGCATCGGTGGATACTAACGATTTGTCAATGAAGTTGCTCCAATAAATATCGCCGAAGCACTTAAACCGGTCTTTATACGATTGGGCTAAATCGACTATAAAATCCTTTCTATACATATACCCGATCATCCACACCATTGCAAAAACAAATACCTCTTGATCTACCGTAATCGAGTTTTCCCATTCACGGCGATGCGCAAGGAGATAGCGGCGAATATCGGTTTGTGTATTCGCGTAATACATTTTTTTTAGATGATAAAGCAGGGCCTTAAATCCTTCCAATTCTTTTTGCATCGCCTCGGTTATGATAGAATCCATAAATTGCATGCTGGAATTTCCGACAAATGACATTTCATATTTAAAAGGGACTGGTCCGGCGTTGGTGTTGAAATATTCGGGGTCTGTTGCCAAAGGAAGAAAATGGGAATTGAATCCGTTTTGCGCAAGCAGAGGAACGAAAGTTTCCTCCGATACGAAATCTATCCGACTCGTTTTATCCGAAATTTTTCTTTTGTAAAAGATGGCTTCATATAAAGGATCGTCGTAATACCAATTGAGCAAAAATGAACCCGAGGATGCCAATAAAGAACCTAAAACACCCGCCTGATCGAAACCTGCATCATTCAGCGAAACCACAATTGCGGGTAAAAAAGGTTTCAATTGTTCGAAAATTGCTTCTGCGGTATTTACAGGAGGTAAAACAGGAATGTCGACGCACAAGAGGCGTATATCGCTGCAACGTTTCAAAGCTGCAGTAAGTTCTTTGTTCAAAAAAGTTTTCGAACTGAAAAAAATGACCTGTAACTGCATAATAAATAAATTATATCTTCGCACCGCTACAAACAGCACTGAAGCGATTTAAATTATTCGCATGTAGGTTATGTTATTTTTTATCGAGAGATACCCACTGTTCCTATAAGTTTTTGTTTACTTGAATTTGATTCCAACAGTAATATTACTCTATAAATTCCGGGAGCTACGGTCATTCCTTTGTGATTGGTTCCGTTCCAATAAAAATCCACATCATGGACCGTTGTCGGACCTGTGCGCCATTCCGATGGAATGATATCATTATTTTCCGATGCCGAATTGACAATATTTCCGATTGCGTCAAAAATTTTTAATTGTGCCTTGATTTTCTCCCCCGAACTGAACGGCATAAGTTTGAAATTGAGCAATACGCCGGCTTTGTCTTCGTTGATCCAATAGCGTGCAAGCGGATTGTTTTGGCATTTAATAGTTCCTGCCGGTTCACGACGCGTGGTCGGTACCGCAGGATTCGGTGCGACTTTAATGACAACAGGAAAATCCGATTTGATAATTACCGCAACCCGTTGGTTTGTATCGGCCGGCATATTATTTCCAGGGGCCATATCTGCGAGGCTCCCGGACTCCGCAGCAGTTTTCAAATTCATAAAATACCGGTCGGTCAAATCATTCCCGTTCGACAGGTAAAATTGTAATGTCGTCGGACTTAAAATTTTATAGATGGACGGTATATCTTTCAAATAATCCGGTTTTACTTTTATTTGTTGGTCGAGGGAATCTCTCGACCACACGGTAAATGTCTTGGACGGGACCAACGACAACGCAAGAGCGTCTCCATTTGCAAATGCAACAGGTTCGGAAAAGACAACAGTCACCAGGTCCTGTTTCCGGTCGCCACCTACCGTAACGAGTTTCTGGATCGACCAAATTACAGGGCCGGCGCCATCTTGACATAAAATAGAATCTGCCGCGTCGATATCTTGAATTCCAGAAAATGAGACCGACGGTTTCCATGCCGTCTGAGGTTCGCCGGTAACCTGTTCGGACAAATAGGCGATGAATACCGAACTGCTTTCCGCTGGGGTTTTATCGAGATTGTCGATCGAAAATTCTGTCGAACCGTTCCAAATCTTAAATAGGGAGGCAGCCGGTAACGTGACCTTTTTATTAAAAGTTAAAATGATTCCGTCCAAATATCCGTTGCCGTTTCTATCAAGTGTCTTTGCGGAAACCAGTTTGGCTTTGGGCCCGATAATCCGGACAAATACCGAATCCGTTTTAATAGGCTTGGCAGTATCGGTTGCCACGGCGGTAATATGCCCTGTTTCGTTTCCCGTCACATTAACCGATTCATAGTAGATTCGTTGTTGATTAAGATTCCGGCTTATCGTATGTAATGTTCCGTTCGTTGACCAATTGCAATATTCCGCAGTGTTACGCCTGTTTCCATACCCGTCGTAGCCTTGCGCGATAATGGTTTTGGTCTCAGTCGGATAATGCAAAACCATCGTATCCCCAAGATCGTTGCCGCGGACATCTTCGAGCCGAATCGTTGCAAGCTTTCCCGGTAATAAGGTGAATGATTCCGACGAGGTTTTTAAGGTGCCGAGTGAAACAAACAGCTGCTGTACACTGTCTTTGGTAAACGGTGCATTGTAAAGGACAAATCGGACAGTATCGATTCCGTTTAAGAAACATTGATCCAATTTAATGGAATCTTTTGGGAATTTATTCAGTATTGCCTGTTGACCATCGACCGTCGTTGTGGCAGGTGGCCGTGTTGTGCCGCTGGTCAAAAGGGTTTGATATACCGCAGCCCCGGTGGCGGAATCGGACGTGAAGCAATAGATTCCGTTGATTGCCCCGTTCCTGTTTTCTATTCTTATGATGGCAAGGATCGTATCGCCGGCGATGCGGTTTTCGGCAGGGGTTATGATGTCGAATCGCACTTTATTGGGCGGCCCTGCTCGAAAAACGGCCAGAATCGTATCCGGGCTCGTTATCGAATCCACTCCCGTGCTCACACGTATTTTAACCGTACCCGTATCAATTGGATTAAAATGCCAGGAATGTGCCATGTCCGGCGATGCCGGATTCGTTACGACATTTCCTATAATTTTCCAATTCGCGGAAGTGTTTTCCCATTCTTTCGAATCGGAACGGCGCCCCATGACAGATAGGGTCGTATCATCGTTGGTTGTCATAGTTAACGAGGTAATTCTTATACTGTCTTTGACAACGATCCTGAGTGCCTCATAATAATAATTTACAACGATCGCTTTTACAGAAGCGGTCAACGACGGCTCGTTTACATCCGAAACACGGACAATGGTTCTTCCGGCCGAAGCTATCCGTTTTATCGTTCCTTCTCCAATAGTGGTAATGCCGTCTTCGACGGTTACTATAGTTGAATCGTCGGATTTCCACAACGAATGTTGAGAATAAGAAATGAAATTACCGAAGGTGTCCCGTATAGCGGCATACACGGTTGTATAGGTGGATTTGCTTGTTATGGTAACACTGTCAACCGGATTATCGGCATTCGGGCTTATTTGCCAGTTGGCATTTGGTTCAATGACAAGGTGATGCGGAATTCCGGCATTGACATATAAAGTCACGGTGTCGGAATATTCCTTTTTATCCAATTGAAAGGACGCAATGACGTAAAAACGATTATACGCCCGTTTCGAGGTGATCGAATTTTTAAAGCCCACAATTGTTTCCAAACTGTCGATCGGTGTTTTGCCGTTTCGTTGTTCAATTTTCCAAAAAATCGGAGCGGTTATCGACGCGTATTCCTGTAACCAGACGTTCGTGTTGTCCAAAACCCGCGCGGTCATCGAAAATTTATTTCCTGCAATAATTCCGATATCGGTAAGCGGACTCGGCAATGGCACTGTCGAATCGGAACTGTTTACGCCGGAGAAAATGACGAGTTTTACCGGCAAGCCGTGGGTAAAAGTAACGCGAATCGTATCGGGTATCGTATTTCCTTTTGTCACAATGATCGTGCCGTTTCCCGTATCGGTAGGTGATACGACATAGGTTGATGATTTCTTCGGCGGCACTGGATCTGTTTTTAAAGAGCCGGTTACCGACCAGTCGGCCACGACATATTCCCATTGTTGGTTGTCCGAACGTTTTCCCTGCACCAAAATCGTCGTATCCTGATCTGAACGCATTGATAATTGACTAATCGGGTTGTCGCCGGCTATGATACGAAGAGAATCGTAGGTAATGTTATTCAAGGTTATCTGGACAGTGTCCAATAACGTTCCAGCAGAATTGCATACAATAACCAATGTCTGGCCTTCTCTGCCGCTTCGTGTAATTTTCCCTTCTCCGGAAGAAACCGTGCCGGACTGGGCAACAACTATGGAAGAATCAAGACTTTTCCAAATTGCGGATGTAAACGGACCTATATAGTTGCCGAATTGATCGCGTAAAATCGCATAACCGTAATTTATCGTGTCCTTGGGGCCGAAGGTTATTTCCCCGATGGGATTGTCGGCATTTGGCGACAGACCTGGATCGGGTTTAGGTTCTATGACAACATGAGTGGCTGTCGATGGTTTTACGTAAACCTTGACCATATCGGAAATAACCGTTCCGTTTATGGCGAGTTCGGCGACAACATAAACCGTATTATACGCTCGTTGGGGTGTGAAAACCGTGTTGTACGAGTTCGCGGCACTCAGCGTTCCAGTCGGAGGATTACCCGACAATTCCTGAATTCTCCACGTAATAGAACTTGGATTAATTTCATAATCCTTTAGCCAAACCGAATTATTATCGAAGATTTTTGCATCGAGAGTCAATAGAGTTCCGGCCGATATAGTATCAGTTATCGTCGGGTCGGGATATTTATCCGAAACGACCGGTACGCCGGGTTTTGAATATATTTCAAGATGCTTAGGGAGTCCGGGTAAAAATATGACGACAATCGAATCTTGAACCATTACGCCTCCGGTACCGGATTTACTTATAATGATTTTGCCTTGATTCATGTTTCCCGGAGCAAATGAAAAACTATTCGCGAGAGCGGGCGCCGACGGATTTGTAACGATTCCACCGGTCCACCAACCAACCGACACACTTGTCCAATTTTTAGTGTCGGACCGTTTTCCCAATGCAAACAATGTGGTGTCCTGATCGATTCGCATGGACAACGTATCGATGTTTTTCAAACCGTTATTATTGACCATTATCATAATATCGTCATAAGTAACCGACGTAACACGGACATCAATAGAATCGCTCATGGTACCGAGTGTGGCTTTTACATATGTTTGCGAATTACCCGTTGCGACCCGGGTAATCGTTGCTTGCCCTAACGAACTGTTGGGACCGGGTGCAACGGAAACGCAACCGGTATCATTGCTTATCCACAAAGAAGAGTCCGCATGTCCGACATAATTTCCGAATTGATCCCTGATAATTGCATAAACCGATTGATTGGTTTGCGTTGATTGCAATTCTAATTTGGAAATAGGATTATCGGCGTTCGGGCTGGCAGTACTGTCGGGACTTGCTTCTATGACGATATGCGAGGGAGTTCCGGCTGTTGCGCGAATATGCATGGTGTAGGAAAGTCGAATGGCGCCCTGGTTTAATGTTGCGGTAACCAAATAGGTTTTGAACGCCATTTTGGGGGTAAAATTAATTTTAAAACCACTTGCTGATGACACGGTTCCCATATCGGGAGTAAAGGAAAGGGTAGCGGAGTCCAAAACGGTCCAGGAAATGAGCTGCGATAAATTTTGATCGGTTTCATAGGAGCTAAGCCACACCGAAATCGGGTCGAAAATTTTCGCGACAATTGGAATGCTTGTCCCTGCTTGATAGCGATACGTGATACTTGACAAATATGGGATATTCCCGTTTTGACTACCTACCGGACCTTCCTTGGGATATAATCCAAGGCTTGACGGGTCGCCCGGTTTAACCCATACGGCAATGTTCGAGGATAACGACGAGTAATTTGCAGTGATTGTGCCGTGCGCCGTGTCCTTTGGCGAAAAAATCCATTCACTATCGGATGATGGAGCCGGTGTTTGTGATTTAATGTTTATCGACGCCTGCCAATTTCCATTAATGGAAACCCAACCGTGGTCTCCTAAACCGTCAATACGATGACCTTCAACCTTAAGGGTGGTATCCTGCCCTATAGTAATAGTTAAAGAGGTGATTTTTGTTTTCAACCCGCCTTCGCCGGTTACGATGCGAAGCGAATCATATGCAATGTCGGAAACCACAACTTTGAGGGTGTCGGTAAATGCGGATCCGGTAAAATCGGTACTTCGCGCCACTATGACCGCATTTCCGCTGGGGCCAAGTTTTGAAATTATTCCTGCACCGAGCGCGTTATTTCCGTTAGCCACCGAAACCACGGACCCGCCGGAAATAACCTTCCATTCGGTATGTTGGGACGGAGAAACAAAATTGCCGTACGGATCACGCAATATAGCAAAAACCGTATCTTTAGTTATCGTTGCGGGGATTGTAAGGTTCCTCAGTGGATTGTCGAATCTGGGGCTTGTTGCCGCATTGGGGCTACTCTCAATAAGTAAGTGGTGGGCGGGACCTTGCTGAACGCAAAGCTGAATGGAATCCCGAATCACATTTGTAGCATCTTCAGGATCTCGAAAGGTAAGTCGAATTTTTATACATCCATATGCCTTGGTCACACATATTCTGTTTTGGTCGGCTACGGTGTCAAACGAAATTGCATTGCCGAGAGTATCGAAGATTTCCCATTGGATTAGGGAATCGTATTCAGGCCGAAGCCCGAGCGTATCGTCGAGAACGTGAAGCCGGAATTTAACACATTGCCCTGCCGTTATGGTAGTATCTTTGATGTCGAGTGTGGTATCATGCGGATTGATCGGGAGCGTATCGGGACGGACAATTATTTGCGTCGGACGCGGTTTAAATAAATCCGTCGTGATTCGAATCGTCGATGCCGTCGTATGGCGTTCGGCATAAAAGAAATCAAACGAATAGGTTTTTCCTTTGATCAAGTTCAATTTGGAAGCGACATTATCCAAAATTATCGAATCGCTTCGAGCTGCGTGAACACCGCCTATATCCATGGCAAGTTGACCATTGATAAATGCCCATACATCGTCATCGCCAGTAAATCTGAAAACCTCTCCTCCGTTATACGTGAATGAATTATGAATTTCCATGGAGAAACTGAAATTATGCAAATTTCCGGCTCCGTCTTTTTTCCCTTCGTCGCCGTACCCTTTTCCGTCGAGTTTGAAAAATGATTGGTTGTTATATTGATACATGCCGATTGTCGAATCGATCAAACGAAAGGGAAGGGAATCGTAAATAATAATATTTGTCATATTGTAATTATCGCTATGATGGGGCGCGACCCATTCACCGGGCCTTCCGGCATAATTTACAAGGCCATACCATTTCCACTCTTTACTTATAGGGTCGTAGGCAAAACGAGTGGACGGTGTATCCGGTCCGGTAATACCGCTTGCTCTATACCATTCGCTGACGCGGTCATTACAAGCCTTATTTGCTTTAAAAACCGGTTTCCGCCAAGCGTCAAGATAGTTTTGTATCATTCCTGCTTGATATCCTGGGCTGCATGCTTCAAAATTCGGATTGCTTCCATTGGCTTTATAGTCGTAAAATGTGACTTTCATCCAAATAGTATCGGGAAATTTTGAAGCGAATGATTGATGGGACAGAAACGCCGTTACAATCAACGCCACGGAAAATTGGCATTTTATAAAGTAAATAATTTTGTTTTTCATAAATTTTTACTCCTGCGAAGTATTATCATGTGTATAACAAGTGCTACATAAAAGTTAATCGATTAAATAATCGAATATAGCAATCCCTTCGCTCCTATTATACCACGATGGAGAAAAAATGCCAATGTTTTTGTAAAAATAAAAAAAATAAAAAAAATAAAATTTTTGAAAACCGTACCATTCATTATTACTATATTAGTACAACTTGGTTATAAAAAAATATTTAGATGTAACATCCTGATTTTATTGTTTTAAATAAAAGAATGTATACGGCAACCAATTACAGATTATCCTTTTTGAATAGGCCTATAACAACAATAAAGATTTTGTAGAGGTTCCTATGCAAACAGAAAAAGAGGAAATGGCAAAACAGCTTGAAAACGATAATTTCAGGCTTTTGGAACAAAACGCCTATTTGTCGAACGTGTACAATGCATTGCTTGAAATGTCTCAAGATATAGTATTTATGGTCGACAAGGATGAAAAATGCCTTTTTGTAAATAATACGGCGGCGTCTCTTTTTTCAAAAAAGCCTCAGGAAATGATAGGGGAGAAAATAAACGAATTTTTCCCGCCGCATATTGCAAAATATCAAACACAGGCATTGCAAAAGGTTTTTGATACAGGCGAATTCGTCATTAATGAAATGCCTTTTCTGATTCCCTCCAACAGGACGTGGGCACTGGGGACCTTTTACCCGGTAAAAAATTCCGAAGGCATTGTCACCTCGGTTGTAGGAATAACCCGGGACATAACCGAACAAAAGCTCGCGGAAAATGCATTGAAGGAAAGTGAAGAACGGTTTCGGCAGACAATCGAACAAATGCCGTATCCCGTAGTGATGTGTGCTGCAGATGGAACGACCCTTTTAGTTAATTCCTCCTTTTGCGAAATCTTCAAAATTCCAACCCCGGATTTGCTTATTGGAAAACTGAATTTGTTTAATCATCCTTGTGTCAACCGGATCGGAATTCAAAATGTTATTAACGATGTTCTTGCGGGCAAGACGGTATTCATACCCGAAATAAAAATTGCGGTTCGAGAAAATGAGCGTTTGTACACCGGTGGTGCCGACGTAGACCTCCTTATTGAAGCATCTATTTTCCCGGTTTACTTACTCGGCGGGGAATTAATGCAGATCGTGATAATTTTTAAAGACATTGCAGAAAGAAAAAAGTCAGAATTAGCGGTAAGCGAGAGCGAAAGAAAAATGCGGACCCAATACAAATGTTTTCCCATTCCCACTTATACATGGCAGGCGCAAGGAGATGATTTTATCTGTGTGGATTTCAACGATGCCGCCTTTCAATTTACAAATGGCCATATAAGGGATATTTTAGGGCAACGGGTAAGTGAAATTTTCATTCAGGAACCCCAGATAATTTTAGATATGAAACGTTGTTTGCAGGAAAGGACTGTCGTGAAGCGGGACACGCCGCTTCAACTACCAACATTGAGCCGCGATAAGTTCCTTAATTTAACTTATGTCAATGTCGATCACGATCTTATCATGGTGCATGCGGAGGACATATCCGACAAGCAGCGACTTGAAAAGGAAATCCGGAAAGCCGAGCATTTGGAATCTTTGGGACTACTTGCCGGTGGCATTGCGCATGATTTCAATAACCTTTTGGCCGGTGTTTTCGGCTATATCGGGCTGGCACGGGAATACGGAAAAAACAATGAAAATGTACGAGATTGCCTTGATAAGGCGATGTTGGTTTTCGGGCAAGCCAAAGCATTAACCCAACAATTGCGTACCTTCTCTAAAGGCGGTACTCCTATACGTAAACTGGCTTCGATCGGCGAATTGCTGAGAGACATGTCTTCATTTGTTTTAACCGGCTCAAATTGCAAGGCCCGGTTCGATCTCGCATCGGATTTATGGGTGTGTGAAGTGGATGCCGGACAATTAGGCGAGGTGATAAGTAATCTTTTGATTAATTGTCAACAAGCGATGCCTCATGGAGGAGTAATTACCATTTCTGCGGAGAACCTTATCGTCGATGAGCATAGGACTTTGCCCTTGAAAAACGGCAATTATGTGAAAATTCGAATTAAAGATCAGGGAATCGGAATACCGCAACATCTCTTGGAAAATGTTTTTGATCCGTTCTTTACTACAAAGCAACGCGGCAGCGGGTTAGGACTTTCGATTGCTTATTCGATAATTAAAAAACACGAAGGGTATATCGAACTTATGTCCGAAGTGGGGATCGGAACGGAGGTATCGATTTATTTGCCGGCTTCACAAAAAGGAAGTTCACTTCCGCCCGATGCGGGCGGTAAACGGAATGGGGGCCAGGGTAAGATTTTATTGATGGACGATGAAAAGTTTCTGAGGGATGCCATTGGAAAAGTAATTAAATCATTAGGATATACCGTAGAAACAGCCCAGGATGGGGCAGAAGCTGTCGAAATGTATGGAAAAGCATTAAAAGAAAAGGTACCCTTTGATATTGCCATATTGGACTTGACCATTCCTGGGGGAATGGGCGGTAAGGAAACTTTGGAAGAGATTAAGCGAATTGATCCAAAGGCAAAGACAATCGCGACAAGCGGATATTCGGAAGACCCGATTATTGCTGATCCAAAGGCTTTTGGTTTTATAGCGGCGATCAGAAAACCGTATGCAATTGAAGAATTACAGGAACTATTGTTGAAAGTCATATCTGTATCATGATTAAGCATATTTTTAAAGTCGCGGCATTTTTGTTCATGGTAAATATTTCGACTTCGTTTGGGTTGACAAAGGTAGTTGTTTTTCCATTACAGAACAAGTCCGACGATGAGAACACGCAATGGATTTCCGGTTGCGTTGCCGAATCCTTTCAGCGAACCCTGCCGCTCAGTAACGAATTCCAATTGATTGATCCTACTTTTTTGTTTTCAACCGATTCTTGCGGATGGTCAATGAATTCGGATAGCCTGCTCAAGGCACATTGGCTCCGATGGGGATGGAATGTTGCTTGTGGAGGAAATTACTCGGTTTCCAAAGGAATTGTTTCCTGTGAAATCAGATTGATTTACCTGAAAAATGGCCGACCCCAGAAAAAAAACGCCCATATTTCCGTTGCAGTGGATTCAATTGACAAATTATGTTTGCAAGCATTTGATTTTTGTTTGGAAAATATTGGCTACACGGTATCGAAAAATGATAGGCAATTAGTGGGCAATCGTCTCTCTACCTTTTCCGCAAAAGCGACGTATTGCTCAGGTTATGTTTTTGAAATGAAGAATAATCTTCCAGGGGCTTTGACTGCCTATAATAGGTGCATTGAAATTGACCCCGGCTTTTCACAGGCCTATTTTCGTATGGCGCGTCTGTATCGCATTGTCGGATCCATGGATGCGGCGAGAAAATCCTTTTCAAAAGCACTCAGTTTAGCTCCAGGTGACCCTATTATTCTTGCCGAAGCTGCTGATTTTATGGTAAGCAACGATCCTGCCGAAAAGGCGCTTGATTTTATTAAAAAGAACCGTGGTCCCTTAGAACTGACCGCAGCGGGGATGACTGCCATTGGAAAATCCCTCCTCATTTCAGGAGAATTACAGCGAGCGATAGCTGAATTGGCACGTGCAGTTGCGAAAGGTCCTTCGACCCTTGAAACCGATTTCATGCTTGGCCGAGCATACCTTCAGAGCGGTGAAATCTCTAAAGCGACAGATGTTTTTAATCGCTTAATTAAATATCAGCCCGATTGTGCTCGATTTTATGCGCTTTTAGGGGCCGCGTACCGGTTAAACGGAAGGATCATGGAATCGTTGAAAATATTGGAATATGGCAATTCGTCCATGCCCCAAGACCTTTCCGTTCAGGTTAATCTGGCGCAAACATATTTCGATCTTTCCTGGTTCGATAAATCGGAGATTATTCTTGAGAAGGCTTTGAGGCAAAACCCCGAAATTGTTGATCTGTACGTTGATCTTGGCGTAGTTTATTGGTTTACAGGAAAGAAGGAAACGGCGCAGAATTATTTTAATAAAGCATCGAAAATGGGGAAAAACATACAATCGGCAATTAATAATACGGCGAATATTTTTATGATCAACGGGCAAACCGACAAAGCGATAGACCTCTATAAAAAGGCCGACAAAATCGGTGGAAAAAACGAGGCTGTTTTGTCAAATTTGGCAAAAGCATATTTCAAAAATAAACGGCTTACCGATGCCGCGTTGTGCTACGATATTGTTTTATCAATATCGCCGGACAGGCTGGACGTTCTCCAGTCAAGTGCCCAAATAGCGGAGATACGCAAAAAAGAAACGGATGCCATAAACTATTATAGAAAAATTCTCGAGGTTGCGCCGCATCATAAAACAGCCTTGTTCAGGATGATCGACCTTATGAAAAAACAAGGCCAAATTAAACAGGCTATCGAGCCCCTTGAAGCATATTTGAATGATTTTCCGGTTGATAAACAAGCCTTATTAATTCAAGCCGGTCTTTATCGTGCGGAAGGCTGGTACGAAGTCGCTATTATGAAATATCAATCATTTACTAAGGATTTTCCTGACAATGCCGAAGGGTTCTTAGGCCTCGGAAACAGCATATATGATATGGTTCAATTTAAAAACGGTCATGACTACGATAAGGCGATTTATTTTCTCAAAACCGCCGCCGATCTCGACAAATCGAACCCGGAACCCGAATTTGTTATAGGCAAGATTTACCTTGAATATAAAAATTATCGAGAACTTGCTCTGGAGAGTTTTAAAGCAGCGTTACCCAAGGCCACAGATCCAGTGATGAAAAAAAATATTTCCGATTATATCGAAAAGGCGGGTAAATGATTGTACGAATGCTTTTGACGGCTCTTATCTTTGCTTATGTAAATGTGTTTGCATTAAATGCCCTTAAGTCCGATACCTTACCGAAATGGATCGATACGTCGCTTGCGGTCGTGTCGATCCAACCGAAACAAAGTTATCACAATTCCCTTTTCCACATTACGTTTGTTACGGGGAAACAATCAACTGTATGGTTTAGGGTTGTTTCTCCGGGGCAAACAAAAGCAAAATCCGAAATGGAAGTGTATCGAACGCCGTTTACAGTCATGGAAGAAGGCATGACAAAAGTATATTTTCAAGGTGAAAACATTCTTGGAAATAAATCAAAAATCGATTCCATGGTGTATTATTTTGACACTAAGCAACCAACGGTCGCTATAAAACCGGAAAGTGGCAGATATCGAACCCCGGTAACGGTGCGGATCTTTACCGATAAAGTATGCCGTTATTCATTGTTACAATCGCTTATAGACACAATTGAAAAGCCGATTTCCGATTCGTTTTTAGTCAAAGATTCTCTTTCAGGATATGTTGTTTGCATAGACCAGGCCGGTAATAAAACTATTTCCAAGAAAATGGTTTGGGTTGTCGACTCTTCTTCGGTTCGGGTTGACGTCTCGCCAAAAGAAGGAATATATAATTCACATAAGGAAATTGTATTCACGTCAACGCCAAAAGCGGATGTCTACTTTTCTTTTGATCCGTCTGCTCCATCCGCCCAATTTAACAAATACGATAAAAAGTTGCTCCTGCCGTACGGCAACACTCTTTTGCGGTATTTTGCCAAAACAGCCTCGGGCAAAGAATCCGATATACTGCGTGCGACATACGTGGTGGATACGGTTCCCCCGAAACTGGTTTTTTCGGAAAAAAATGGGAATGATTTTGATACTTTATCCTTATCGACAAAAAAAATCAGCGTAATTCATTATACGCTAGACGGTTCATTTCCGACCGAAGCAAGTCCCGTGTATCAAAAACCGGTCGCAATTATAAAAAAAGGGAAATGCATTTTTAAAGCAATCGCAAAGGACCTTGCTGACAACAAGTCCGCGCTATTTGAGTGGACATTCAAATATGATAAAAATCCCCCTCAAATTATTGTAAGTAAACAATCGGGGGTTTATGCGGGGCCGTTTAGTTTGACTGTTTCGACCTCAAAGCCAGCCTCAATTTATTATACGTTCGATGGTTCCGCGGCAACGGAAAAAGCGACTTTATATAAAGATAGAATTCAAATATCAAAAGAAGGCCAAACTATCATCCGCTTTATCGCCGTAGACGATGCGGGGAATGAAAGCCCGGAATTGGAATGTGATTATACCATTGATTCCAAACCGCCGTTCGTCCGGGCCCGCATCGAAGAGGATGTTCGCCAAAACGCCTTTTTAATTTCCTTACTCGCCGATGAGCCTTCTACGATCTATTATGAACTCGGCGGAGCGACGCCGACCACCAAATCGCCGGTTTTTGACGGGAAAATAGTGATGCGTATTGGTCAAGTCATGCAGTATATGGCTATTGATAAGGCGGGGAATAAAAGCGAAATTAAGCTGATGGATGAGCTTAAAAAACCGATCGTAACGGTTTCTCCCGAAGGAGGATTGTACAATAAACCAGTCAAAATTCAATTCCGAGCGAATGACCTAACGCAAGTATACTACTGGTTTGCTCCGGATACGCTCTATGCGCCTTACAAGGACTCTCTCGTCTTGAATAAGGAAGGTACATATACGCTTGAATATTATTCCGAAAGCCAAAACGGATTGTCGAGTCCGATTCGACGTAGTGAATATGTTTTAGACCTTTCGCCCCCCCAGACAGATGTCATTGTTAAAAAAGGGATTAAGGACTCGGTTTCCGTTTTTTTTGAATGTTCTAAAAACGCAACAATTTACTATACTCTAGACGGGACAAATCCGTATTATTCCAGAACTGCCAGAACTGCGGCAAACAAATTGCTAACGTCCAAAGATCGTATCAGCATAAAACGATCAGGGGATGTTAAACTCGCTTTTTATGCCGAGGATGCTGCAGGGAATCAAAGTCCCTTACGGGTGTTGGATGTTTTTAAACCAAGAGCGATTCCGGATATCCCGTTTGGAAAAGATAGAGTCTATGACAAAGTTCTTTCTGTCAATTTAAACACATTTGACAGTAAATCCGTTGTTTATTACGGCCGTCACGGACATGTCCCGACTACCGATTCATCCGCTTTTATTGCACCGATCACCTTGGTTTCTTCCGACACAATTTTGGCATTTGTTGTTGATGCTGCGGGATATAAAGGACAGATTGATACGTTTGTATATCTCATAGACCTTCCACCAACTCCAGAATTTATCGTCGCCACCCCAAATATTCGTGTCGGACACGACATCACGTTTGACGCGTCGCAATCTATTGATTTGCAAACTGCAAAAAACGCGCTTTTGTTTCGATGGGATTTTAACGGTGACGGAAAATGGGATAGTCAATGGAACAATAATCCTATTGCAATATTCAAATATCCCAACGCGGGGCTGTACAACGTAATTTTGGAAGTAAAGGATAATGGTAATCATGTTGCCCGCCTTGCTAAGGAAATATTGGTTCAGGAATTATGTCCGAGCGGGATGGTTGCAAGGGCGAGGTCTGATGGATCGCCGTTTTGCATTGATGAATTCGAATGGCCGAACATCGCCGGCGAATTAGCGTTGACATCGGTCTCATGGGTGCAGGCAAAAATGTATTGTCTCGATGCTGGAAAACGCCTTTGCACGCAGGAAGAATGGATCTTGGCGTGCAAAGGATCAAAGAAAATGGAATATCCCTATGGCGTAAAATATGAGAAAGGCAAATGTCCCACAGAAGGTTCGGCAGTGGAAAAATCAGGGAAATTTATCCATTGCCAGGAAGCCGACGCACCGAAGGATATGATAGGAAATGTTTGGGAATGGGTTGAAAACAAAAGAGGCGATTATCCCGTTATGATGGGCGGATCATTCCGGTTTGGTGAAGCTGCCGACTGTGATTTGGCATCACAGGGGGGCGTTGGCCTGAAATCGGGCGAGGTGGGGTTTCGATGCTGCAAATGATTACACGCATAATCATCTTTATTGGATTGATTTTTTGCACGATACGCGCACAAAATGTGGATTGGCTTTTGGATGACGCTCTTAAGGAAGATTATCAACCTCTTTTGAAAACGGCAGTAATTTTGCCGAGCGATTTCCAAATTGCTTTGAATGCCTATAAAGCCGGAAATTACCAAATAGCAATTCGAACTCTCGAGAATCTTCGCGACCTGCATTTGCCCGATGGAAGGCAGGATTTTGTGTGTTTTGCACTTGGAGAAAGCTATCGGATGTTGAAATTGAAGGATTTAGCCTTGGCCAGCTACAAAAGTATTGTAAAATTTTTCCCGGAAAGTGACAAGGCCGCTCCAAGTTATTACCGGATTTTGCAGTATGCGTACGACGATAAGGATACGCTTGTTACCGACTCCATATGCGATTTATTCGAACGTTCATTTAAGGCGAGTCCGCTTTATTATGCGGTCAGATACATTGCCGCAAAAAATTGTTTCATGCAAGAACGATATGATGATGCGATTGCTATTTTGTCCAAGACCCCGCCGAAATCGGCACAATATCAAGCTTCCCAGTTCCTTTCTGCAGTTTGTCATATACAAAAAAAAGATTGGGAAAAGGCATTGTTGATTTTAGATTTTGTCCGGAAAAGCACTCCGATCACCGGTGTTTCGCAAGAGGCAACGGTTCTCATTGGGGATATTTATTTCAATAAAGGATCGTATGAGACGGCAATCCAATATTACAAGAGTATTCCTCGAAGCGCTAACCGGTATCCCTATACCTTGGTAAAAATTGCTCGATCGTATATGGAAATGGGGCAAAGCGCTAAATCTCGAGATTTGGCAACCTCATTTATTCAAAAAAATAAAACAAGCGAATATTTTTTTGAGATGGTTTCTATTTTAGAGCAAGCATACACTCGTCTCAAGGACACGGTGAATGCCGATAAGATGAACGGGCTTATTTTTAAGCAACTTAAAAACGCACGATTATCGTTTGATATTTATGAAGAATTAAATCGTGTTGCGGATATGTCCCGCGTGTGGCAGGTTATTCAATTTAAAGCAATTCAGCATCGAAATGATTCATTGCTCAAAACGGCAGTTTCAGAAGTTTCAAAACTAAACGCCTTATCGCATAAATACCAATCGTTGCTACTTGAAAGCGGCACTCTTGATCCGAAAATAACGGGCGCTGACATTCCCGGGCTTGCTGAGAGAAGGTATATTGATTTGCTTAAAACGCAATCTGAGCGCCTTGAAGACTCTGCAAAAGTACTTGGGAAAAAAGCGGATAGTTTAAAAGGCGCCGGAGTTTCAAAGAAAACCGATACGCTTTTACAGAAAAATATTGATTCATTATTACGAAATAAAAAATCCATTATCGCTCTTCGGGATTCTCTGGATCATGAGCAGCAATTAGTATTAAGGGAATGTTTGGTGGATGTACAGGGACGGAGGCAGGCCGATGAAAATATGCAAGCAAAATTTGTTGATTGGGCATTTTTAAAATACCAGGAAAAGAAATCGGAGCTTTCTCTTAAAAATAAGGAATTGAGTGCGCAAGCGCAAAAAAAAGGAAAACCCGATACCCTTGCTCGGAAAAGCAAGGAAATTGTAAAGCTGTTTTCCGAAATCGACATCGGTAAACTTGAACGGTCGCTTCTCGATGACAGGCGTCTGTTAATATCGCACATTTCGTCGATGCGGTATGTTTATCCGAAAAGTAAATTTCTACCGCAATTATTGTTTCGTTTGGCAGAATTGTATTTCGATCAATCTGCCGATGATTTCGATGTCGCACTGCGGGCGTATGAAAAAAAAATGGCTGAAACAAAGGATGGTCAGAACCTTGCATTTCCAGAATATGACCTAAAAAAAGTCATAGAAACGTATGATGTCATTATAAAAGACTTTCCGAAAGATCCTATGACGGATGCGGCATATTTTTACAAGGCACTTTCGCAGCAAAAAATCGGCAAATACGAGGATGCGAACAATACACTCGTTGAATTGACCAGCAAATATCCTGAAAGCGGGTTTTATGTAGAAGCCAATATGAACATTGCGCGATTTTATTTTGAACATCCAAAATACGATGGTGGTAATGGATATAAACTCGCAGAAGAAACCTATCATAAAGTCCTATATTATCGAGATCACCCTCAATTCGTATCCGCCTTATACAGTCTTGGTTGGTGCTATTATATGCAGGATAAATTTGATGAAGCTATAGCGGTCTTCAAATATTTGGTCGAAGAAGTTGCATTGGATTTCGATGTGACAAAAATGGATGAAAATAAACAGGTAAGCAATCCGTTGCTACGCGATGAGGCAATCGACTATATCGCGATAAGTTTCGATGAAGAAAATAGACTTGACGACGCGGTGAAATTTTTACAACTCATAGGCAATGTAGACTATGCTTCCATGGTATTAAAAAGGATAGCCGAACTTCGTGTGGAAGATATGGATTATCCGCTTGCAATTAAATCGTATAAAAGATTGTTGAGTGAATATCCACAAAGTGTCGTGGCGCCAGAAGCTGCTCTCAGTTTGATCAAGGTATATGAAATTAAAAATATGCCCGACTCGGCACTCAAGGAGCGGCAACAATTTTTCACTATGTATTCCCGCGGCGGTCAATGGCAGGATTTGGTTTGGAAACGCGATTCGCTCCTTATTCCACGCGTCGATTCCTTGGCCATATCGATAGGTTTTTATCTTGCTGATGCCAGTTATAGAAACGCTGAGCTAAAAAAGGACAATGCCTCTTATGAAGCTGCAGCGGCTTTATATGAGGCACTTGTCAAAAAATATCCTCAAGACAAGCGCGCTGCGGACGCACAGTGGAATTTGGCTGTTATTCTAGATTCGAAAACCGATAAAAACGAAGCAGCATATTCTCAGTTTTTAAAATTTTCTAGACTTAAAGAAGCCGATCCGCAGCGGAGGGAACAGGCAGCGCTTAATGCGATTGCGCTCGCACAACGTATGTTGCCCCCCGACACAATTGCCGAAGAGGGAAAGCTGGACGGATATGCTCTTAAGGTTATTGAATCGGTTAATAATTACAAGGAACTGTATCCTAAAGGTAAAGCGGCTCAAACGGTCTTGTTGACCGTGGCAGCAATTTACTTTAATAGAAAAATGTTTGCGAATGCGGCTGAATATTATCAACAAATCGTCAATCAAGGGGTGGTGAGCGAAGAATATTGGGAAGCAATGTTCTTGCTTGGACAATGTCATTTTGGGAAAGAAAATTGGGAATTGGCTGCCACATGGTTTGATAAAGTATGGAAAGGGTCTTCCGACGGTCAACGAAGGGCAAAAGCATACAAATTGTTATTGCAGGCTGAATTCTCCAATGCGAAACAGGCATTTACTCTTGGTGCTTTTGACAAGGCTGCTGAAACATTTCTTGCCATCGATACCAAATATCCGGGAAGCGAATATGGTGACATCGTCATTTTCAAAGCGGCCGAATCGTATGAAAAGAAGGAAGAATATCTGAAAGCAAGCGACAGCTATTTTCGGCTTCAACGGTCCTATCCTATGTCGAAACTGGCTCCTAATGCTCTTTTTAATGCCGCCGCAGATTATGAAAAGGCCAATAAGTTCGAAAAGGCGGCCGAGGCCTATGAAATGCTGGTTGCAAAATATCCGGAATCCGACAAATCGAAAGATGCATTATTTAATGTCGGCTTGTGTTATGAAAAAATCGGCAAGCTCGACAAAATGGCAGATGCAAATGAGCGGTATACTCAATTGTATCCTGCAGAAAAAGATGTCGAAGCAATGCTTCTAAGATCCGCACAGTATTATTACAAAGCAAATATGTTTGACAAAGCAATTAAAGCGTATCGTAGTTTTATCAGGCGTTTTTCGCAAAGTCCTAAAATTATCGAGGCTTTGTTTATGATAGGGAAAATGTATTACGAAAAGTCGGACAAAGAAAACGCAATGTTGTCCTTTTCACAGGCAGAGCAGTTGAACATGAGGCTTGCATTGGCAAAACAAGATCGAAACGATTACTATGCTTCGGAAGCGGCATATTATTTGGCAAATATGAAACATGACGACTTTGTTGCGGTAAAATTCGTGTTGCCGGATGCAAAATTCAAATCAGATCAAAAACTGAAAAGTTCCTTGATGGCAGAGGCTTCCAAAGCGTATGAAAAAGTTCTGCAATACCAAAGTGAAAGAATGTTTGAAGCTGCATTTCGCATAGGGCAAATGTACGAAGATCTTGTCGACGCCTGGAAAACGCAGGAAAGGCCAAAGCTTCCGGCCATTAAACTTGCTGTGCTTGAGAAGGATATTGCCCAAACATCATCCGTTATCTTACAAAAATCGTTCGGGCCGTATAAAAAGGTTTTAGAGCTTGCTAAAAATTTTGACACATTGACGGCTGATCAGAAGCAATGGATACAAAATTCAAAAGTAAGCCTTGCAAAAAACTATTTGGCATCTGGGATATATCTTGTGGATGCCTATTCTGCAATGCAAAATGCCCCGGTTCCGCCGGAAATCAAGGAAAAGCCTTTGTATTATTATCAATATTTGAAACAACTGCTTGAAACGATCGATCCTATGAAAATTCAGGCGAGGAATTATTTTCTTGCTGCCAGCAAACAACTGGATTCATTGGGGCTAAAAGGGGAACATAGCGCCAAATGCAATGCTCTTTTTGGACAAATAAATTACTTGACAGGTGCTGATTATGCGAAACTCGCCGAAAAAATGTTGCGCGAACCGGAAATTCCGGCTTCTCTTTCTACGGCAGAAAAAGAGGAATTATCGTTTCAACTAGAAGATATAATTTACGAATTACAAGATAAGGCAATATTCAATTTGGAAGATGCAATGGCAATCGCAAAAAAAGAGAATTTGGCATCTGGAGAATGGTTCGATAAAATCATGCTCGGATTGGCACGGCTTTCCCCCGAGAAATACGGAAAGGCCGTGTTTATCAAAGCTACTATTCCTACTTCGGGCCAATGGCTTTGCCGCAGCGACAGTGTTGGCAGCTGGAACGGTAAAGAAATACCGCAAAGTGGCTGGAACAATGCTGCCTTACTCCAGGGATCCGATGCCATGTTTCCACCGCAGCCTGCGCCGTATATTTGGAATGCGAATAATTCCGATTTGGTCATGTATTCGTGGCGGCATGTGTTTTTACCAGGATTTCCGAGGGATGCCATGGCATATATAAGGGTTAGCGGTAAATACTGGCTTTATGTCAATGGCACATTAACATCAAGCGATACTACAGGGACTCGTTCGGTGAACAAACTCGACAGCATCGTCGGCATTGCGAAATTGGTCAAAGGGGGCGATAACGATATTAATATTCGTATCGTCAATACCGATACCACATTTAAAGGGTATGCATTGGTTTTTTCAACGTTATTGGATACATCACAGCATTTTACGCCATCGGGAAAATATCAGCAACAACAATCCGTGGTTCAAACTATCGGGCCGGTACCTTCTTCTCAGTCAGAAAATGCATCGAATAGTGCAAAAATGACGACTACGGTCCATAGTGCCAGCAAACAAGTATCGATTGCCGATAACTATGACAGACAATTCAAAAACAGAGGGGAATTGCTTAATGCAATTGTCGAGTATCAGAAAAAATCCGAACTTTCAAATGCCGAGATTAAAAAAGAACGTTTAGAAGTTCAAAAGATGCGTATTAAATCTGAGGATCTGGATGAACAAATCAGAAAAACTAAAGAGGAAACAGCATTACTTGCAAAACAATTGGAATCAATGACAAGAACAAAAAAATAAAAGAATTGAGGAAATTCTAAAAGGAGTACAGAACTGTTTTAATTAAAGAAAATCAAGCCTATCTGCAATAAACCGTTTTTCGAAAAACGAGAATTTCCTAGGGCAAAAGAGGGAGGGGATTGTTCTATCGGTAAATCATCCCGGTAATACATTCCATATACGCTCATACCTCTTGCGCCTCGAATAAAAAAGGCTTCCATGCCAAATCCGGTTTTATAATACCAGTTGCTGCCATTTAAAACATGGTAACCACCCTGTTGACTAAAATTTCCCGCCGCTGCTTCCGAACGGATAGTGAAGATCCAACTAGTCCGTTTATGAAAAGCATACCGTGCTGTACCGGCAATTTCCCATATAAGAGGATTATTGCCGCTTAGTTTATTCGGGTCGGCGAGCCCAAAAAACTCCTGCAGGTAGTATCCTGCAGTGGTTTCCCAGGAGAGTCTGTTTTTAAAGGAAAAGGAAGAATCGGCTAATAAAATATGGAAATAATCATTTAAGCGAGAGTTTTTTGGACTGAAGCTTAAGAACAGTTTGTTATACCAAACAAGCGGAAAATCGCTTCTGTCGATTTCGTGAAAACATCTATGAGCTATACCTCCTGTAATTTTATGATCTGCGAAACGTAATTCGATTTCAGGGCTTATTCCGAAGGCGACATTCAACACGGTAAAAACGTTATTACCCGGGACATTGCCAAGCCCGAATTGAAAATCCGATTGCCAAACAGAGGCGATTGTGTTTTTATATGAAAGAAAGCAAAACTCCAATTCCGGATGAGGCTCTGCAAGGTATTGTCGTTTGAAAAAAGCATCTTTATGCAATGTAAAAGTAGAAAGTCCAAACCGGGTATAATAATCCGGCAGGAAATCAAAGGGCTTCATGATTGGCTCGAATAGAGAATCTAATTGTATTGCCTGGGATAGCGAATAACAAATAACAACCGTTAATATCATACGGCTGAAAAACTGCATTGTATCCTCTTTATCGTAAACGAATCGCTTATCGGGCTTGTTGAATGATCCAGTTTAAAAATATGATTAACCGGTAGAAAAGTGCAATTCCGCCAATCACTAATGTATAAATTGCGGTAATGATGAAGTTTTGACTTTTTATAAATGAGGCTATCTTTTGACGGTTTTTATAAAAAAGCCAGCCTCCGCCAACAAACAGAAGGATTTTAAAAAATCTAAATGGTATTTTTAATAATTTACTATTCATTTGGGTATTTCCTTGGTTTTTGGAACAGCAATAAAATAACAAATGCTTTGAATAAAAATCTAATATGATATATATGAATTTTAAAAAAATAAAAATCTAATATTTTTGTCATTGCTTAACGAACGAAGCCTATTTTTATGGATATATGGATTCGCAAATTCCGTCCAAATTAAATATAGCCAAGTCTTTTTCAAGACGAGCAAAACGATATTGTTCCGCTGCATTCATTCAACGAAGCATGATTGAAAAATGTGTAGAATATATTAAACAAAATCAGGTTTTTGAGTCACAGTCCTGGTTGGATGCAGGTTGCGGTGCCGGTTTGCTTAAAAAGATTTTGATAGAAAAAAGCATTTCAGGCAAATTATTTCAAACCGATATAGCATATGATTCTGTAAAATGTGCAGACCTCCATGGGCAATCGAACCATGTATCGGTTCAATCAGATATCGAATCAATGCCTTTTAAAAGCTCCTCTTTTAATGGCGTTGTTTCAACGTCTGTCTTGCATTGGATGGAAAATCCCCAATTAAGCGTTAAGGAAATGATCCGTGTATTAAAACCAAAGGGAATACTCGTGTTTAGTGTTTTTTTAAACGGTTCATTCCACGAAGTAAACCTGTTGAGGGAAAAAAGGAATTTGCCTTTACCCGTCCGATATTTTGCCGACGACCAAATGAATAATTTAGCAAAAAACCTCCAAATGGATATTGTTGAATATTCAATCCGAAATGAAGTGTATTATTTTAAATCGGCCCAAGAAATTCTTCGTTACCTGAGTGATATCGGCAGTACGGTTTACATAGGAAATAGGCTTACCAGAAAAGATCTCCTACTTTTTTGCATCGAATATGAAAACCTGTTTGGAACAAAACAGGGAATTCCGTTATCATGCAGATACGCCTGGGGAAAAGCTGTTAAGAGGAGCGAGAAGTGAAAAAGATAGTTTCTCAAGGTTTTTTTATTTCAGGCACAGGCACGGATGTCGGAAAAACATTTGTCTGTAGGATTTTGGCTCAATCATTTTTAAAAAAATACGCGGTTTCGTATATGAAACCGATTCAAACCGGCTGTGTAAGAACTCACAACGAACATCTTGAATCTCCTGATTTCGAGTATGTCAAACGTTGTGGGGGGTTACGTCTCGGTAGTTATGAAATGCATGTGCCCTATCGCTTCGTGCCGGCTTGTTCCCCTCATCTTGCCGCTCAAATTACGAAAACTCCAATTTCCTTACGCAAGATTCAGGCCAATTTTAATAAAATAAAATCCTTGTTGCAGAATGAAAAAGGGATTATTCTTGTTGAAGGTGCCGGCGGTGTTCTCGTTCCAATAAATAAATCGATTAACTCCATGCATTTGATGGCGAGTATAAATTTGCCGGTAATATTGGTCACAACTCCAGCTCTTGGAACATTAAACCATACTTTTTTATCGGTGTGCGCCTTGCAAAGTTGCGGATTGCGAATTGCGGGAGTTGTATTTAATAGTATTAACAAGAAATATGAAAAATTCATTTATGACGATAATAGGAAAATGATTTCGTCGGCGCTAAAGGGCGTTCCGTTTTTAGAACTGAAATTTAATTATGTAAATACTACCAACGTCATGGAATTTTGCGATGAAGTTGCCAAGCGATATATATAAAAATGTCTGGTTCCCTTTTACCTGTTCGGAAGATATTATATCGTATCCTCCTCGAGTCATCGAAAAGGGTGAGGGCATGTATGTTTTTGATTCCGATAACAAGAAATACTTGGATGCAATTGGGTCGTGGTGGGTATCGATTTTAGGACATCGTCACCCACGGATCAATGCAGCTTTAAAAAAGCAGTTGGATAACCTTGAGCATGTTATGATGGCCGGTTTCATATCTCCGGCTGCGTTAACTTTGTCGCAGGAGCTCGTTTCAATATTGCCGAATGGTCTTGACAGAATATTTTTTTCCGATGATGGATCGACAGCTGTTGAAACAGCATTGAAAATGGCCCTTCAATATTGGAAGAATAAAGGTGAAAAAAAATCGAGATTCATTGCATTTAAAGGCGGATACCATGGGGATACCCTTGGTGCAATGTCTGTAGGTAATATCCCTGCGTACCATGGATTGTTTCATGACTCATTCAAATCCAATTTATCGGCAGATTCTCCGTATTGCTATCGTTGTCCAAAGGGAATGTCATCTAAAACATGTAATGCCGAATGTATGGAGTCTTTGGAGAAAATATTAGAAGATCAGGGAGAAAACGTCGCTGCTTGTATTTTTGAACCCATTGTTCAAGGTGCCGGCGGCATGCGTATTTATCCTTCCAAAGTACTTTCCAGGTTATTTTCAGCATGTTCAAAATATGGCGTTCTTACTATAGCGGATGAAGTTGCGGTTGGATTCGGAAGGACTGGTAAAATGTTCGCTTGCGAGCATGCATCCCTGACACCGGATATTTTATGTATGGCGAAAGGGTTAACAAGCGGGTATGTTCCTATGGCAGCAACTGCGGCAAAAGAAAAAGTGTATACTCAATTTTGCGGCGATTTTATGGATGGAAAAGAGTTGTCTCATGGTCATTCATTCACTGGAAATCCTCTTGCTGCTGCTATAGCGTGCGAAACAATTGCAGTACTCAAGGAACAAAATATTCCCCGATCGCTCGAATCTAAAACAACCTTTTTCACTAATTATTTGAAAATGTTCGATTCGTTGGATTGTGTGGGCGATATTCGTTCAGTTGGAATGATAGGTGCAATAGAACTCGTAGAGGACAGGAAGACCAAAAAACCATTTGATCCCAAGCTGAGAATTCCTTTCCGGATTGCACAAAAAGCACTGGACAAAGGAGTAATTATCCGCCCCTTGGGAAATGTCCTGTATTTTGTACCTGCATATATAATATCCGATGAACAGATTAGTTTTATGGTGGATGTAACGAAGGAAAGTATAGTGGAGACCTTGGTATGAATACGTCCCCTATATACGACCGAATAGAAAAAGACCTTGAGAATAGGGTTAATAATCAACAATTCAGAACATGTGCCATTCCTTTGACAAGTAAATATATAGACTTATCTACCAACAGTTATCTCAATATACAATCGATTCGATCTGTTTCTGAGGAAACGGCATGTTTGGCCGATAATTGCTATTCGGGAAACCTTGCATCAAGGCTGATTGATACGCGGTCCGGTTTATATCCGATTTTGGAAACAGAACTGGCGGAATGGAAAAAAACCGAATCAGCTTTATTGTTTAATAGCGGCTATAGCGCTAATGTCGGGATTATTCAGGCTATTTGCAATAGGCATACCGTCGTGTTTTCCGATCGATTGAACCATGCTTCAATTATCGATGGAATATTGCTTAGCGGCGCGGTACTTGTTCGGTATAATCATTGCGATATGGATGATTTGAAGAATAAAATAGTGGCATGCGATAAAAGGGAAAAAATGATTGTGTCTGATTCGGTTTTTAGTATGGACGGGAATGTGGCACCTTGTGCCGAGATTTGCTCCATTGCTAAACAGTATAAATGCATGGTACTGTTTGATGAAGCGCATGCAACCGGAATTTTCGGAAAAACATTATGCGGATTAGTTGAACAGTGTGGTGTTTCCTCGGAAGTGGATATTATAATGGGGACACTTTCAAAAGCGATTGCCGGAATGGGGGGCTTTTTTGCCGGGTCGACCATTTTAAGAGATTACTTTGTCAATAAAGCCAGAAGTCTCATTTATTCCACTGCTTTGCCACAATCCGTTTTAGCCCATAATATCGCCGCAATCAGGTTTATAAGGGCTCATCCGCAGAGCGGTCCACAACTCCTTGATAGAGCAGAGAATTTTCGAAAAAAATTAAAAAAAGCAGGGTTCAATACTTTGCGTTCTTCATCGCATATCATTCCTATTATAACAAAAAGTGAAGCTGAAGCAATTGCTCTTTCGCAATATCTTCGGGAAAAAGGCATCAAGGCTCCGGCCATACGGCCGCCTACGGTTCCAATCGGATTATCCCGGATCAGAATGTCGATACATGCCGGATGCTCGGACAGTGATTTGCATACGGTACTCTCTTGTCTAGTCGATTGGAAAAAAGAACATGGACAATAAATGGTTAGTACTTGGCGGATGGGCCATAAACCCAGATATCTTAAGACCGATTTTGGGCAATAAAAGTACATATCTCGATGTCAATGAATATATTCCGGATGTTATTGATAATGATTCCATTGCTAAAAATTGGGCCGATATCATTACCGAAAAAATATTTCCGTTTTTTGCAAAAGATTTTATTGGGGTCGTTGGGTGGTCTATGGGTGCAATAATTGCTTGCGCTATTTCGCAAAGGCTAAATGCAAAAAAAATGGTTCTCGTATCCGCGACCCCTTCGTTTTGTCGGAGGGACGGATTTAAATTTGGACAAAGGTCGCAAGCCTTAAGGTCAATGCGCGATGAGTTGCTAAAATCTCCAGACATTGTCTTGAAGAATTTTTGCAAAAGGTGTGAATTCCCTTCTGATATGTCGGTTCCATTTACAAAATATTTGCAAAATCTATCTGCGGGTCTTTTTTTTTTAGAACATTGCAATCTGCTCGATGAGCTTAAATTTATTAAAATTCCCGCATTGGTAGTGCACGGCAAAGACGATGCTATTATTCCTCTAGCGGCTGGTAAATCGGTTGCTGATTTGATTAATGGGAGATTTTCTAGTTTTTCCGGGGGGCATGCCTTTTTTCTTCATCAGCAAACGGGATTTTTGTCTGAAATATCCTCATTTTAATGCAGTAGCAATACTGGTTTATTATATATTCTTTCTCCTATGGAAAAACCGACTTCTCCAATCCGTTTAAGCGTTGCCTATTCTTTTGAGCCAGGTCTCATTGAGCAGCTTTCAAATATTCCTGCTGTGAAAGAGGTTTATGGAAAATTACCTAATGATAGAATCGGCGGCGGCAGATCGTCATATAGCATGCGGCCGTTACTGCCGGGGGCGTTAAAAAAGGCGGTTAAGCTTTCGCATGATCGTGGAATCGAATTTAATTATTTGTTAAACGCTGCTGCGCTATATGGCCTTGAGCAAACCAAATCCGGGCAGAAGATATTAAGAAAAGCCATTGATGCGGTTGTTGAATGCGGAGTGGACGCGGTTACAGTTTCATTGCCGTTGCTATTGAAAATTGTTAAGAAACAATATCCTAAACTCAGGGTTAGGGTTGGTGTTTTCGCGCAGGTGGATACAGCAGAAAAAGCTAAGCAATGGGAAAACCTTGGTGCCGACACTATTTGCTTGAGTGCGATTGCTTGTAATCGCGATTTTGACCGGTTATCTATGATTCGCAACTCAGTCAAATGCGGTCTTCAATTAATTGTCAATGCTTCTTGCACGCCGCAATGCGCGTGGGAAAACACCCATATGCATTTATTAACTCAAAGTTCCGCTAAGGGTACTAAAAATGGAAGGTTTTTGATTGACTATTGTTTCGTTGCATGTTCATTAAGAAAATTAACTGAACCCGCAGCTTATATAAAGTCGATTTGGATACGACCGGAAGATTTGTCCTTATATGCGGAGCTTGGCTATACTGATTTCAAAATTGTTGAGAGAAGTTCTCCGGCCCAATTAATTGTTTCACGGGCAAAAGCGTATGGAAACGGTAGTTTCAACGGTAACCTCTGGGAACTTATTGCCCCGGTTGCGCTGATAAAAAAAGAACAAAAGGTCCCTTGGTGGCAGATGGCGCATATGTTTGCATTGATTTTACGCCCCTGGTATGTTCCAATTGCCTCTATGTTACGAATGAAACGGTTCGCAGAGGAGGTTATTCCCCACGAATTTAGAGATGCGTTGGCCCCTGTATTCATAGACAATCAAGCATTAAACGGATTTTTGCAAGGGATTCCGCAGGATAAATGCAGGGCGGCTTTATGCAAATCGTGCGGTTATTGTGACGATTGGTCAAAAAAAGCCGTAAAGATCAACGATGTTTGGAATGATAAAAACAAAAAATCGGGAGAGGAGCTTTTTTCCCAATATGCAGACGGTAGCTTCTGGAATATTGGATAAATCTAATTGTGTGAAAGAAAATAAGATTAGGATTGCATCTATTGCAACCGCAACACCGCCCTTTATTGCTACTCAAGAATATTCTCTTGACCAGATATTGAGCCTCTTTGGCACTGAACTATCTCAAAAAAGCCGGGAAATTGCAAGAAAGGTGTTTTTGCACCCCAGTATCGAAACAAGGCATTTGGCTTTTGAGAAGGAAAACGGCGGAATTTCGGTATTAAAAAATGAAAATGCGGACCAAAAAGTTGATCGGTTTTCAAAATGGGCAATCGAACTTTCGTTTGAAGCCGCCTCCAAGTCGCTTGAAAAGGCCGGCATTAGTCCGGAAGATGTCGACATTGTAATTGTCAATACATGTACCGGATTTGTCTGCCCCGGGATTTCATCGTATTTGTTGGAAAAACTGCAATGCCGTTCCAATACCTTTATTTTCGATCTTTCCGGTGCAGGGTGCGGCGGTGCAATTCCTAATTTGCAAATGGCAGCCTCGTTGCTATTCCCAGGTAAAATCGCGTTATGTATTGCGGTGGAAATTTGTTCAGCAGCGTTTCGCATTGGAAATGATCCTTCGCTGATTGTGAGCAATGCAATTTTTGGGGATGGTGCGGCCGCAGTGGTTTTATGGGACAGGCCATTAGGATATCCCATTATAGGATTTACAAGCGAACATGATCCGGCCGCTCGGGAACATGTCCGTTTTATTTACAAAAACGGAATGCTCTATAATCAGATCTCGAGTAGATTACCGGCAATCGTCGGCGAAAAAGTGCCGTTGTTTTTAAAAAAGGTTATACGTTCTTACGGGTACGAAATCCGAGACATTGCAGGTTGGGCCTTGCATCCCGGCGGCGATAGAATGATCAAAGCGATAGGTGAAAACCTCGGACTAAGCAAAAATGCTTTAACCGCGGTTGTTGATATTTACAAGAAATTCGGCAATATGTCGTCGCCTACGGCGCTGTTTTGCCTTGAAAGAATTCTTGCCTGCGATCTAAATCAAAATTCCCCAATTGTGCTGTGTGCGTATGGTGCAGGCATGAGCGCTCACGTGGGTCTCATTTTAGTTCCCTCCAAAGAAGAAATACCGAATAAATAAGGATAAAATGTTTTTCGATTTTTCCAAACGGTCACAAATTCGGGAACTTATGGATGATTTTTGTTCCAATGAGGAAGAGTTATTCCGGACCTTGAAACAATTTAAAAGTATCAACCAAGTTTTTTCCGGTATGGATGGCTTAATCAATTATGAAATTATTAAAAAATGCAAAGCAATCGGACATAGGCAAATTACTGTTATGGATTTAGGCGCCGGCGGTGGGGATTGGTCGAATCGGATAATTGCCTTTTGCCGCCAAGCATCCATCGATGTGAAAATAAAATGCATCGATTATGATAAACGAATTGTCCGGTTCTTACAGGACCGATTTAAAGAAAAAAAAGAAGTAACTATAATCCATGGTGACGTATTTAATGAAAATGTTTGGACCGATCCGGTTGATTTTATCGTCGGGAACCATATATTGCATCATTTGACAGACGAAAGTATTGTGCGTTTATTAAAACTATGTTTTTCAAAAGTTCGATACGGATTTTTTTTCAACGATTTAAAAAGATCGCGGATCAATTGGCTGTTGTTCGGATTAACCGCCATGATTTTTTACAGGAACAGTTTTGTTCTCAAGGATGGAACAGCATCCATTCGAAAAGGTTTTACACATAAGGAATTATATGAGTATGTATCATTGGCTGGATTGCATCCTCAAGCAGGCGTTCGGAAAACGGGGTTGGGTCACCTCTGCATTGTTGTAAACCGGACAACTTCTATGAATCAAAATGTATTCCCCGACAATAATCTGAAAATTACCCGTAATATTCCTATTTGACTATAAAGAGCTTTGCCTTTGCCAAGGTCCGGGACTTGTTTTTTAATGTCTCTAAAGAACCGAGGTGTTGTCCTGTTAAGGAAAATACCTCTGAAGGGGAAACTTTATTATTTACTGTCGACACTGCGTTGTCGTCTAAAAGACAAATTAAACCGGGTTTAAAAGTTGCTTTGAGGCATCCTTTTTTGACGCATATACTCCTATTTGAGGTTAGTACTGATTTCTTTTGCGCAAACATCCATCGGATAAGAAACGGGTTGTCGAACCCTCGTAAAGGATTTGAGTATTGCGGCATCCAGGTCCATAAGGGAGACCATGCTCGCCAGCCTCCCTGATGATCGCCGCCATCGTATTCGGAATAAAGAAATGACGGGTTTTTTACGAGTATCGAATCCATTTGTGTATTAGAGAAATTCGGTCCATTTTTTTGGTTTGGAAGGAGATTCGTAAAAACGATGTGTCTGTTGATTTTCTCGAAGGCGGTGATCATTTGTCTCGAACAGACACAATGTACCGTTGAATCGTTATTACTGTGACACATCCAAATCGATACATCGTTAAGGTTTTGAACTTGCATAGTATCGCCTCCGCCGCACATGGGTGTCGCAGCAGCGAAAATGTTCGGATGCCGCATAATCGCGTCAAATGAACCGAATCCGCCAAGTGACATGCCGCAAACGTAAACTCTGGTCGAATCAATTGGAAATTCTTTTTTCATGGAGTCTATAAGTGAAATCACACATTTCATTTGGCTGTTTTCAGCGCTATCCGATATCGAATAATTTGTCCGTACCGGTGCTTCGGAATGGAAGCCGCACCAGGTTTTATTCAGCGGGCATTGAGGAGCAATGATAAAGCATTTTTGTTTGGCTTGAATAGAATCCCTGGCCCAAACAGTTGCATTCGGATGAGCCATTATATGAATAGAGTCATCGGCTCCTCGTTCTCCACCTCCATGCAATACAACGATCAAAGGATATCTTTCAGACGTGGAAAAAGATGTCGGAGTGAATAATCTATAGGGTGCATAATATTGCCCCATTCGGCACCTGATTATTGTTTGATCCGGCACCCTGTT
>JBBIGR010000025.1:0-66656 GCA_037447435.1 Fibrobacteria bacterium
CGGATCAAACGATAATGGGGTGCCGAATGGGCAAGAATAGGCAATTGCCGGATTCATCGGAAAAATTTGCTGCAGACTCGAAAAGACCGGTGATATTCATGCTTAATTTTGGACCCACAAAAAAAGTGCAGCTCCCTTTAATTTGGTGCAGAGGATATTGCGTCCATCGGGTCGACGACGAATCATTGCTGTTTGCCAAATATACATACGTTTTAGGGTCGGGTTTCATGCCGAAGGGCCTTGAAAAATCATATCCTAATTGTAAATCAATCCATTTTAATTCGTTGAATCGAAATCCCAGTTCAAATCCCATAGCTTTTAAATCTTCAGGTGAATTCTGAAATGCCCCGGCATATCCGTTCCAATTTTCAATATTTCGCGCCAATGCCAACCGTGCAGTATCCATATTACTCTCATTATACGCCCGCCATGCGAGTGAATTGGAAGTGATATTCATGTACAAATTGAGGTTTGCCGTAAAACCGAATGTTGAAACAGGTTGCGTTGTAGCATTAATTTCCAATGAACGCATTTTTTCTGCTTCAAGAGCCGGCAGGGTTTCCTTTCCATGCGCTGCAAAGGTATAATTCAGCCGCCCCAGGTACAAAAAATAAGCTGCATCCGGCCAACGGAAACCTTCTTGATAAGAGGTTTTGACAACTGTTTTAGGGAACAATTCATACGCAAGGGCAATACGCGGCGAAAAGGCAGACTGCGAAGGCATTTTATCGTGAACGATAACCGTGTCCGCCGATAATGTATCTGTAAAGGTCCCATATTTAACACCGTCAACACGCCCGCCCAAAGACACAGTCAGGGGATCGGTAATATTCCACAAGTCTTCCGTGTAGGCCTCGTATTCGGTCCAGCTTCCGAGCATGCTTTCCTGCATTTCGAGTTTATCGGATTCAAACCATTGTTTTTTGGGATCGAAGCTTCGGTATCCTACCCCGGCACCAACGACAAATTTGTTCTTTCCGTCAAAAAATTCCTGTCGGTACAATCCCCGACCGGCAGCGTGCATTTCACGCCCAGCTTTTGGTCCCTGATTGTAGTTGTCCATGACTCCATGATCAAAAAACTCAACGGGAACCGTGAATTCAAGCGAATTGGTATTGCAAAAATCCTTTCTGTATTTGGCCATTAATGCCGTAAAGGTCTGCCAGGAATACCGGTCGTCTACCCTGAATTGCTCATGATTATCAATTTCGATGGGACTGTCTGGCGATTTGACAATTCTTTGGATCTGGGCGTTGAGCGAAAATTCCTTAAGTCGCAAATACGCCGCAAATCGTAGCGCCTCATCCAATTTCATACAAACCAGGTCGTTGGGCACCCACGATTGATCTTTAATAAATTTTCCATCCTGCAAACCCATTTCAGCGCTGTTTTTCGGATGAAACCCTTCCGCGGTCGCCACTCCGCCATACAAATACAGGTTCCTCTCATTTTTCCAGTCTATGCCCACTCCTGCTTCATATTTTTGCAATTTTTCCAAAAGCCCGTAGGAAATCTGTCCATTTACGCCTTCATAATCCTTGCCATTTTTGGGAATCATGTTTATAAATCCGTTAATTGCGCCGGATCCATGCAACAATGCCCCGGGACCGTTGATGACTTCTATTTTAGCAATATCACCTAAAAACGGCGATTCCAATCCCGTCGAATATCCGAAATGGCTTTTTTGATTCAGCCCCTGACCGTCGACCATGAAAAGGGTTTTCGAGCTCTGATCGAAATTGAGACCGCGAGTGCCGATTACGGGGCCGGTTTGCTTTTGAAATCCGATATTTATTCCCGGAGTGTAATATTCAAAAACATCTCTAATATAGGTAATCGGCTTATCTTGCAATTCTTTTGTGGTAATTGTCCAGATAGAGCCTGGAGCCTTGTTTTTATCCGTGATGAAGAAATTGACAGATTCGACATTCAGATTGAGTATTTCCGCGAGCGACAATTGATTAAGTTCGGCGTCGGGCAACGCAAAAACACGGTCCGAATAAAATAAAATAAAAACAATAAAAAGGTAATATTTACACAGGAAAACTAAATACGACAACAACCGTTTCATACCTCTCCTTAACCTTAGGTAAAAAAACCTCTATAATTCTTTTTTATTGCGCGATCGATGAGCCTACAACACGATATTGTTTAAAACGTTCGATTCATGCCGCCATTAACAGCGTAGGCGGCTCAACCGGAAAACAAATGCAACAACCAACAAAATGTTTGTTGTGGAAATTATAAACAATATTTTTTCTAATATACCAACTTAAGGGAAAATAAAATATTCACAATATTTTATTTTAAACAAACTACTTACCTTATAAGTAATTGAAATGCAAAAGCATATAGTACTCATATTATTAAAGTAACAGACATGACCACCTTTATTAATAAAAACATGATTCCATTTGGAAAATTTTTTCTCCAGCCTTTCCACAAACAATATTTGTTTTTTGCACTTGTTGATTCCTAAACCGCCTCATTGGTATATGTTTTCTTTTCAACGGTTGCAAAATCCTTTATTGCTAATTTTATTAATACCCAATTATCATATTCTGGTTCGAATTTTTCCTTTATTTTTTTAAAAAAAAGTATAACTATACTTAAAATTTAATAAACAAGAAATATTATCCCCCTAAGTCCTTGTATTATAAAATTGTTTTGTACTCAAAACGTTTTTTTCGGGGTATTAATTTATTTTTTCATTATATTGGTTATATCAAAAGAAAAATATTGTTGATTGGTTTTTCCAAATGGGGGCTCAGTGAAAAGACGGAACTTTCTTACTGCTGGAGCGAGCTTTTTAGCCGGCTCACCAATGATTTTTAGCAAAAAAAGCCTTCTGTGGGCAGCAAGTCCTTCCTCAAAAATCGCAATTGCATATAACCCAAAAGCCTCGAGCGTTACCGGCGGCAGCGCCGATGGAACCCTCGCCTGGACTTTTTCAGTCGACCAAACAATTATCAACAATATGGTCGATCAAGCGATCATAGCCCTTACCGGAATGTCGTCCGTTGGATTGGCTTGGGAATCAATTATTAAAGCAAAAGTTCCGGCTTTATCGACAACGACAAAAATCGGGATTAAAATAAATGCAGCCTATTTCGGGACCTATTATACGTACGACAAACGTTGCCCCTATATGAATCGCGGCGAACTTATTGCCGCGGTTGTCAATGGATTGAAGCAAATGCTGGGCGGAACCTACAATATCGAAAACGTGACCGTATTTGAACGGAAAGTGTATGACGGATTCGAAAAATATATGCCTGCAAACGGTTTCCCGGCTTCTGCAAACGGATCAAACTCGTACGATGTCGGCGGAAGCGGTACAGGGCAACAACGAACGGTTTTGGTCAATTCTTCCGATACGAGCTCCTCATCGTTTTCAATCGGCCCCATTCAGGGAACGACCTGCACGCAATCGATTTTGAATATCGTAACCCAGCAAGCGGTACTTATCGATATCGCAGTTCCTAAAGTAAATAGAGGCGCCGGCGTGACCGGGTGCATGAAAAACTGCTTTGGCATGGTTGGTGACTGTAGCAAAACGCATCCGAAAAACGGCGGACTGGGCGATATTATTCATGATTGCGTTCCTGCGTATTACAAAGCAATCAATGCCGTCGTACCAATAGCGCTTAATATTTTGGACGGAATCGGCGGTAATTATGCGAAAGACGCCTATGAAGGCCCCGCATTCATCGCCAATAAAATAGCCCTGAGCACCGATCCGGTGACTCTGGACTTTTTAGCAGTCGAGCTTGTCAACACGGCGCGAACGGCGAACGGCTGGGCCGCCGTTCAAACCCCGGCGGTGACAACGGACCGCTATACGATGCAGGGCGCAATGTATCCCGGGACCGTAAACAGTTCTCCGACAAAAACCTTTTATGATGATATAAACAATTCGTTTTCTACTTATGTCAATTGTCATTCCCTGGCAGTTGCCGCACAATCGGGCCTCGGCACTCTGAATGCAGGAAACAGGATCATCATCGACACCAGCGGGGTCATTATGCCTAGCGAGCTTGCATCGCTCGATGTGCCGCACGGCCGAGTGTTAGGCGCACACCGAAACGGGAATTCCTGGCGCTTGAATATCCAACTCGACGGGTCGGGCCGCACCCATTCGGCGACATCTCGAATTGTCGACCTTACCGGAAGAGAGCTGCGCTCGTTTCCGTCCCAAAAAACCTCCTTTGCATCTATGTCGTTTGATTGGGACGGGAAAAACTCCTTTGGCCAATCCGCGGCAAAAGGCGTGTATTGCTGGGAAACGACCGTCGACGGTGTTGCAAGCTCACAAACCATTCATTTTCAATAAAGTCAACATACGGAGGACAAATTTTCTTATGCGAATATTTTCAATGGTTTCAATTGTCGGGATTGTGCTGAGCATTTCGGTATTTTTCATTTCGTGTAACGACCCCGTATCGCCCAAATCCTTTTCGGGAATTTTCAAAGTAAAAAGCAATTCTATCCCGAATGTCGCAAGCAATCCCGACGCAGTTACCAAAGCATCCAATATTTTGGATTCTCTTTTTGTCAGAATCGATTCGATTCCCAAAACCGACAGCATCATGAATATTACCCTCGATTGGGGTGATAACTCAAATATCAATACGTACGCAGGGAACAAATTTACCTTGGGGGCCAACTATGTAGGACTGACGCACTGGTATACGAGAGCTGCAGACACCATAAACGGTTTTTGCACAACAAAAGCGACGATTACGACATTTGGCGGCACGGCTCATGATACCACTTTCAGGGTTAAAGTTTTAAAAAAAGGTTCTTATTAACTGTCGACTTATTCTAAACGAAACACAACATTCCCTCTCATTTTGGAGGAACGCATGAAGATAGTTTCCCTTTGCTTGCTGGTACTTTGCACGTCTTTGACTACGGTAATGGCTCATTCAGTCACCTTGCCGGCTTCGATATACAGTTCTACCGATCAAGTCCAAAACGTGGTAACTACCGGCCTTTCGACTGCCGAAGGCCCATCGTGGGACCCGGTGGGAAACGCGCTTTACTTCACCGATTACACGGTCAATGCAATATTTAAGGTACCCGGAGGCAGCGGTACCGCAACAAAATACAAACAAGGCCTCAACATCGTTTGCGGAACAGCCATAGATGCCCAAAACCGATTGATATTCGGTGAACGGAGCAAAATGTCGGCGGTACAATTATCAACCGGGGTCGTAACGGTCCTTACCGATTCGGCCCACGGCATAGCGGCAGGCAGGACGGTCAATGATCTTACATTGGCTTCGGACGGCGGTATATTCTTTTCGCATAACGAATGGTCTTCCGAATGTTATGTTTATTATTTGCCGCCGAACGGTACGGCTCAGAAGAAACTAACCTTTCCAAACGGCCAATTTCCCAATGGGCTTGAATATTTTGAAAAAAAGAATATTCTTTTCGTAAATCTGTCGCAAGTAAATAAAGTCGTTAAATACAGCGTTGACACACAGAAAAACCTCACCAATCAAACCAATTTTGCCACTGTAAACGGTCCGGACGGCATCACGTTCGATGAAAACGGCAACGTTTACGTAGCTGAGGGCGGAACATCATCAATCGATGTCTTCGACTCCACCGGCACAAAACTCGGCTCCATTACCATAAATACAGGCGGAGCAACAAATTGCACATTCGGCGGTTCCGACAATCAAACCCTATTTATCACTTCCGGAGCCGGCGTCTACAGCGTTCATCTCAAGGTTAAAGGATATAACCCATTCAGCACTCCTATAGCTAATGTCGTTAAGGGAAATGCTTCGCAAACGGCAAAAACAATTTCCGCATCCAAGAGAACCGTATCTGTCAAGGGAATATCCGGGAATACCGCGACTTCCAAGTGTGAGTTTTCGGTTTTGGGAAGAAGTGTCTCTAAAAATTCTCAAGCAGGTCTGACAGCAAGCGGCCTTTATTTTGGTACTCAGAAAAAGTAAGGCGTTTTTTAGCAAGAACAATAAAAAAAGCCGATTCGCACAGTGCGGAATCGGCTTTTTTTATTCATTTGGCAACAATCGTTATCTCGCTATCGTCACCCTTTTTTTCAAGGTTGCATTTCCGGTATTGACAAGGCATACATAACTGCCGGGAACGATTCCGCGCGTGTTCATATATGCATCGACCGTTCCTTCGGTGACATCGACGTAATCGCGAATTCTCGTCACGCCGTCAATGGATATGAGAGTAATTTGAACGCTTGTGCCCGTCAATGAAGTCAGGACAATCGACGTCTGTCCAATATGCAATAACGGCATTTTTTGTTTGGAAACAGCAATTTTGGTCTTTTCGGATCCGGCAGGAGAAGAATTTTCCGCAAAGCTGCCGAAGCTGGCTAAAAGAATAAACACGATAAGTGAAGGAAAAAGAAACGTGAAATTTCTTTTCATCCTTGCCCCCTGTATAATGATTTTATACTCCATATGGTAAATATATTATGTATACGATCCTCCTGCATCACAAATTTCCTTTAAAACCCTAAAATCCAAATTTCCTAATCTGGATTAAAATAGGGCCGCCGCATAATTTTCAGGCCCCATTGTTGTGCTTCTCTATCTCAACAAGTATCGTATTTATAAGAAAATCACGCATTTGCGTTAAACGGAGTTTCGCGATTTGCTGAATGTATTTTTAAGTAAGACACTGAGCACCCTCTTGATTATAACAGGAATTAAATAGGATTGCCATTATGCGCATTTTTATCGACACTTCGTTTCCTTCGGACGCCATGAAACTTTTGCAAGACGGAACGACCGGCCACGAACTTATCGTATCGAATGCTCCTTCATCTTCCGTACTTGACGTTGCAAAATGGGATGATAGAATTGTCAACGCCCACGTATTTTTCGGTCAAATTGATCCTGTTTTTATTGAAAGGGCAAAAGACCTGAAATGGATTCACGTCAGCTCTTCGGGCATTACCCGGTACGACAATAAGGCGTTCAGGGAAATTGTAACAAAACGCAACATTGCAGTCTCGAACAGTGCATCGGTATATAAGGAACAATGTGCTGTTCACGCATTGAGTTTCATTGTGGCACAGGCAAGAAATCTTCCCGATGCGCTAAAGACGCGCACCGCATGCGGTACTCGGCAATGGCATGAGCTTCGCGCTTCTTGCACGCCGTTACAAAATCAAACTGTTTTACTTTTCGGTTTCGGCGCGATCGGCACTCGGCTTGCCGAATTGCTCAAGCCGTTTCAAATGAACGTGTTGGCATATCGCCGCAAAGCGCGCGGTACCGAAAACGTTCCGGTCATATCATCCGGGCAATTGGAAAGCATACTCTCGATGCAAGTTGACCATATTGTAAATATCCTGCCGTATAGCGCCGAAACGCATCATTTTTTCAACGCACGGTTTTTCTCTCAGGTTAAACCCGGCGCCGTTTTTTACAACATCGGCCGGGGAGCGACCGTGGATCAGGACGCTCTTTTAAACGCATTGCAATCGCGACGATTAAAGGCCGCATGGCTTGACGTAACAGACCCGGAACCGCTCGGCGTCGATAACCCGTTGCTTTCGGAGCCTCATTGCTTTATCACACCGCATGTGGCAGGCGGCGATTCGGACGAAGTCGTTAAATTGATCCGGCATTTCAACGAAAACTGTGCCCGCTTTACAAAAAACGAGGAGTTGATCGACAGAGTCATGTAATGCCCTCCGACAAGCCTCGTCAGGGCATGCAGCGACGAATTTTATTTAATGATAATCTTCGTTTTTTATAAGCTTGAGCCGGATTTCCTCAAGCAGTCTTCTGTTGGCGGCAATCACTTCTCCGATGAGCCCCAGAACAATACTTTGGAACCCCATCAGCGCGAGAATGGCAAGGAGAATGAGCGATTGGACATGACCGGCACTGTTCCCTTGTGCAAAGAAAACCATATATCTTATCCCAAGTACCAGCGAAACACAAAGAAACAACGATCCTATACCGACGAAAAAACGCAACGGATGATACATGAGAAATGCGCGAACGACAGCGCCGATCGATCGTCCGATATACCCTGGAATATTTTTTACCAGCCTCGATTTGCGACGAGGTGGATTAATGGTAATGGGCACATTAACCAATCGGAATCGTTTGATCCCCGCAAGCATCAAGGTTTCCATGGTATATGAGAATTTCCCGTGAATAAACATCGCCATGATCGCATCGCGATTGAACGCACGGAATCCGCTCGCCGCATCCATAACCGGAACGGATGAAAAGAAACGCACAAATACGGTGCCTAAACGTTCCAGCATCATTTTAAGCGGGGAAAACGGCTCCGGCGTTGATGAAAGCCTGTTACCTAAAACTATATCCGCTTGCTTTTTAAGTATCGGCAGTATGAGCTGCTCAATATGTACGGAAGGATATGGCATATCGGCATCGGTATTGACCAGAATATCCGCATTGCGGCGTATGGCGGCGGCGATGCCCGCAGAAAACGCTTCGGCAAGCCCCATGTGCCGCGGAAGCCGAACCACCTCGTCAACGCCGGCCTTTGCAGCAACCTCAGCGGTTGCGTCGGAGGAACCGTCATCGATTATCATGATTTCTATGATATCTATCCCCGGCATGCCACGCGGCAATGACGCTATCACGTCGGCAATGCACGCCTGCTCGTTCCAACATGGAATTTGAATAACCAATTTCATATTACGTTCCTTAAGGATCAGGAGAATTTAAAGTATATCATTTTCTTACCGCTGGTTGCAATATATCGTCCCCAAAGCGCGAGGAAAGTTGGCCCGCCAGATACATGCCGATGGCCTTATGAGCTGCATGGTTCCAATGCCCTCTTGTTTTAGTCGCTTTCCAAAAATACGGATCAATACCTTCTTGTTGCAGTGCGTTCAGACACGGCTCGAGCGAGTACACGCTGATGCCGGTACTCCGTATAAAGCGGTCTATGTCGGAAGGCACACCGTATTTATAGACTATGATATTCCGCGGGTCCTTTGCCAATTGACGTAGTATCATTTTAGTGGTTTCATTGAAACCTTTTTCCGTGCCGGCCATCCGTTTATCGGCGGGATTCTTCCAATATAATTTATCAAGAATGATATGGCCGGTTTCCTGTGTCGCGATCAGGCCTTCACACTTGAATACGAGCCGAAACAACGAGGAATTCTGCGTGATAAATCTGGTATTGTCATATAATCGGTATTTTCCCCCGTATTTATAGTCATCGACGATCGCAATCGAATCGGGTTTTACAACACAGTAAGGCCCCATGTTTTTGTAATACGATTCTGCGAAATCACTGGTATCAACAAAGAAAACCGCGCAATCGTAATCAAATCCATTTACGACCTTTTTGTAATAACAGTAAATATCCGAAAGGTCGAACCTTCCAAACCCGAAATTCAACACTTCAACGGGCTTTTTCCAATGTTCCTCCAACGCCGTTTCCATTAAGCGGCCAAAATAGTATTTTTCGTCAACATTGATACCGGAAACAAAGGAATTTCCGAGCAAGACAAAACGGTAGGTACCGGGCCTTTTTCCGCGAGATCGCGCGGCTCCAAAATAACCGAACGTATTGGTCGCTCCAAGATAATAGCTTTCGGATAAATATAAAATAGGACGATTCGGGATATTCACGATACCGACGGTCGAGTCTATCGTCGTCCATAATGGCGGTTCTATCTCGCCAACCCGCAAATAAACCTCGATCAGTCCCAGTGCGCCAAAAAAGGATAGTATCCCTAAACTAATAAAAGCAATTTTCTTCATTCCGATACCCCGGTCGGATCAGGAGGATTTCCTAGAACTGGAAATAGACAAACGGCATCGGCGTTGAACTGAACATGTACGCAAACGTCGCACAGAACATTGCAACGCAGATCCCTACACGCATATACGGCGGCACGGCATCGAATATCCGTCTCCTGTTCTTGTCTACCCAGTCGAAAAACAGCGTTATTCCGATAAATACCGCGCAAATCATTACAATTCGAAGCGTATAGGGACTGCCTTCCCATACCGCCATTTTATTTACAAACAATACAAGAGAATCCAGGTTTTCCACCCTAAATAAAAGCCAAGCGATAAGAACCAGCATAAAAGTACCCATTACTTTTAACCAATGGGTTGAACGATTTTTTAAAGAACGAAGAGGGTATCTTTCAGGCTTTTTCTTTCCCGTCAACATCATACGGTGCACCGTAATATAAATGGCATGCAATGCTCCCCAGAAAACGAATTTCCACTGCGCTCCATGCCACAGTCCCGCCAACAACATGGTCACCCACAAATTTACATTTGCCCGAAAATTCCCTTTTCGGTTGCCGCCCAAGCTGATATAGATGAAGTCACGCATCCAAGTGGAAAGTGAAATGTGCCAACGACGCCAGAATTCCGTAATATTGGGAGAAAAATACGGCTGTGCGAAATTATCCATTAAATCGACTCCGAAAAATTTTGCCGTGCCCTTTGCAATAAAACTGTACCCTGAGAAATCCATATAAATCTGGACCGAAAAGAGTAAAAGTCCCATAAGCAATTCTGGCGATGAATAGTACTTCGGTTGGGCAAACAAATGATCGACGATACGGCCGGCAGTATCGCCGATCATCACTTTCCTGAATAGACCTGTGCAAATAAACGTTGCTGCATGAATCACCTGGCCCTGTGTCGGTAATGCTCGTTTTTGGAGTTGCGGAAGCAAATGTCCTATTCGTTCCATGGGACCGGCAACAAGCTGAGGGAAAAAAGCAATAAAAACGGAGAAATCGATAAGTGATCGAACGGGTTTTATATCTTTCCGGTAAACCGATATCGTATAGGACAAAGCCTGAAACGTATAAAACGACACTCCCACCGGAAGCAAAACATTGACATGAAGGAAATCGAGATGAATATTGAATCGATTGCACATCACGCTCATACTGTCGGCAAAAAAATTGAAATATTTAAAAAATCCCAATACACCCAGATTACAGAAAAGGCTGATCGAAACAAGAATTTTTCTGAGCTTTGGACCATCTGCTTTATACAGGTATATCCCTATAAAAAAGTCAATGAGCGTTGAAAACGCCAGCAACAGGCAGAACCGCCAATCCCAATACCCGTAAAATAGGTAGCTGGAAATTAATAAATGGATCATGCGCCATTTTTTGGGGAGCACACAATAAACAGGCACGACTATACCGAGAAATATGAAAAAAACAAATGAATTAAAGAGCATGAAAACCCGAAGCTGTCGAAATGGCATTTGTAGAAATCCCGCACCATTTTTTGCAATGAAGCGGAGCTTTGTTCAATAACATTGCCTTGCGGAAATTGCGCATTAACGTACCATTCCAACACCGAGAAAATCCTTTCTCAAACACATTGCCAAGATTCAAATCCAGGTAGCTGCAACACGGGGTAAGCCATCCGCGCCAATTGACATATGCCATTCCTATGAACGGGGCTTTGCATATTCCATGGGCGTATTTACGGTTTGCAAGCAATTCCAAAGCATCGGTGCGGATTCCGTGTTTCCTGCATTCCGAACTTATTTCTTTCACGACAGCTTCAGTATCCGCAGCTACCGGATGGTGGTAGCCTGCGGCATCGGACCCTTGCGATTCGTGCATGGCGAGAAGATACAGTTTTTTACAATTCGGTATTTTTGTCAGGAGTTTTGGAAGAGCGATAAGACTTTGGGCGTTTTCACGCGCGACAACCGCCCGAACCGAAAGCGGAACCGATGATACGGCTGCAAACTCCGTCATATTCGAGAAAACCTTATCAAGTGCTATTCCTCTGATTTGTTTGAATGTTTCACTATCGGCAGAATCAACACTCACGACCAGTTCGGTGAGCCCGCTGGATGCAAGGTCTCTGGAAAGCTCACCAAAAAGCAAGGTTGCGTTTGTCGTGACAGCAACATGCCGTACATATTTTCGCGCCTCGCGGATTGCTTCGGTTAATTGCGGATATAAGAGCGGTTCGCCCTCGCCAAACAGGTTGATGCATCCGGCTCGCTTAAGCTGCGGCAACAAATCGAGCAGTTTGGAAAAGTCCATATCTCCGGTACCATGCGTGTTTAAATCGGGAGAATTATGGGAACACCACAAGCATTTGAGATTGCATCGGTTCGTAACTTCTATTTGTATTTGTGAAGGGAAATTATAGCTGTACAATGAGGTTTTTTTTTTGAGAAGGGCAATTTCGGCAAATCGGACAAGATTCAGGGCTGTTTTATTCTCCAGCATAATCCGCATTGCGTCGGTTTTTTCCCAAACACGTTTCATGCACCCTCGCCAAGAATCAGCCGGACCTGCTGTGTAATAATTTTCATTGCCACTATCACGTAATGCTTTACATAAATTATACTCTTCGGAAGGATGTTTGTCAAATTCCGCATTCCCGGTTTTTTGTCCAAACTGGAAAAACCGTTATGTTCAAAAATCACGGTTTAATCCGCACGCCCGTTTTTTTGGAGAAAGCGGAGTATTTCCGATATAGGCAAAAAGCAATTACACCCAAAACCATGTCCGAAATCATCGAAAAAAAACGCATTACAAGAGGAATTATAAGGGACATGCCAGTTCCGAAAAACGGATTTAACAAAAAAAACAATGCCCCCTCGCGCACGCCAAGACCGCCGGGCGAGAACACCATGACAAATCCGACCAGATCCGCCAAAAGCATGCTTGAACAAACCAGGGCCGTTTTACCGGGGGAAATTGCAAAGCCGATACTATGACATAAAGCAATGCCAGAAAACCCGAACAACAGGTTTGAACAAATAATGGGAACCTGAATTGCAATCAAGTCCGATCTTTTCATGCTGTGCACTAGCAGGGTTTTATTGAATCGTCCCAATACCCATGATAAAACCTTGGTTACTCGTTTTTCGGCAATAAGAAATCCCGTATATGCTACCGCACCCGAACATACTATCAACGCAATAGCAATTCCCCAGAAAGGATTGTGGTAAAACAAAAATACCGGCGTAGCGATCAAAATATTCGTGACAAGCGACGAAACTATTATGATCGCGTTTATATATAAAACGAACGATTTCGGAATACCTTTTTTTTCCATGATGACCATTTGCAGCGCATATGACCATATTTTCCCCGGAAGGTACTTCGACAATTGCGTAGAGTTGACAATAGCAACACTTTCGCCAAATTCGATTTTGTTTTCGGACGGGTAGGTCTTTATCGCAAGCAACCAGGCATAGGTAGTGGCCAGGTAAGATCCCATTATAAAAAGAATCCCGCACAGCACTCCCCCAACATGAAATCGAAGATGGGCCGAATAAACGGCCCCAAAATTGGCCCTCAGTTCCTTTACAATATAAAATAACGTTCCTGCAACGACAAGCAGAACAAGCGTTCTTAAAAAAAAATGGTACCCGTTTTTTTTCTTCATTCTTGAACACGGGGCGATGAATTCATAACGATTAATCCTTTATATCACCGGCATCGGGATTTCCTTTGAGAACAACCAATACATGATTTCCCCTTAGTATACCGACGTGTTCTATGGAAGCCACACGTTCGCATAATCGCAATAATTCATCTTTTGAAAAACGATCATACACAGGTCCATCCCCATTATCAACCATTATGCCCTTGACTTTGTCTTTTAACCGCTGCGGATTAAGGCAGGATCCTACCGGTTCAAGGATAATAATTCTTTGCCCGGTCACTCTCAGGATTTTTTTAAGAATTTCTTCAGCATGGGTTTTGAAATTATAGAGGATCTTTAAAAGAACATATACTTCGGCTTTTTGAAAGGAACATGTTCTGATATCGGCCACGGTCGCTTCGATTCCCATTTTTTTCAGATACTTTACAAATACCGGATTTATATCGTTCGAGCGATATCTCCTCACCTTGCGTTTTAGAAAGTGTAAATAAAAATCCCCGGTTCCCGCTCCAATCTCGAAAACATCGGATTGTTGGGGAACCCATTTCACCACTTCAGCCCACTGTTCCATAAGGCTGGAATTGCTTTGCCGCCAAAGCATTTTAGTACAAAATTTGTATAGGAAAGGGTGCCAATAGGCCGGGCTTTTCATTGTGTGAGCTCCAGCCACGTTCGTGCGCTTTCGGCTATATTAAATTCTTCGGAAAGTTTTCGTATCCCCGCAACATAGGTTTTTTCAGGGGAATGAGCCATGGAGATCATAGCCGAACAGAGAGCATCGGGATCTCCCGCGGGCACCACCAGACCGGCATTGTATGACTTGACAATTGCGCCCATATCCCCCACGTCTGAAACAATCACCGGTTTTTGGGCCTGAAAGGCGTCGGACAAAACGACCGGGATGCTTTCCATGCGCGATGGAATAACGACCGCATCGCACGCATGCATAAAGCGGACGACAGTATCGTTGGCCGCATATCCGCCCAAGGTAACATGGCTGCAAAGGTCAAGGTGCTTTATCCGCTTTTCGATATTGCTGCGAAGCGGGCCCCCGCCGAACAAATACAAATGCCCTTGTCCTTCCGACCGGACAAAACGGGCCATGGCGTCGATCAAAATGTCGACTCCTTTGACACGGGCATACCGGCCAATGAAAAGAAAACAAAACCCGTTTTTCTCGATCGGGGCTTTGGCTTCGTTCGAAAAATCGAGCTTACGGCTTGACGCAAGAAACGGGCATTCACGGCCCGAAATCTTTTGCGCTTCCTTGCCGAGTGCGATTCCGTCGGCAAAAATAAAGTCGCTTTTTTTCAAAACGTCCGCCACGATCCTTCTCAGAAACGGATAGCGCCCATAGGTCCAGATATCGGAACCGAGACACCACGTCGTATAGGGGACATGAAACCGTTGTTTAAAACGTGCCGCAAGCAAACCTCCCGGTACAGCCCACATGGCGATGATATGATCGAACGGTTTCTCATGATGCAATATTGCAAGCGCCCGCATTCCCCGTATAAACAGACTCAGCATCATGAGAGCATGATGGGGATAATAGGGTTTCATATAAGACAGACGTTTTTTGCCGCCGAGCCAGGGGAACCAGGTAACGGAAATTCCGGGCGTAGTTTCTTTGGGAAAAACGTTTTTTTCCGGAACGATTATTCTGACCGCGTGCCCCGCATTGGAAAGCGCCAAGGCAAAATCCCGTACGAACAGGCCTGCCGTTGCCCTCGCATCATTCGAATTTGCCGGAAAAGAACTGGTCAATATGCCGATGTTCACTTCAACTTCCCTTTACAATTAAGGAACCGCCGCCACGTATAGTATACTATTTCATGCGCGATAAAATCGAGAAAATCCCTAAAGAAAAGGCCTTGAACGATTCAAGGCCTTTTTGCTTTTATACGTATACCAACCAAAACATACTTACTTCTTGTTTCTGTCCCTTGTTTCATTAATCAACCCGCCGGCGAGTAAAATCGCTTTTTGGCGGTCGGTAGCGTCGACAACGAGAGTAAACGTTTTGTTTTGGGTTAGGTTCTTTACGGTAAGCTTTCCCGCTTTTATACCGGCATGAATATCGCCGACTGAAAGCCTGTCGTTGGCCTTTATCGAATCATAATCCGATGCGTCGGCAAAAACGGCCGGAATAATTCCGAAATTGAAAAGGTTTGCCTTATGGATACGTTCGATGGACTTGGCGGCGACGATTTTGACGCCTAAGAACATCGGGCAAATCGCGGCATGTTCGCGGGATGATCCCTGACCGTATGATTCCCCTGCGACAATGATATTGGCTATATTATTTTTCTTGTTTTCCATTGCGCGCTTCGAAAACGTCGAATCCTGCCGTTCAAAAACAAATTCGGCATACTTGGGAATATTGGACCGGTATTTCATCCGGGAACCGGCGGGCATGATGTCGTCCGTGGTAACCTTGTCGCCGAGAAAAATTGCCACCGCGGCATCAATGTTGTTTGGCCATGCCACGTTCGTCGGAGGAGCGCCGATATTGGGGCCGCGTTTGATTTCGACCGTTTCTTGTTTATCGACCGGAGCGATAATCATACCGTCGTCTATAAGGAATCTTTTAGGCATTTCGATTATCGGGTATTGTTCTTTTGCAAAGGAAACACACGGATCGACGAGCTCGCCGGCAAGGGCGCAGGCAACCGCGGCTTCGGGAGAAACCAAATATACCTGACCGCTCTCGGTGCCGCTTCTACCATAGAAATTTCTATTCGACGTGCGCACCGAAACGGAATCCGTGGCCGGTGCCATGGAGTTTCCAATACAAAATCCACAGGCATTTTCCAGAATGCGGGCACCGGACGAAATGATATCGGCCAGGGCGCCGTTTCTGCTTATCATTTCCAAAACCTGACGCGACCCGCAGGATAGCCCGAGGGAAACCCCGGCAGGAATTTTTTTCCCTTTCAGCGCATGGGCAACGGTCATCAAATCGCTATACGATGAGTTGGTGCAGGAACCGATGAGCACCTGATCTACCTTGACTCCTTTTAATTCGGAAAGTTTCTTTACATTGCCCGGGGAATGCGGTGTTGCAGCCCGGGGTTCGAGCGATGAAAGGTCTATGGAAATAACCCTGTCGTACGTCGCGTCGGCATCGGCGATTATTTCCTTAAAGCACGCTTCCCTGCCCTGGGCGAGAAGAAATGCCTTCGTGGTTTGATCGGACGGAAACACCGACGTGGTAACGCCGAGCTCTGCGCCCATGTTGGTAATTGTCGCACGCTGGGGAACCGAAAGCGTCGCAACCGCCGGCCCGCCGTATTCGACAACCGTTCCGACATTCCCTTTTGTCGAAAGGATTTCCAGCACTTTTAAAATCACGTCTTTTGCCGCGACCCACGGAGACAATTTTCCGGCAAGTTCGACTTTAACAACCTTGGGATATGCGCAATAAAACAATCCGCCGCCCATGGCAACCGCCACATCGAGACCGCCGGCGCCGATGGCGATCATGCCGATGCCGCCGCCGGTTGGCGTATGAGAATCGCTGCCGAGCAATGTCTTACCGGGAGCGCCGAAGCGTTCCAAATGCACCTGATGGCAAATGCCGTTTCCGGGTCGTGAAAAATAAATACCGAATTTTTTCGCAACCGACTCCAAATAGCGGTGATCGTCGGCGTTTTCATAGCCTTCCTGAATCGTGTTGTGATCGATATATGATACGGAAAGCTCGGTTTTAACCCTGTCGAAGCCCAAAGCTTCAAATTGCAGATAGGCCATCGTGCCCGTTGCGTCTTGGGTGAGTGTTTGATCGATTCGAAGCCCGATTTCGCTTCCCGCTTGCGATTTTCCTTCTACAATATGACTATCGAAAATTTTTTGAACGACATTCTTTCCCATTTGTTTTCCCTTTTTCTTCTAATAAATTATTTGAAATTGAAATTTTATTTTTCGGGTAGGTCCCTCAAAGCTTTCAACATTTCGCTCTTGTTGAGAATATCGCGCATGATAATGGGATGATACGGATCATCGCCGCGGAACACGGCCAAAAACGGGACGCTGCGCGAGCCTAAATGATGCAAAAGATCCTCGGCAGGAGGATTGGCCCAGGTCAAATCGGCCTTCAAGGTTAAAACCTTCTTTTTAATCAGCAAGTCCGCAACCGAAGGGTCGGATAAAACCGTCACGAGGTTATATTGACAATTAATACACCAGCTTGCCGTAAAATCGACGACGACGCTTTGCCCCCGCCGATGCGCATCCTTAAGGTCTGCTGCGGTAAATTCTTCCCAATATATTTGCGACGCCTTCGAAGCTGCGTTCATGGACCGGGAGGCGTATAAAACGTCATAGGAAACATATGCGCCCAGCACCAAAATACCCAGACAAATAAGTGCCACGATGACTTTTCGTACAACAGAAGTTCCAAAAGGCGCAAACCGAGAATACATCACAATGGCAAATGCGGCGATGAGGCAAAATCCTACGGTTGCGGCAACCATGTCTTTGGGCAAACCGAACAATAAATACGTTGCGGAACCAAGCAATAAAAAGCCCATGAGATATTTGAAATTCTCCATCCATTTCCCGGGCTTCGGAATAATCTTAAGCAACATTTTATTGGATGACAAAAGAATATACGGAAAGGCCATACCCAATCCTATGGAACCGAAAACGATAAAAATGACCACTGCGGGTTGGGTAAGGGTCCAAGCAAGCGTTGCACCTAAAAACGGCCCGCTGCACGGAGTGGCAAGCGCGGTGGCAAGCATACCTCTAAAGAAATCGCCTGAAAACCCGTTTGCCGGTTTGTTTCCGAGATTTGAAACAGCGCCCGAAATCGGCACGATATAAATATCGAAAAGGCCGAGACTGAAAACAACCATGATAAGAATAAGCCCGATTAAAAACCAGGGACTTTGAAAATGCTGCCCCCACGACAAATGCGCAAAAGAAGCAAGTGCGGCAAGGAACATGAATACGGAAAACATTCCGGCAGCAAAAGATATACTCCGTAATAACGCCGATTTGCGGGAGGAGCCGCTTGCATTTGCAAATGACAGGATTTTTATTCCGAGCACCGGTAATACGCACGGCATCACGTTCAGTATGATTCCGGCGATAAAACCGAACAATATCGCTAAAAGCAAATTCATAACTTGCCGGTGTTCGACGGGATCGTAATCCCAGGAAATCGGCGATTCCTTGATCGGCGAGTTCAGTCGAATCGAACCGAGCGACGAAACGTTCGGAGCCAGGAGCGCGGCCGAATCGCTGCTCACGGTAAAAGGCATCGGTTCGCATTGTTTAGCAATCTCGGCAAGATCCGGATGTTTCTCAAAGGAAAGACCGGATGAAGATGCCGACACGCCGACATCGACATCTTTGACCAATGATACGGGAATGCAGGCTGTCGCACACATGAGACCTTGAAGCACGAACCCCGTATGGATTTCTTTTGAGGGATGCGGCGACAGTACGCCTTTACAATAGAAATAAGCGTTCTTTTCATATGCCCACACCCACCCGCCGATTTCGGGCGTGAATTTCTCGGGTGCCGATTTACGCAAAGTCACCCATTGAATATCGTCGGATTTGCCAAGCGAAACGATTACGGGCTTTCCGATGCCGGGCCCCAGGGGATTTGCGTATAAATGGAATTTGGAGGGTACGAAAACATGAACTGCGGCAACGACCGTATCGCCGGGGCCATATGAGCTTTTATCAAGAACCACGTTCGCTGTAAGTTCCGGTTGATCGTCTAAGTCAAGAGAATGACACGGAAAAACCAATACGGCCATAAGAAGCATTGCGATGATTCCGGTCGCTTGGACAGTACAAAAATACCCGGCGCATTTTTCTTTCCATGTCGTGCCGGGTCCATTAATTACCATAAAAACCTTTACTGGACGAAATATCTTTTATATATTAAACGCATAGCGATATTTTTGCAATCAAATATAATTAATATTTGCCCATCGCCCAAAAGGAACTATAATGACGGAATCCCAATCAAACACCGATCATCCCGATCTTTTTATCGAAGAGAACCAGAACGCGGAACTGTTCATCGAATCGGGCGAAATTGCCAAAGCAGCAAAAATCCTTGTTGAAGTCATTGCGAAAGATGCCGGTAATTATAGGGCATATAATAACATAGGAATAATTTCGTGGATGCAAAAGGCATGGGAAGACGCATTCTCCATGTTTAAAAAATCAGCTTCGCTTAAACCCGATTATACCGACGCATTGATTAACCTTTTTGATGCGGCATTAAAGCTTCGCCGTATCAATGAAGCATTGTCGTTTTTTGAACTCGGAATCGCAAAAAACCCGCAATTGGAAGAAATCAGGATCATTCGCGACAGCATTGTTTCCCAGGGCGATGGAATCTACAAATCGGAACGAGGGCTTGTTGTGGGTGTATATAACGCGCGGGTCGAAGAAGCGCAGAAACTTCTATCGGACGGCAAGCTAATGCCTGCAATGGAAAAATTTATTAAAATTTACGATGAGGAAGGCCCCTCGGCCGAAGTTCTTTCCGGATTGGGCATTATTTCATATTATCAACAACGTTATAAAGACGCATTTTCATTGTTTTTCGAATCCATAAAGTTGAATCCGACATCAAGAGATAATTTTCTTAATCTGTTGGACGCTGCAAAACAATGCGGTAGCGTCGATGAAGCAAAGAAAATTTTTAGTTCATACGCAAAAGATTTCCCTTTTCTCGGCTCATTGGCTCAGGATTTCGAGATTGAATTGACATTATAATTTGCATTCGATATTTTTTACATATAATCACGGGCGTCAGGGAATACCGGTGTAATTCCGGAGCGGACCTGCCACTGTAATCCCAAAGCCGGTTCTTAAGTGAACCGGGAACTGTCATACAAACCACTGTACCCTCATAGGTATGGGAAGGCGACAGTTTCGGGAAAGCCAGGAGACCTGCCTGCGATTTTCTTCGTCTTACGGACCTTCATGGTAAAAGGTTCCGGGAGGTTTTCATTGATTTTGCATAGTAGGTTCCCGCAGGCATTCCGATTTGCCGTTGCAGTTTTATTTTGTATACTGCCTTCGATAAAGGCCGATACGTTGTCCGTACGTTCACAAGCTCCCCTATCCATTGTTGGCAGCGATTCCGTACAAATTGGATCACCCCAGATTCCTCCCGTAAAAAAGCAAGACTGCAGCGTAAGTACCAAAATTGACAGAATGGTAGTAACCGCAAAAAAAAACAAGGAGATCACGCCGTCCAAAGTCACCTTGGATGCAAAATCCTTCTCGGGCAAATACACTGATTTGCAATCGGTTTTGGAAACGGTTTCAGGCGTGGTCATTTGCAATTCGGGCGGTTTCGGTCATTATGCCGATGCCTCGATACGCGGGAGTTCGACAAATCAAGTTCAGGTGTACCTTGATGGAATCCCCTTGAACGGTGGCAGCGGCAATGCGGTAGACTTATCCAAGATACCGCTAGCCTCTTTGCAATCGATTACAATTAATAAAAGCATTCCTTCGATAGAGTATTTCGGGGACAATGCAGGAGGCATAATTACCCTTTCGACGGATTCGAAAAACGATGCGACAACGGCATCGATTGAATTGGGATCATTCGGATATAAAAGCGGTACGGCCATGATTTGCAAGACCGTTGGTTCTATGGCTCACAGGTTGTCTGTAAATTACGGATGGTCGGACAATAATTTCCACTACACCGACAGTATCATTACCCACGGCCCGACCGTTGCAAATGACGATTCGGTAAAAGGAATGGATAACAATTATTTTTCGGAATTCTCTTCCGTATACTCGAACACCTATGCGATAGACGATAAAAACAAATTGACTTCCCAAATCTTCATATCGTCGTCAAATGAAGGAATATTTTACCTGCCCGAAGCGGGCAATAACGACGGATCGGTACGAAATACTGTTTTGTCTTTGATTGAATCGTATAAGTTTTGCTATAGTCCCAAACTATCGCTTGCGGTAATAGCAAAAGGAAAAACCGAAGACCAGCAATTCCGCAGGATCAGGCCCTTTTATTTAAGCATCGGGCCGATCGCAAAGGATATCAGCCAGCCGTTTGCGTCTCTGGAAACAATTGTCAAGTCATATGCGACCGCCTATTGTACCCTTAGCGGAACCGCAGGAATTAGTTACACCGGTTTTACTTTAAATAATCTTCTTGTTTCTTCGGACCAACTTTCGCCGCATTACCGGCGCATCATCCCGAAAGCCGGACTCGAAGCCTCCTTCAAAACGCAAAACAGCCTCGATGCCCGGCTGGGAGCAGTTTACCGGTATGAAATCGATTCAACAAACGACAGCATCACGCTTTTCGGCTCGATAGTTCCATTCGGCAGGACTTCAAAACAAGGGTTCGGCGGCGCTTTCGCCGACCTGAATTACCGTTTATTCGACAGTCTTGAACTTTCGGGCCAGCTCCGATACTCCGGGCGAAGTCCGGGGTTTTCGGAAAAGTATTCACAAGGTAGCCATGTGTCCGGCAACCCCGACCTTCGTCCGGAGTATCGATTGGAATATTCGCTCGGATTATCATTTTCCAATCCCGTATGTCTCATTTCGACTGCAGTTTTTGCCAGTACCACAAAAGACAAGATACTTTTTTTAGGCCATTCAAACATGTTCATACCAAAAAACGTTTCAAAAGTCGAGGGATGGGGGGTGGAAAACGACATCACCGTATCGCCGTTTTCCTGGATCTCTGTTGTAAATTCGGTATCCTACATGATCAATACCCTTAACTCGGACGAGATACCGATGTGGAACGGAAACGATGAGCCTCTTTTGCCCCGTTTGATCGACAATCTGAATGCAAAAATAACGTATAAAAATTTTTATCTCTCACATTCGGCAAAATTCCAATCGGGCTATTTTACGGACCCCACCAATCTCGATTATATCGAAAGTCGGCCGCAATTAGGCGCAACTATCGGATTCTTTTTCGGTGGGAATTTCGATTTATCGTATAGAATCGAAAATTATCTCAACGTACGCGATTATGATTTTCAAAGGCCTTTGCCAGGAATAGCCCATTATGTTGTTTTGAAATACAGCTTGTAAAACATGTAAATACTTCACATTCACCATTAAGGCCGGAAAATGCCGGCAAAGGAAAGATCATATGAAAAAAGGCTTGATCGTTGTATGTGCTGTTTCACTCTTGGCCGTCGGATGCATAAAGAAAGCAAGTCCCGTCGCTTTTCAAGGCGTGTCCGACCGTGCGGTTGTCGGTGTGACTATTTCGGCCGATTATTCCGCGGGCAATATCGGCCTTTACAGTATCACCGATTCTGTCGCCTACAAAAACCTTTTATCTAATTGGATCGACAATGACATCAGAACCTATAACGGCGCCATTTATGTGCTCGAGCGATACGGAAAAGACAATATTCTCAAAATAAACGGGTCGGTAATCAACGGCACCGCTATTGCGTATGAAAAAAACATAGGAACATCCGTAAACATTCAGGATATTGCCTTTATCAACGACACAAAAGCATATATTACCGAATTGGGTAGCTCAAAATTAGCGATTTTCGATCCTTCTACCGGAACAACATCTGCGAAAACAATAGATTTATCCCCGTACAATACTCATTCGGGAATACCGAATGCGGATGATTTTCCTTATGCGGCGAAAGCGTTATATTATAACGACAGAGTGTATGTAGCTTGTCAACGGCTTACGGCAACTGCCGGCGGATTGCTTCTTACGACGGATACCAGTAAAATTCTCGTCATCAATTCGACAAAGGATACGATTGAAAAAGCCATCAATCTCTTCGACAAAAACCCGCAGGAACTTTCCATTTGCAATGGGAAATTGTATGTCGGCAGTTCCGGAACATGGGCTGTCAATGACGCCGGCGGTATAGAAGTCATCGATTTGGCTACAAACACCAACACGGGAACGATCATAGACGAATCCGCCTTTTCCGGCGATATCGCATCGATCATCGTGGTAAGCGATACCAAAGGGTATGCCGTCGTATCGACGCCGTCATTTTCAACCGAGTTACATTCTTTTAACCCGCAGGCAAAAACCGTTGGGCCGAAAATATCGGGCTTAGACGCTCCTTGCAGCGGTCACATGGCCTTTGACGGAACATATGTTTACGTAGGAGACAGAAGCGATAAGACCCCGGGAATAGTGATAATTGATCCGTCGACCGACGCAAAAGTCGGCTCGACAAAAGATATCGGACTTCCGCCCAATTCACTTGCATTGCTGGAGACTTCGAAATAAAAAAACACACGGTCTTATTTGCTATAATAATCGCAAATAAGGCCGTAGTATAAAATCTTTATAATAATTTACATTTTACTGTATTTTTATCAATGTGCTTCCCGATTTCTGGCTTTCGTAATTGAGCCTGATATAATCGGCGCTCATTGCTTTTTTGATCATCCTCAATTCGTCGATTTTTCCGGAAAACGCTTCAGCTGGATTCAAGCTCCAGGACCCGATATTCCACGGATTATTATTATCCGGAATCGCAGGAGCAGGGGTTCCTAAATTCTTTTGAATTAACAAAACCCCATTATAATAAAATTTCAAAGTTTGTCCATCATAGGTACCTGTCAAACAACTCCAAGTTTTAATCGGCAGGGAATTGTCTCCGTCTGCACCGGCGTAATTGTTTTGATTCGCTCCGACATAAAACCTTGTGGCCGACGTTGTTACCTCACCTACTTCAAGAGAATAGATCAGATAGGGCGTTACGTAGTTTGTCCAAGGTTTGCTCAGAATTTTTCCAAATAGCACGGCATTCACCGGATATACCCACGCGCTCAAGGTTATGGTTGGAGAAGTAGGGATTGTCCCCACCGAAAGATATGCATTGTTTGCGAAACTATCGGCAGAGGCGATTATACCCGTTCCTGTCCGAAGCGACGTTTGGGTCGGCGGTGAGGCAAGCGTTGCATTATAGGCATTTTGTGCAGAGTTAAGGTTTTGCCCTTTTACTGCATCATTGACATGCCATACTCCTTCGTACCCATCCGCAGTGTCGAATACGCGGGTTGACGCCATGGGCGAAAGTACGGCATTGTTTCCAGACAACAATCGGAACTTTTGGGTGTTATTGTTCGCAAAAACCGTATCGACCTTTACCCAAATCTCGGCAACTTGTGCGGAACTGTCGTACCGTTCGATTTCAAAGGGAAGCGGCATCCCATCTCCTTTTGTAAATCTCAGATCGGAACCGTTGCCCAGAGCCTTGCCAAAAGAGAAATTTCCCGAATTGAGCCTTACCAATAAAGGATAATTATACACATCGGCCGATAAAATGGAAATTCCGTTTTGAACGGTTTGGACAATAACATCTTTTTTCAATCCCACCAGTATGGGATAAAAAACCGAATCTCTATGCCCTGCCATGTCGGTAATGGAAATGCTTACGGTATCGAATCCATGCAACGAAAACATCTCGGGATACAGCACGACAATAAATGACTTTGTCGTATCAACGGTAAATTCCGACCGGGTCGTTGGAAAACGGATTTTTACTTGTTGATGATCGTAAGTCGACAAATCCGGATCGATAACCGAACAAAACAACGTCTCGGGTATAGTCACATTTGTCAAATCGAGGGAGTTTCCCCACATCGGTATCGTATGGGTGATTTTAAGCGAACACGGCCGGTTGGGCGGAACAACGGTTATCGCGGGTAACGGCATTATCGTATCATTCACGCCGACACTGTCTTTGACGGTAATCAAAAGTTGGTGATAGCCGGTATCGGAAAGTTGCGGTTTCCAAGCAAACATGGTGTTTGCTTGCGATACGGTACTTGCAAACAACGGTACAGAACTCCCGAGAAATGCAACCGAAAAATGATATTGCGGATATCCCTTGGTAACGGTTAACGCCTGCAAAATGGAATCTTTGCCCGCTTCCAGCACCTTGGGAAATACGGCAGAGGCCGTTTGAAAGCGTACAAGGCCCGACGAGTCCTTAAAAACCATGAATTTCCAATTAAGAAACACTTCTTTGGAAATGGTGTCGCGTACGGAAAAAACCACGGTCTTGCTTCCCGTGTCCACGGCGGTCGGCGCATACGACAATACCCATTTGTTAAATCCCGCGCTTGTTAGTGTCATCGTTCTGGGCAATATGCTTGTTTTTAAATCGGCGACATCGTATTCGGGATCTTCGACGACAATGGTATCGACGTATTTTGTTCCTGCGTAAAAATACGCGGGAAACGGGTTCGGATGCTCGATCACGGGATCATTGTTTTCCGTTACCGTAAAGGTTTCCTCTTTCACGTTCCCGGATGAGTCGACAACAGATAAAACGACCGGAGTATAGGGATGAGAAAACGAAAAATCCTGGATCGACCATGCCGATGCATTTTGCGTTTCGTTACTAAGCGGACGATTATTGGCCGACACCGACCGCACTCCGCTGATTTGATCGATGGCGATTACCCTGATGACGCCGAGGGGCCTGGTTGTGGACACCCGCATTTCAACGGTCGAAACGGGATTGTTGTCAACGGTGACATCGAGGATTTGAGGTTTGGCGGTATCGACCATAAACGGATCGCGGATTATCGTAATGGTAGTGTCGGCATAGACAAGGGACTTCACCATGGCAATTGCTTTCACGGTATTATTTCCCGTACTGCACGGAATGGTCCAGGATAACGTTGGGCTTGATTTACCAATTGTCATTTGGGGATTTACCGGTGTCCCGTTCACCGTGATGCTTACTTGGGCGGAATCGTTTCCCGTATTGTCGACGCCAAGTAAAAAATCGAAAAGCCCTTTTTTGGTATATGCCAATATCTCGGGCGGGTTAATTAATCGGAATTGCACGAATTTCGACTTTGGACCGGAAGCATCGTAATACAATGAAAAAGTCCGTTTTGTCGTGTTTTTATATTTATCCGTTGCGATAACCGTCGCAAACAACGGTTTCGATGCGGTGTACGCGCCCATGCCGGTAAACGTTTTTTTAAATATTGTCCTGTCGGAATTCACCCAATCGAAGCCATTGCCGACAAATTCGACCGAATCGACCGAGGCACCTGCCTGATCTGCAATGAAAACCGAAAAGTCCAAAAAGTCTTCACCGGTGACCACAATATCGGGGGCATCGCTGCGGACCCCTTTACTGATGCAAGATATCGACGGCCCGATTGTCGCGTCGAAACGGTATAGAAAACGCGCTTGCGGCGAACGTATCGCGCCTGTTGAATCCTCGACCCAAAGAAATCCTGTGTCAATGGCACCAACCGGAATGTTTTGAACCATTTCCTCGTTGCCGGAAGCGAATTGCTTTTTATACAACACGTTTTTGCCCTGATACGTACCGAATGACCACACATAATTCACCCGGTCGGAAACGCCGGGGGTGGACAAGGTACAGGGCATTCCCAAAACGCCGGAAATGATTTTTTGACTCAGCGGCGAAAAGACGCGTACCGATAACGCTTGGGACTGGTACGAAACGTCGCCGTTGGTGCGAAAGGTTTTTATTGAAATCGATTTTGTTCCGACGTCATTGAATGAGAGCAGAAAACGAAATTCCATTGTCGGCGAATCGCAAAACACCGTATCGTCTTTCCACAATCTGTTTGAATCCGCATGAATGATGAACTTTTGGATTTTCTCCCTGTTTGTCGCGTAGACCCAAAGCGTTTCCGTTGAGAAAATCGAAACGCTGTCCTTTTTCGCAATGGAACTTTTTTCGGTCAACACCCGTATTTGCGCATTAAGAAAGTTGTCGAACGGATTGTAATCGTTTGAACAAAGCAACAATAGAGGCAATATCATAAGAATGAATATTCGCAAGGAATGTCTCCTAATGATTGGCATGGGCCATGGTGCCGAGGTTTACCGAGTGTATAGTTTCTTTATAGACGCTAAAAAGTAAAACTCCACCAAAACCCTGTAGCACCCAAAACAGCGATCAGCGCTCCGGCCGCTGTTTCCAGAATGCTTGTATTTCGCTTATCGCGTGTTTTAGTCCAGCTGTCCTGGAACGGATAATTTTTTAAGACAAGCGGATCATCGGTACTTATCCGGTTCAAAGATTCCTGATTTTCATGCCATTGAACGCCATAATAGGCCGCACACGCCGAGCCTGCCAAAAACGCCACTAATCCGCCATACCGCAAACTATTGCGTTTAGCGGCAAGCGGATCCTTGATAAAATTGACAGGTACGCCGTCGACCATTGCATCATTGGCGGATAATATATAGCTGTACGGTGAGTTACCGACATCCTGTTCCTTACTTTCGATAGTCAGATTTCCCTTTCCGTTACTGCGGAATAAAACCTGATCGAGCCGGATAAATCGAGTGTCGGAAACAATGCCGTATACGGAAAAGGATACGGAACAAAAAGCCATATTCGTACCGAAACCGCTGTTATGGATATAAATTCCATCCCAATCGAACGGGTTCGGCAGTAAAGCCGAATTCGCATTGACGTTTTGATCGTTTTCGGAGGTAAAAACAATGGGATTTTCCTTTGTCCCCAAAGCCACAAGCTTTCCCACGACGTGCAAACCCGTGAAATTTTTAAATAAAAATTTTGTGCCTTTTTCAATGGTAACGGTCTTATCTACCGGGACCTCCAAGGTACTCACGACGATATAGGGATTCGGCTTGCATTTTATAACAGCCGGCAGCATCCCTGCCAATGTATCGAGACGCATGGGCCCGGCGTTGGTCTGATGTACGGTCGTATGAGAAAGCTGGAGCGAATCCTTTGAATTTTTTAAAAGAGCCGTATCCTCATCGCTATTCTGACAAAATGCGCTCGGCAAAAAAAATGTACAAATTGTCAAGAAGCTGCAAAACGCATTTATAAATCTATGATGCATGGGAAGTACCTATCCTTTTACGGTTTTCATTTTTGCGGCCATGCGCTGTAATTCCTGAGTTGCAACGCCGTTATAGCGATGGGATGGATCGGGCCGAAGTACGTCTTTAAGTTGCCACCATGCTGCCAAAGCGTTTTTATACGTTAGCTCCGTGGGTGCAGAATCGAAGGTTGCCGTTTCACATAAAGCCGAATAATAAAACGCTTCACGTTTTAAAACTTCGAAATCGATAAACAAATGGGGCGAGGTGAGGCTCTTATCAAGAAGCTTTTTCGATTCCTGAAATCTTCCGGCATTATAGGCAAGCTTTGCCCGTTCAAGATATACTTCCCCGTCGCTTTGCGTTACGGCGGCACAGACTTTTGCCATTTGCGACTGCTGACCCAAGAAATCGAGGGCCCTTATTCGCAAAATCATTGCATGAAGCGATTTTTTCACATCCGGCGACAAGGAATCGTATAAATCGAGCACTAATTTCATGTTCCTTTGCTTTATTTCCTTTTCCATTATCACAACAAGGTCATCGGTATCGTATTTCTCTTTGAGCACGGTAAGAGGCGACAAAGAGCGTTTCACGGCCTTCTGCAAAGGATCGTGCTCTGATTGACGGCTTTTTTGCACGATTTTAGTCTCGACAATGACCTTTTTCACCGTATCGAGGGGAATCTGTTTTGTCGCCTTAATCACGTTTTGTTCCGGCACACTTCTGTTCACAGCAAATTGCAACGACTGAGATTTTTGCCGTGCTTTACGATCGTGAATTTGCAAAAAAAGAAAACCCGAAGATCCGAGTAAAAAGAGTACGGCCGTCGAAATAACCGCCATTCGAATCCGCGATTGCATTTTACGACTTGTCACTATAATTTTGCCGTCGGACGGGTTTGCCAAAAACTCGGCAATTGCCGCCTCCGGGGATTTATCGCAAATATCGGCATGAATCGCAGTTAATTCGTCAAGGAGTACTGCTGCGGAAGGTATTCTTTTTTGCGGATCATGTTCCATACACCGATGGATGACGCGTCGAAGCCTCACCGGGATATCGAGCGAATATTGTTCGAGCGGGATGAACTTGTTTTTTTGTTTACTTTCAATAAGCGCCGGAAATGCGGTTTGCGGAAACGCGACCCAGCCCGACACCATTTCGTACAGGGAAACGCCGAGTGCGTATAAATCGGTGCGAACATCGAGCTTTTTTTTATCAAGCTGTTCCGGGGCCAAATATTGAAGCGTGCCGATGACCGAATCATCGAGCGTATGGAAAGAAACATCGGGGGGACGCGCTATGCCGAAGTCCATGAGCTTGACAAAGCCGTGCGTACTGATCATGATGTTTTGGGGTTTTAAATCGCGATGAATGACGCCGTGATATTCTTTTCCGTAAATAGTGCAATCCTGATTATGCGCATAGTCGAGGGCTCTACAAATCAAAATGCCCACCGCCGTGCAAACCTGCGGAGGCATTGCCCCGCGTTGAAGAATCAATGAGTCCAGCCCTACCCCGTCTATTCGCTCCATTTCGATATACGGCAATCCTTGCCATTCGCCGACACTATGGATTTCAACGATATTGGGATGAGACAGTTTTGCGCTGATTTTTATTTCGGTTTGAAACCGTTCTTGGCCGTCTACCGAGGTACTCGGTTTCATAACCTTGACTGCACGGTACACCTCCAATTGTGAATTCCAGATCTCATAAACAGCAGCCATTCCCCCTTGTCCAAGTACTTTGGTCACAATACCTGAACCGAGAGGATTTTTGTCCTGGCCGTTAGGCAAAATAACTGCCTGATACAAACCCTGTACCTGACTGTTTTTTTTATGTATCGAGGTGTTTTGTGATTCGATATCCATGCAAAGACGATCCAAATAATTGTGATTAACCAAATTTGGTCAAAGGTACCAATAATACATAATTATAGCAATAGGGACAATTTTTGCATAGGCATTTTTTATAAAAATTGATTAAACATCAATAAAACATCGGTATATCATTATATCGTTGTATTCCGGACCTATTGCTACAATCGGAGGAAAATGGGATAAGGTATATTATACTCGAACATTTGAAGTAAAAATCCCTTTAGAATGAGAATTTTAATCAATGAATGAATTTTCAAAACTAGCCTTAAGTCCTGCAATGATTTCAAATTTGGATAAATTAGGCTATGTCTCAATGACTCCCATACAGGCAGAAAGCATTCCCAGCATTCTCAATAAAAACGATGTTTTAGCTCAAGCCAAAACCGGCAGCGGAAAAACCGCCGCATTTGCTATCGGCGTTTTGCAAGACCTGAATCCGTCATATAATCAAGTGCAGGTTCTGGTTTTATGTCCAACACGGGAGTTGTCGGACCAGGTCGCAGTGGAAATGAGAAAACTTGCCAGATTTGCAAACAATATTAAAATTCTTACCTTATGCGGCGGAACGCCAATAAAGCCGCAAACTCTTTCTCTGGAACATCGGGCCCATATCGTCGTCGGCACGCCCGGTCGTATCGGAGACCATTTGCGAAGAGGAAACCTTATCCTTGATTATTGCAAAACCCTTGTCTTGGATGAAGCCGACCGTATGCTCGACATGGGATTTGAGGATGAAATAAACGAAATTGTTTCATTTGTCCCGGAAAACAGGCAAACGCTTTTGTTTTCCGCTACCTTTGCAGACCCAATCAAGGTTTTAAGTAAACGATTCCAAAACAACGCAAAAGAAATCACGGTTGAACATATTCATAAAACAACCGTTATCGCCCAACGTTTTTATGAAGTGGAATGGGAAAACAAGCTTTTCGCAACTGCAAAAATACTGTGGTCATATAAACCCGAATCCACGCTTATTTTTTGCAACACCAAACAACAATGCCGGGATCTGCTTGAATATTTGACTAAAACCAAGTTTCACGCCCTTTGCATCAACGGGGATCTTGAACAAAAAGAACGCACCGAAATGCTGACATTGTTTTCAAATCATAGCGCGTCGATACTCATTGGAACCGACGTCGCGGCCCGAGGTCTTGACATAAAAGATCTGAGTGCAGTCGTCAATTTTGACTTGCCGTACGATCCCGAAAGTTACGTCCACCGCATCGGCAGAACCGGCCGGGCCGGAAAAGAAGGACTCGCGTTTTCACTGATGACGCCGAACGAAACCCATAAACTCGATGATATCAACCGTTACCAGAAAACAAAATTCAGACCTGAAACCACCGATGGATTAACTGCTTCCGGAGAATCTTTATTACCGCCGATGATGACCATTTCAATAAACGGCGGACGTAAAAGCAAAATTAGACCGGGCGATATTTTAGGTGCGCTCACCAAAGAAGCGGGATTTTCCGGTTCAAAAATAGGGAAAATTGATATTTTCGAATTGTTTGCATATATCGCGGTAGACAGAACAATTGCGCAGGAAGCGATACAAAAACTCATGTCTATTCCGATTAAAGGCAAACGGTTTATCGCACGCCTTCATGAATAATGATTTGTTTTCATTTAGTTTCTAAAGTCCTCAAATCTATATGCCGATACATTAAAAAAAGGAACCCGGAAGCTTTAGCACCTCCCTTGTGTGCGTCTGTTCACTCATAGCTTCCCCAAGTTTGCGGGTGACGCAGAAATCGCTATAAGGGTCCTTTCCCATAAGAAGGCAGATGTCATAATCTGCCTTCTGTATTTTTCTACCCGCTATCCCCTTTTTTATATTAATATTTTTTATTTTACGAGAATTTGTGTTTAAACGTAATTTAAAGAGCAATTCATAAATATGGCGACTCATAAAGCCTTTGTCGACTGAATAACAATATTTTTCCGGCTGACTACCTACCTACCCATTACAGTGGATATGAAGTCTGTCGTTTAAACCTAAAAAAGATTGGGAATCATCTTTGAAGCAAACCATTCTTCCCATTGCAATGGTATTCCTGTTTTTAGCGGCTACTTTTACCAATGCTAAAACAACAAATAAATACGGGAGCAGTGCACAAACAATTTCAACAGGTCTGTCGTCAACCGCAGCAACAGCAGCCTTTGAATCCAAATTCACTCCCTATTTTTCCTTCCGTACTACTCATTCGACGATTCGCGGCAACGTTATTGCGCCAAAAGACGAAGATCTGTTCTTTCTGGCTAAACATTGGCAACTTTTATCACCCTCGTTTAAATCGTTGTACCTCAAAGCAACCGACTTGCCGTCGGGCTGGCAAACCTATGATTCACCGGGAGGACATTTCCAAATAATTTATTCCCTTACCGGAATCGATTCCGTGAACAAGGCGGACAGTATCGGGTATTCGAAGGACAGCTGGCGTATCAGACAAAGTGTCCCAAACGGAATACCGGATTACGTTGATGAGGTCGCTTTTGCCGCAGACAGCGCATGGTCGATGGAAGTCGATAGATTCGGTTTTAACAAACCGATATCATATGCGACCTCGAATTATCCGTCCGCCCGATACAAAATTCTCATAAGAAAATTCGACGATATTACGGAAAGCGGGTATTACGGACAAACCTATCCTATGGCCTTATCCGGAAACGGTAAGGGATACAGCAGCTATTTTGAGCTTCGGAGCGAATGGTGGGTAGATCAAAATTGGCAGAAACCGGGTGCGACGAATTACACTCTGTATCCGGAAAATGCCGCCCGGGTAACTTGCATGCATGAATTTTTCCATTCATGTCAATATGCAATGATTTGGCAAGAGATCGGGAATGTATTGCTCGATGATTTCCCTATCGCTTGGATAGAGGCGAGCGCGGTTCTCATGGAGAACCTCGGTTTTGACTATATCAATGATTTTTTGCAATATGTTTCGAGTTTTTTCGGCAACATTCAGATGAATTCTTTCGGATATCCGCCGCGAAGTTCAATGCTCACCGACGGCCCAACCGAACTTGACGGTTATACCAATTCCATTGTGACAATATACCTTTACGGATATGCCTACCAACAGCCCGGAATCGGATTCATAAAAGACATGTTCGTGCGAAATTTTCAAAATGTAACGCCATTTCTAAATAATTTGAGAGCTTCCGCCGCAAGCGGCGGAAGAAACTGGTGCGACATTCTGGGTGCATTTTTCCAATCAAGCTATTATACGGGATCACGGGCACTTCCCAACCGTTTTATCGCCGAGGCGTCGCTTGTTCCCGATTCCTGGTCGTATGCTATCGACGGATCCGACCAAAACACCAGCATTGCAAAAAATGTTGCAAGTTTCGGTATGAATACTTTTGCCGTTACCAACAGCGGAAATTCGGCGGGTAGCCTCAAAATCGATTTTGCCGGTGATTCATTGCCGCAAAGCGATACCGACACAAACCCCGTTTGGAGCGTAAACTGCATTTTGAAGCATGATAATATTCCGTCCCATGATTCGCTCTTTTCGATGGTGCTTTCCGGCAAAAACAAGGGGAATGCCGTCATCGGCGCCTGGCCGAATTTCAAGGAAGCACTTGTCATCACGACAAACGCAAAAAACGACCATACCCGGAAAGCGTCGGTTTCATTTACGACTTGCCAGGTTTCAATTACAAAAGGAAAACAGGGACTCTACTCGGCCGAAGGAATTTCCTCAGGTGCGCCGAATGCATTGGTAAACGTAACAGCAAACGAAGACCTTTTTTGCGATATGACAATAGCGCGAAAATCGCCGACGCAGCAAATGACGGATACGGCAACACTGTCGGCGCTGGCATCAAGCGGAACCATTTATGATATTTCCTTTCCCCAAACCTGGCCATCGATGTCATCCATGAGTCTTACGATTAAGGAATCGTATTCCGCGGTCATGAAAATTGCCGATACCAACAAGTCGGTACAATCGTCATTCTCTATTTTCCAGTGGGACAATACAAAAAAACATTGGACAATGATCGATAATGTCGTATCCTCATTCGCGGATTCCGAATTTCAATGGCAATGCCAATTATCCGCTCAGGGTTTGTACGGGGTTTTTGGACCGCTTGTCAATGGTCCGAGCCCAACCGTGGATGTGTTCCCAAACCCGATACATACCAAAAGCGGCAACGTCGTAAAGATACTCGGGCAAAATATACTCGAAGTCTGGATTTCCACCGTCGACGGCCTGCTTATTTCTCACGGAATAAAAGGCAATGCCGCGTTGGGCCATAGTCTCACCGAAGTTGGCAGCGGTTTTTGGTGGAAATTGACAAACAATGCAGGCAAGCCCGTTTCTCCCGGCGTATACCTTGCGGCAATCGGGTATAAAGATACAACAACAAAAGGAATGAAGAAAAAAATTCAAAAGATATTCGTATTGCCCTAAACCGGTTTTAATGGTATAGTTATATCGTCAAATCCGTTGTTTTCTCCTTCGCCATCGTTTCGGAGGACATACGCAACCGGATAGTTTTAACCGAGATTTCGTTTTCCATACAAGGCATGCCGTATGATAAAAGCCATTGTGACTATCATATTTTTTTCATCACTATCAATCGCTTTTGCAAAACCGCATCTCAATTCGGTCGTTTCGATTGCCAACGAACGCGTTTACATCGCACCGTTTAAAGATTCGTCCTCATTGCAACATGCGGATGGCTGGCCGACCGACAAACCGTCGCAATCCCTGCTCGCGGTTCATTTCAGAGAATGCTACAAGGGTCTTTTTGCGGAATTGAAACGATGTGAGAAATTCGGCTATTACGAAGCTGTCGAGGATTCTGCCGCGGCAACCGTTCTCATCATGCTTACCTTGCAGCCTTGCCGGCTTGTTCATGATTCGCTTATCATTCCCGTGAACGTCGAACTGCAACATAAAACCGGGCTGGACACCTTTAAAAAACGGGTTATTGCATGCGGAATTTACCGGGCTAAAAGTAACTCCAAAAGCCCGTTTCACAAACTCAATTATTTGCTTGCCGATTTTCGCCGCCACTTCCCCTATTCTGCGGTTATTGCATTCTTTTACGCAAAACAGTAAGCTCCCTTTCGGCACGTTCCTTGTAGGCTTTTTGTTTCCCGGCCATTTTTTCAAAAATAAAGACCGGCATTCAGTTTTTATTTGACTGATTCGATTTTTTAATTGTATTATTAAGTAATCAACCATTCCCTATTTTGACAAATAAAACAAGGACGATCCATGAGCATATTCCTGGAAACCCATGGCGACTATGACGTTTTTAAGCTAAACGGAGAGGTGAAAGTCAACCTGATCCCCGAAATTTCACCGCGCTTGGCAAAATATATCCAAGGCAATCCGGAAAAAAACCTCATTCTCGATTTGTCGATGGTTGATTTTATTGACTCAAGTACGATAAGGATGCTGATAAATTTGCATAAGCGATTGGAACCGCAGCAAAAAAAGCTTTGCCTCCTGTCGCCGTCTTCGGCAGTGAGCAAAATAATACAGGATGTGAAACTGGACAGCGTTTTCAGCATCGTTTCATCGACATCGGAAATCGAAAAAGAGACTACTCGGTCATTTTTCCAAATGTATTCGAGATATACGACAAACGATAACGATCTGTTAAAGCTCAATTGCACCTGCGCGGTTTGCGGATCTTCGGACGTGCAGGGATATTTGATCGACGAGAACGCTTATGATTGGAGTTGGGAAAACGAATCGCTTTTCCCTTCAAGCACAATCAAAGGAACCCAAACGGAATTCGACGTTCTTTGCATGACGCCGATCGTATGTATGAATTGCTATATGTGCTCGCTTTCCGTAACGCAATTCAACACGGTGGGGACCGACGCGTTGCCCGCCGTCTCGTCGCAGCTTTCGGAAATGGCCAAACAATTGCTTTCAAAGGGTGCAAAAAGCAGGAAAAAAATCATGGAAGATTGCATAGTCGTATCCGACAAGTTTTTCCTGTACCCGAGGAAAAAGCTCACGACGTATTTCTGCTTGCGACTGGCAGAGGCATGCGCCCGATCGATGACAACCTTAAAATTACCGTCGATTCCGTTTCAAATTGGCTATTTGAATTATTTGACAGTTCAATACGCGAAATTGGAAGAGAAAGAAGAACTTATCGGCAATATCAGAACCTGGATGAGTCAGGTTATTTCAGAAAAGCAATTATATAAACCCACCGAACTTTCAAAAGCGTTTTTCGTGCTCTGCGCCGCAGCCATATCCCTGGATAAACCCAAAGAAGCCATTAAACTTTTTGAGGACTTTACCGCGTTCGCGCATTCGATTTCCGCAGACGTGAATAAAACATCCACCAGTATAAACGATCCGGCATTCTGGTTTGCGCAAGGACAACGGATTTGCGAAAAGCTGTCTTAGACGGAATTGCAAGAACGCCAGGAACACGTCGCTTATTGCAGTGAACACTCCGGCTATTTTTTTGATACAACGGAAATAATGACAAAAGCCTGCATGCCCAATCCCTTACCAAAGGCCGTTAACCCTTCGCCGGTCGTGGCGGTTATTCCGATTTGATTAACCTGTAAGCCGCATAAAGTTGCCAAGGATTCTTTCATGGCTTCTATATGTTTTGAAAGTTTAGGCCGCAAAGCTTCGATGGTGACGCTTACATGCACCAGAGAATATGCTTCAAGGGTTTGTAATGCTCTTTGGAGATATGCTTTACTATCGGTAATTCCCTGTCCAAGACACAGGTCGTCGGATATTTTTCCGAGAATATTTATGCCCGAAACGCCCGAGATAGCGTTAGTCAACGCATGAAGAACGACATCGGCATCGCTATTGCCTTTGAGTCCGAGGCTCTCCGGTATCTCGATACCGGCAAGAATCAGTTTTTTTTTGGAGCGGGAGGATTCGAAACGATGCGAATCCTGGCCGATGGCGCTTTTGTATTCGGGAATGAATGTTTTTATCGTTCTTTTTGCCATTTTATTCCTTGGTGTCGAGTTTATTCTTAACGCTTCCAAGAGAAAGCATCAGCTCGCGGATGGATTCGTCTACCTTGTCGAAGAAAATATTGAACCGGTTATGAATGCGTTTCAGATATTCCAACAGGCTTTCGGTTTGAGCGGAATTAAGATTAAGGTATTTGTATTTCTTTTTCTCGTCGGTAAGCAAGGTTATGGTTTGCGACAAGGATTGCAATGCCTCGATATTGGTAAGAGAGGCGGACAAGCTGTCGGTTTTTTCTATGAGCGTATCGTAATCCGACTGAATAGCCGAAGAAATTTCCGCTTTTGCTTTTTGCGCAAGCGAGGATTTGAGCGTTGCCATTTTTTCTTCCACAACCACTTTATATTTTTCGTCAAGTTCTTGTTTGATCGAATGAACGGTTTCACCGTAAATTTCGCCGCGCAAAGCGGTCAGCATTGCTTCCCGCTCTGATATTTTCAATTGTTCGGCAACTTCGTGCCGTAATTGTCCGGTTTCCTGTTCGATGATCTTTTGCTTTTGTTCTTCGATGATTTGCGATCGTAACTCGATGTTTACACGGATATGTTCTTCCTGTTTGATCTGGCGAATTGCCTCTTCCCGGATTTCATCTTTGTCTTTTTGTGATAGCCCTCCCCGGATTTCCTGTGCCAACAGCACCCGTTGTTCCGACTCGATTGAAGCCCGCTCCTTTTGCTCGAGCTCAGTACGTACCGTTTCGATCAGGTCCATTCTTTGACGAATTATTATCGCATCATTTTCCTCATCGAACACCTTTTTAAATGCCTTTTGCCGTAAATCCTGCCGTGCATTTTCGATGTGGGATTCAAATTCTTCATGAAGCAGCTTTTCATGCAATTCGCCCGATATTTTTGCCCGTTGCGCTTCGAGAATAGATTCGTATTCGGTGCTTCGGATTTTCTGGGTAATTTCATTTTCAACGTCAGCTTTTGCTTTTTCCTCAAACGAAGCACCCATCGTTTCCACTATATGGCGATGCGCTTCGGTAGCGACCGCGTTTCGGGCAGCTTCGATAAGCGATTCCATTTCTTTCTCCAAGACCTGCTGACGTATCGCCTTTTTCAAGGAATCGACTTCTGTTGTGTAAATTTGTTCCCGCATTTCATCGGTAATCGTTTTTCTGAATTGTTCGGCAATTTCAGAAAGCACTTGTTGTTTGGCGCGCCGTTCCATGTCACCCTGATCGCCAGATTCTTCTGCCATAGCCCTGTTTGCAATGCACGGCGACACATCGTCGGAAACGGTCTCTTTTAAATCATTTGGGGCAATAGCGGGATTTTCTCCATTTTCGAGTGGAAGCGGGTCGCTGCTTTCCAAGGGTGCGTCAACGAGCTCCGGGTATATAGGTTGTTGCTCATTGAAAAAAGGCTCTTGGGGCAACACATCATTCCGGACATCTACGATAGGATCGTCTCGATGCGATTGTAATTGCGGAATTTCGGCATACGAAGGCCTATCGGTTTCGAATGACGGGGCTTCGGAAGTACCGGAAGGAATGGACAGTTCTTCTTCGATGACACCGCGGTCTTCAATGATACTCCCTTCCTGGTGTTCGGGAGAAACGACTTTGATTTTCTTCATTGACCGCATAGTCGCGATGATAAGCCACGATAGACCTGCGATAACGAGAATTGCAATTGTTCCGGCAATTTGTAGAAACATTGAGCCATGCTTTCTTTGATCATGTATTCGGGGCGACGAAAATGATGGTACGGAATCTTCCATTACTTCGGCAGCGGCGTGCGTTTGAACGGACCGATGCATTTGCACCGGCATCGATTTTACAGCCGGCGTATCGGTCTTGACAGCCGTGTCTTGTGCCGCAGTATTGTTTATGACTCTTTCCAATGGTTTTGCTTTTTTCCTTGCAGGAAAACGCAGGATGAAACGTTGTTCTCCGGGAATCCGCATATCGGTCTCGTCGAAATTCGCCGGGGTATGGGTTGCCGACGAAAAGCAGGGCACACCATCACACATGATTTGAATCGGCGTTTTTTCCTGGGATGCGAAATGAGAAAATACCCACGTAAAATCGATCGTAAAGGCAATCACCCCCGCGAATCTTCGTTTCCCGTCGGTCATTGCTATGGATAGAGGCTGGCTCCACTGCGCATACCATTTTCCATTTTCGCGATACAACGTGCCGTGAAAAGCTTCCTGGGTGGATTTCGGCGTCGCGAACCAGGGTGTCTCCGAAACATCAACAACATGTTCGGCAACGCTGTCGGTTTGCCGGCCGCAATTGACAACCATCCCCTTTGAGCTCGTCCGGCGGATGCATGAAACAGCCGGATTCGACTTGAGGAGCGTTTCGATCACTTCCCTGAACGGATCCACTTCCTTCATTCGCGCTTGCGGTAAATTTGCACAATGCACCAAAACAGAATCGAGACGTAAAAACTGCCGTTCAACAACCGACTTTTCTACGGACCATGCGACATCCGTGAGAAAGAAAAGAAAGGCAAAAAACAGCGTAAAGAACAAGCAAGGAAGTCTGGCGCTCGATTTGGGATTCTGCGATTCCAATACGAATTCTCCAAAAATAATAAAAAGGTTTCCTTATAATTATACGTTGGTTTCACCCCTAAGTGCACCAAAAAAAAAGCCGCATCAGAGGATGCGGCAAATCTGCTAGGGACGATCTATTTGTCAAGAATGAAAATAAACCCGCATTAAGAGGCGATCGGCGTTACGTCCTTGGCATTCGGCCCTTTCTGATTCATCACGATCTCAAATTGTACTTTTTCACCTTCTTTAAGATCTTTAACGCCTTCACCGACGATAGCGGAAAAATGCACGAACACGTCTTTGGAACCGTCGTCGGGTTTGATGAATCCATACCCTTTTGATCTGTTAAACCATTTCACATCCCCTGTCGCCATAAACAAACCTTTCTGAAAATTTATAATACCATAACCAGGCAACCAAAGTCGCCCGTTCATAATATTGTTTTTTCCGTTGTGCCCGGTCAAGGAAAAACAACGAATGAAATGCTTATACAAAATAAATTGTTGCTTGGAGCGGCTTTCGGTACCGAATTATCTTTTAAAGGCAACGAAAACATTCTCAAAACAGGACAAAAATCATGTCGTCACGGCTTAGACAATTTCTCATCGAAGCATATTTCGGCGAAAAGGATTTTCTGACACGTAAAGTCACAAAAAACACGTTTATCCAAATAGACGATCAGGATGACAACGACGATATAACCACCTTTTGCAACATTTTCGTAACGGTCAAGAAACACGGGCAATATGAAATTGAAATCCTTGGCCGCGTTCCGGTTACGCAGGATATAGCCGACCTGGCGGAAATTTACAACGGCTATGCCGACATGGAAAGCGGGAGAATCGTATTAAATCTCGATGTTAACCAAATCGAGGCGGTCATGGATCTTGCGAAGAAAATCCATAAGACGTCGCGAATGGGCACTATGATTAAAAACCAGAATTGGACCAAAATGGCAGCACGGACAATCAGCTCGCTGTATCGATTCGTTCGCGTCATCAAGGAATATCAGCGGACAAAAGGGCAATTCATTTAATGCTGCGAATGTGCTGTTTCCCGATTGTGTCATCGGAAAACAGCACATTTCCCATACTAAACAGATGCCATTTAATTATTGTTTCCCGGTACGGCCTGCGATGCCGCCGCGGAAACAGCGCTTTCTTTCTTCTCAACAGGATTCAATAAATCCGTCGGGCAATTAAATTCCGTGAAAACCGGATCGCCGAACGGATGATCGGTACCTGCAACCTGCAAACGGTAATCCTGATAAACCATGTACATATTCTGGACATTGACCTGCCATTTGGCATTGATGACGCTGCTGCTGACCTTATTGACCTTTGCATTCTGCAACAACTTTAAAAATCCCCATGCGCCGTTAAAGGTAATGTCTTGGGAAAAATCGGAACCGACGAAAATTTTAAGCGATGCGCCGAGCGGCGTCGCATCGATAGGCCAATTGACGGTTACCGATTTTCCGCCGGGTGTCAAATCAAAGCCCTGACCGTTGACCTCGAGTTTTGCGTTATTTTTATTCGACCCCGAGGGCGTGAACGTCGTCGACAACGTTCGTAAAGTCCCGTCGGGCTTGAAAAATATGTCGCGTATCCGTTCTCCATTTGTCAATGCTTTGGCCAGCGACGGGTTGAAATTAAGGGTCAGGCTGCCAACCGACCGGACCATCCAACCGTTTGAAGTCTTGACAACAAACGGGGAAAGGACGCGTTCGTAAAACCCCCAGAAGGTTCCGGTCTGCGGACGGAAAAAATCCATCACATCGGTAAATGCCGCGTCTTCGCCTCTGTTGACAAAAGGATATCTTCCCGAAAAACGGCTCGTATAGGGTTTTATGATTTCCGCATGCCATTTCGCATTAAGAGTTTTGGTGAGAACCGCGGAAGCGGCAAACCCCGTATGTTCCAGCGGAAGCAAGAGAACGCCTTTGAGCGAGGCCCCGAGATCTTCGGGCATTGTCGCCATTGCGCTTTGGGCAAATTTCCAGGCATTGAGCAATGCGTCGTCGTCTTTGCCGCTGAACACCACAAGGGCAAAATCCTCGCTTTGCGTTTGCAATGCGGCAAGCTTGCCCGAAAGCGTCATGATTTTGTCCTTATACCCTTCGTAACCGGAAAGCGAGCCGCCGGTGGAACGAGCAAAAGAACGCAACGGATCGAACGTTGCATTTAAATCGTCGAACGGGGATTTCTGGCCAAGCGCAAAAGCGCTTGCCTTATCGGCAGCGCTGTCGGCTTTGGAAAGGGCTTTGGCCAGCCCTTTTGTCGCTTTCAATTTGCTTGCTGCTTCAATAACCGCGCCGCCAGCTTTATCGGCCATATTGTCTTTTTTAAGTACCGTATACGTTGCAACGGTTTGGAGCAAGGCCGACAATTCGGAATTATCGGCAACAAGCTTTTGCAAAATTCTTTGGCTCCTTGCGAGATCGCCGAACGGATCCATGGTCACCGATTTCAGGAATCCGAGCCATTGAAGTTTAAAGTCCGCAAGATACGCCGCAACCATATCGTCGTATAGTTTCTTTTTATCGAGCGATGCCTCCGGTACGTCGGCATCGGCAAGGCCGATGACCCAGTCGAGCTTGAACGGGTCTTTGCTTGCCTGCCCGATACCTTCGGCAACGAATTTATCCCAACCGTCCTGGGTATACAGCACGCTGATGTTTCTGTCGGACTTTAAAATGCCTTCCTGTTGACGGTTAAGCATTTGGTCGAGTGAAATTTTTGGCGCTTCCTGCGACAACCTGTTGATCACCGCCTGATACAGATTTTCGGCAGATGGGAGGCGGCGAAGTTTTGTTCGCGCCAGCGTGACCACGCGCTGGTTTTCCTGGATCGGGGGTATTGCTTGACGTTTGAGATACAGAAGGTAAACGCCCATATTTTCCTGGAGAATGGATTCTATCTGCTGCGGCAAACGGGACTGGTTGCCATCGGCGGCAAGAAGGGACTGTTTTACCGCATCCAGCAGAATCGGCCTTAAAAATGTCGTATCGATGTCTTTGGGATGCGAAGACATGGCTTCGGAAAGCGACAAATAGGCCTTAAGCTGCATATATAAATTGTCGTAGTCCTCGCCTGCCAAATCGCCGTACCCCTGGACCTTTTCCCATACGACGTATTCGAGATACTTTACAGAAGGTATTACGACGAGATTCCTCAGTTTTGTAAAATATTGGCTCCGCAGCTCCGAAAGCACGCTTCCGCCGCGATATAAACCCGAAAACGCCGTTGAAAAAGGAGCTCCCCGGTCTTCGTACCGTTGCAGCCGATAGACTGCTTTGCCGAGAACGTCCAGTCCGGCATATTGATCGTATAATCCGATCTGGTCTTTGGGAGCTTGACTGAGTTGCGTTTGGATTTCATTGAACAGCCCGAGCGAACCCAAAAGCCCGCTTGCAACGAACCCGATTATGCCGATCGCCGCCACCCCGATCGCCGCGGTTATGAGATAATGGCGAACGGTTTCCTGGCGCGTCCGTTTCTGGGTCGTCTTGACAAGAGATTTATCCCTCACCATTATTTCACGGAATAGGGGCAATACGAACAATGATGTTATATCGGCTTTTTTACCGACCTGCCCGGCGCGCTGCGCATCGGTACCTTGTTGCGCGGCAAGCATTTTCCGCGGATTGAGCGGATGATTTGCAATTGTCATTCCGACATCGGGTTTGCCCGCCTGCTCCTCGGTTGCATTCTGGGGTTTGATGTCGAGACAACTGGTGAAATAAAACCCGCGAAAAAGAGGTTTGCCTTCATAATTGCTGGGTTTGAAAAGCTCGGTGACAAAACCGCCCAGTTTTTCCTGCATGGCTTCGAAATGGATGACAAAGCGGCAAATCATGCGCCGCCTGGCCTCGTCTTTTTCCTTGAAAAGCTTGTCGAGCCGCAAATCGGTCAACGATTTCGAAAGCAGCCCGAATTCCTGCGCAAACGACATGCGCGGCATGACTTTGTCCTGATCGACCGACAATGTTGCGCCGAAGATCTGATCCTGCGATTTAATGAACTGATCTCCGAAATAATCGGCAAAACCCGGGATTTTATCAGATTGATTAAACAGAAGAGAAACTGGAAACTCTATGCCCCATGCGGCGATAAGGTCGTCGACCCTAAAGCGCAAGGTTTTGGCAAGTTCCTTGACCGTACTGTCGTCGGCAGTGAGGACATCGTGCGCCGAGACGACCATCGCCATGCCGTCGACCGGCCGTTCGGGCCGCACCTGTTGCAGAGACAAAAGAAATGCCTGCCAAATGTCTTTTTTGTCGTCTTGCATCAAGGAACCGGGAACATCGATCCAGACCGCTTCGTTGGCAAAATACCACGTTATCTGATCGGAGCCTTCGAGCATGATACCGTCTTTTTCACTGGGGTACCGCAACGGGAAATTCAAACCAGCTCCGCGGAGCAACGCGGTTTTCCCCGCCTTCGGCGCGCCGCACAATAGAAACCATGGTCGCTCGTAAATGGCGCTTTTTTTCATGATTCCTTTGCGCATCACCGCATCCATATAGCGTTGCACCGCCTCATTTGTTTCTTTACTGATGCGTTGATACGCCGACTGATTTCCCACGAAAACGCCGTTGGTTTTGGATTTTTTCTTTTTCGATTTGAGGATTGTCGAAACTGCCCAGGCAGCATCGCCGATCCACAGACACAATGCCAAAACGCACTGCAACCAACCGGGAAACGACAACAAGCCGCCGATGACGAAAGAAAGTATTCCGACAATACACAGCAACGACCAAACGATGAAAAGCCACACTGGAATTTTTTTCATAATATTTTATTTTACCGCCGATGAGGGAATTGAGCCCAGTAATGTTGACAATGCGGATGAATTGATGAAGAACATGACAAGCCAAGCCGCAACCACCGTCGAAGCGGCGATCACGCCGGTGAGCCAGAACGGAAAAAGAAATGAGTTTGATTTTTTTGCAACGGACGTTTCGGCACGCCGTCCGTGAGGCGATAATTCCGCTGAAACGCGGACGCGCGTCCGCCTAAGTTTCCTCCCCAAATCATCCATAATGGCGATACGTTCTTCCGGATTACCCATTTTGTATTTACCTTCAAAACCAAGAGCAAGGCACAGAAAATAAACCTCAAGAACGTCTTTTTTGTTTTCGGGTTGCAAAAGAAGGTTTTGCAATTTATTGAAAAATTCCTGGCCCGCAATATTGTCGCCGAAATAATCGAGCTGCATGGGACGTGAAATCCAATAATCCCTGCACGCACCGGGTACGCTGAGCACCGTTTCGTCCATGAGCGCGACAAGTGAGTATTTCGCTTCCGCGATGGAATCTGCGGCCATGCCGATGGTTTTGCAGTTTTTTTCGAATAAGTCAAGATAATAGGCGATCAGTTTCCGAAGCGACGCCGGATCACCGAGGTCTTCTGCTTCACGCATGCGAATAATCATCAGAAACAGATCGGTGCAAAGCGCACTGATGTCCCGCGACCCGCCCAATGTCTTGGAAAGGTCGAGGTTCATGGTCTGGGTGACCATTGTCTGGGCGAATGATGATGACATTGTTTTACCTTTGAAAATAATGATGTCTTATATATTTATTCCTTCAAAGCAAGCATTTCGATTTTAAGTTCCGGATAATTGTTCGGGAAATAAAACGCGATGCTGCCGGTGGCCTTGATTTGTTGCCAGAAATCGCCCTGCTGGTCGAGGCTGAAATACACAAAACCCGGTTTTGTGGAAAGCCCCTGCGGCGGATGCATGATATGGCGCAATGGCAGTCCCGGCATAGCCGAGGATATGAGCAAATCGAGTTTGTTGCGAGAGCACATTTTTATCCGCTGCAAAACGCCGACCACCAGTTCTTTTTCCTGCACTTTTGCGGAAACGCCGAGGAAAAACTTTGCAACGGATAATAATTTTTCGTCGGGCACTTTGCAGACAAACGTGGACTGATTGACCGTTTCGATGGGAACGGGAACGCAACCGGCCTGGATATCGGCCTCGAGCACCGTGCGGATAGCCTTGACAAGCAAAACATAGGTCGATGCGACATTCGCATGATCGTACCGAGGCAGGTTCTTGAGCGATATCTCGGAACTGAACGTGCAGAGCGAGCCGGCAAATTGGGTAAGCGTGCAGAACACGTCGAACGGATGCAAATGCGGAAACGAATGAAAGTGCGTGAGCAACGGCGTATACGTGTTCAGCGTTTGTAAAAGCCGGAACGGAGTTTCCTCGCCGCTCGCAAAATCGGCAAATCCGCCTTCGACCTGTTTTCGGCCCGCAGACAGGGCGGTTATCTTTGCAAGAAGGAATTCGAGCAGCGACCGTAAAAGATTGAGCACCGGCTGCGATGCCCCGATTTGCAAGAGGGGCGGCACAAATGCGGTTGAAATTTCGACCTGACCGCTCTGATTGCGGACAAGCTTTGCTATTTGGAAAGACGCATGACTGTCGAGCGCTTCGTCTCCGAATAAAATCACGAAATTAAATGCCCCGGTTTCGATGTCTTTTCTTTGCGTACCGATGACTTCGTCGACTACCGGCACGACACGGGAACGGTACCGGGAAGCGGATGCCCCTTCCATCGTATTGGGAACGACGTTTGTTTTTCCTTCTATTATAAGGGGCAACCCTAAAAACACGTCCAACGATTGCTGATCGGGTGTAAAATGATCGGCAAACGAACGTGCATTCGGGGCTGCGTCCTGCTTGGGCATGGAGAACACCACGCCGTCGGGCAATATGCCGCTACAGCGAAGAATTGAAATGAGGCCGTTGCTGACTGCGTCTTTATCGATTTCGAGCTCCGAAACGCCAAACAGATAGGGCGACGCGGCATTTCGGACGGCATTGATTGCGTTTAGAACATAGCGTTCAGCCTGCTGAAAATGATGAGGCTGAAGAAACATGCCTTCTTTCCAAACAACTTTGCTGTTACTGAGCACGGTAACCTCTTTTCATTATGACAATCAGGAATCGCTGTTTTAAATATTGATTTTGTTTTATTCGGTAAACTATTGTATTTTTACATTCCAAATCGGTTTTATGCACGTTTACCCAAGTTGGTAAATATAAAATCTGACTGCTTTTAATAGAAAGCTTTTCTACTTTTTCCCCAAGGAGCGTATCTATGCGGAAAATTTCAATTGCCTGGATCGTGCTGTGCATTGCCACACTTTTGCACACCAGAGTATTTGCCGAAGCCGAGGGAGTACTTTCGGTAAAAACAGATCCCGACGGCATTGAAGTATGGCTTGATGATAAATATATCGGCGATTCGCCGATTATCGATAAAAAATTAAAAAGCGGGAGATATTCTCTCAAACTGGTAGATCCGGTACAGCACTCGAGTTCAACGGAAGAAGTTTTTATTCAACCGGGCGAACAAACCATGGTAGAGAAAACCATGAAATCACGCTTCGGATCGTTGAAAGTTAATACCAACCCCGAAGGTTCGGAAGTTTCGATTTTAACATCCCTTGGAAAAACACCGCTTTCAAATGATTTCATTATTCCGGGAAAATATCGATTGGAAATACGCAATCCGAACGGTTATAAGCCATTATCAACCGACGTGGTCGTTCCAAAAGGCGAGGTATTGTCCATTCAAAAATCGCTTGAAAAAACCGGCGGTCTCGACGGCAGGGGTGTAGCGCGTCTGGCTTTGGGTCTGGGTGCGATTGCCGGTACCGTTTTATCGATGGTCGAAATCGGCGACGATAATTTTAAAAATGCAACCGACGGATCCAGAACCGGGTGCATCGTTGGCGGTACCTTAAGTATCTTATGCGTGATTTCATTTGAAATAGTCGCATTTTTCTAACCCGTTGTATGGAACTCAATGAGGATATCGTTTTTTTGCCCGGTTTATAGTACAATTGACTCACTGTATAAGAATTTTAATTCAATAATAGAGTAAAAATCAAGTCATGAACACCCAGGATTCCTCGAATCAGAAACCGCAACAACCGAACTTCGACAAGACCTTTGTCGAAGGATCGACCGGGCAAACCCAGTTTAATAATTTGAATGCGGGCTCGCGCATAGACGCAACCAATATTTCACAGACAAACCCCTACGGCGTAAAACGGCCTGCGCCGACGGCAAATGATTTACCGAGTGGCAATGAGCCGCTTCCTTTGGGTTCCGGAACAATCGTCGGACTTCTCGGGGCCGGCGGCATGGCACGCGTCTATAAAATTTGGAACGAAAAACTTGAGGTTTTCCGCGCAGTCAAGATTCTCATTCCTACGCAGCAAGGTGACTTGCGGAACCGTTTCGAAACGGAAGCGAAAATAACCGCGAAATTGCGACATCCCAATATCGTGGAAATTTACAGCGTCGGCGATTTTCGTGGACTTCCCTATTTGGAAATGGAACTCATAGACGGTTCCGCGCTCGACCAAATCATCCACAACACCGGCGTGCTTCCCCCTGCGGTTTGTTCCTCGATCGCGATTTTCGTGGTACGTGCATTGACTTATGCGCACAACCAGGAATTTTTGCTCTATGGAAAAACGTATCAGGGCATCATACACCGCGATTTGAAACCCGCCAACATCATGATTTCGAAACACGGGGATTTGCGATTGATGGACTTCGGCATCGCACGTCCGACCGAGGCAAGCCTGCATACGGTCGAGGGCAACATCGTCGGTACCATGCAATATTTGTCGCCCGAACAAATGGACGGCGTCGATGTCGATGCACGAGCCGACATTTACTCTTTCGGCGCCATATTATATGAAATGATTACCGGCACCAAAACGTTTCCGCAGGACACGATCACCAACCTGATGAAACGTAAAATCATGAATGAATACCGAAAATTCGATGATTTTGACTTTAACGTGCCGCAGGGACTGGCCAAAATATCGCAAAAATGCCTACAACTTGACAAGAACGACAGATACGCGAACGCGCAGTTGCTTCTTGACGATTTGGAAAACGCCCATCGATCGCTTTCGTCGCAATCGCCGGAAGCGGTATTAAAAGCCTACCTCGACGATCCGTCGAGCATTTCCAGTCATGTCGGCGGAAAAAAGCCTGCGTGGCTTTCGTTGAAAATAACGATACCTGCTGCGGCGGTTGTGGTAGTTTTGGCCCTTGTCGCGATATTCATGTTGACAGGGCCGAAACCGGAACCCCAAGTTCAGCAACAAAGCCCGGCGGTCAAGGAGCCTGTTACGCAGCCGGTTATTCCTGCGCAACCGCAACAGCCCGAAGCGATGCAGCCCCTTGCCCCGGCATCGCCAACGCAAACAACGCAACAAATAAAACCCGCAGAACCGAACGAACCGGATCCGTTTACGCAACAAACGACGCAAAAATCCCATGATCCCCGCATCAAGCAATCCCGGTTCGCATCCGTTGCCCCCAAAAGCGGCAAAACGGAAAAAAACGCTTCCGCTTCGCAAAAAGAGACTGCTGCCGAAAAAAACCTTGCGCCCATCGACCGGCTTAAAAAGGAGTATAATTCTTCGGACTTTCTCGACATCGCGCAGGCGGCTATTGCAAAAAACGCACATGACGATGCCTTGCTCGCGCTTGACAATGCCCCCCAAAACGACCGCGCATTTCTTCTTCTTATAGAAGCGCTCGTGTCGGCCGACAAGCTCCGGGCAGCAAAAGAAAAAGTGCAGAGCGCGCAAATCAACGACGCGCAATACAACTTGCTTGCGGGCGAATTATACCAAAAAATGGGACGCAACAAAGACGCTTTGGAGAATTTCCAAACAGCGCTTACCAAGCCGAGCAGGTATCGCAATATCCGGGAAGTTCGCAACGACGCCCTGTATTATACGGCGGTTGCCTACAGTGAAATTTACAAAGACGACCCGACACCCGACAACCGCGGCCTCGCGCTGCAATCGTGGCGCGTTGTCAAGAACATGTATTCGAACGCCCCGGACAATAACCGCTATAAAAAGGCAGTGAGCGAACTTTCTTCAATCAATTAGCCGTATTCCGCCCTATTTGCCTGAGCGCAAAGGACAATCGCCTATTTGTGAAATAAAGTGCATAACTTGTGAAAAAAAGCACAATATTATTGTAGAAATTGCGAAAATATATTTTTTATTGTGAAAAAAAGTATATATTAATGTTTCTATTAGTAATTAGACTTGCCACAAGGAGTAGGCTTCGTGAGCCATCATTTAAGCACTTGTACGTTCTGCGGTGTCGGCTGCGGGCTATTTTTAGAGTCGCAAAATAATGAAATTACGGGCGTTTACCCCAGCATGTCGCATCCTGCCAATCACGGACGCTTATGCGTTCGCGGTTGGCATGTGCATGAAGTCGCCAGTTCGCCCGACCGGTTGCGCACTCCGCTTCTTCGCAAAAACGGCGAACTTGTTCCCGTGTCGTTTAACGAAGCATATGATGCGATAGCGGAAAACCTTTCGGTCATCAAGCGCAAATACGGACCGGATGCCATAGGCTTTTTGGATTCCGCCCGCGTATCGAACGAAGACGGGTATATTTTGCAAAAATTCGCCCGCAGTATCATCGGGACGAACAACGTAGATCAAGGCACCAGCTTTTACCGTACGACAACAGTCAACGTCCTTCGTGAAATGCTCGGCATTGCGGCAGCAACGAATCCTCTCGAAGATGTTTTTGCCAGTAAAGCCATACTACTCAATGAAATCGACATCGGCCAGCAATTGCCCACTCTGGGCGGCGCAATCATTCGCGCTCATCTTTCGGGGACTAAACTTATCGTCGTCGGGTCCCGAAGGCACCGCGTGACCGAACATGCGGACATATTCCTTAATATCAAGCCCGGTACCGAACTGTTCCTGTATGCCGCAATGGCCAAAATCATCGTAGACCGCGGCCTCATGGATCTTGAGTTTGTACGAAACCGCTGTAAAGGCTATGAGAATTTTCTGCAAAACATCCAATCGTTCGATATTTTGCATGCCGCACACCGGTGCGACGTAGCGCCCGCGCTGATCGAGCAAGCGGTTCTTATGTATTGCCAAAACAGCCCCGGCATGCTCTTATACCCTTCGGCGACCGCAGACATCGGCGAAGATGCATTGTCGGCAATGGTCAATTTGGTATTGCTCAGCGGCAACCTTGGGAAAAAGGGCGCGGGAATAATTCCGCTTTCGGAACACAACAATGCTCAGGGCGGATGCGACATGGGCGTCATGCCCTGTTGTTTGCCCGGGTACGTGAAAGTGACCGATGCGACCAAGCGTCTCGCAATCGAAAAGCGCTGGAACGCCGCAATACCGCAAAGTCAAGGAAGGGATGCGGCGGAAATACTTGATTCGCTGTCTCCCGTCAAGGCGTTGTGGCTCGACAGGCACAACCCCGTTGTTTCGGCATCGTACAAAGACGCCGTCGAACAAATCAAAAAAATGGAATTTGTCGTTTTACAGAATTTGTTCCTCACGAAAACGGCCCAATTCGCGCACGTGGTTCTGCCTGTAGCCGCCTACGGCGAAGAGGAAGTAACCTTTACAAGTACGGAACGGCGCGTTCAGTTGGCGGTTAAAGCGATAGAGCCGCCTCAGGGTTTCGTTTCCGCCTGGCAACAGGTCGTCGAGGTCGCAAACCGCATGGGCGCGAAATGGGAGTACGCATCTTCACGAAACGTATTGGCCGAAATAGCCGACGTCGTACCCGATTACAGCGGTATTTCTGCAGAAAATTTATGCCGCGATTACGGCCGGCAATGGCCGTGCACGCAAGATCTTCCGCTCGGCACGCCGGTGCTTTTTACTGAAAGTAAAGGAAGTCGTTTATTCTCGTTTGCCACCGTGTCGATGACCCCTCCCGCAGCGACCGTTAACGGTGATTTCCCGTTCGCACTTACCTTTGGCCATTCGCTGTATTATTGGCATCAAAACACGCTCGTTCGGCACAGCGAGACGCTCAAGCGCGAATACGGAATACTTCTTTTGGATTACCCGGAAGGATTTGTAGAAATCAACGATGAAGACGCGAAGGTCTTGACGATACGCGACAACCAGAAAATAAAGCTTGTTTCGCCCCAAGGATCGGCGCAAACGGTTGCGCGCGTCACCTCCGAAGTCAGAAAAGGAAGCATTTTCATCCCATTCTTTTTACAGGACGTGATGAAAACAATCGGCAAGGATAACGTGAAAAACACTTTTGTGCGGATCGAGAAGGCAGGTTGATATGCGCGGACGTCTGATCCATAAAAACGACCTCATCAAAATCGTCGAAGCGCTTATGAAAACGCATCGAGTCGTGGCCCCTTTTGCCGGACGCGGGCGCGACAGTTATTTCGACGTCGTAAACAACGAAAACAAAAACAGCATCGCGATACATGTCGCAAACCCGTATTACCCGCCTAAGCGATACGTGTTTCCGCATATGCATAAGCTCATGACGATCGAAGCCGGGGCCTCTCCCACGGTCGAAACTAATTGCGTTGAGGAAAAAGTCGCGGTTTTCGGCATGCGGTCTTGCGATGTGGAAGGCATTTTCCATTTGGACCGGTTCTATCTGGGCAATGCGTTTAGGGACCCCTACTACGAGGAATTCCGAAAAAATTTATTTATTGTCAACATGGTCTGTACCGACACGAAAACCGATGTCGACGACGATTGTTTCTGCGTCTGCGCGGACGCGGGCACTGCCGCAAAAGCCCATTTTGATTTGCAGCTTATTGATTTGCACGATGAAAGCGGCGATTTTTTGGCAGTTGCCGGATCTATCGGCGGCGAAGAGTTGCTAGCGCAGCCTTTTTTCCATCAAGCAACCCCAGCGCATGTCGCCCGCAGGAAAAGCGTACTTGCCGAAGTTCGCAAACGGTTCAAAACCGCGACAGGCTGGTATTCCGCAGTCACCAAATACATCACCCGCGGCGGCGAAATAAAAGACCAAACCTGGAAAAAGATCGGCGACCGTTGTCTTGAATGCGGTGCATGCAGCTATGTATGCCCGGCCTGCACCTGTTTTACCGTAACCGACAGACCAGCGGGCGACAATACGTTTAATCGCGTCCGTGTATGGGACGCCTGCGCCTTGTCGGGGTTCACCCGCATGGCGGGCGGCCACAATCCTCGCCGCGCCGTGCATGACAGACGCAACAGACGTTTCTTCCGTAAATTGAGCCATTATTTCATACAGCGCGAATTCACCATGGCATGCGTTGGCTGCGGACGATGCGTTCGAGTTTGTCATGGCGATATCGGCATGCCTGCAGTTGTTGAAATCCTACGGCGGGACACTGCCGCTCTTTTGCAACAGGAGAAAGCATGAGCTGCAAAAACGGGAACATTTACGAACCGTCGATTGTCGTGCTCGACGAAATTCGCGATGAAATCAAAGACGTAAAAACGTTTTTCTTTCATTTTGACGATCATGACAAAGAAACCCAATTTCGTACATTCATGCCGGGGCAGTTTGCCATGGTATCGATTTTCGGTGCCGGCGAAATTGCAATATCGCTGCCGCCGAGCCCCACTGAAGACCGGCTTTTCTTTACAACCCGTAAAGTAGGCAGCGTCACCAATGCGATGCATTCGCTTAAGGTCGGAGACAAATTCGGCGTACGCGGGCCTTACGGCAACGGTTTTCCTATGAAGCAATATGAAGGCCGGAACCTCATCATCGTTGCGGGCGGCATCGGGCTTATCCCGTTGCGGTCGGTCATCATCTACGCGCTCCACAACAGGAGCAAATTCGGGAAAATTCAGGTTTTTTACGGTTCGAGGACCCCGAGCGATCTAATGTACACGGAAAACCTTTCCCAATGGCAAGAGGACAAAGGATTCGAATGTTATTTGACGGTGGATAAAGCGGACGATTCCTGGAAACGAAATGTCGGCGTTGTCGGAAGTTTGTTCAAATTGCCCGGCGTTGAAATGCCCGTGAACAATACGACCGTCTTCGTTTGCGGTCCGCCTATCATGTTCCGCTTCGTCCTTGCCGACTTGCTCAACATGGGATTTAAAGACCAAAACATGGTTTCGACCTTGGAGCGGTACATGAAATGCGGCGTGGGCAAATGCGGCCATTGCTGCATCGGTGTTGCGTACGTTTGCACCGACGGACCGGTATTCACCCTTGAACAGATCCGAAAGCTCGGCGAAGTGATATGACAGACGATATTTGTTTGGCTCTTGGAAAAATATGCGCGGGCAAAACCGCGTTTTGCGCAATCGGCAACTCCGACCGCGCCGACGACGGGGCCGGCATGGTACTTGGTACCCTTTTAGAGCGGGCTGGCGTTGACAATGTATTTTTCGGCGGCATGACCCCGGAAAAAGTCCTGCCAACGATACGCGACAAAGGCTTCGACTCGATAGTTTTTCTTGACGCAGTGGAAATCGGCGCAGAAGCGGGGGCATTCGCGTTTTTGGATGCCATGCAAATCGTTTCGATGTTTCCCCAGGTTTCCACGCATAAAATGTCTTTGGCAACCCTTGCCGCAATCGTACGCGATACGACGCAGTCGCAAGTCTGGCTTATCGGCATTCAGCCGCAATCCATTGCAATAAGCAGCTCCGGCATAAGCACCGGAGTCTTTAACACTATAGAAATGCTGTCGCGTTGCATTGCAGACACCCTGACCGCAATGCCTTCTGCGACGAATAAGGAATACGTATGCAAATGAACCCGCTCGGCATTATTCATACCGCCATGCTATTACTCATGGCAGGATCCGTTCTGGTATTATTATTATCCGGCAATAGAAAATTGGCCGGATGGGTGACGTTCATCATTACCCTTGCTGCAAGTACGGCTACGCTGTGCGCATCGGTCTCGGTGATTTTAAGCGGTCCGTGCGAACCCGTGATCATCAAAGCCTTTTCCCTGTGGGGTTCGACACTGCGGTTTTACGTTGACGGACTTGGCGCGGTGTTTTTGGCCCTTATTTCCATTGTGTCCACAATGGCCGCATTGTATTCGATTTCCTATATGGACCATTACCCCGATTATCATTTGGGAAGATATTATCCCTGGTTTCTTTTGTTCATTGCCGGCATGTACGGCATTGTGACCGTTACGGACACCATGGTGTTTTTCTGCGTTTTCTGGCAGCTTATGACCATTCCCTCGTTTGCGCTTATCCGTTTCGAATATAAAAAGCCCGAAAACGTCAAGGCCGCAAATAAATACCTTATTATAATGGAAATCGCCTGTCTGCTTATCATGGCAGGATCCGCGGTGCTTGTTTACACCGGACATATTCCTGAACGTATGGCGGGATTGCCGCGATTCGACTTTGACACGTTGCGTAATCAGATCCTTTCGGAAGGAATGCATCCCCACGCACTTTTCCCGGCATTGCTTCTCATGCTCATAGGCTTCGGCATTAAAGCCGGTATTTGGCCGTTCGGGCTTGCCTGGCTCCCTGATGCACATCCGGCGGCGCCGTCGCCGGTAAGCGCGTTACTTTCGGGCGTCATGATAAAAACCGGCATTTACGGATTGATACGGACGTTTTTCTGGCTTGTTCCCAATGCGTCGGTGCGCGGTTTTTCTCCGGCTTTTTGGGGCGGTCTGTTGGCAATTGTCGGAACGGTTACTTTGGTCGTGGGGACATTCCAGGCCTTGAAACAGGAACAAACCAAAAGGCTGTTGGCTTTTCATAGCATCGGTCAAGTCGGCTATATCGTTTTAGGCCTCGGTGCAAGCCTCATGTTGCTTCCGCTCGGACCTGTTGCCGGAACGCTGGCGACAATCGCATTGCTGGGCGCATTATTTCACACAATCAACCATGCGCTGTTTAAAAGCCTGTTGTTTTTCAATGCCGGCACCATTCTGAAAGCAACGCATACGCAAGACTTAAACAAACTCGGCGGCCTCATGCAATTCATGCCGCTGACCGCAGTCACCTGTCTGATCGCCTCATTTTCCATAGCCGGTGTTCCGCTGTTCAACGGTTTTGCCAGCAAATGGAGTATTTACACGGCGACAATTTTAGGCGGTAAACATGCGGGAATCCTTGCGCTGTGCGGACTCTTCGGCATTTTGACAAGCGCGCTCACACTGGCCTCGTTTATGAAATTTTTCGGCATGACTTTTTTATCGAGACCAAGCACACTTGTAAAGAAACAAACGGAAAACGGCAAGATCGTCGAGGCCGGAGCGCTTATGCAAATACCCCAGGTCGTTCTTGCTTTTGTTTGTGTTATTTTAGGCCTTGTTCCGGGTTTTGCCTACTTGTTTTTAGACAAGGCCATTGCATCGGGCCCGGCAGGAGTTTCGCAATTCCTTCCCCGATTGCACGTTGAGGCAAATACCCTTTTTGCAGGAATTTCGATCGGCAATGGCGCCGCGTTGTTCGTCCCGCTTGCGATAGCAGGGTCGATCCTGTTGCTCTTTGCATTGGCATTCCTTATTTCAAAGTTGGGCAATGCGACCCGCAAAACCGGCGACGTCTGGTTGTGCGGTTACGATGCCGAAGCCGACATTCATCGCTATGGCGCGCATAATTTATATGGCGAAGTCAAACATTTATTCAGCCAAAAACACAAATAGGAAACCGTATTCATGAAAGCCCGTGAAATTGTTGACCAAATAGACAAGCGTTTTGCCGGCGCAGTGGTGAGAACGGATATTCCGCGAGACAACCGGCTTATCGTATACATCAACCGCGAGTCTCTTCGGGAAGTCGCGAATTACATTTTCCGGGAATGCGATGCGCGATATTGCGTTGGTATCGGCATCGACGACCGGGATGTTTCGGGCGGGTACCTCGTATCGCACGACTTCGCATTCGACAAGGGCAACGTGCTTCTCAGCCTTATGGTTCCCATGCCGGAAACAGACCCGACGCTGCCGAGCATTTCGGACCTCATCCCGGCCGCGGGATGGAGCGAACGCGAAATGCGGGACCTCGTCGGCATCACGCCGACGGGAATGGTAAATCCCAAACGGCTCGTTTTATCGGACGGATGGCCCGAAAACCTTCATCCGCTCCGTAAAGATGTCCCCTGGAACATCAAACCCAAAGATTATGATCCGACAAAAACATATCCCTTCGACGCAGCGCCGCCCAATACGACGGTCGTGCCGTTCGGGCCGTTCCACCCCACTCTTGACGAACCAGAACATTTCAGACTGTTCGTCGAAGGCGAAGTCATACGCGGCTGCGAATACCGCGGGTTTATGGTGCACAGAGGCATCGAAAAACTTGCCGACTCGGTAATGACCTATAATGAAATTCCCATGCTTGCAGAGCGAATCTGCGGAATTTGCGGCTGCGTGCATGCGGTCACCTATGCCCAGGCGGTCGAACAGGCGGCTGCAATAACGCCGGCGCCCCGTTCGGAATTCATCCGCACCATCATGCTTGAAATAGAACGACTGCACAGTCATATGCTATGGGTGGGATTAGCTTCGCACATCCTTGGATTCGATACGCTTTTCATGCAGGCTTTCCGCATTCGCGAACCCATCATGTGGATATCGGAAAAAATCACCGGCAACAGAAAGACGTACGCGTTGTGCCTGATCGGCGGTGTCCGCTGGGACATTACGCCCGAGCTGAAAGCCGAGCTCAACGCGGTGCTTAACAAACTCGAAAAAGAATGGACCGGCGCCTATAACGCCATTAAAGGCGATAAAAACATACAGGCCCGTACGCGCGGCATCGGCGTTGCGGACAAGCAACTTGTCAAGGACCTGGGGCTTTTGGGCCCAATCGCACGATCCGCGGGCGTTGCGATCGACGCACGCCGCGATCATCCGTACGCCGCGTATGACAAAGTGGAATTCGACGTCGTGACCGCCGACACCGCCGATGTGTGGGGCCGGATCGTGGTCCGCACGCTCGAGGTGTTCGAATCGATTCGCATAATCCGTCAATGCCTGAACATCATGCCCGACGGCCCGATCGCATGCGAACCGCAAAGCGAATTGCCCAGCCACCGCATCGGCCTATCGTCGGTGGAGGCGCCGCGCGGAGAAGCGCATCATTTCGTGGTGACCGGCGAAAACAACAGGCCGCATCGCTGGCGCGTTCGCGCGCCGACGTATCAGAACCTTCAGGGAATTCCGGCAATGATCAAGGATCAGCGGCTTTCCGATATGACCATAACCTTAGGAAGCATCGATCCTTGTTTCTCCTGCACGGACCGAATGGAAATCGTGGACATAAAAACCGGCACAATGAAAATCTGGCACCCGAAAAACGATATCGTCAATAAGAAGGACATAAAGGTCGTTGTGAGGAAACACGTATGACATCAATACTAACGATTCTGAGCGCACTATGCAACATAGCGCTTGCTTTGGTTTTGGCCCCGCTGTTTGAAGGCGTGGTACGGAAAATAACCGCAATTGTCCAGTCGCGTAAAGGGCCGCCCGTTTTTCAGCCTTATATGGACATAGCCAAATTGCTTATCAAGGACGATATCGAGGTCGGCAGCGTTCCGATTATGCAACGATTCAGCGCTTTGTTGTCTCTTTCCGTTATGCTTTGCGTGGTATTATTCGTGCCGATCACCGGGCACAGCCCGTTTTCGCGAAATGCGGATTCGATTCAAATGATTTATCTTTTGTCGCTTGCGGGCATCGCAGTCCTGCTTGCAGGGTTGTCTGCGGGGTCAACGTATTCCATTATCGGGATGAGCCGTGAAATGATGGCGATGATGACCCTTGAACCGCTGTTTGCCGTCACGGTTGTCATGGCTGCGGTAAAATCGGGTTCACTCCGCCTGGATGCGGTATTCTTCGGCGCCGTATATCAGGGCGGCATTTCTTCCGGCCTTTTGATGCTCGGAGTGATGTTATTCGCGTTGCAGGCGTTTGTGGGTCGTGCGCCGTTCGACGTCACCGAGGCTGAAACGGAAATCATGGAAGGACCGCTCATCGAGTATTCGGGGCCCAAACTCGCAATGTTTAAATATTCGCACATGATAAAACTCTTCGTGTACGCCGGACTGTTCACCGCGCTCTTTATTCCGCATATCGCAACCGGACTTCGAATTCTGGACGTTTTGATTTTTATCGCATGCCAAATCGGAATCGTCCTTTTGGTCACACTGGTTGCCGCGACGCATGCCCGTTATCGCATCGATCAGGTTGTTCGCTATTATGCAATGTTGTTTTTTGCAGCGATAGGATGCCTGTCGCTTTCTTTGTTCGGACTGTAAGGAGACGACAATGTCATTTGTAAGCAAGATAAAGGAAGCAATATTGTGCCTGAGAGCCGGAAGAGTGACGCTTTCCTATCCGGTCGACCCCAAGCCGGTTCCGGAACGCTTTCGCGGACGGCCGGTATTTGATCCGCTCAAATGCGTCGGTTGCGCGGGATGCGCGAATAATTGTCCGGCCCGGGAAATCCTGATCACGGACAAATGCCAGGAAATACGTGTTGTCAAGTATATCGGCCGTCGCTGCACCTATTGCGGACGATGCGCCGATTTGTGCCCGGAAAAAGCGATCACCATGAGCAAGGAATACGAAAACGCCTCGGAAAACATCCGCGATATTTCGCAGGACCTTGACATTTGGATGGGAACGTGCCAACGCTGCGGACGTTGCTTTAAAGCGGGCGGCGCATTGGACCAGCTTATGATGAAGGGATACCGCGAAGACGATTGCGAAGGGGAATTGTGGATATATAAATCAAGGGCATATCTTGACTCGGACAAAGTTACCGACGACATTGAAATAACCGTGGACTAGCCTCATGCTTCGCATGGGGTAACATATATATTTGCTAACCGGAGTGCGCATGCTGCAAAATTTTTTGAAAAAATATTTCGGACGTTCGCTGTGGGTATATCACTGCAATAGCGGCGGATGCAATGGATGCGATATCGAAGTTGTCAACGTTTTGACTCCCTATTACGATGTCGAACGTTTCGGTATCAAGCTTGTCGGGTCTCCGCGCCATGCCGATGTGATGCTATTCCAGGGGCCTGCCGGTCTTGCAACCGCTCCTGCTTTAAAACGCGCCTATGATGCGATGCCCAATCCCAAGCTCGTGTTTGCCATCGGGTCTTGCGCCTGCGGCGGCGGAGTCTGGTACGATTCGTACAATATCATCGGCCCCGTCGAGAAAGTCATTCCTGTCAACTATTACATTCCCGGCTGCCCTCCTCGCCCGGAAGCGATCGTGTACGGCGTGGCATTGGCATTAAATCTTGTCAAGAAGAACGCGGTGCCGACAAAATACCATCCCGTCGAGTTGCCCATAGTACGGTATCATCCGGATGAAATCGTGGCCATCAACGGTTGGGACACGTATGAAAAGCTGGAGAAAGTGTAAAGGACATGCCGACTCGCCCCGTTGGAAAAATTGCGTTATTGTTTTTGGGAACCATAGCTTCATTTTTGTTTATTACCGGCTGCAGCGCACCGGTAATTCCCCTCTGGTCGAAAGTCCTCATTAACGGAAAAGAACAGCAACTGGCAATAGATACGCGTTGCGGGTCTTTTTCCATTACAAAGCTCACCGAAGGCGACGGCCCCTTCTTTGCCCTGCGCGCAAAAAACGATAATGTCCGGGCAAACCACGAACTATTAAAAGCAACGGCATTCCGGAACGGCAAAGCTTTAGAAATGCACAGGCATGAAAAAAAAGACAGTCTGGATGACTTGTCGTTCACAACGTTTCCCGGAATGCCCGGTGTCATTTTTTTCGGTTTTGGACATACGGCCGCGGATTCGTTTCAGATCGATATTTTGGATTGTTTTTCGAATCACGGCTCATACTGCTATGACTCCACCATTACCATTGCCCCCTTCGTCTCAAAGAAATAATCAGATTATTTTTTTTTCAGGTTGTACGTATTGTTTTATCCGAGTCCTGACCTGATGATTTTCCGAATTTTATATCTCGAAATTCCGGAAGTCTCAATCGTAATTACCAAAAAAAAGATGCTGTAAATAAAATTGAATCATGGTATAATTCCCCTTTACTAAACTCTGAAATTTTAGGGGCCGATTCCTTGAAAATCGCAGAGGAAACATGTATTTTAATAGACTTTTCGTTTTGGTTCTTTTAGGGCGAAAGCCCTTCACTTTTTCCGCTCGAAGGGAGCATTGTAATGGCTAAAAAATTTATTACTTGCGATGGTAACTATGCTGCTGCGCATATAGCGTATATGTTCAGCGAAGTTGCCGCAATTTACCCGATCACCCCGTCTTCCACCATGGCAGAATATGTGGACGAATGGGCATCTCAGGGACGAAAAAACATTTTCGGCTCTGTCGTTAAAGTCACTGAAATGCAAAGCGAAGCAGGCGCGGCCGGTGCGGTACACGGTTCCTTGCAAGCCGGTGCCTTGACCACGACTTATACAGCTTCCCAGGGTTTGCTCCTGATGATTCCGAATATGTATAAAATCGCCGGTGAATTGCTTCCCGGTGTTTTCCATGTTTCTGCACGATCGCTTGCAGCACAGGCTTTATCGATTTTCGGCGACCACAGCGACGTCATGAGCACACGTCAGGCAGGTTTTGCAATGCTCGCAACAGGCTCGGTCCAGGAAATAATGGATTTGGCCGCTGTCGCGCATTTGGCATCCATCAAGTCGCGCATTCCGTTCCTTCATTTCTTCGACGGTTTCCGTACTTCGCACGAAATCCAGAAAATTGAAGCTGTCGATATGGCCGATCTCGACAAACTGCTTGACAAAAATGCAGTCCAGGCGTTCCGCGACAATGCGCTGAATCCCGAACATCCCGTAACGCGCGGAACAGCTCAGAACCCCGACATCTACTTCCAGGCACGCGAGGCGGCAAACCTGTTTTACGATGCAGTGCCGGACATCGTGGCTCATTATATGGAAGAACTCGGCAAGGTTACCGGACGCAAATATCAGCCGTTCGACTATTACGGCGATCCCAATGCAGAGAATGTCGTTGTGGCAATGGGTTCCGTTACCGAAACAACCCGTGAAGTCGTCGATGCATTGATTGCAAAAGGACAAAAGGTCGGATTGCTTGCGGTTCATTTGTATCGTCCGTTCTCGGCAAAATATTTCTTCAAAGCCATGCCGGCATCTGTCAAACGCATCACCGTGCTCGACCGTACCAAAGAACCGGGCGCAAACGGCGAACCGTTGTACCTTGATATTAAAGACTTGTTCTACGGAAAGCAGAACGCCCCGCTCATCGTTGGCGGACGCTACGGACTTTCATCAAAAGACACGACACCTGCGCAGATTTTCTCGGTTTTCGAGAATATGGCCATGAAGGAACCTAAAAACGGTTTCACCGTCGGAATCACCGACGACGTGTCGTTCTTATCGCTTCCTATTCTTCCTGAAGTCAATGTTGTTCCCGCAGGCACGTTCCAGGCCAAGTTTTACGGCCTGGGTTCGGACGGTACCGTCGGGGCGAACAAGAACTCCATCAAGATCATCGGTGAAACCACCGACAAGTACTGCCAGGCATATTTCGCCTACGATTCCAAGAAATCGGGCGGCGTCACGATTTCGCATCTGCGTTTCGGCGACACCCCTATCCGTTCGACCTATTTGGTTACCACTCCCGACTTTGTCGCATGCCATGTTCTTTCGTATCTCGACAAATACGACATGCTCAAAGGTTTGAAAAAGGGCGGCACATTCCTGCTCAATACCATTTGGAGCGAGGAAGAAACCAAAAAGAACATTCCCGACTACATGAAGAAATATATGGCAGAAAACGATATCAAGTTCTATATCATCAATGCCACGAAAATCGCCGAAGATCTTGGTTTGGGCAATCGCACCAACACCATCATGCAGGCAGCGTTCTTCAAAATTTCCAACGTCATCGACTATACGCTTGCTGAAAAAGAAATGAAGAAGATGGTCGTGAAGTCGTATGCCAAAAAAGGCGAAGAAATAGTGACCATGAATAATGCCGCCATCGACCGCGGTACGGAATTCACCAAAATCGAAATCCCCGGCGACTGGAAAAACCTTGCCGTTGCCAAGGCCGTTGGGTATGGCGATGTTCCCGAATTCATCAGCAGCTTCGTAATGCCCGTGACAAAGCTCAAAGGCGACGACCTGCCGGTAAGCATTTTCAAAGGCCGCGAAGACGGTACGCTTCCTGCCGGTACATCGGCATATGAAAAGCGCGCCATCGCGGTGAATGTTCCCGAATGGATTCCTGAGAATTGCATCCAGTGCAACCAGTGCGCATACGTTTGTCCGCATGCCTGTATCCGTCCGTTCCTGTTTAACGAACAGGAATTGAAAGGCGCACCGGCCGGAACAAAAACGCTTCCCGCCATGGGTCCCGCACTCAAGGGTTTGCAGTTTAAAATCCAGGTAAGTACGCTCGACTGCTCCGGTTGCGGCAACTGCGCGGAACGCTGCCCAGCCAAGACCAAAGCGCTTGTCATGAAGCCCATTGCTTCACAGGCAGTCGAGATCGAACGCTGGAACTACATTGCAAAGAACGTTTCCTACAAAGACACGTTGGTTCCCAAAGACGCAAACGTCAAGAACTCCCAGTTTTCACAGCCGTTGTTCGAATTTTCGGGCGCATGCGCGGGCTGCGGCGAAACACCGTATATCAAGCTCATCACCCAGATGTTCGGCGACCGTATGATGATCGCCAATGCGACGGGTTGCACCTCGATTTACGGCGGATCTTCACCGTCGTCACCGTATACCAAAAACGCGGCAGGAAAAGGCCCGGCTTGGGCAAACTCCCTGTTCGAAGACAATGCGGAATACGGTTTCGGTATGGCCACCGGCGTTAGCCAGATTCGCGATCAGATCGCCAATTACATGACCGGCGCAATGGACAGCGTCAAGCCGGAAACAAAAGAAGCGTTCACCAGCTGGCTCGCAGATAAAAACGATGCGAACAAATCCAAGATCGCATCGGAAAAAGTGCTTGCGGCCCTCAAGAACGAAAGCGGCAAATTCGTTGACGAAATTCTCAAGCTCAAGCAGTATCTTGTCAAGAAATCCATATGGATTTTCGGCGGAGACGGCTGGGCGTACGATATCGGCTTCGGCGGTTTGGACCATGTTGTCGCCAGCGGCGCGGATGTAAACATCCTCGTTGTGGACACCGAAGTGTATTCCAATACCGGCGGGCAGGCTTCCAAGTCCACTCCTGTCGCCGCTGTTGCGAAATTCGCGGCATCGGGCAAACGCATCCGCAAAAAAGATCTCGGTATGATCGCCATGAGCTACGGCTACGTGTATGTCGCACAGGTAAATATGGGCGCCAACCAGAGCCAGTATCTCAAAGCAATCCGCGAAGCCGAAGCTTACGCGGGGCCGTCTCTTATCATCGCGTACGCACCGTGTATCAATCACGGCTTCCGCAATATGGGAAATTCGCAGATGCAGGCCGAGATGGCCGCAGAATGCGGTTACTGGAGCATGTACCGTTACAATCCGCTTCTGGAAAACGAAGGAAAGAACCCGTTCCAGCTTGATTCGAAAGAACCGAACTGGGCGAATTTCCAGAAATTCCTCCAGACCGAAGTACGCTACACATCGCTTTCAAAGGCTTTCCCCAAAGAAGCCGGCGAATTGTTTGCTGCAGCGGAAACAAATGCAAAATGGCGGTATAACTCGTATGTGAGAATGTCGCAGATGAATTTCGCGAAGTAAGCGATTTTCAGATAATAGGAAAAAGGCCGCGGAGAAATCCGCGGCCTTTTTTGTAATTGTCTGAATCCCACAAAGGGACTTCGTTAGGATTGATAGGATTAAAGGATGATAGAATTAAAAATTGTCTGAACCACTGATTACGCTGATTAAGATGATTTTTAAGATCAAAAAAGAATTTTTGAGGTATTTTAATTCTATATGAATGCTAACCCTGTATTATATATGATTGGCGGCCCTAATGGTGCCGGCAAAACAACGGCTGCAATGAACATTATGCCTCTGCCGATAGATTGCTATGAATATGTAAATGCTGATGCCATCGCAGCAGCGCTATCACCATTTAGGCCGAGCGAAGTTACCATTGATGCTGGCCGTTTGATGCTAAAACGAATCCGGGAACTTGCGGAAAAAAGAGAAACGTTTGCATTCGAAACTACCATGGCATCACGTAGCTTTGTACCGTTTTTAAAGCATTGTAAAAATGGCGGATTCAGGATTCATCTGATTTATATTTGGCTTCAGACTCCCGATCTTTCAATTGCTCGGGTTGCTCAGCGAGTTGAAAGTGGAGGTCATTATGTTCCTGATAAAATTATTAGAATGCGATATGAGCGCGGGCTCAAGAATTTCTTTAACCTTTATGCACCAATAGCAGATACCTGGGCTTTTTATGATAATTCTTATTCTGAAATCAAACTGATTGCCGAAAAATCATCCAAAGAGACAATGAAAACCGTTTCACCTGACATCTGGAAAACAATATCGGGGGTTTATTTATGACAATAAAAAGTGAAAGAGAAATTCTCGACAATATCCACAAGGGTATTTCTGAAGGTGTTAAAAAGGCAGTCCTTGAACATAAAAAAGCAGGCAGGTCGATTGCCGTTTGGCAAAACGGCCGTGTAGAAAAAATCCCAGCTGACAAAATTAAAGTTTAATACCTATATCTGAAACAAGAATCTTCGTTCGTAATTCCCAATTTCCTTTTCGTAATTAATATTTATTTAATAACCACCCTCGTTGCAGAAACCCCTGATTCGGTTTTGATACGTACAAAATAAAGGCCTTTGGGGAGATGGGAGATGTCGAGATTAATAGATGAATTAGAATCGGGCACAGCATGCTGTGCCCCTACAAGAACGTGGCACAACATTTTTCTTCCCGCCAAATCAAATAACGAAATTTTCATATCACCCGCGGGCAATTCGTGATTTGCCCCTAAAGCCCAGGCCAAATTCACTTGGGAAATAACCAGACGGTTACCGATCTGACGGACGGAAAAGGCAGGATCGGATTTATATGGTATTGGGGTTATAATTTCGCATAAAACATTCTTGCCCGTGGAATCGGTGACAAACGACCACATTCCCAAACCAAAACCCCGTTTGCCAACAAAAACCAAATTACCGTTTTTAAGCTGGGTAAAATTGTATATCTTGTCGTCTTCACCTTGTTGTCCTGCAATGTCCCATGCTGCATTTGTACCATACTGATACGCAATGGGAGACCACCAAGCATCGTAATACAATTTCTTGAACTTTGTCCAGCAATTACCCTCAAATGCCTGGCCACAAACCATGAGCGATTGATCCCGTAGCATTTTGCATCGTGTTATATTGTTTACTTCTGAGCCTACACCCTTTTAAAAAGGAGAAATTCATGTCGGATATAGTTCCTCAGGAAACAATTGAAAATAGGATTTTTATTTTCCGTGGCAAAAAATTCATGATTGACCACGACCTAGCAGGATTGTATGGCGTACCAACAAAAGCCTTGAACCAAGCAGTAAAACGCAATAAAAAACGGTTTCCTGAGGATTTTATGTTTCAACTTGATATTAGTGAGAAAGATCAACTGGTCACAAGTTGTGACCGGTTTACTAAATTGAAGATTGAATATTCATGACCGTCAAATACAAATTACTTTTAATGCACTTAAAAGTTTGTTTCAACCGAAATCGGAAATGACACATCCTCATTATTCACCTAAAAGCGAAACGAAAATGGGTTTTGGAAAATAATATAGGATAACAACAGCATACCACAACGCCCCGACAAAAAGCCTTTAGCTCAAGAAAAACTAGAAGTTCGAATCAGTTACCGAACAAATTTGTGGAAAAAAACGATCGAAGCGATTTGACGGCTTTGGAATACCAGGTGGGACGCGGCGGCATTTTGGCTTCCCTTCTTCTGGTTATTTCTTTTTGCAAATCGTTCATGAGCTGCGGGAGAATGATTTTGATGGCCATTTTGACAAGCCATTGCGGCATGGGATTTTTCACGATGCCCTGCGCAAGAATGCCGACGCGGCAGGAATCCTTGCCTGCGCCGACGATAAATGCGGCAAGGTGAACATTGAAGGTGCGGTAATTGATCATGCCCTTTTCGGAATGCCCGTATTTTGATTCCAGAAAACGGTCTTCGTTTTGCGTTGCGATCATTTTAAAATGCGTCGAATCGCGCCAGGCAAGCGTGTCGATGTTTCCGATGGACCACACCCGGGCGATGGCGGTCTAGTCCGGAAATATGTTTACAGTTTCCGGAGGCAAAATGGGAGAACGT